>NZ_CP159835.1:1200000-1800000 GCF_047731265.1 Patiriisocius sp. Uisw_017 | reverse complement strand
AGAAATATCGAAAATATTATGAGAAGCCACTCCAACATTGACGACTCTTGCAGATTGTGATGTAAGCATTTCCGTTAATATTTTCTTGTAATTGGCATCCGTTTGTGGTTTAGAGTTGTAGGTTGCTAATGGCCAATCTTCAATAGAAGCTTCTGTCATCTCCATTTCCATATTGGCACCTTTAACCAATCTTACTTTTATGGAAGAACCTCCGTTGTTCACTCTTTTATTTGCCCAAGCATATAATTTACGGTAATAGTGAATCATTTCAGGAATATAAGCTTGTAAAACAATTCCTGCTTTAACGTTTTTGTATGCTGGCAAGGATAAGGTTTTAATAAACACATCAAATGTAATTTCTAAATCCTCATATTCCTCCATATCTAGGTTTACAAATTTCTGAACCCCTGTTTCTTTTTCAATCTTTAAGATTTCATCATAAAACATGGCTAATCTGGTAGATAGTTTATCAACGGTGTCTTCGTGTGCTAATGATGAAATTTGAGAAAAGATGGTAGAAATTTTAATAGAAATGTAATTCACATCTTTTCTATTTAATAGCGTCAAATAACCCAAAATTCTTTTTTGTGCTTCATCTTCACCAATCAATGCTTCACCAATAAGATTTATGTTTAAAGTAATATTTTGTTCTTTTCTTGATTGAGCGTGTTTTTTAAATTTTTTGCTATTGATAAAAAACACAACATCGCTTGAAGTAGCTTGAATTTTTTTTAGCATAATAGGCACACTAAAAGAAGGTGCTATTCTGCCAACTACGGTAAAAGTCTTTAATAGTAGGTTCTCTATAGGAGTAAATAAAGGCTCATAATTCTTATGTGTTGTTAGCAAATGAATTACATGGTCAGCAATTTTTTTGTAATTTTTTGACCGGAAGGTAACATCCATCATTTTCATTAAAAAATGTTTGGATTCAGGAACCTCAATAATAATTTTAAGCCGATCTGCAAAAGGGTTTTTTGCGGTAGTTGTTTGGTTGCTTTGTAATTTCTCTGCGAGTTTTAATGCGGTTTCTTTTGTTTTATCCATACATTATCAAGTTAGCTAAAATTGTTAACAAAGCCAAATAAGATAGTAGTAGTTTAAGCCCTAATTGAAGGTTTAATTCCCCGAGCCTTGCCTCAAAATCAAAATATGTTTTCGGAAGCATACCTCGTGCGCTTGCCACGAGGTTGTTGATTTAAAGATTTATTTTTTGACACGGCTTAAACTTACACGTTCTATCCCTAAATGAGTCAAATTTAAAAATTGGCCTTCGCTATTGCAAAATCAGGAAGGCCATATGATGAAAAATTTGTTTCAACATTAGTCTAAAAAGACTTGTTTTTTAACTCATTTCTTTGTCCTACCTTTTTGCGATAATTTTTAACCATTTCAATAATTTTAGGATCGCTTATTTTTTTGATTTGTTGCGCTTTAAGTCTTTTGTAATAGGCTTGTTTACTAATCCCAAAACATCCATAGATCCACTTTGTTTTAAAAGGTTTTTCTTTTTTAGTGCTATCTCTTTTGCTAATGTTTTGGGTAAGGACTTTTTTGACATATCGACTCCAGTAATGATTTCCATATCTGCAATGATATCTTGCTGAAAGTCTTTTACAAACTCCAGTTGTTCAATACGTTCCTTAAGTTTTTTAATTTCATCTAGTTTACTCATACCAGTATTTTGTTGTACCAAGGTACTGTATTTTCTTAGCCAATAGGTAATGGTGGTTCTGGGAATGTCATATTTATTAGAAGCAAAGTTTGTAGTAATTTGTCCGTTTTGAATTTGGTCAACGACCAATAACTTGGTCTCTAAAGTTACTTTTTGATACTTTTTTTTTCTGCCAGTGTCCTTTTTGTGTTTTCATAAGTGACTATCATTAAATGTTTAATTTTTAGTCAACCTATTTCAGGAGAGTACAAGAGGGGAATTGCCTACAACGTGTTTGTATAAGGAGAGTTGCGTGGTTTAAGCAATGAAGTTAGTAAATAAAACACAAACCAAGAAAATCTGCGAAGATTTTCGTAAGTAGGCTTTTACCAGCAATTTTTTTTACACGGTGTTGTAGGTAGTTATTTTTTATCAAAAGGTTTCAATATTAGGAATATTCCATCCTCTGAACAATAATTTAAAACGCCATTTTCAATAACTTCAAAAAATTCTCCGTAATTATTCGGTTCATAATCATCATATCTTATTTTATCTTTTAATTCGGTTGATTTTAGTTTTTTTGAGGATTTACTTCCATCAAAATAATTAGTTTCTAAAATTAATTCGCCATCCAAATTTAGAAGCACCATACTTGAACTAGTATATGGTGTTTCATCAATCCACATTCCAATTGTTGCTCTTTTTTCATTTTTCAGTCCATTGATTAGGAACTTCTCCTGCTCAATAGTGAGACCATTAATAGAAGTTTTTAATTCTTTATCTTCAAAATTAGCTGTAGCCCAATAACCACTAACATCAGTAAAACCTTTAAGTCTAAAAGAAATAAAAAGTCTTTTTGGAATTCTGAACATATCATTTCTTAAAAGATGAGCAATCCAGTTCAATTGTTTTTCATTAATTTTAGATTCCAGTTCAATTTCGACCATTGCTTTTATTTCTCTAATATAAACTTTGCTAATAAATTTATATTTAATCGGATTCTGTCCAGTTTTTTCTGATGGTATTTCTTTAAGATAGGTATGTCTCTCTTTTGTTAAATCATTAACCTTGATAGCATCAAACTCATATGAATTATGTTTTTGAATTATTTGAAAGAACTGAATGTTTCTTCCTTTCAATCTGTCCATCATTAAATCTTTTTCAGATTCGTCCATATTTAGACCAAAATAGATTGATTTAAGACAATTAGGTTCGTATGGATGTTCTCCATAAAATCCAGTAACAATTCTATGTTCTTGTTCGTAATTCCATCTTTTCGATTTGTAGCCAGCTAATTTTTGTACGACTTGATGTCCTTTAGTATTATTTATATCACGAATTCCATATTCAGGTGGTTTTTTATTATAAATAACAGGAAAAGAAAATGTCTCAAATGCCTTATAACTATTTGCTAATAATTCTAAATCATATTCTATACAAAATCCTTTATGACTGTCTGCATAATGTGCCCAAAGTAACTCGTCTTTATAAGTCTTTGATAAAGAATATATTCCAATTCCTTTTTTCTTTACTTCAAATAAATTGTGAGCAGCTTTTTCAACTTCTAAAAACTGTTTAGATTTTTCTTTTCCGAATATTTTTGCAAAAGTTCTAGATTGAGATTTAAAAGGGGTAGTATTGATTAATGTTTCGCAAGGATCGTTTAAGTCATCAAATTTAGGTGACCAGTAGAAATTTTTTTCAAGAGACTTTAAATCTCTTTCGAAATTTGCTCCTCTATATTTATAGACTATCATTTTCTTTAATTACCTACAACGGTTGGTATAAGAATAGTAGCGGATTTCAAGGTACTTACCTTTCATTCTATTACCAAGCTTAGTTCAAAGATACTCACTTTGAATTTAGCACTAAAACCGCTATTATTTTTTATACAGTGTTATGCATTGGCTGTTTCATTTTCATCCAATTCAAAGAAGTCATTAACTGGTTTTTTAAATAGGCTTGAAAGTCTTAGTGATAGGACAGTTGAAGGTATATATCTATTTTTTTCAATTGAACTTATCGTTTGACGTGATACTCCAATTTTATTCGCAAGTTCTTCTTGTGTCAAGTCTAATATTGCTCTTTCAATCTTTAGTCGATTTTTCATTTATTCATTCGCTTTAAAAACTCAAAATAAAAGACTTGAACACTCAATAAAATCCATAATACTTGCCAATCTCCCATTCCCTGAAAATTTTCTTGTTGTTTTTCGAAAACTGTATTTGCTATATAAGAAAACAGAGGATTAGATAATGCAATTAGAACTCCTGCAATAAATGCAAAAGCATAAGATTGCATTCTTAAATTTGTTATTAATTCATCTTCTATTTTCTCTTTGGATATAGAAACAACTAATAACCCTAAAAGTATTCCATATTTTGCTGTTAGTGTTAAATCAATATTGTCTATTGATAATTTATTTGTGATTATAGTTGCTGTAGATAAAACAATGATGCCTATTCCAATTTTTTTAAATTTATTGGGTAACTGATACTTTTTCATTTTTTCAAGGCTTCTTCTTTCGCATTCCATTATTGATTTTACATTCATAATATTAATTTTACATTTTTATTAAACATTAAGTATATTTTCCATTAATATAAATATACTTTACATAAAGACAAATATACTTTACATTTATTAATAAAAAAAATGTTTTATTAATTATTTTATTTTTTGCCTAATTATTGAATTTTGGTTGTGTTTTTCGCTTATGCATAACATGTATATAAACACCATATGACGTTTATTTCTATTATATCATCACAAATCTAAAAGGTTTATGATGTTTTTATTAAAATTATTTCGTGCCACGTGCGTGCCGGCAGCTTTGTAATGTTTAAAAATACTCTTTATGCTATTTCTTTTATTACGGTTTCCCGTATTCACTCGAATTATTTTTTACAGGCAATGGTAAAAAAACCAATTGATGCACCAAGCACTCCCCCATCCTGTATAAAACACTCTTTAGTTTAACGCTTAGGGTATTGGTAGTGTTCTAGCTTTTGGTTTGTGTTTCTTGTATGCTGGATCATAAAAGGGGTTCCTTATTCGTAAATATAGAAGCATCGGAGTTTAATGTCAATAGGTATAAATACCTGATTTTGGTTTGCTTTTATTTAAATTTTACAGCAGTTGGTTTGTAGGGCATAGCACCCATTGCACTTTAGATCTACTCGTTTTGATAATTAAAATGCTAAATGTTTACTTATAATTTGAAATGAAGGTGGTTTTTCTTGAATGCACTGCGTTGTTCTATAAGATTAGTTGCGTCGTTTAAGCACGTAATTTAGCAAATAAAAACTGAATAGAAAATCCGAGAGGATTTTCGTAAGTAGAAGAGAACCAAGAAATTAATTTTATACGGTGTTAGTAACTGGGCTTTCTTTCCGATGATTGAAAAGTTTGATGCCTGTGTAAAATATCCATAAAAAATAAAAGAAAAACACAATTCTTTGTCCAAGAGCAGGGATGTTTGGAAATATAAATGCCCAACTACCAAATAATATTGTCAACCAAGTGAAAATTAATGTTGGTTTAATTGCCTGTTTCCAATATTCGCTTTTTCGCATTTGTTTTGGATAAGTAAAAGCTCCAATTAAAAAGAAAATATAACTACCAAAACTTCCAACTGAATGCAAAAGCATTGTCGTTGATTGTCGGTTGTCAAAATCGCTAGGAAATATTCCCGATACTGTCATAAATACACCGCTCAATAAAATTCCGTAAAGAGGCAATTTGCTTGATTTTGTGGAAGTGATATTTTTATAAAGTCCAATCGCATAAATAGAGATTAAAATTCCTGTAAGAATATAGCCAAAAGAATTCCAAAACCATTTATTTGATGCATCGAGCGAACCAAGTTCACTAATTGCTTTTGTAAACATTGAATATTCTGGACGAATTGATGACATAATTATATAGGTAGCCAAAAACACTATTGGCGTTACAATTCCGATTATACCATAAGATTTATTTGTCATTTTGTTTTTTGTGGTCAAAGGTATTGATAATAACAATTCCTAAATTTGACTTAAATCAAAAAGTTTCTTTTGTAGACCTGACCCTACTTAATGTTTCTTGTGTCATTCCTAAATGGGATGCCAACATTCCAAGTGGTACTCTTGGTAATATGTCTTTTGAGGATTTCTCAAAGAAATGGTAGCGTTCTTTTGCAGAGTTAAACTGAAGTGAGATGACACGCTCGGATTGTTCCAAAAAGAGTTTTGACATCAGCATTCTCCCAAATCTTTCCATTTCAGGAAAATCTTGAAAGCATTCTTCAAGGTCGGTTAATGAGATTTTAACGAGTTCAGTTTCTTCTATAGTTTGAATATGGAAATGGTCGGGAATGATTTTAAGAAAGCTATAAATCGAAGTGATCCATTCATTTTCTGCTGAAAAGTTGTCTGTTATTTCTTTGTCTCCTTTTTTGTAGTAAATTCTTGTAAGTCCTTTATTTATAAAATAAGTAGTTGAACAAATTCTTTGAGGTTTATGAAGGAAATAATTTTTAGGAAAAATTTCAATATGACAAATTGATTCAAGACGATTTTTCAGTTCGGTTGAAATAGGGATGAAATTTGTAATATGATTTATTAAATTTTCGATAAGGTTTGTTGGTTTTTAATTAACGCCAATGGTTTGTATAAGAAGCGTAGTCTGCCGATAGGGGACTATGATTACTTATACAATGTTGTCAAATCGTTTAATTTTTTATTAGTATAAAGGACCCTTTTTTATCTGTTGATTCAATTGACAGGATATATACACCTGCAGATTCATCTAATATTAAGTTTATTAACTGTCTGTGATAATATGTTTTAGTCTGAATTAATCTTCCAGATAAGTCAGTTATGTTGATGGTTATATTCTCAAGTATTCCCCCTAAATCTATTGAGAAATTACCACTTGTAGGATTGGGGTAGAGTAAAAGGTCTTTTCCAAAACCATTTTCAATTATCCCAAGACTAGTTATTAAGAAGCATGCGGAAGTGCCAATACAGCCATTATCATTAATGATAACAGCGTAATTGCCGTTTGCAGTTGCCTTAAATGTTTGAGCAGTACTACCTGCAATTTCAGAACCATCAGCACAGTCTATCCATTGATATGTAATGCCAGCTCCATTATTGTTAGCACTAAGTAAATTGTCTACTTGAGTAATAGTCAAATCCAAAGTGGTATTAAGATAGATTCTGGTTCTACTTAGGGTATGCATATTGTTTGGATCAAAATCATTGGTATTGCCCATAATTATAAGATCTATAAAATTGTCATTATTAAAATCTGCAGTTCCTATAGATGAACCATAAGCTCCAACCAAAGAGTCTAATAAGGAGAAGGTAGCATCTCCATTATTTTTATAAACAAAACTTACGACTCCATTCGCATTATTGCCACCAGCACCCGAACAAATAACATCTTTAGCCCCGTCATTATCTATGTCAACAAATATGCATTCTCCAGCAGTTACTGGTTCAAACGAAGAAGGGGACAGTTCCGTAAAGTTTCCAATTGAATCATTTATGTAAAGTCTAGTACTACCATCGTGATAGTTAATTAAGAGGTCCGTATCACCATCAGATTCTAAATCTGCATTTGAAATGGAATTTACACCAAGAGAGTCAAAAGATGAGTTAGTCGACATAGTATAATTTCCTTGGCTGTCGTTAATATAAAGTTTAACCGTTTTAGTCCCGCTAATTTCAGTACCAGCAACAATAGCATCTTGGTCATTATCATTATCAATATCGAATATTAAAACTTTACTGTACTCCACTCCGGTAAAAGTATTTCCCTGTAATTCGGTGAATATACCCGCCCCATTATTTTCCAAAATTATAGAGACAGGAGTCCCAAAATTTAAGTTAAAATTTTTTCCTGCCATTAAAATGTCAAGATCCCCATCACCGTCAAGATCTCCAAAATCAAAATCTCCATGATAAATAGGAGGAAAAGATGCTGTTATGTCTAAAGAAAAAACACCTAAACCATTATTTAGATATAGTTTGTTACTCGATGGGTTCAGGCCTGATATAAAAATATCTTGATCATTGTCATTATCTACATCTCCAAATTTCATAGATGTCACATCGGTACTAAAGGTAGAGTCATCTAGTATACTGAAATTTCCAAACCCATCGTTTTGGTAAAGAATGGTGTTTTTTATAAAAGATCCTATAGTCTCTGATCCTGAAATTATAAGGTCTTGATCCCCGTCATTATCAATGTCGGCAATATCAACTGCCCCAAAATGGGCAAATTGCAGAAGTGGATTTTGGTCTAATTCTGTATACGGAACGCATTGAGCTAAAGAAGTAAAAGATGTAAAAAGAATTATAAAAATTGATGAAGTTGTTTTGAAAAAAAAAAGTGTATGTTTCATAGTTAAAGTATAAATAATTAATCAGTGCATTGTCCTGAAATACGGCTAAAGCACAAAAGTTTCATTTAACCACCAACTTCTTGTAGGTGCTGTTAGCAAACGTTATTCTTTAGCAATCTTTGTATTTATGGTGTCATTATTTTGACTGAAAACTCTCAAGAGATAGATTCCGGACTGATAATTGGCAATATTAAGAGAGTATATATCAGAATTCAAATCCGTTTTAAAAATTAGACTACCGGTCATACTATATAGTTCTATTTTTAAAAGCGGGTCTTTATTTGAACGTATATTTATAAAATCATTTGATGGATTTGGATATAAACTTATGGTGGATGCTAAATCAATTGTAGGAATTGATAACACTGTTGATAAGTCGAATACCCTTACATGACCTGAAAAGTTACCATTACCATCATTAGATTTGCCGCCAATAGCCACAATACTTCCATCAGCCGAAATATCTACCGAATAGCCTGATTCATCAGAAGCAGCCTCTCCGTTAATATCTTCGCCCATTTGTGTCCAAACTCCACCTAAATTTTGAAAAATTCTAACATGGCCCGAATTAAATCCATTGCCATCATTCCATACAGCGCCAATAGCAATAATATTTCCGCTTGCGGACAGCGCTATCGACCAGCCAGAAAAATCATCCGTTGCTTCCCCATTTATATCTTCACCTATTTGTGTCCAGACGCCTCCTATATTTTCAAAAATTCGTACATGTCCCGAATTAGACCCATTGGCGTTGCTACCCGCTGAACTTATAGCCACTATATTTCCAACTTCAGACAATGCAACTCTAAAACCTGCATCCTCAAATTCGGTTACCCCATTTATATCTTGACCCAGCTGGGTCCAAATGCCACCTAGGTTTTCATATATTTTGACCTCACCTGTATTTGTGCCATTCTCGTCATTTTGCGAGGCTCCAATGGCTACTATATTTCCCTCCCCATTTAGTGCTACTGAATTACCTAGTCGCCCTTGTTCCTGTTCCCCTTCAATATCTTGACCTATTTGTATCCAAGCCCCACCTACATTTTTAAAAACTTTAACATATCCAGTATTCTCACTATTTCCATCGCCACGCGGCGCTCCTATAGCTATTATACTGCCATCGTTTGATAATGATATACTAGTAGCTGATAAATCTTGAAAATTTTCGCCTTCAATATCTTCACCTATTTGTGTCCAGGTACCAGATATATTTTCATATATCTCCACTTGACCCCTCCAGGAATTATTTAAATCAGAACCAATGGCAACTATGCCTCCATCCGCAGATAGTGCCAATGACCATCCTGACCTATCGTTCGGGGCCTCTCCGGCAATATCTTCGCCTATTTTTGTCCACGTACCGCCTACATTTTCATATACTCTTACATGACCGGATCTATTACCGCCATCATCATTTTCAATAGCACCAATAGCTACGATGTTACCATTTGCGGAGGTAGCTACTGTATGACCCGAAAAGTCATCTGTATTTTCTCCATCTATGTCATTACCTATTTGTACTTGACTATAGCCTGTTAATCCCAATGTTAGTATTGCGATTGTTAAAATAATTTTTTCCATAGCAATTTTTTTAATTTGATTCAAATATGAGAAAATTGACGAATATAGTCTTCACGCCTGAGTGTGAAAACACATAAAAAACGGATGCATATGAAATTTAAGCAATCTTGTTTGAATTATTTGAAATTTTAATTGCTTCTAACAATAATGAAATCTTTTTGTATTTAGATTCTTTAATATTGAAATACTCATACATCCTGCGAAGCGAAGAACCAATTCCATCCACGCTCATAAAAACTTTCTCAGCGATTTCTATATTGGTAATTACGGGATCTTCTAATAATACATTTAATACTGTCCAATCGGTTTCATTTAATTTTCTGTTAATAGCACGCTCAATTTTTTCTCTATTCAATTCAAACTTATTCGAATCTACTATTAATCCCTTATTTGCATTGTTTTTAAGCTTCTCTATTTCATTTAATAGTAATTCTCTTTTTGCTTGATTTTTTTTGATTTTAGATCTAAAATAGAATACCACGCTAAATATTATTAGAGCAGCTGCTATTGTTATGGTATACGTTTTTTTTAGTTGTAAGACTTTGAGTGCTGCTTTTTCTTTTTCGCTTTTTAGATTATTTTTATATAGTTTGCTATCATATTCGTTCTGAATAGCTTCTCTAATTACGACAATTTTATTTTTTTCTATTTGAACACTATCGCTGTAAACAATATATTGTTCGTTCATAGAAAGTGATAAACTATAATTTCTTTTGGCTTTGTAGCATTTATAGAGCAGGTTATATATATCAGCCTTTAATTGGTTTATAGTTTCTGATTGAACTAGTTTTAAAATTTCTTCAGCTTGTTTTATCGCCTCATCTACTAGGTTTGATTCATATATTAAATTCGCTTTTAAGGTAAGTCGTTGAATGATTCTTGAGGTATTTTTTATTTCATAATCGATGACCAAGCTTTTTTCTATATAGTCGTAAGCCTTTTCTGGTTGATTTAATTTATGATACGATTTTGAAATAAGGAAATAGCAGTCTGCAGTAGAAAATTTGTTGTTCTTACTAATCAAGAGTTCCAGGGCTTTTTTTGAAAGTTCTATGGCTAAATAGTATTCTGCTTTGTTATAATAAACCTTACCTATTTCTAAAAAAGTACCTCCAGTTTCTTTTTCTTTATTTAATTTTTGATTTAACTCCAGTGATTTGTTTAAATAAGTAAGGGCGACATCGTAAATGTCTAAAGCATTATAAATAACACCAAGATTATGTAGCATACGAGCTTCTCCAGTCTTTTGGCCTTGTTTTCTAAAAATCTCTAAGGAGGAGTTAAAATATCGAACAGCTTCCTGATATTTTTTTTCTTCTCCATAAATATTACCAATATTTGAATACAATGTTGCCAATGTTAGAGGCTCATCCAATTGTTCATAAAGTTTTATGGACTGCATCAAAAATTCCATTGACTTCTTGGTGTCTCCTTTTATATAATAGGCATATGATTTTTCATTTAAAGCTTTTGCCATTTCCTTTATGAATTTCTTTTCTTTAGCTAGATCATAATGATAATTTATTAAAACCAAAACTGAATCTGGCTGGGCATATGTGTTAGTTAGGTAATACGTGTTAATGGCTTTAAATCTTATGGAATCAGATTTTTTTTCATCTTCCAAAATATTTCTTAAAGAATCAATTTGAGAATAACCATTGGAGAAAGTTATGCACACTATGAGAAAAAATATTATTTTAAAATTTGGTTTTTCAAATTGCTGCATTCAAGGAATTTAAGTTGTTGCCAACGTTGTTGTATATGGTTTGTTGCGTGTTTCAAGCAACTAATTTAGTAAATAAATCACAGATAGAAAGTCCGCGAGGACTTTCGTAAATTGGCTAAAACCAAGCAATTAATTATACACGGCTTAAGTTTACAATTCATTAAATTTAGATATAAATCAGAAAGCACCAAAGAGAGGAATAAGGTTATTATACACGCAGAGACTAAGATCTCGTCAACATTGAAAATCCCCTCTCTTTTCTACACAGATTTCGTACAGTTGTATGAGGCTTTTAGACCTCGATTTTAAGTCGTTGAAACTCGCGTAGTATGTACTTTCAAAAAAACATTTTATTATGATTAAAGATATTAAATATTTTGGAATTGACATTAGCTATTTAGTGTTTGATGTTACCGATTCAAATGGTAATTACTATCAGTTTAAAAACAATGCATCAGGCTTTAAGAAGTTTACAAAACTCTTAGATATTAATAGTCATTGTGTGATGGAAGCTACAGGTTATTACCACTATCAACTAGCTTACCATTTACTAGAATTTGGCATAAAAGTATCGGTAGAAAACCCTTTGTCAGTAAAACGTTTTATCCAGATGAAGTTGTCAAAAATCAAGACAGATAAGAGCGATTCAAAACTTATTTGTGAGTATGCTCAGAAGGTAGATCTAAAACTGTGGAAGGGCAACACTAAGGATGAAATGGAATGTCTTCAAATCACCAGAGCACTATCTGTATACACAAAACAGAGCACTATGTTAAAAAACAAATTACATGGAGAAGCTGTTTTAGGAGCGCCAAGTAAAGCAGTTGTAAGGTCCTTAAAACGGAGTTTAACACAGCTTAAAAAAGAGATGAAAGCTTTAGAGGATAAGTTGCTGGTTTTGGTAAAACGAGCACATCAAGACCTATTAACTCGTTTAAAAACTATTCCAGGCATTGGACCTAAAACATCCATTATGTTAGTGGTTTTAACAGGTGGTTTTGATCGGTTTACAAGTGCAGCAGAACTATGCAGTTACGCTGGTCTAACACCAGTGATTAGGCAAAGTGGAAGTAGTGTAAAAGGACGACCTCGAATAAGTAAAATAGGGAATCAAAAACTTCGTAATTTATTATTTATGTGCAGTTTTAATGCTTGTAAATACAACAAAGCTTGCAGAGATCTTTACGAGCGAATAGTGGCCAAAGGGAAGAGTAAGAAATTAGCACTTATTGCGGTGTGCAATAAGCTCTTAAAACAGGCCTTTGCTATTGCTAAATCAGGGTTGATATATGATAAAGAATATAAAAGTACTCTAGTGAGAAATTAATGAGTTTTTACTTGTTTTTAGCCACAGTACTTTGTTGTGGGGCGTATTCAATAATTCTCAATTTAAACTTCTCTCCAAAGTTTTCTTATACAATATAGATTTAGAGATCAATTTTAGAATCCATATTTCCTAAAAGTTAAATTAATTCTTGGCTTTTTACAATTTGAATCTAGTGGTAAGGCATGTTCATATCGATCTTGGCATCCCTCTCCCATAATTAATAAACTCCCATTTTTCAATAGGATTTCATGTACTTTTCTTGGTTCGTTTTTCTCTCAAATGGAATATTCTTTCCTCACCAATACTTACCGACGCAATATTAGTAGTATCACCAAATGCAACTGAGTCAGAATGATAATCAACGCCTGTATTTCCATCTGGATAGTAGATACAAACACATGTTTCAAATTTATGTCCGGTAAAACTTTCTATACGATCTTTTACGAATGTCATTTTATCTGACCATATTTGGTTTGGTCCCCATATTGATTTTGGAAATCTCTTTTCTGCAAATAAATTTCTGTCAATGAACATCATCTTACCATAGTTTTCTTGATATTGTTCTCCATTTGCCAAAACCAAAGTAAACTTGCTAGTAAGTTTATTGTAAGTCAATAAATCATTGTAGAGTTCGATAGATTCAGATATTTTCAAAAATGAATCAAAATATTCAGCCGTACAGTTTAAATCTAATTTCATTTCTTCAGCTTAACTTTTCATGTATTATTTGTTTCCTATTTGAAACTATAATGTAATCATTCAACTGTCTGTTCGTTGAATTCTCACTACGCTTTTATGATATGCACCACAACGTTTATGTATAAGAATAGTTGCGTGTTTCAGCCACTAATTTAGCAAAAATGGAACGAACCTGAGGAAAATCTGCAGGATTTTCCAAGTAAGCTCGAACCAAGCAATTATTTTTACACGGTGTTAGGCATAGGCATTTCGCTATCTTCTAATTCGAAAAAGTCATTAACAGGTTTTCCGAAAAGACTTGAAAGTCTTAATGCCAGAACAGTTGATGGAACATATCTATTCTTTTCAATTGAACTAATAGTTTGACGTGATACTCCTATTTTATTTGCAAGTTTATCCTGTGTTAACTCAAGTATTGCTCTTTCAATTTTTAACCGATTTTTCATTTGTTCATTCGCTTTAAAAATTCAAAATAAAAAACTTGAACACTTAATAAAATCCATAATATTTCCCAATCTCCAACGTCTTGAAAATTTTCTTGCTGTCTTTGTGAAATAAAATTTGCAATATAATTAAATAATGGGTTTGTTAACAAAGTTATAATAACACCAGCAATAAAAGCAAAAGTATAAGATTGCATTCTTAAGGATGTTATTAGTTCATCTTCTATTTTTTCTTTTGAAATTGAAACGATTAATAATCCTACTAATATTCCATATTTGGCTGTTAGTTTTACGTCGATATTTTCAATTGAAAATTTATTGACGAAAAATGCTACTAATGATATTACAATAATTACTATTCCGATTTTTTTAAATCTGTTTGGTAATTGATACCGTTTCATCTTTTCCAGACTTTTTCTTTCACATTCCATAAATGACTTTACATTCATAATTTATATTTTAAACATTATACAATAAGTAAACTTTACGCAAATATAAAAATATTTTCCAATATGTTAAATAAACTTTACATTATTAATTAAAAAAATATTAATATTATTGGTTCGGTTATCTAATTCGTTCGTTTTTTTTCTGCTTATGCCTAACATGTATATAAACCCCATATGACGTTTATTTCTATTATATCATCACAAAGCTAAAAGGTTTATGATGTTTTTATTAAAATTATTTCTTGCCACCTGCGTGCCCGCAGCTTTGTAATGTTTAAAAATACTCTTTATGCTATTTGTTTTATTACGTTTTCCCGTATTCACGCTAATTATTTTTTACAGGCGATGGTAAAAAAACCAATTTATGCACTAAGCACTCCCCCAACCTGTCTAAAACGCTCTTTAGTTTACCGCTGAGAGTATTGGTAGTGTTTCAGCCTAGTTTGTGTTTCTTGTATGCTAGATCATAAAAGGGCTTCCATATTCGTAAATATAGAAGCATTGGAGTTTAATATCAATAGGTATAAGTACCTGATTTTGGTTTGCTTTTATTTAAATTTTACAGCAGTTGGTTTGTAGGGGTAAAAACATAGAACAAAGGGTGCAGAGATCTTTATGAGCCTATTGTCGCCAAAGGAAAAAGTAAAAAACCAGCATTCATTGCGGTTTGTAACAAGCTTTTGCAATTGCAAAATCAGGATTAATAGATGAGGATACTTACAGAAGTACTTTAGTGAAAAATTAATGAATTTTTACTTGTTTTTTTACCACAGTACTTTGTTGTGGTGCGGTTTTTATCTGTTCAATTATTATTTTTGCTATTAGGTTTTATAATCATTCTAAAAGATTGGTCTTTATAAATATAATATCCCAACCAGTTATATAGAGCTCTTAATTTACTCTTGAAATTGACAAGTCCCATAATATGAACAAAAATCCAGATGAGCCAAGATAAAAAGCCACTCATAGCATATTTTTGGTTTGGAAAATCTAATACGGCTTTATTTCTTCCGATAATAGCCAAAGAACCTTTGTCTTTGTAGCCAAAAGCTTTCCATACTTCTTGATTTTTTAATAAATTCTCTGCTAAGTTTTTTGCCTGTTGTATTGCGGGTTGCGCCACCTGCGGATGCCCGTCAGGATAATTTTTATCTCCATCTATTAAAGCACAATCTCCTAAAGCATAAATATTGTCAGATAAATAAACCTTATTAAACTGATCTGTTTTTAATCTTTTACCCTGTCCAAAACTATCTGGATGAAAACCTTCAAATACTTTGGCCTGCACTCCTGCCGCCCAAATTAAATTTTTAGTATCAATGCTCTTTCCGTTAGATAACTGTACACTTTCACCATCAAAATCTTCAACAAAAGTATCCATTAAAAGATGCACTCCATAAGCAGCCAACTTTTTAGCAGCATATTTCTGAGCATGCAGTGACATGGATGACAAAACCGCTTTTTGACCGTCGACTAAATAAATTTCTCCAAGTTCTTCTTCTTTTAACTCTGGATAATCTTTCATAATTACAGAGCCACTCAACTCTGCTATAATTCCAGAAAGCTCTACCCCTGTTGGTCCTGCGCCAGCAATTACAAAAGTTAGGTATTTTTTTCTTTCCGCTGCATTCTCAATTCTTGTTGCTAAGTCTAAACGTGTTAAAATGGTATTTCGCAGTGACAAGGCGTCACTTATTGTTTTCATTGGTAAGCATTTTTCTTCGATATTTTTATTGCCAAAGTAATTTGTTTCTGTACCTGTTGCCATGATTAAAAAATCATATGACAACTCGCCATTATTTAGAATTATTTTGTTCTCGTCGGGCACTACTTTTTCAAGAGAACCAAGTCTAAAACGTACGTTTTTAAAATTACGAAGAATTTTACGAAAAGGATAGCTAATTGCTGATGGCTCCATGAAACCACTAGAAACTTGATATATTAATGGTGCAAAAAAATTATAGTTGTTGCTGTCCACTAAAATAATATCGTATTTTTTTGAATTCCCTAAGCGTTTGATAAGCTCTAATCCCGCAAAGCCCCCACCAATAATAATAATTTTTTTACGTAAATCCATGTTCTTTAGAAAATAGTTGTTTTTAACGGTTAGTATAAGAATAGTAAGGGATTAAAGACGCACTTACTTTCAGGTTTAGTACTTAGCCAAATTTATAACTTTACCGTTAATTTTATTTAAACCGTCAAATTGTAAATTTGGCTGACTTTTTTAATATTCACCAACTTTGGGTTTGCCACTTAACCCTTATTATTTTTATACATTGTTACCCAACGTTTTTCATTCGTTTACAGAACTCCAATTTTCTCCTCTTTTTATCCTATGAATTTGCGTATCAGATACTCCAAAACGTTTTGCGATAAGATTGATTCTAGTTCTGTTATTTTTTAATTGGCGTTTAATAATTTTTACTTTTCCTTCGCTTAACTTACCAATATTTTTACTTCTTTTTTCAACAATTCCTTCCCAATTTGGATTGTTAAATTGATGAAGTTCTTTTTCTCTTTTGGTAGCCCATTTTAGATTTTCAATTCGATTGTCGGCTTTGTCATAATTCAAATGAATAACGCAGATTCCGTTATTTTTTTCCAGAAAATGTTCCGCAACAATTTTATGCACGTATCTACTTGTCTGTTTTCCGTTATTTTTTTGTTTAAGTGGTAAATTCTGATATCCGTTTATAAAATATTTTTTTACTAAAAATTCTTTATTTGTTTTGCAGTTTATAATTCTAGCGTAATTTGATATTTTAAACTTTTCCTTTTCAGAAATCTTATCATCAAATTCAATCTCTTTCCATTCTTCATTCCAATAATTTCTTATCATTCTCGTTTTTTTTCCAATGTTGGGTAACGGTTTTCGCTATGATTGCGTTGCGGAGAAATCCGATAGGATTTTTCGGCTAAGCAACAAATTTAGCAAATAAGCATGAATTATAGACAGAGTTAGCAAACGTTTTCCTGAATATCTACTCAATAATTAATTTGTTATTTAGAATTATATTCGAGTCTAATCTGACTTTTAGAATAAATGTACCTGATGATAAATCAGATACGTCAATGTTTTTAAAATCTGAATTTCTATGCTTAATTAACCTTCCAGTTAAATCAAAAATATCAATTCGTTTTATATGTTCCGTGTTGTCAACATTTAAAATAGATTTCGCAGGGTTAGGATAGATATGAAGATTATTCTAGGTGAAATTATCATTGGACAAATTAATCTCACAATTTTCTAGTAGGGCTGGATATAAGCTTTCTTGTATTGTATAATTTGGAACAGTGTTTCTAAATTCCTCAGTAAAAAAGTAACAGTTTAAACCTTCCATATCATTTAGATTGGAATTGTTGTCAATAGTGAAATATTTAGATACGTTAACAGTAGTTAAATTTTCTAAACCATTTAAGTTTGTGAGGGATGGGCAAAAAGTAATTCGGAAAGACCCCCATAACGCTTTCCGAACTTTCCAATCCTTCAAGGCTCGTAAGGTTTGGCATAAAATAAATGGAACGCTGATCAAATCCTTGTTGACCTTCTGTTTGTAGATTATTTAAACCTTGTAAATTTGTTGTAGTTATTTGTAAAATCAATAATCTCTCAGTTACACTAACTAGGTTTATAAATGCAAATAGATATGTAATTTCCCAATAATCAGGGCCAGCGTCACCAATCCATAAATTTTTTAATGAAGTGTAGTTAGGGTAATCGACAATAAAATTAGCTACAGTTTCTTGAGTTATTGCTGAAAAAAAATCATCAGATGGACATTGTCCATACAAATTGATATTAATAAAAAAATAACCAATAATATTTTAATTTGTTTAAAATATAGTTCTCTTTTCATTCGTTTGGTATTTTAAGTTTGCTAACGATTTTCTATAAGATTTGTCGCGCCTGGCGCAGCTTGAATAAGCCCGCTTTTTTGACGGGGCTGGAAGCGGCTAAACCGACCAACGCCTTTCTTTCCTCCAAGTTAACTGAGCCGCGTGCGAATAAGCAAGGCAAGCAAGTTCGTATTTTTCGGAATTTCAAGTTGCTAATATTTGTTGAAATTACTCAATTATTGATGTCTTAGCGCCATGAATTTTATACGTTGTTACCATTAGTTATATCAAATACAAATTTATGTATCTTTCCATTCAACTAATCAAGTCTAGGCTTTCTCTCTTACTCTTTGAGTTGATTTTAGACGAATCTTAAAAACTCAATTCATGAAAAAAATCACACTCGCTTGCTTATTGTTGTTTTGTATTACATCGTTTGCTCAACAAGGTATTAATTACAAAGCTTTAATTAAAGACGGATCTGGAGTTCTAGTTTCCAGTACTCCTATCGATGTTACCTTTATTATATTAGATGGAGCGGCCAATGTGTATGAAGAAACCCATGCACCTACCACAGATGCCAATGGGATTGTTATACTAAATATAGGTGAAGGAACGCCTGTAACAGGAACCTTCTCTACAATTGATTGGAGCAGTAATAATCACTTTTTAAATGTACAAATAGATACTGGAGGCGGTTTACAGGATATGGGTACCACTGCTTTTAAAACGGTGCCTTATGCATTGCATGCTAAAACTGCAGAAAGTGTTACAGCTACTTGCGAGCTTTCCATAGGTGACACCTACCAAGGCGGTATTATTTTCTATTTAGACGGATCGGGCTGTCATGGGTTGGTTGCCAAAGCATCTGATGAGACTGGCGTATACCAATGGTCAACTATGAATTTTGACTCATTTGCTTTTGCATCTGGAATTTTTGGAGGTGCTCAAAACACAAAAAAAAGTATTGCGGGAGCTTCAAATTACAGTTCTTTATGTCCTGCAGCGGATCAATGTGAAGGGCTATCTGATGGGGGATTTACAGATTGGTATTTACCATCAAAAGATGAATTAGACATGATGTATGTAAACCTCCATCTTCAAGGCCTTGGCGGTTTTCCTGATGGTTTCTACTGGAGTTCTACGGAGCTCTATAGTAGTCTCGCGTGGGGACAGGTTTTCAACCTTGGTGATCAGGCCGGCATCGGTAAGGGCAACACGGGCATCGTGCGTGCTGTTCGGGCTTTTTAGTTATTTATAATAGTACCGCGTAAACGGTCGGCTTAAAAAAAATGGCATTACATACAGAGCTTCCTGTTTATAGAGACACTTATAAATTGGTTTTAGAGATTTTTGTTACTATAAAAAATTTCCCCAAAGAATACAAGTATAGTTTGGGTAGCGATATAGGTGGAGATGTTAGATGTTAGAACTGAATATTGAGAAAAAAGAAGTAAACAGCCTTTCTCTAGTACTAAATGTTGCACAACGGTTGGTATAAAGTTAGTAGGGAGTTTTGGAAACCCAATTTCCTCCAGACTGCAAAGATACGGAAAGAGCAGTATGGCTTGGGTGGGGCGGTTTGGCCTATTAAATTTATACAGTGTTTTAGCCAGTACTTTATTTTATATTGTAAGTTCTGCAATCATTTTTCATTGGTCAGAAGGCCGTTATTTTGTGCGAACCACTTACATTTTTTTAAATATTTCGATTAGTTTTTCTTTGGAAACGGGTTTAATAATGTAGTCGGTAACTAAACTTATACTTTTTGCCTTGGCAATATCATATGGCGATATGGAGGATGAAATAATATAAATAGTAATCTTTCTGCCCAGCTTTGGGCTAAGCAGTATGTATTCTTCAAGAAATTCCCATCCATCCATTACAGGCATGGAAAGGTCAAGAAGAATTATTTCAGGCAGGGTATCGCGATTTGCTGCATTTTTCTTTAAAAAATCTATCGCATCCAACCCGTTGTCAAAAACTTTAATCGTGCCAACAAGATTTGTCTGTTCTATGGCTTTTTTGACCAAGAAAGTATAGATTTTATCATCATCAACGATTCCAAGCGTTTTAACTTTATTCATGTGTTTTGGGTTTTAAATTCAACAAAAAAGGTACTGCCTATATTAGGAATACTCGTGGCCCATATTTTTCCGCCGATTGCCTCCACCTGAGTTTTGACCAGATACAAGCCGAATCCTTTGGCATCTGTGTGCTTATGAAAAGTTTTTCTTATTTTAAAAAGATTGTCTTGATGCTTTATCAAGTCTATTCCCAAACCATTGTCAGCAACAGATAAGATAATGTTGCCGTTTATTTTTTCTAGCTTAATTTTGACAACAGGTTTTCTATCCGGTGATTTATATTTCAAGGTGTTACTTATAAGATTTGTAAGTATACTCTCTATATATGTCCTAGGATTATAAAGCTCATGGACATCATTAAAATTTATTTGAATATCTGCCTCGTAGGCTTCAATCTCAGATCCAAATCCGATAAGAATACTATCTAAACAGTCTTTCAAAATTATCTTTTCCGATCTTATTTCAGTGTCTTGCTTTATCTGAACCGATTCCACCAATTTGTTAAACACTTGATTTAAATGATTGGTTACAAGTTTTGTTTTTTCCAACAGGTCTTCTCGTTCCTCTTCATCCTTGCTCTCCCGCAGGTAATCAACCAGTATGGAGATGTTTACAAGCGGTGCTCTTAAATTATGAGACACAATGTTGCAGAAATCAATAAGCTGTCGGTTTGCAATTTCTAATTCAGCGGTTCTTTTCGTCTTCTCTTCATTCTGAAACAGCAGCTCTTTATTTGCAATTTCTAATTCAGCGGCTCGCTTCGTCTTCTCTTCATTCTGAAATACCAGCTCTTTATTTGCAATTACTAATTCAGCGGCCCTTTTCTTCTTCTCTTCCTTCTGAAATACCCGTTCTTTTTTTGCAAGTACTAATTCAGCGGCCCGTTTCTTCTTCTGTTTATTCTGAAACACCAGCTCTTTATCTGCAATTACTAATTCAGCAGCCCGTTTCGTCTTCTCTTCCTTCTGAAATAACCGTTCTTTTTTTGCAATTTCTAATTCAGCGGCTCGTTTCGCCTTCTCTTCCTTCTGAAATACCAGCTCTTTTTTTGCAAGTACTAATTCAGTGGCCCGTTTCGTCTTCTCTTCCTTCTGAAATACCAGCTCTTTTTTTGCAATTTCTAATTCAGCGATTCTTTTCGTCTTCTGTTTATTCTGAAATACCCGTTCTTCTTTTACAATTTCTAATTCAGCGGCTCGTTTCTTCTTCTCTTCATTCTGAAATACCAGCTCTTTTTTTGCAAGTACTAATTCAGCGGCCCTTTTCTTCTTCTCTTCCTTCTGAAATACCCGTTCTTTTTTTGCAAGTACTAATTCAGCGGCCCGTTTCTTCTTCTGTTTATTCTGAAACACCAGCTCTTTATCTGCAATTACTAATTCAGCAGCCCGTTTCGTCTTCTCTTCCTTCTGAAATACCAGCTCTTTTTTTGCAATTTCTAATTCAGCGATTCTTTTCGTCTTCTGTTTATTCTGAAATACCCGTTCTTCTTTTACAATTTCTAATTCAGCGGCTCGTTTCTTCTTCTCTTCCTTCTGAAATACCAGCTCTTTTTTTGCAAGTACTAATTCAGTGGCCCGTTTCTTCTTCTGTTTATTCTGAAATACCCGTTCTTCTTTTACAATTTCTAATTCAGCGGCTCGTTTCTTCTTCTCTTCCTTCTGAAATACCAGCTCTTTTTTTGCAAGTACTAATTCAGTGGCCCGTTTCTTCTTCTGTTTATTCTGAAATACCCGTTCTTCTTTTACAATTTCTAATTCAGCGGCCCGTTTCTTCTTCTCTTTATTCTGAAACACCAGCTCTTTATTTGCAATTACTAATTCAGCGGCCCTTTTCGTCTTCTGTTTATTCTGAAATACCCGTTCTTCTTTTACAATTTCTAATTCAGCGGCTCGTTTCGCCTTCTCTTCCTTCTGAAATACCCGTTCTTTCTTTACAATTACTAATTCAGCGGCTCGTTTCGCCTTCTCTTCCTTCTGAAACACCAGCTCTTTTTTTGCAATTACTAATTCAGCGGCTAGTTTCGCCTTCTCTTCCTTCTGAAATACCAGCTCTTTTTTTGCAAGTACTAATTCAGCGATTCTTTTCGTCTTCTCTTCTTCCTGTTTTTCTTGGGTATTTTGATCTGTCCAGGTCATTTTAGTCCAATTAAATATTCGTTTTGGAAATATTTGCCAATATAGCGCTTTTTATCATTGGATATACTCATAGTTTTTATTCCAGAATTGTTCCGTCGCCAAAGATTATCTTTTCCGGTGTCCAAACAACTTTCACTCCAGATTTTGAGTAACATTCACATTTAGTATCTTGTGAAAAGGAAGTGAAAAATGAAAGAAGGATAATTTAGGACTGTTAAATATGTTTTCATTGTTTTTAATATTTAAACTTATTTTATTTTAAAGGTTAAGTCAATACCTAGTAGTGGGTATTTTTGTTTTAACATTTGCTAACGGTTTTATATATGGCTCGCAGCTAGTTCTTTCATAAATCAATTTATATCTATAAATATAGGGGAACTTTTGAAGTTGACATCAATAAAGATGTCTTTGATGTCCCCGGAAGTATTAACGGGCATACCCAGTATAAAATGATGTGCAAGGTTTTAAGAAATTTCTTAAAGAGTTACCCAAAGACATACTAGTAGTGATCTAGTCTACAATATATTATCATTATAGACTCGCGCAGTTTCTTTATAAGAATGAGGTAGTAGTATCGGTTGTAAATCGTTTTTTATGATATAATTTTTTAGAGACTCGTTGACTTTAGGCAACCAAGGAAATTCTATGAGTTCTTTTCCTCCAAAACCAGCTAAAGTAACTATATGGCATTCGTAATTCTTTTCTAGCTTTTTTACTAGGGGATTCCAAATGTCACCAGGAACTATAAAACAAGGAATTAAGACTATAGGTTTTCCTTTTCCTGTAACTTCTACACTGACAGGTTGACTTTCATTCTTTGCGTAAATTGATAAAGAAAATACGAATGAGGCTAATACTAAAATAAAATTTTTCATTGTTTTTAAGTTTAGATTTCCCTTTAGATGCGGAAAACAAAAAATGTTACCTTTTATTTTAAAAATAGCATAAAATAAAGTCAATTTATTCTCTGATAATGGCTCTTACTAAATGTTGCACAACGGTTTGTATCTGAAACGTAGCGTGTAAAAAGACACTATCTTTTCGGATAAACACAGATCCGTATTTTTTTTATTTATTAACTATTTTATTTTTGGGATACCGTCAAGGAGCACTCTGTAAACCTACAAAGACCATTCATAGACGAGATACGTATAAACACGTAATTCTAAATGAACATTTTTTATTTGATCATTTGCCTAGCCATCACGGCACGGCCAAAATTACCATCTATTTATTGAACCTCATTACGGGTTTCCCTTTTCGCAAAAAAAAAGCCTTCCTCCCTATGTTTAGGAGAAAGACTCTTTTAATATATAATGTAATTAAATAGATTACTGTACTCACAGCCCAAGCTCGAGATAGAATAGAAGTGACTCTATAACGACACAAACGAGTTACTAAGTGGACCGTTTGCTTTGTTGGTTTAAGGGTACTCTTTGTTATTATAAGTCTATAAAGATAAGGACGGCATCTCTTATGGGTTCTTGACCACTATAGACCTATGCATCAATTTACCTCTTAAGGTGTTTATGATGCTCCAGCCTTGTTGTTCTAGCTGTGTTTTTTACTTAGCATCTATTTCGTTAGAACTCCACTTACAGTTCCAGAAAAAGTTCCATTTCTACCATCATCTGTCCAAGTACCTGTTACAGTAGTAAGGAGTGTAAAATTATCTACACTTAGTGTACCAATGGTTGAATAAGTTATTGAATAAATATAACTACCATCGCTACCAGATTCGGTTCTTGGAGTACTAGTAAGAAAAAGACCATCAACAGAAACAAAATATATATCTCCGTCAATCACTAAATCTTTCTCCCCAGATTTTGAAACGTTTACTGAACTTGTCTCATTAACAGTGTCAGTATCCAAAATTGATCCGTTTTCAATTCTATTAACACTCCCTTCAGAGACCAAATTCCACGCACCAACATATTGGTCTCTTGTATCAGTTTCATCTTCATCGTCTGATGAGCAAGAATTCATGGACATTACTAATGATAGCATTCCGATAATTACAGTTAAAAAATTTTTTTTCATGATTTTACTTATTTATAAACGTATACCTACTTCAATTTTTTAGGTCTCATTCGGCTTATTCCGACCTTGTTAAACTTTTTCGCTAATTTCTATTTAACTGATTAATTCGTTGGCTTTATCGGTATCAAAATCGCAACCTTTATTCCTTCCGATTTTTGTTTCCATTTCAATTCTATGTTTTGCCATAATTCCATCAAATCCTAAATCAAATCCGCTCAAAGATTATATTAGGCAATAAACTAGGTAAAGATTTTCTATCATAAATTTTGAACTTCATTATTCTCTTCTTGCAAACTCTTGAACTCCCGTCAAACAATAGGATGGTATTAGTGGTAAATGCGCTCTACCATTTGTACTTGCTAATTGCAAAATTCCAGTAATATAATATTGGCAAACATCAAACATTCCCTCTGCTGGCGTTTTATTAATCTTTGAAGTTAGTTCAAGATCAAAATTTTTGCTTGAACTATTTTTCATTTTGGAAGATATAAATTTCGCTAAAAATGAACCAACGAATAATCCTAAACCGATTTTACAATTGAAGAAGACTGAAATTATTCCAGCTATAATTAACAAGATCGATAAACGACCAAATGTTCTATATCTTGTATATTTTGGATCTTGTAATTTACTTGCCAACATATTTGGTGAAGCTATGATGACAATATTATTCGTTTGAATTGAATTAATAAAATCCTGATAGATTTCGTGAAAATCTTCTGCGCAATGTTCAGCTTGAGCGTTTAGTTTTCCGAATTGTTCTTCGAGTTTCCACATTAGTTCGGTTAAGGTTGGTTTCATTTCGTATATGGTTCTTTAATGAAGTGCAGTTTCTGGTAATGAAGCACAACGTTTACTGTATGGTTAGTGGCGTTTAAAAATACTTAAATTTTAAGTTATCACAGAACTTAATTAAAAGAACTAAACTTCAAATTTAGCACTATGTAGCCATTAATTACACAGATTGTTAGCTGCTGGCTTTATTAGTTAAGCAAATCCGCCATTTGCTCCGATATTTTGTCCTGTTATCCATTTTGAATCATCATCTACAAGAAATAAGATGATTTTTGCAATGTCTTCAGGTTCGCCAATTCGATTAAAAGCAGACATTGAAGCCAAACGTTTTATAACCTCCTCATTTTTCCCTTGTTTGAAAAGTTCCGTATTAACTGGACCTGGTGAAATAGAATTTACTGTAATTCCTTTAGTTCCTATTTCTTTCGAAAACACTCTCGTTAGCTGTTCAACTGCAGCTTTAGTGGCAGAATATGTTCCATAAGTCGGCAACATTAGTCGTGTTACAGAACTTGAAAAATTTATTATCCTTCCATTATCTTCTAAAAGTGTAGATGCCTCTCTCATTGTGTTGAAAACGCCTTTTACATTTATATCAAAAATTCTGTCAAAATCTTCGTCCGTTGTGTCTTTGATCAATTTATAAATTGCAATTCCAGCATTGTTTATTAATACATCAACTTTTTCAAACTTCTCAATGGTTTTTTGAAATAATCTTTTTACGTCTTCCGATTTACTAACGTCTGCTTTAATAGCAATAGCTTGTCCACCTCTTTGTATAATTTCATTTACTACAATTTTCGCAGTTTCTTCATTACCTGAATAATTAACCACCACTTTTGCACCATTTTTAGCAAGAGTTTTGGCAATGGTCGATCCAATACCTCTTGAAGAACCTGTTATAATTATTACTTTTCCTTTTAACTTTTCCATTTATTATCTTTAGTTTTTATTAGTTTCTGTAAGCTTGCAGCTAACGTTTGGTGTAGGGTTCGTTGCGTGGTTAAGTAACTAATTTAGTAAACAAAAACGTACCAGAGAAAATTCTGAAGGGATTTTCCAAATAATCACTTGCTATAGCAAGTGATTATACACGGCTTAAGTTTACAATTCATTAAATTTAATCATAAATCAGAAAAAACAATAGAAAGGAATAAGGTTATTATACAAGCAGAAGCTTAAGACTTCGTCAACATTGAAAATCCCCTCTATTTTCTACACAGATTCCGTACAGTTCTATGAGGCTATTAGACCTCGATTTTAAGTCGTTGAAACTCGTGCAGTATGTCCTTTCAAAAAACTATTTTCTTATGAATAAAGGTATTAAATATTTTGGAATTGACAGCAGCCATTTAGTTTTTGATGTTACAGATTCTAATGGTAATTACTATCAATTTAAAAACAGTTTAATTGGATTATTGATACTTTCCCGTATTTTTTTTACTTTTTTTTTACGATTTCAATAATTTTATTTGGAAAGATTTATACACCTAATTAAAGTTCTCTTACTATGTAATTATAATCGCTTAAAAAAGAAACTATTCACATTTTGTTGTGTAAGGCGATCATCCGGTTAGAAGGATTAAATTTCTTATCCCCTGAATTTAATTATAATCCATCGTCCCAAGCTATCGGAGCCTCCAGTAGCGTCATATACCAGGTCGATAAATCCCATTCCACTTATGGAAAGTTGAGAAGTGGCAGCAGTTAATATTCGATTTTGGGGCAGCGCAGCTAAATCATCTTCCAAAAGACTAATATTTGCTGTTTCTGAAAAGCACAATGTAAAATGGCGACCATGAACTCCATTCGTTATACCCGCAATATTTATATTGGAATTATATGAATGTAATCTAATAAAAGTAGCGTTCGAATTAGAGTTTCCGGAGCTAATTTCTAAATTCAAATCTACTATGGTTCCTGCTTCGATGGGATGTGCTCCTAAATTTAGATCCCCTATGGATCCAGAAACGGGAGCGGTATCAAGGCTATTATTGATAATTATTAAATTGGCTCCTATATTGGTTCTATTAAAAGCTCTGCTGGATGTATGACCGGCTAACGTTATCAAGTCTGTGGTCCCAACTGGTAAACTAGTTACTCGAACTGTACCGTTAACATCTAGACTTGCACTTGGATTGGTATTTCCAATGCCAACTTGTGCCTGTATTCCAAATATGAAACCGAAAATAATTGTCGCTGTGAGTATTAATTTTTTCATAACTAATCATGTATTGATAAAAATAACCACCGTTGTAATACCCCGTCATAAATCAATTCTATACTTCCTTCTGCAGATATGGTTTCTGATCCAGCAAGTACTTTAATTCTATTATTTGGCAAAGATGATAACGCTCTAGTATCTGATTCATCTAAGAACATAATAGATTGTACGCCAGAGTGATAAAAAAAAACGTGTAGTCCATCGACTCCGTCCTCCATTCCTGTAATTTTAATATTGGAAGGTAAGTTAAAAACTTTTATAACCACTTTTCCCTGATTCGCTTCTCCTTGCCCGAGTTGAAGATCCATGTTGTGTACTTGATTTCCGGGTGGTACTATTAGCCCACTTAGGTCCATAGTTCCAATACCGTATGAGATACTGCTCGCTAATTGTAGTGTGTTGTTTTCAAGGGTTAGTTGGTTATCTATATTTAGTAAGGTTAAATTTCCATCAATATCTGCACCAACAAGAGAGGTTGAGTTATCTAATTCATTAAAACCTTCCACAATTAAGTCACCTTGAATATGCAGGGTTTCTTGTGGATTTATAACACCTATACCCACTTGTGCCTGAACGAATCCATTTAAACACAAAAACAATAAGAGTATTTTTTTTTTCATAACATTAAACACTATCAACGTATATTAATAAGAATCCATTTTTCTAAACTACCATCATAAATAAATTCCGCCACACCTTCTCCCGTAGTACCTTCATTACCACCGGAGCCTGTGATAATTTGATTTTTAGCATCACTGCCTAAATTAAGATCAAAGAAAGTGACATTATTGTTTTGTGAATTATAGTAATAAATAATACGCCCGTCGAATCCATCGGTAAAACCTGAAACTGAATATCCATTTGTTTCCCCAAAGACACGTATTATTGTTTTGTCTATATTTATATTAGCCAATCCAATATCATAATTATCATACTGAGAAGTTGTTGGAGCTGTCAACACCTGATCAACATCCCCAATTAAAAAAATATTTGAATCTATTGGAGGAATTACCGTTAAAGTCCCTGTAGTTATATTAAAAGAATTTCCCAACTCAAATTCCTTAACCTCGCCGTTAGAAATTATTCCAACTAACCTTGTGGCATCCGATGCTTTTGGTGTAAACTTCATATCTCCATTGACATGCAATGTTGCCATTGGTAAAGTAGTATTAATCCCAATACCTTGAGAGAACAAACTAAGAATGGGAATGATTAGTAATAAGTAGGTTAGGTTCTTCATAAAGCCTAATAATTTCCTTAAATATAAGAATAAAACATTGAAAACTAGATACTTTAGCCCCTAATAAGTTCGGAGTGATATTTTAAATTTCAAAACTAATACATTTGAGATATGAAATACAAGAAATGGACATTAAAGGAGAAGCTAGAAATACTCTCTACATCAGAAGAAATAAGAGTCGTAGAAACCTGTCGTAAATACAGTGTTAGTACGGGCACTTTTTATAGCTGGAAGAAGAAGTTTGAGCATAAAGGAGAAGCATGCTTAAAAGTCAGTTATGACACTAAAACTAAGGAGCATAAAGCTTCAGAAGAAGAAAATCGTGTATTGCGAAAGTTGCTAAGTGATCGTGAAATCGAACTCGAGGTGCAACGAGAGCTCTTAAAAAAAAAGTTTGGAACGTCCGATCCAAGAAAGATTTAGTAGATGCCACTTGCAAGAAACATAAGTGTAGTAAAACCAAGGTTATAAAGATGGTCGGAATTATATCTAGTAGCTATTACAGAGTGCCTAGTGGTGGTAAAAAAGGAAATAAGCCGTCTAAAGAGACTTATCACAGTACTAAAGGCTTTGTCTTACAAGATGTGGTGGTAACCTCTTTAAAGAAGATTTTAGAGCACGAATTTATAGATTGTGGATACCGATTAATGACCAGCTATTTGACTAGAGACGGTTACACTATCAACCATAAAAAGCTATACAGAATTATGAAAGAAGAAGGTTTGTTAAAGCTTGACAACAGAATAGACAGAAGTGGTTCTGGGCGTAAATTTGTAAAGTTCATACCTCTAGACCGTTAGAATGCTTAGAAATGGATATAAAAATGGTCTAATTTGTTCCTCTGTTGTAGCGATATGGCCAGCCTCATGCAACAAGTCGCCAGGATATTTTAATTTATCTAAGTCCATTAAAATTGTATTTCCTTTAATACTTAGACCTGATAGAAATGTATCATCAGATAATTTTTTCTCAACTACCATTATATTAATTAGGTTAAGAAAATCAATTATGCGCTCCAATATATCCTGTTGATTATTCAACTTCGTAAATTTGCATTTTCAATGAAACACAACGGTTTGTATAAGAGCAGTAGCATCCCGTAGGGTGCTATTGATTATAGGTTGTGTTGGCAGTAGTTTTATTCTTTATTGTGAATTTCTTCAATTTCTTTTCCTAAAAAATATCCAATAGCGATTCTTAAAATTATCATTACAGATAACTCCATAAGTTGCTCCTCAGTTATTTTCATAATCGTATGAATGATATCAGATGCAATTAAGAAATCTAATGCCAATAATATATAGATACCTAGTTCACATCTTATTTTTTGAATTTCAGTTAATGGTGTTCTAAAAGGATGTTTTAAAAATTCTTTTCCTAGATATTTTATCAACAATTTAGCAAAGCCAAAAATCAAAATACCAATGCCAATAATATCTATTACTTCTGCAATTAATAAAAATATTTCTTTAATCCATTCCATGTGTTTATGATTTAAAAGAATCAATTATCATCAAAAATGAGTATAATTGATCCTTGGTAATTTGAGCATTCGATCCTTCTTGAGTTCCTTAGTTTTTCATAAAAACAATCGCTTATTGCTATTGTTGCCAGTTGTTATTTTTTGCTCCAATTGCTTTCAATTACACATCCACTTGAACGTAACAAAGCTAAAATGGGACAACGAGCATCTACTTTTTGTCCCAAACTTGTGATTTGTTCATCCGTTACTTCTCCAAGCACTACGGCATCAAGTCGTACATTCTTGTAACTGCCATCTGAATTATCTGAGATCCCCATAAAACCTGAAAGATCAAGATCGATTTCAATATTTATATTAATTTGTTCAATTTTCAAGGAAAGTTCTTCCGCAACAACTTGGGCTTGTTCGTTTTGACATCCGGCTAAGGAAGTAGTAAAATATTGCATCGGATTAGGTCCGGAATTTGATCCGCCATCCTCGATTGGTTCATCTGATTGAAGCTTCCATTCTGTATCCGTAATGTCTACTTTAGTAGGCCATCCATTCCCTTGTGCTTTTGCTTTGAAAGTTTCTAAATGTGAATTCTCCATTATTAATATTATTTATTTAGCCTACTCTAATCAGTTTTCAGCTTACCCTGGTTTTTAATCACTACCAACGGTGGCAGTATGCTACGTAATTTTGTATTGCGCCTACGGCAAAATTATGGAGTATACTGCTTGTTGTGCACTTTTATATTTTAATAATTTTGATTACTTCGTTATTTATTTTAAGAAAATACATTTGCGAATCTAATTCAGATAGATTAATCTGTAGCGTATCTGAAGTCCCAGAACCACTTAAAACTAGTTGACCAAACACATTGAAAATTGAATATTCGATGGTTTGATTAGAAGCCCCTGTTACCGTAATCTTGGAGTTGGTAGGATTTGGATAAACTTTGATTTTATCAAGATTATAATCATCAATGTTTAAAACCTCAGCACAATCTAAAAAGTAATCTTTTATATAATCTAGTTGCGTGTTGTTTGTATCATGAGCTGCATCGCCTTTGATATGTACTACATCTCCTGATAAATACGAATATTCTGTTATTTGAGGGTTACCCATCGTTATTCCTGATGTTAGTTGGCTACCTGTATACCCTTGATTTAAGGCTATTTTATAAGCGGCTGTTTCAGCAGGTAAAAAGTCAATTCCAACAACGGATGTACCACCTGAATATGGAATGATTGGGTCATTGTCATTACTTATACTTAAGTATTTTCTGGTGGCTAAAGGATTAACCAAATTATCATAACCACAGAAAGAACTTAAAGGGTCAGTTGAAGCGCTTGGTTTATAAAAATTTCCTAAATGATATTGTGGTTCATTTAAATGAGAAACAATAGCACATACAATGTCAATTCCTGTATTGTTATTTTCTATAAAAATATTATTTGCTAAACCCGCCCCATTAGAAGAGCCTATAATCCTGATTTTATTTGGATTAATATTGGAGTAAGCTTGTAAAATATTGACAAGGTCATTTATCATTTCAATATCAGGAGCATCGCTATCTTCTGCACAAATATTCCAACTATTTAAATAGCCAGTTGGTGCCACTAGAGCATGACATTCCAATATATTCGTGAATTCATTCATCATGCCAGCTCCATTTCCGCCATTTCCATGAAGTAATATGCAGACGGGGAATCCATTTGGAGGCACGGTTCCTGCTGGAACGTTTATATTCATTGGATAGCTATACCCATTTGGTTCTTGAGACCACGATTTAATTATATTAATATTTGTTGTTGATTCCAAGTTTTGGGAAACACTAAGTACGGGAAAGCATAGAAATATGTATAATAATGATCTCATTTATTTAATTTTTAATTACTTCCAACGGTTTGTATAAGAGCAGTATCCGACTAAAATACACTTCCTTTATAGATAGCAATATAATGAATATAACACAAAAATGATTTGAGTTTATACCCAAACTGCTATTGCTTTTATACATTGTTAGCGGCTGCCATATTTTTTTCGAGAGTTTTGATTATTAAAATTCTTATTTTTTTCTATTCTGAAAATGTTGTGAAGTTTTCCCCATCGTATTTTCTTAAACTTGTGTTTCTAGTCCAGAACCAAAGGTTTCCATCGGTATCTACAACAATACAAAACACACCATTATTACTTAGACGCTTTCTCCGAAAAATCAGTAAAGGTTTTTCCATCAAAACGATATAAACCAGTATTGTTTGTTCCTATCCAAATATTTCCTGCATTATCTGCTACCATAGACCAAATCGCATAATCTCCTACACCATCTTGGGTGAAATTTGTACAGGAATTCCCATCATAACGCCATATACCTCCGGTGCCTCCAAACATTCTCATTTTCCCAGTGAACCAAATATTTCCTGCTTTATCTTCTAATATTGGACCAAATCTAACTTTTCCTTCAAGACAAATTGTTCCAGCTTTCTCTTCTACAATTGGACTAAATCTAACATTCTCTGTAAAATCGGTAAAAGTTTTTCCATCATAACGAAAATAACCGTGACTTCTTCCCGAGAACCAAATGTTTCCCGCATCATCTTCTAAAATATAGGGCACCCAGGTATCACCATTCGGTTTATAATTGGTCATGATTTTTCCATCGTAACGGCTAACACCTTCTCCCACTCCCATTCCCGAACAGAACCAGATATTTCCGTTTTTATCTTCTAATATTCGTTCAATCGATTTAAGTTGCAGACCATTTTTATTTACAATGCTCTCATTATTTAGAAAAGTAGAAAACAAGTTGTCTTTATAAATATAAACTCCTTTATTAGTGCCAAACCAAAGTGTTCCATCTTTACTTTGCATCATACCTCCTATTGAAACTCTTGAATTACTAGTTAAAGTATTATTTGAATTTGTTTTTTCCAAAGGAACAGCAACGATCTCTTTCCCATCAAACTTACATAAACCATCACTGGTTCCAAACCAAATATTTCCAATATTATCTTCTAGAATAGAATAAACATAATTATTACTTAGACCGTCTCTAGTAGTAAATTGATTGAATAATTTACCATCATAGCAATAAACACCTTCTCCAGTTGTGCCAAACCAAAGATTTCCTTGTTTATCTTTAAGACTACAATATACATTATTACTTAAGTGAGAACCTTGAGATTTTACAAGTTTAGGTGTTCCAATAGTAATTGTATCTATGTTTTTTAAATCATCTGTTGATTTAGTTTTTACCTGTCGATTACAAGAATTAAAAAATATTAGTACTAGTAAAAAAAATAGAACTCGTCTGTTAAAGAGATATTTAATCTTAGTTTTATTTTAGCTTTTATATCTTTATTTGGAAGTTGATTTATTTTCGTTAGCGTCACTGATGGTTGCGGCTAACGTGATTGTGTATGATTAGTTGCGTTGGCTAGGTCTAAATTAGTAAAAGAAAACGTACCAGAGAAAATTCCTTCGGAATTTTCCAAATAATCACTTGCCAAAGCAATTAATTATACACGTCTTAAGTTTACAATTCATTAAATTTAGATATAAATCAGAAAAAACAATAGAGAGGAATAAGGCTATTATACACGCAGAAGCTTAAGACTTCGTCAACATTAATGAACCCAATTGGTATTTGAGTGCCTGGTAATCCTTCAATAGTATTCTTTAGTGTATTTACAGAATTCCAGCGGTCACTATAATCCGCTTGTTGCAACTCTGCATATGCAATATAAAAGTGCGATGTTTTGGAAGTATCTGCGCTAGTTTGGTTAAAAACCCTAAGATTGGCATAAGGAAAAACACGGTCATATAATATATCTGTAGGTATATCATTTTTATCGAGGGCTGAAAACACTTGGTCAGCTCGCGCTGTATATGGGTTAGAACTTGTTGTTGGAATATTGAATTGAGCTTTAATGGTGGACACAAAAAAAGTACACACTATTACCATTAGTAAAGTCTTGTTAATAAGATTAATTTTAAAAAATTATTGATTGAGAGTAGAAAGATTTAAATTTGCTTTTCCTTCTGTAAGAATAATAATATCGTTGGGGTCATTTATTCCTTGTAGAGTTATTTCATTGAATTTAAAAATAATCTTATTACCATATTCGAGCTCTAATACTTCGATTACCCCTGATGTACTTCTTGATATATGAGTGGTTTCAAGTGTTCTGTTTACACTAAATTCAATCACCGTATTTTCGTCGAAAGTAAAAAATGAATCACCATCTGCTAACCCAAGTGGGTAATTATTAACTCCATTAAGATTATATATATATATATAAACATACTCATATCTTGATTTCTGAACAGCGAAAAAAAGCTGTTTGTTTGATCTATGAAAAATGCTTTATAACCATCATAGTTATTGGGGAAGCTGGAAAAATCTTCTGGTATAAAGAGTTCTCCGTTTATATTGCAGGAGAAAGTGTTTTCTGCTGTGATTGGGGGTGGGTTTTCTGCTGTGATTGGGGGTGGGTCTTCTTGCTCCATGGGTGGAGCGTCGTCGTCTTTTTTGCAGGAAAAAATACTCAAGCAAAGCATTAAATAGATTAACATAAATTTCATAGCGTTTTTTTTTACAAACTCAAAGTTAATTATAGCCAAGCCACTTTCAATGATGTTAAGGCTTTGTTAATTCAAATTACAGGTTGTAAAAAGTTAAATTACATTTTAGACGGCACTTAATTACAGTCAATTAATTATCGATTTGAGATGCTCGTTGGGGGAAAGGCTCTTTTGTTTTTAGTGGCTGCTGGCGTGTTTGGAAAAAACAAATGTGCCTTTTAGGGCAAAGGCAATTTTTGCAAATGTGTTTAATATTTTGTTTTTTTTCTCGCTTATGGGTAACGTGTTGTGTATGGTTAGTTGCGTGGTTAAGCAACTAAATTAGTAAACAAATACGAACCAGAGAAAATTCCGAAGGAATTTTCCAAATAGGCACTTGCCAAAGCAATTAATTATACACGGTGTTAGCAACTGGATTATTTAGTTTTCCCGACAATAAGTTTAGAAAACATATTAGTATTTATTCCGACATAAATTTTAGACCTAACAGTAGTTTTTTCTTCTTCGGTCAAATTTGTCATAGATAAAAATTTTTCTTTTTCAGCTCTTTCTTGTCTACCAATTAGATTTAAATTTTGAAGATTTATTTCATTACCTCTTTTGAATAGTAGTAAAAGACAATCTTCTTTAAGACGTTTTCCAATTAGTTCCCACCATTTAGCATCCGTTTTTCCCAGAGAACAACCAAAAATACATATCAGATTTGCCCTATTTAATTTATCTGATAGCTTTTTATCAATTCCGTTTTTGTTAGCGATATTACAGTTTGGTTTTACTATTGCTTCGATAGCATCTTGATTATCTTGAAAAGATGTATTGTCAATTTGTTCCTTGTCATTTACACCAAGCACCATTTCTCTATCAATGTAACCGTGAATATGCATTAATTCTCTTAACTTAATCGCAACTTGTTTATGATGAACTCCGATTTGTACATTTTCGATACTATTGTCAAGTAATTTTTCTATGGTTTTTGTGTAATTAAAAGTCACTAAATCAACATCCCATTGATGGTTTGCCCATCTTTGAAATAAATTATTTAATTCTACTTTATCATCTAACAAAAATCTATTTTGAGGCGAACTAAGGTAGCTGTGAAGAAGTTTTAAATCAAAACTTACATTGTCTAATTTCTTTTCTTCTGAAATGAGATATTTTCCCAGTTCAGCTTTGATATTTATTATTATATCGTCTAATTGATTTAAATCATCAAGGTTTATTGTGTATTTGCCTAATGCTGTTTCTAAATCTGCCCATATTTCAGACGGATTCTTAATCTCCTTTTTTAAAGCTTGAACATTTAAATTTTCAGATTTTATCTTTTTATAATGAGAATAGAACTGTTCATAACTGGTTTCTAAACCAAGGTTTCTGTCAAATCCATTTCCAATAAAATAAAGTATTTGCATATTTAGTATAGATGTTTTTAAATCTTGTTGCTAACCTGTATATAAACCCCATATGACGTTTATCTCTATTATATCATCACAAATCTAAAACGTTTATGATGTTTTTATTAAAATTATTTCGTGCCACGTGCGGGACCGCAGCTTTGTAATGTTTAAAAATACTCTTAATGCTATTTGTTTTATTACGGTTTCCCGTATTCACGCTAATTATTTTTTACAGGCGATGGTAAAAAAACCAATTTATATACTAAGCACTCCCCCAGCCTTTCTAAAACGCTCTTTAGCTTACCGCTTAGGGTATTGGTAGCGTTCCAGCTTGGTTTGTGTTTCTTGTATGCTGGATCATAAAAGGGGTTCTGTATTCGTAAATATAGATGCATCGGAGTTTAATGTCAATAGGTATAAATACCTGATTTTGGTTTGCTTTTATTTAAATATTACAGCAGTTGGTTTGTAGGGGTCAAAACATACAACAAAGGGTGCAGAGCGCTTTATGAGCGTATTGTCGCCAAAGGAAAAAGTAAAAAACCAGCATTAATTGCGGTTTGTAATAAGCTATTAAAATAAGCTTTTGCAATTGCAAAATCAGGATTAATATATGAGGATACTTACCGAAGTACTTTAGTGAAAAATCAATGAGTTTTTACTTGTTTTTTACCACAGTACTTTGTTGGCATTAGTTTTTTATTCCTTATTCAAAAATTCAGTTACTAAATTATTCTTTTCAGATTCCATTTCGCAAGTCCAACTGTCTATAAACCATCTTCCATTTTCATAATGAAGTTGAATGCTATTTAGTCCTCTAATATTGGATTCAGTTTTTAGGTCAGTTCGTATTTCAAATGCACTCCAAACTTGCGCAATATTTCCAAACTTGCTAACTACTCGTTTTAGTTCCTTTTCATAAAAATCTTCTTTTGGTGATAATCCCATTGGTATATATTCCGCTTCAAGAGTATGTGATTCTGCTTTTCCGTTTTCGTCAAGCCTTGTTATAACCGCATTTTTTGAATGAATATATTTATCTCTTTCAAATTCCCAAGGCTCACTACTCGAACCTGAAACAACATCGTAATATGCATTTATTATTGAATCTACTGATTTTACATCTTTCGCGTATTTTTTTTCGTTCGTTTGTCCAAAAATTGAATTGCAAGCGAAAAATATGCTAATTGATGTAAGTATTATTTTGTTCATATTTTTTTTAATTTTTGTTAACGTGTTTGTTTATGAGTTGTTGCGTGTTTAAGCAACTAATTTAGTAAATACAAAACCAACTAGAAAATCCGCAAGGATTTTCATAAGTAGGCTAGAACTAGCAATAAATTATATAACGTGTTGTGCTTAGTTATTTTTCATCAATTTCTCAATCCAATTAAAGCAATCTTTGTTATCCATTATAGTCCAAGAATGTGGATGTTTAGTTCCGTCTAATTTTATTCCTTTACCCATTGTTATAATCACATTCGCATCTTTATTGCCCATAAGTTTTAAATCATTTATCATAGCAACGATATCAGTTCCATTCCAATCATAAAGGTCTCTTCTTCTTTCATTCATTAACCAATTAACATCTAAATCAGTATACATTCTGATTGGAATGTTTTTTAAGTATTTTGCGTTACCTCCATTTTCTGCTCCATTTGAGTAAATTGATGCCTCTATATATTTTTCAGAAAACTCTTCTGGTGAACCTCCATAAATCTCATTGTAATTGTTCATTATCCATTTCGCTTCTCCAACTCCAAGATCTGAAAAATTTCTTTTAATTTCTCTTTCACAATATTCATAAAAGTGTGCTTTGTCCAATGGCACGTCAAGCCCAAAAACCCCTATTGGTTTCACGTAGGTCTCGTTTCTCTCTTTTACAGATAGTTGTGCATAAACTAAAGAAATCATTCCTCCGTTTGATAGTCCGCCAATTACAAATTTCTCTTTTGAAATATTGTGTTTTTCAGCAACTTCTCTGAATATTCTATTCAAAGTTTTTATTTCAACTTTACGCTCTTCTGTTCCCCAGTTTATTGAAGGAATTATTGTTGCAATTCCTTTGTCAAAAGCAAATTTGGGAATAGAGATTTGTTTTAGCAAATCTTGTGTTGTTTCGCCACCGGAAGGTAAAAGCACTATTGCACCTTTGATTTTTCCTTTTGGTATAAGTTTTAGGTAATAAAGTTCAGTACTTTCTCCGTCATTGATATATAAATCTGAAGTATCAGAACTATTTAATATGACCTTTTCGAAATCCTGACTTTTACAAGAAATACTTATCAGAAGAGATAAAAGAAAAATGATTTTATGTTTGTTCATTGGTCAGTTTTAATTAAGCACAACGTCTTTTTTTATGGTTAGTGGCGTGTTAAGCAACTAATTTAGTAAACAAAAACTTGCCAGAGAAAATTCCGAAGGAATTTTCCAAATAAGCACTTGCCAAAGCAATTAATTATGCACGTTGTTGGCATTAGTTTTCTATTTGGTTAATCATTTCTTTTGCAACTATTGCTGAAGAGGGTAGAAACATAGTCGACACAATTCTCTTGTCAATTACTACATCGTGTTTATCATTCAAATCACTTTTGGATTGAAATATTCCGCCATTTGCTCTCAATTGATTTTCCAATATTACAGGTAATAAAGTTCCTTCTTTAGCCCAGTTTTTAGTAATCTCAGTTGAATTTGGAAAGCCAGTCACTTTCTTCCCTTTTACCATGTATTCATCATTACTAAGTTTGACATTTGCAAAAGCACCAGGTCCGTGTCCACAACCTCCAACTATTCCTCCATTTTCATAAATATTGGCTATGACTGATAATAAATTTTTGTTATTGGCCACATCAAATAATGGTCCATATCCACCACCAATAAAAACGGCTTTATAGTTTTTATAATTTACTAGGTCAGGCGTAAGTGAATTTTCAACATTACCATTAAAATTTTCATATTTTATAGTATAACTGCTAATTCCAATAGGGTCCATTGAGAAAGGAACTTTTCCACCAGTTGGTGAAACAAAGTCAACTTTATATCCGTTCGAAACAAAAATATGATAAGGAGGTGCTACTTCCCAGAGGTTATTGCCTGCAAAGTGTTTTTCTGGGTCGCCCATGTCTTCTGTGTTTGATACTATAATTAATATTCTTCCCTTTTCAGTTTTCTCATTTTTACAGGAAACAAAAGTTAGTAATATCAGTACTGCTAGAAGTGTTTTTTTCATTGATTGAATTTTACATAAGATAATAAATAGAGAGGAATGTTAAAGCATATCACAATTAATGCCAACGATTAGTATATGAAAAGTAGCGGTTTTCAATGCACCTAACTTTCAGATAGTAAGGTAATTAATTAAATGCAAAAACGGTTCAAGTTTGCACAAGAACCGCTATTGCTTTTATATATTGTTGGCAACAGTTTATTCTATTTGATGAATCTATGAATTGCACCATTTGCATTGTCCTGATAAGAAGAATTATTCAAATCAGGGAAAATAGTACTTTGATCTATTACTTGTCCTGTAAGACGCTTAGGTTTACTAGCATAGAAAACACCACTTTTGAAAGAGTCGTCACTAATTCCATCTACAAATCGTTTTGCACCTTTTTCTAATTTATGCACTAAACCTTTGAGAGGCGCCACAATTGGTAACATAATGTATTTAAACATTACCCTTTTAGCGAAGGGAAGATCATTCATGACAGCAGTTCCACTTGTAAATCCTGGGCTCATAGTAATAAGTCGAAGGTTTGGGTTCTTACGAGCTTCTGATGACATCCATAAGGCAGCTATATATTTAATATAACCATAAGCTTCCATTGGATCTGTTTTTTCATCAAAGAAAGTTCCGTCAATTACTTTAGCAAACTCATCTTCCGAAGAGGTTTTCAAAGCAGGTCGATTCATTCCCATGTCTTCAACTCCTCTGGCTCCCTCAGAACCGGCATATAAAGCAACTTTATTAAGTTTTTTTTCTTTGAGAAGTTCATCCATTAGAACTACATGACCAAGTAGGTTGGCAGCAAACAAAGAGGTAACACCATCCGAAGTTACCTCCATAGGACTATTTCCACCCATTCCTCCAGCATTCATGATTAATGCGTCTATTGGTTCTTTTAGTTCGGCAACCGCTAATCTTACTGAATCGGGATTGGAGACATCCATTATGATTATCTCAAAAATGGAACGCCCTGTCGTTTTTTCCAAATCTGCTTTGGCGGCTTTTGCTTTTGTTTCATTACGACAAGCGAGATAAATTTTTTCTGTTTCTTTTATCAAACCCAATTGTCGAGCGGTATCTTTTCCAAGTCCACTATTTGCTCCTGTTATTAGAATGCTTTTATTCATTTTATTATTTTTTATTTGTACTAATCGGTACAAATCTAATAAATATTTTACCAACTGGTACAAATAATTAATTATTTATTACTTTTGAAAAAAATAAATGATGCCAAGAGTAAAATTATTTGACAAGGAGGAAGCTTTAAAAAAAGCGATGGAACTATTCTGGGAAAAGGGATATGCTGCTACATCCTTAAGTGATTTAACTAGACATCTAGGGATAGGTAAAGGAAGTTTTTATGCGACATTTAATAGCAAAAGATATTTATTTGATGCCTGTTTTGATGTGTACCGGAATACAAATGTGCCACTTCTAGAACAACTTTTAAACTCGGAACCAAATGTGAAAATTGGATTGCAAAAACTATTGGAATTTAATTTAGAACATCTCCTTAGTGACGGCAAGCACAAGGGGTGTTTTATGGCCAACAGTTGTTCCGAAATTCATGGCGAAAGTGAAGTTTTATTAGGAAAACTTGTAGAACATTATAATAATGTTGAACAGATACTGGTTGCTTACTTGAAGGGAGGGAAAATTAAACCTAAAAAAGCCGAATCCATTTCAGCAATGACGTTAACCTTTTTAATAGGAATGAGTCAGCAATCGAAGATTAATAGAGATAGAATAAACTATTTGGGCTCTATAAAACATTTGGTTGGAATGTTGAATTAAATTCCCGAAAACTTGTTTCAGGATTCTACCGTTTTTTATATTGTTGCCAACGCTTCGTATGTGAAAAGTAGGCAATTTCGAAGCACGAAGCTTTCGTTTAAGCACTAACTTTGCTACGATCCTAAAGCCTTGTTTGTACTACTATTCCGCCTAATTTTTATATACATTGTTAGCAATAGTATTTATTAGTTTGTTGTTCAGTTTCTCTATATAATCTTTTCGTTCACTCAATTGCTTGAAATTAGTCTCGAAAGTTATAGTTTTATTCAAGTTTGGAAATGATAGTTTATTTTTTGCGATTGAATTAGAAGTCAAAATATTGAAATAATTATAAACTAAAATAATTTTTTGCAGAAAGTCCGTTCGAATTATTTTAAATCCAATTTTTTCCGCTGTTCTTTTATTCAAAATGTAGCTCGTTCCGCGAACTTTTATTTTACTTTCATTTTCGTATTTTTTTATTAAGTCCAACAATCCTTGCAAATACTGTTGGATGATAAAATTTGTTCTTTGTTTCCCATTCATTCTTTTGTCAATCACAAAATAATAATCAAACAAAGTTCCTCCGTGAATTTTTATTGTTCCGTTTTTAGGTTTTTCAGTTATAAACAAAGGCGAATAATAAATTATTCTCCCACTTTTTTTTAAGGATGGCATATCAAAAAATGGGGCAATTAAAGACAGGGTAATAGTAAATGTCAAAATTCCAATCAGATATATTCCTGAATAGATTGATATAATAATTGCAATTGATATAATTATAAGAGAACAAATCGCTATCACAATTGAAATTCTATTTTGCTCCTTTTTATTTTTATTATAGAATGGGTGTTCCAAAATTTTTCTTTTTTATTATTGCTAATGTTATTGTGTATGGTTAGTTGCGCGGTTTAGTACCTAATTTAGTAAATAAAACCCGAATATAAAATCTGAGAGAATTTTCGCAAGTAGGCTAGAACTAACAATAAAAGATATACGGTGTTATATGCTGCCTTTTAGTCTATCATTTGATTATTTAATTTCTCAAATTCAGCTATGAGCTTATTAAATTTTGCATTTTGTTTCATAATTGCTTTAGGTCTTATATAAAACCAATTTATTACAAACCAAAGTATGGTTATAGCATAGGTGATTATTCCCCAAGTCATTGTCATTTTAGAAACATACTCAAAAAGATATAGCCCAATTCCTAAAGAAAGCATTATAAAATAGATATTTAACATTTTTGTTTGTTGGAATACTTGTGATTCTTTTAACCTGATAAGTTGTTGAAGAAATTCCTTACTATTGGATTCTGTCTTATTCTTAGAAAGTAAAGAGAACTGTTTATTAAAAGGTAGTAAAAAAATAATTATAGCTAAAATAGTTAATACAATACCAATCTTTGTCGTTACAAATTCAGGTTGATAATAATACCAAATAAAGCCAATAAAAGTAATGGTTAGTAAAAGTGTAACGTTAACCACTATGAGTTTTAAAAAGCTTTTGCTTTTTAGTTTATTTGCTTTAACATAAAGCACTTCAACTTCTGGGGTTTCTGTTTTTTGCGTATTCCATATTTTTTTTAAATCTATATTAGTTTCCATTTTTCTTGAATTTTTGTGTTAATTTTTCTTTTATTCTGTGAATCTTAACTCTAACGTTGCCTTCAGATAGACCAACAATGTCAGCTATTTCTTTTTGATTCACATCTTCTAGTTCCAACGATATGACGATGCGTTCTACTTCTGGTAATTCTGAAATACATTGATATAGAAATTGTATATCCTTTTCTATGTTTGTATCTAAAATATCATCCTTAATCTCCAGAGGTAATTCCGATTTAGGCATCTTGTTTTCTTTTTGGATTTGACGTAAACAAGTATTGGAAGCTATTCTAAATATCCAAGTTCCTATAGAAGATTCGTTTCTAAATTTCGGTAATTGTTTCCAAACTTTAATAAATGTTTCTTGAGCTAAATCCTTTGCTTTATCAGTATCATTTACATAACCCATACATAACCTAAAAACTTTTTGCCAGTGTGTTTTATAAATAGTTTCGAAATTCATTACTCAGTCCATTTTTTTAACGCATTAATAAATCTAGTTTGTTGGTCTATAAAGAGGTTATGAGAGCAGTTGTTTAAATAAACTAAATTATCTTCACCAATTAGCTTTTCAATATTTCTTATTTGAGTTTCTGAAAATAGTCCATCATCTTTACCATATAAACCAAAAACAGGTATGTCATTCTTTAATAATTGTTTTACTTCTTGATTTAAATTTAGCGTTGTATATTTTTCATTTTGCCAAAAACCTCTTGGTGCTTCATAAGTCATTTTTGAACTATATTTTATGAGTAAACTATCTGTTTTAAAGCTTGAATATATATTTATTGCTTCTTGTGTTGGCTCTTTTGCATAATAAAATCCGTTTTGCATAGCGTGAGTAAAACAGTATGAACTGTACTCTAAAGAGCTTTTGTTCATTTTTTCTAACATATTTATATAGTTAAGATTAACAGAATCTTTATTACTAATGTAAATTGATTTTGATGATTTTAATATGGTTGAAAGCATTTCTTGCATTGAAAGCGGTGCTGAGACAAGAATAATCGATTTAGTTTTTTCTGGATGCTTTTCTGCATATAAGGTTGCAATAATACCACCGAAGCTGTGTCCTATTAGCGTTGCTGATGTTAAATTGAATTTATCGTAAATTAAATTTATATCATCAAAAGTTTCATTAAAAGTGAATTTTGCATTTTTGTCTGGTGACCTTCCTTCTCCACGTCTATCGTAAGTAATGACATAAAAACCATTTTCCGAAAGTTTCTGAGCTGTAGTTGATTCAAAACCCACAGAATTATATCCTGGTCCACCGTGAAGATAGATAAGCGACTTATCATTCGGATTACCAAATGCTTTTGAATAAATTGTTTGAGAATTAACTACGACTGTAGATACTATAAATACGAATACTGTTAGTGCTTTTTTCATTTTGTTTCCTTTTATTTTTCATTTAGATACAAGGAATGTCAAAATGTTACAAATTATTTTTTTTAGGTTACATATAACGGGATTCTGTATGGTTAGTTGCGTGGTTAAGCAACTAATTTAGTAAATAAAAACCAACGCGAGAAAATTCCGAAGGAATTTTCCAAATAAGCACTTGCCAAAGCAATTAATTATATTCGGTTTTTAATTCTGTCCATAAATAAAATCCGGTTATTATATGTTTGTTTTTGTTGTTCTTCTAAAGAGATAAAAGGCGCACTATCCAGTAGAAGTTTTCCCAAATAGCCAAATTGAGAGTGATTTCCACCAACGACTTTTATCATATGTGTGTTTTTTGGCAATTTTGCTTTGTTTTCCATAACTTCTGGAACACTTACAAGTCCGTCAAATTCGGCGTAGAGTTTGATTGTTGGTAAATTCCTATCTGATAAATCAAACTCTCTTGGATGTGATGTTCCTAAAAGGAAAAGTCCGTTCATCAAGTTTGGTTTTTCATAAACGAATTGCGATGCTATTTTCGCTCCTTGCGAATGTCCGCCAATTATATAATTCCCATTTTTTAGGTCGAACATTTCATTGATTTTTGAGTAATCCCATTGTGGCATCCTCAAATCCATTTTTATTAAATGACAAGTAAATCCAGTTTTACGTTCTACAATAGTTCCAATAGCACTTTTATGGTTTTTTCCGATGACTAAATCACCTTCCCAATGTCCGATTTCTTCTCTAAGGTTAATATGCTTAGGTCTACTGTCAATACTGACTTGGTTTATAATTTTACTTCCACCACCACGCCTTTTTTTAGGAGGTCTACGTCTTGTTTTTTTACGTACAAGAAGTTTGATTAACTTTTTATTTAAACTTGCTTGTGGTCTTGTATAAATATGTCTGTAAATAGCTTCGTGAGAAATAGACATTATTTGATCATTAGGATACAGCTCTTTGAGTCTTCCAGAAATTTGTTCAGGAGTCCAGTTTGATAAAAGACCTCTATAGACAAAAAATTTAAGTAGAGAATATGTACTTATTTTATCTATTTTCTTTTGTTTAAATAGTCTTCTTTAGCACACCAATGAGAAAGTTCAGCATCGTAATTATCTTCCTTTTTCTGTACCCATTTATTGACTTCTCTACCAATTGTTGAACGAGTTCTACCGAGTCTAATAGCTATATAGGATTTAGACTTTTTTTCTATTAAAAGAGTCTGAATAATCACTCTTTCTTTTAAAGTTAATCTTCTCTGTTTTTTTAATTCCATTTTACAAATCTATTAATTTAGATTTGTTGCGTTAAGTTATTGAATGGAGGGCCTTGGAGATATATTAAGCACAACGAATTTCTATATGAAAAGTAGGACTTGGCGCGGCGTGCGGCTTGAAGCGGCGAACCCTGCCAACATCTTCCTTCTCTTGGATTAATTGAGCCGCGTGCGAATCAGAAAGGCAAGCGAGTTCAGATTTATCAGAAACCAAGATAGTTAATTATTTGTACGAAACTTAATGCTTTCGATAATCTTGCCCTATTTTTTATATACTTTGTTATCTACTTTTGCTACAGCTTTGAGTGAAAGCGTACTGTTCAGTCGTTTGGTTTTTTATGTCGCAATGGAATCAGAAGTTTCTATTTAATTCAAAACTGTCAAATAAAACTAAATCATCAGAACGTATTTAATTCAGAAATCACATTATTACAAACTTGAATGTGACTAGTTTAACTATACACATTATTGTAAAGGAACAATTTAGATAACAAAACCTAAACTGCGTTTCAATGCAGCTTAGGTTTTGTTATGACCATTTTCAGTTCTGTAACTTCTCCATTTCGGCAATCATAATCTCAAGTTTTTTAAAAATCCTACCGTAGAATAAATTCACATCCCACTGATATATTTTACCTCCAAAAACATACATCAAAATTGCGAGAACAAAAGATATAATCCACGCAAATGTTGGTATTCCATAAATTAAATGAAACCCAGAATTCGAAATAGCTGTACTCGTTACTTCTCCTGACTTTAATGCATGCATAATTGGCATTAATGATGCTAAAAATATCAAGGGATAGAAAAAACGCATAACTTTTGAGTTGTTTGAAATAGCTTTTTTAACCCAGGTATGGAATGATTTCAGATAATCATAGCTATTCATACTCGCATCTATGTTTTTTATGGTTCTGGCGTGCTTAATACTCAACCAATAAACACCTATAAATAGAATAAAAATAAATATTCCAACGTAGGGTACCCCAAGCATTGTATACAATCCTAAACTCATTGTTGCAATAACTACAATGAGATATAAATTAAATCTCATTGCTCTTTTCAATTTATCAATAATAGTTTTCGTTTTTTGATTGTAAAGATTATTTAGTTTAGGAGCAATGAGTGCATCACTTTCGATAAATCCCTGTTTCCAAATTGCTTCAATAGATTTTTCCATTTAATATTTTTTTTAAACGCTCTTTTATTCTTTTAATTCGTACCCCAACGTTGTTGGGGTTGGTGCCTATAATATCTGCAATCTCTTGATATGATTTTTCTTCTAAATAAAGTAGAATTACTCCTCTATCAACTTCTGATAATTGCCTAATGCCATCATACAATTGATTAAGTGATTCATCTGCAAATGCCTTGTTTTCTTCAATTGACACCTCTGGCAATGAGTCAGATGCGAAATACTGGTGATTGGCTTTCTTCTTCTTCTTTAAGAAAGTTAAACTTACGTTCAACGATATCTTGTAAAGCCATGTAGACCATTCACATTGTTCCTTAAAATTGTTGTTGCTTCTCCAAATTTGTAAACACACTTCTTGATAGCAGTCTTCAAAATCTTCCTGAGAATTAGTATATGCACGACAAATTTTTACAAGAATTCCTGCGTAGGGTAGTATTTTTAATCTGTAAAAATCGTTACTCATTAACCATTAATTTCTGGTAAAAAATTTGCTTACGATTCCATGTGCTTTTCACGAAAAAATGTATTTGAAAAATATCCTAGTAAGGAAACTTGGATAGCAGCAGCAACAATGAGAATGTTAATTGCGAGTTGTTGGTTGTCCTCCCCATTTATCAAATAACTGCATAATAGAATAACTACTGCCCAGATTATAGCGTTTAAGATTTGAACAATTCTAATACTTGTGCTTCGTTTTTTTGATTTCATAACTGTATTTAATTATTGTGGTTTCTTAGTTAGTGGCAGAAATCAAAAATTATTACACCCTTCAAGATATTTTTTATACATTATTCTGTGCAGTAATTTAGTTCATGTTTTTAAATGAACCAAATTACAATGTAATTCGGCCGAAACATTTTATCTCACGAAATAACCTTGGCTTCCAAATGTGATGTGTTTTTCAGTTATCAAGTTAGTGTATTAATTTCTTTAAATGTTGCTAAAGAAATATTTAAAAATCTAAAATCGTTAATCTGATTTTTTCTTTGAAAAGTTTGTATTACACTACTTTTCACTGAACCATAAGGTCCAGAAATAGCAATGTTTTTAATCTTATCTATATTTAAAAGAGCCCAATTTAGAGATTCAATGTAATAATCGATGTTTTCAGCATTATCAGTTGGTGATAATGAGTTAACCAATCAATTAATTTCTTTAAAATGTTAAGCAATTTTTTCTTGTTCATTCCTTGGTTTTATTCTTTTTTTGGTATTGTGCCTAACGTTGTTGTATGTGGTTTGTTGCGTGTTTCAAGTAACTAATTTAGTAAATAATTACTAACCAAGAAAGTCCGTGAGGATTTTCGTAAGTAGGCTAGAACTAGCAACTAATTATACATGGTGCTGGCAGTAGTTTTTATCTTTTCATTTCTACTTCCATTATTCCTTGTCCGTTTTCTCCTAAATATTTTAATAAGACTTCTTGAAAAGCACCAGTTCCATTGTCGCTGTTAGTAAATATTATAAGACCTTGTTTTGTCTTTGGTATAATAAAAGCGATTGTATGTACACCTATGTCGTCTCCTCCGTGAACCATTGCAAAATCCTTGTTTGAATTAATATTTTCGTCAATCCACCAACCCAACCCAAAATATTTAAAATCATTTATTCTAACCTGTTCAGATACGGTTTCTTGTAATAAATTTTTGGATATACCAGCTCCATTTAGAACATAATTTACAAACGTAGTATAGTCTTCAATAGTTGTTAATAAATCGTCTGCTCCAGATGCTGTATTGTGTTTTTTGGTAGGATATATTTTTCCTCCTTTTTCAGTATGCCATTTTGCAAACCTAGATTCATATTGTTCGTTCCAAACAAAATTAGTATTGTACATTTTAAGTGGCTTAAAGATTAATTCGTCTGCCAATTGCTGAATACTTTTATTAAATTTATTTCCCAATACTTTTTTCAAATACTCAAATCCTTCTCCTGAATATTGATATTTTGTTCCTGGCTCAAACTCGAAACTTAATTTACCATTTTCATTATTTCCTCTCCAATTAGAAAACCCTGTTTGATGGCTTAAAATTATTCTTACTGTCAGTTTTTTTGTTCTTATGTCACTAATAATATCTGGGTCAATATAGTATTTATAAACAGGTTCATCTAAACTTAGTTTACCTGAGTCAATTAATTTTAAAGCTACTAAAGCAGTAATTGGTTTTGTTAATGAGGCAATATTCCAAATCGTATTTTTGGGTGCTGTTTTACCTTTTTCTAATTCGCCAAAAACACTAATTTGTTTAATTTTTCCATCTTCAATATACCCAATACCTAATGCAGGAATGCTTTTTTCTTTCAACCATTTTTCTGTTATGTTCTTATCTTTAAATAATAATTCGTTGTCAATTGGTTTATCAACATTTTTATGATCATAACTTAAACCTTTGTTTAATTTCAATTTTCCATTTTCAAGGATCCATAAGTGTGTGAATTTTGCTACACTCGTTAGGTATTCATTTTTATTTTTTTCGATAGCATAGAAACGATGTATTCCAGTTTGAATTGCTCCATATAAAACGCCGTTATTATTTAAAGGAAAAATGTCTAATGATTTTTCATCTAAAACTCTTTTTGGCTTATAGTCTAACTTACAAAGTCCGTTTTCTATACTTTGAATAAATTCAGACTTTGATTTTGTAATTCCTCCTTGGTCGTGATAAAACTCAAAATTATCACTTACTAGTTTTTTAAATTGTGTAATGTCACAATTATTAAAACCAATATTAAAAAGAAGACTATCTTTTTCTTTTATTGTTTTGTGTAGTTCAGATAATTTTTCAACTTGAGCATTTGCTAATGTTGTAAGAAATAATAGGTTAATTAATAAGAAATATTTTTTCATTGTTTGATTTTTATCATTCAAACAAAAGTCAGTATTAAGTATCAAAAAATGTGCTAAAATAACCCGACAAATATCTGACAATAAATTGGCGTGTTTATATAAAGCTGAATTTCAGATTTATATGTAATTTGTTGTTTTTTTCTATTTCTGCTGTATTTCGAATAATAACATAGAGGTTCGTTATTATTAAAACCAGCATAGCAAGCGGGATTATTTCTTTGCTAAAAGAAAACCACTTAGACAAAAAAGCAATTAATAGTGTAACAATGAGAAAGGATAATGTCCATAATATTTGAATAGAGATTATTTGTTTTGTAAGAGCATTGATTTCCTTTTTCCAACGCATAAGAATTAGTGGCATAATAATACTTCCAAGAGGAACTATCAGTAATAATATTGAAGATAAATTGATGTATTTAATAAGTTGTTTGTTAATTTTTTTGGATTCTTCTTTTAATAAATCTTCTTTACTAATTCCTAATGCTTTGCATAACCTTTCTAAAGTATATCCTTTCGGTTTTACACCAGATTCAATTCTTTGTATAGTTCTTACAGATATACCTGACTTTATTGCCAGCTCTTCTTGGGTTAAGTTTAGTTTTTCTCTATGTTCTAAAAGTAATGACATTTCTTAAAATTAGTTTTAAAGCATTATCTCAGTTCTCAAATTACTGCCAACGCCTCGGCGATGGTTAGTACGGGAATTAAAATTACTGAATTTCCGATTAAGCACTTAGCCAAAACTTTTAATTTTGTTCTTTATAAAGCCAAATCAAAAAGATTTGACGGACTTGGTTAAAAGCACTAACCTTTGGGTTAAGCACAAAACCCGTATTAATTATAGCCATTGTTACCAGCTGGCTTATAATTTAGTTTCATATTCTTCTAATTTTTTCCATATATCTATAAATTCCTTTATTCCTTCTTTTTTAAGGTCGGTATTGACAATCAAAAGTTTTCCGATTTTAGTTTCAGTGTTGAAAAACATATGGGTTACGACTCCTGGGTCTCCACCAGTATGACCTATTTGTCCTTGCGCTGAAATACCCATAAAAACACCCATATTATATTCGTCATTATAAGCACTTTCATTTCTTTCATTATAATTTTTATCAGTCAGTTGTGGTCTAAATAGTTCCTCATAACTTTGCTTATTTAAGATGCTACCATTACCATTATTACCTGCAATTAGTTCGGTTAAGTATTTCCCTAAATCAGTAGAAGAAGTAATTAAACCACCATCAGGATAATTAACCAATTGATAAAAAGCTAATTCGGTTTCTTTGTCTTTGTATAATTTAGAATGTTTTGAAAAATCTACTTCAGTAAATGACCAACCAGAATTGGACATTCCTAAAGGTGTAAGAATATGCTCGTTGGTAAATTCGTTAAATGATTGATTGGTTGCCTTTTCTATTACCAAGGCGGCTAATCCTGCGGCAACATTTGAATATTCAAATATTTCTCCTGGCTTTGTCTTTAAAAAATTCTTCTTCTTATACCACTTCCCTTCTGTACTTAAAATATTTTTTAAAAATTCACCCAGAACCAATTTTTCATCAGGTGAACGAAAATTGCTGTTTACTTTAGCTTCCTTATTCTCTTTTTCTTTTAAAATATATCCATTCTTCTCATATCTAGAAGGATCTTTAATACTAGAGGTGTGAGTTGCTAATTGTCGTATTGTAATTTGTTCATTAGGGAAATACGGATTATTTACATTAAAAGATAAGTGTTTATTTATGGGGTCGTCTAAATTTAGTTTTTCAAGCTCCTGAGCTTTAAGTAATGCAATGCCAATAAAAGTTTTGGAAATAGAAGCAATGTTTTGAACTGTATTATTAGTGTATTTCTTGCTCGCTTTAATGTCAGAATACCCAAACCCTTTTTCGTATAGTGTGCCATCTTGATTTACAATAGCCACGGAGAATCCATTAATATATTCTCTTGAACATATATTCTCAAGTTCTTCGGTCAATTTTCTTAAAATAGAATCATTTGTTTGACAATACATTGAGCTAACAAGAATATTTAAGATTAATGTTATAACTAATTTTTTCATTTATTTTGAGTGTTTTATTGTTCGTTACCTAATATACAGGTATTTAAATCGTTAATTTAGGGAATTATTCGAATGCAACATCTTTTATATCAGAAATGAAATCAAGGGTTGTATTAAATAAGTCATCAGAAGGGGTGAAATTTAGAAGTATAATTACAGTAATATCTTCGTTAGGATAGTAATGAGCTACAGAGGTAAAACCGTCTGCACCACCTGTATGTCCGTAACTAATACCGTGTTCATTCTGAAAATATTCTAATCCAAAACCATTTTTTCCGTTACCTTCAATATCAAACCAATCCTGCATTTTCATTAAACTAGCTTGACTTAATAGATTTCCTTGCATTAATTCATCAAAGAATCTACCAAGGTCTTGAGGGTTTATTATTATACCACCGTCACCTGTGCTTAATTCGTCTTCGTATAAGAAGTCTGAAAGAATAAAACCATTTCCGTAAAGATTATAATACCCACTTATAAGGCTAGTTGAGGCAGCATCTCTTCCAGTCCCGTAATAAGCGTTTTCTAATTCTAATGGTAAAAATAGATTTTCATCATATGCATCTTTTAAAGTCATATTTGTAGCATTTTCTATAATCATCCCTAACAAAAGAAAGTTCGTGTTTGAGTATGAATATTTTTGTCCGACTGGAAAACTTGCTTCCTTCCCATAAACATATTTTAAAATATCTTCTTGTACCCAGTAGTTATGTTCAGTGTTGTACCTAGCCATTTCAAATTTGGTAGTATAGTAATCTGCTATTCCACTTTTATGGCTCAGCAAGTCAGCAATAGTAGCTTCATTTGCATTCTCTATATTGTTTGCTATAGAAGATGGAATCCATTCCGAGATGTTATCATCTATACTCAGTATGCCATTATCAACCAATGAAAATATTACAGTTGCAGTAAAAACTTTGGTTATACTAGCTATCATAAATTGATTTCCTTTATCTACATCAATATTAGATAAGATATCTGCTTTACCACCAGCACCTATCCAAATGCCATTATTATCTTTTACATATATAGAGGTTCCTATGATGCCTTTTTTTATATATGAATCAATTACAGATTGATAGGTGTCATTCTTTATATGCTGAAAACTATTATCTTCAAAAGATAGGGTATTGTTAAATTGATTGCTTGGAATAATACCATCCTTTTCACAAGAAGAACAACACAATAAAATTGTTACAACAATAAATGTGTATTTTTTTATTTTATTCATTTTTAGTTTTGTTTAATTTAATAGAAATACCTAAGTGAAAATTTGTAAATAGTCGTTCAGTATCAGAACCAGCCATCATTAATTCATATTTTATATAAGGGGAAATTCTTTTTGTTTTTAAATAACTAATGCCAAATCCGGCATTGGTTAATAAAAAAGCTTGGTTAAGCTGTTTTTTTTCATAAGAGCCTTGTGAGGTATCGAACGAATAGGCATCACCGGGATAAAAAGTATGAATATAACCTAGTCCAGCATATACATTTATTCCTATAGTCCCTAATATTTTTAACTGATAGCTATATGTGAATTTTAAATAGGGTGCATTTGCAATTAGTTTATGGTTAAAAAAACCTAATTGAGCAGAGATTTTTTGCGTTGTGATTGGTTTGTCATTCTGTAAAAATGTAAAGCCAATTTCTCCACCTAAATAAATAGGTTCGAATTGTACAAATGGTAAACCAAATGTATTATTATAAATGGATAGTGATATTTCTTTATTTTCACCATTGAACTGACTGTAGCTTTCAACATAGTTAAGAGAAAATACAATAAGCAGAATTACTTTTATAGTACGCATGTATTAATTTTTTTTTAAATAAATGCAAAGAACGGTTCTTTACGTTTTCTATTTCTTATTCTCAAATAAGAAATTTACTTCTTTAAAAAGTATTCTTTCTTTATTCTACTAAAAGTTTCAGGTGTTAAATTGAGGTAGTTTGCGACCAGTTTTTGAGGAACTTCTTGCAAGTATCTGTTTGCATTTTGATTGGTTTGCATAAATAATTCAAAGCGTTTGAAGGCATTTTTTTTCTGAAGAAGATAAGACCTTTTTTCTCGTTCAAGATGTGTTTTTTCCCAAGATTTCGCATATATATAACAAAAGGCATGATTCTCATAACGAAGCTTTTCTGCTTGTTCCTTTGTTAAATAAAGTACTTCTACATCTGTTATAGCAGTTTGTATCTCTACAGAAGGTGTTTCTTCTAAATAGCTTTTAAGATTATTAAAGTACATTTCCGAGAGTGAAATGTCAGTTGTGAAAATTTCATCTTCTATCATTATTTCTTGATGAACAATGCCGTTTAAAACTAGGTTTGTTTTTTTTTCAATTTTTCCAAAATCCAATATTCGCTCATTCTTTTTATATTTTTTATGATGCATTATTTTGGTTATCTCTTCAAAATCTGTGGCGCTAAGAGGATAAATTTCTCTAAGGGAATTATAAAGTAGTTCACTCATTAATGGTGTTTTTTTAGCTTGCTAGTAACGGTTAGTATATGGTTTGTTGGGTTTTTAAGCAACTAATTTAGCAAACAAATCACAGACAGAAAATTCCAGCGGAATTTTCGTAAGTAAGCTAGAACTAGCAATAAATTATATACTTTTTTAACCTAGTTTTTATTAGACTTTATCACTTCCAATATAACATTAAAAGCCTTATCATTTCCATTAAAATAATCGGTTGATGATAAACTGATAGGAATATGTGGCGCAATCCATTTGCGATTATCCTCTGCTTTTGATGTTTGATGAAATTGTGTCGAAATAAGTCCCATTAATCCTGAATATGGTAACTTAAACTATCCTGCTTCACCAATATGGTTAGGTTTTGAGCCACTAGGTTCGCCTACCATAATTGGATTTGTGTATTTCGCAATATCTGTTAATAAGTTTTGAGCTGCAGAAAAAGTTTCTCGTCCCATTAGCACAAAGACGTTTCCATCCGGATTCATAACTTCAAAATTGATAATCGTTTTTAACATTGGTGGTAACATAGAACCATTTCCGCCGTGATTATGTCTCAAATCTAAAATTAAATTTTGTGTGTTATTTTTAGATATCTGACTACGTAATTCGATGTTAAAATCTTCTAAAGATTGGGTTTTCTTTTGTGTAACAACATTAAACTGAATATATATACTATTATTTTTTGGAATCAATTTATACCAATATGGGTCTTCTGTTTTCGACAAGAATATTGGTTGTTCATTGCCTTTTAGCTTTGGCATTTTAGGGAAGTCGGAAAAATTCCAAACCACTGGATTCATTGTGACTTTTTGAGACTTTCCTTTTAAATCTCTTAAAGTAAGAATTACTTGATTTGAGTTCTTTATAATTCCTAAACCTTTTAATACATCTGGTAATCCCAAATAATAAGGTCCTAACCAGAGTATTTGCATATCATTATCCCTCGCATTTACAGCGTTTGTTTTTTGAAGTGCTACTTCAATAGGTGTATTTTCAATCAACTCTACTTTATAACCAATCCATTGTTCAAAGCCTTTCTCAGCATCAACAATAAATAGTCCATCAGTAAACTGATAAAACTGAACAGGAAGTTTTTTTAAGGCACCTTTATTTGAAGATGTCGGAATAATCAAATTATGTCCATTGCCCAAACTTCCAACAATTTTCATTAGTTCTACAATAATCTGTTCATCAGATAATGACGTTATATTTGTTTTTAAATTTAGAATTTCTTTTGATAATTCTGTTTTAGAAATGCTGTGATAAGGACTATAATGCAACTCACTAATTCGTTTTTCTAAATATGAAATATCATTAGTCCAAGTTTCTTCTCTTATAATATTGGTTTGATTATTATCACCAAATAGAGCTAGAAAATTTTCATCGTCATTGAAATTTTTAAAAGCAGAACTACCCTTTAAGAAGGGTTTTTCGTCATAACGTGATGCAAAACCTTTTCGTAGCCATAATATCGCATTATTTTTATCATCGTCTTTAGCATATGCTTTAGCGATTTTTATCATAATATCATTTGACGGTGCAGAACCTGTTGGAATTCCCCTTAAAATAGTTCCTCCTAAATCAAGAGTTTTCTTTAGTGCAGTAATGGCGTTTTGATACTGTTCTATTTGATAATAAGAAAGTCCTAATAAATAAAATAAATCAGGATCGTTTTCATAGTCTTTAGTGAGGTTCTCTAAAATAGTGATGGACTCTTGCCATTTTTTATTTTTGACTAAATTTACCGCTTCGTTTCTCTGATGAAAGTATTCTGTTGTGTTTTCTATCTTACTATTTTTCGTTTGAGAAAATGTGTAAGAGGTATTAAAAAAAATAAGTAGGATAAAACTTGTAATGATTGCCTTTTTCATGTTTAATTCTTGTTCGTTTATTATTAAGACAATTATAAAAGAGAATTGTTACACTTAGGAAGTTTTAATTAGGTGTAACGGTTTGGCTATCGTTTCGTTGCGGAATCGTGCGCTAGGACATTCCGAGAATACCAAGCCATCATTGCAAGATAAGAATTTCCGTTTAGGAAATTCCGCCGCAATGAATTGTAGCCGGTGTTGTAACCAGTTTTTATTTTTAAAATAATAGACTTGAAAAAAATAAAGCTATAACACCTATAATGAAACCTAGACTCAATAAAACATTCTTTCTTTTTTCCGTTTTTGTCCAATTTTTGAATTCATCAAAATATTTTAAGTATCCATCATTTTTAAAAACAAAAAAATAGCATATTAAATATGATAAACCGCCTAGTAAAATGAAATAATAATAATTTAATACTATTTCAGGGTTCGTAATGTTGATTGCAATTTTTCCTATACTGATAAAAATCAGAGCTATAATTCCAATAAGCCAGCCACCACTAAACCAAAGACTAAATCCATCCTTTTTATCAGTCCAAAATCTATTATACCATTCCGTTGGATTTTCAATTCCATATTTTTCTTTCATTCGGTTTTTAATAGATGGTATTTTGTAAAGCAATAGGGCTGGATTGATTTTATTGAAAAGAAAGTGTAATTTATTTTCTATCACGTATAGACTAAAATGTAAAACATTTAAAGTTCTTTTCATGCTATACTCGTTCGATTCTCAAATTGGTTACGGCTCGGCTATGGTTAGTACGGGAACTAAAAGTAGTAAACTTTCGATTAAGCAATTAGCCAAAACTTTTTATTTTATTTTATCTTCTTTATTGTAAAGCCAAATCAAAAGATTTGGCGGACTTGGTTAAAAGCACTAAACTTTGGGTTAAGCACCGAAACCCGTATTAATTATAGCCATTGTTGTGGTATCGTTATTTTTTTAAGCAGACATTGGATGCACTTGAATTTGTCCTCCGATTGCTTTTAATACTTTCATAATTGTTGCAAATTGAGGTTTCGATCCGTCAGATAATGCTTTATACAAACTCGGTCTGCTCAAACCAGTTTCCTCTGCAATTTTTGTCATTCCGATTGCTTTCGCAATATGTCCGATTGCATTAATTATATCCGTATTATTTCCCTCTTCCAAAACAGTATTGAGGTATTTCGCAATCATTTCTTTGCTATCCAAATAATCCGCTATTTCTAATCTTGAAGTTCCCATTTTCTATTTATTTAATTTTTCCCAAATTTCTTTCGCTTTTGCAATATCTTTCTGTTGAGTAGATTTGTCTCCGCCAATAAGTAAAACAATGACTTTTCCGTCTTTCTCTTTAAAGTAAACTCTGTAACCTTTCGCAAAATTTATTCGCATTTCCCGAATTCCATTGCCAATAACAATCGCCAAAATGTTCGTCAGTTTCTAATTTTTGAATTCTGAACAAAATTTTCGCTTTTGCTTTAAAGTCTTTTAACTTTCTCAGCCATTTGTTAAATTCATTTGTTTTCTCAATATGAAACACAAATACTGTATCTACTTGGATATAAGGTTAAGAAAAATATTTGAATAAATACAGTTTAGATAGCGTTTTCAGCAGAGTGAGTTAATGCACCACGTATTTGTGTATGAGTAGCAGCGATTTTGAATACACTACTTTTCAGAAAGTAATCTACAAAATAATAAGTAATAGCGATTTGAATTAAAACTCAAATCGCTATTACTTATTATTTTGTTGGCAATAGTTGTTTTTCTAGCCCTTAATTAGTTCGGTTAGCTTTTCCTGTGAATCTTTATATCCCAATTCAATTGCTTTTTGGTAACTTTTAATAGCGTCATCTTTTAAGTTATTTACTTTATATCCATCACCTAAAGAGTCCCAAAGATTACCATCCTCAGGGTATTGCTGAACATTTATTTTAAATAATTCCAAAGCCCAATCTAAATTTTCATTTAACCTTCCTATTAAGAGATTTCCAAATGAATTTAAAAGCCTAGAATCTTTTATATCATCAGCGTAATTTTCTTGAAGCAATGTAAGGAGCTCTTTCGATTTATCTGTTGAATGTTGTTTTATGTAATCCATCGTAAATGAGTATACATTGTTTTTAATTGGTTCTGGAACATAGCTTTCGTCCAAAATTATTTTTGCAGCAACATAAGCAATACCTTCAACCTTCGCGCTATTTGCATTTGTAGCATAGGTAATGTAGATATCTTCTTTTGGGTACCAAATTAAAGTATGCATAAATGTCCCATTAGAACCATTATGTGATATCCTTTTAATATTGTTTTCAAACATTTTAACTCCCCAGCCATAGCCATAACTAGACGTGCTTTTAGGAGATGAAGTATAGGGATAGGGTGTACTTAATTTTTCAAATGACTCTGGTGTCAATATTATATTTGTTTTTAGAGCTTTGTGCCAAAGTAGCATATCATTTTGAGTCGAGTTAATACCTCCATTCCCTTTTAAGTGCCAATTGACATCTCCAGTTTCTTGATAACGCGTAATTGTTGACTCCGTTTCTAATATATTTCTGTTGTAACCATGAGACATCTGTTTTGTATCCCATTTAGGCAAAAGATATCCTGTTTGAAACATTCCTGCTGGTGTAAATAGATGCTCGCTTACAAAAGCCTCGTACGATTGACCAGAAACTAATTCTATGATTCTTCCTAATAAGCTATATCCTGTATTTGAATAAGAATATTTTTCTCCAGGCACAGATAATAATGTACTTGCAAAAAGTTTTTCGAAAAATTCCTTTTGTGAGATTTCTGAAAAATCACGTCCTATAGACTCTGAAAAGCCAGTAGTATGTGTTAAAAGTTGATGTATTGTGATGTTTTGTTTTTCTGTTGGTAGATTTTTGAAAAACGTGCTTAAAGGATCTGTTAATTTTATTTTTCCTAATTCAACTAACTTTAAAATTGCTGTTGCGGTAAATTGTTTTGTGTTAGAACCAATATCAAAAATAGTATTTGGGCCATTAAGGGTTTTAGTATGCTTGTTAGCCTCTCCATAGCCTTTGTTAATAATGATTTTTCCGTTTTTCACAACAGCAATTGCACCAGAAAAACCGTTGAGAATTCCATCATTTAAATAATTGTCAATTTTAGTAAAAGCATCACTAGAATTTAATTTTTCCTGAGCATTAGAAATTAATGTTCCAAATATTAATAATGTAATTGTCGTACAGACAAGAAGTGTTTTTTTCATCTTTTTATTTTTTGTTTATTTCTTTTCAAAAATCTAAAAGACGATAGTACAATCATAAAAATTAGCCCGACAATGCTACGACAATATGCCGACAGTAGTGCTATTGTTCCTAAATAAGACTGAAATTAAGCTTGAAAAACAGCTTTTTAGATCTATCGATACTTGCAGTGTTCACTAGTATTAGGATAACATTTATAAATATCAGAACAACTAATGCCCAGGGTGTAATAAAATGAGAAAGAGAAAATGAAAGTTTAAGAAACCCTGTTATTAAGAAAATAAGAGTTGCAACAATGGTCCATAAAATTTGAAGAGAAATGATTTGTTTAGTAATACTATTATTTTGTTTACCGAAGTATATAATAACAAGAGGCAGAATAATATTCAATAGTGGAATAAAGGTCACAAATAGAGAAGATAAGTTAATTAACTTGATTAATGAAAAATTTAAATCTTCTATAGGTTTCTCTGTTTTGTTTATAGCAGTTAAATCTAGACCAAGTGCATTTGTCAGTGCTTTTGCTGTATGTCCTTTTGGCTCTCGTCCGGCTTCTATTCGCTGGATTGTCCTTATAGAAATTCCAGATTCATTAGCAAGATCTTCCTGAGTAAGATGTTTTTGTTCTCTAAGGGTCTTAATATTCATTTGCACTTAGTTTGCGCTACATTTGGTCAAATTATTGCCAACGGTTAGCTAAACGACAGTGCGGACTTAACAACAAATTAGTTCCATTTTGGCGGCTAGCAAATTTATTTATCGTACACAATCTACATAATTTTATTTCTGTGAGGAAATTAAATTTGCGGGGTTGGTAAATGCTATATCACATTCGGGTTAAACCCATACCCGCATTGCGTTTGAGCCGTTGTTATAGCCCGTTTTTAATCCAACTCACAACAGCTTCTAAATTCTCTGTTTCAAATGCTGCCGAATGTCCTCCTTTTTTAATCGTCATTAATTGTTTATTAGTCGAAATTGAATTTTCAAATAATTTCAATCCCATTTTATAAGGAAGGTCTTCGTCATCCTTAGCATGAAGTATCAATAAATCATTGGAATATTGTTTTACTTTTTCAATATTACTTATGTTCAATAAATAATCTGGAACTGTTAAATCAATAAACGGTCTTAATATAAACTTACCTCCACTAAGAAATTGTTTCTTATAATGCTTTAACATATCAGAAACATCTGATACTGGAGATAAAAGAATTAGCTTATCTGGTCGCTTAATAACTGCTAAATCAGCTGCAAATGTTGAACCTAAAGAATAACCTATTATAATCAAATCATCATCAATATCTTCAATATCAAGTTTTTCGAACATTTCTAAATTATCTATAAACTGAGTTTTAAAAGATGATTTCCCATCACTATACCCATACCCGCGATAATTCCATGAAATAATTCTAGATTTTGTTTTTATTGATAGTGTCACTAAATATTCTGCATAGGATGTGTGTCTAGAGGAATTCCCAATAAAAAACACTATTGTTTTGTCATATTCAACTGGAGAATACTCAAAATATTCAAGGGTCGTGCTATCATTAACTGTAACATAATCTCTCTTTAAAACGATTGTGTCGCTTTTAATTATTTCAGTCCTGCTTGAATCTATAATACTTGCCGATATGTTTAACCATTTTTGTTGATAGTTCGTATTATAAGTTTCTAAATCGATACTATCTTGACCGATATCGTATGGTGTTGCTCTAAATGCACTACGTTCAGCAACCCTATATGTTTTGATTGCGCAAGAGTGAATCAATATTACTACAAGTGGTATTGTTATAAATCTAATTAGTTTCATTAATTTCTCGTTTGTTTCTTTTGTAAATGGGCTATAACGTTTATTATAAGAATAGTAGCGGATTTCAAGACGTAAATCTTTCAATTTATCACTAAACTTTGTACAAAGATACTCACTTTGAATTTAGCACTAAAACCGCTATTATTTTTATACATTGTTCTCTGTAGTTTTCTTTTCAATAGTTCAATTTATAAATAGAAGTTGATTGTTTTTCAGTTAATTTTTTCGGCATTAGTCTCATTAAGTTATTCCGCAGAAACATTCCAAACCTATTTTCTAAGTGAGCCATTTTTCCAACAGTCCAACTTGTATTTATAATTTTTTCGGCATTCTTTTTTCTTATTCTTTCAAGCTTTTGAAATGCTGATTGTATGTTTTTTTCGGTTGATAAACATTCTGCAATAACAAAGGCCGTTTCAATGGCTTGACAAGCACCTTGCCCTAAATTTGGTGTTGTTGCGTGAGATGCATCTCCGATTAAACATACATTTTTATAATGCCAACTTGAAATTGGTTTTAAGTCCATCATTTCATTAAAAATCACATTCCTTTTCTCTGTTGTAGATATTATTTTTTTAATTAATGGACTGAAATTTGAAAATAATTCTTCCAACTTAGCATTAGAAAATTCCTTTTTATAGTCAGTTTTATAATTTGCCAGTGCGTACCAATACACTTCATTTTCATTAATATGAACAAAGCCAAAACGTTTTCCTTTTCCCCATAATTCATTTAATTCGGTTTGATACTTTTTTGGAATATCTATTTTTACTATTCCTCTCCAACATACTTGTTTCGCAATTCGCAGTTCGGTATTATTAATGATTGATTTTCTGACCACAGAGTGAATTCCATCCGCACCAATTAATATATTTGAAGAATATGATGTTCCGTCTTCAAAAGTAAAATTTACTTCATCAGTTGTCTGACTTAGTGACTTTAACTTTTTATTTAAGAGAATATTTACTCCGTCTAATTTATCCAACAAAATAGTATGTAAAGTTGCTCTATGAATTGCATAAGTTTTAGCCTTAAATTCTTTTTCGGCATTTACTAAATTCACTTTGGTAATTGTTTTTAGTTTTTCATCTGTTATAAGTAGAGAATCTGTATAACTACCTAACGATGAAATTTCTTCATAAACACCTAATTTTTTAAATACTTGCATTGCATTAATTGCCAAGTTTATGCCTGAACCTGCTTTCTTAAAATCTGTAGATGTCTCAAATATTTCGACCTCAAATCCTTTTTGTTTTAAAGCAATGGCAGTAGTTAACCCTCCAATTCCTGCACCTATTATTGAGATTTTCATTTTCTAAGTTTAATAATTAATGAAATTGCGAATCCTAAAAGTGCAATACCTGTGAATACAATTGGCACTATAAAAAAATATTTAATTGATAAAACGAAAGAAATTACACAAATTATAATGTTAAAAATTATAATGTTAGTGGGAATAGATGACGCTTGGTTGTTTCTCAAAATTAGAATATTCAATAGTCCATATCCAAAAAGTAATAATCCCATCATTAAACTAAAACCTTGATGAAAGGAAAAAATGTTGGTTGCAGTTCCCATTATTTCGATTGGGAATTCTTTCATTTTTTGGATAAAATCAATTTGTGTTTCACTTTTCGGACTTGTTAAATCTGTAATTGTGTGTCCAATACCAACGAATATTAACGACCAACTCGCTATTTTACTGCTAATTTTTTCAACTTTCATTTTTATTAATTTAAGATTAGGTCAAAGGTACTAATTTATTTTATATTTAGGTCAAGTGTACTATTTTATTTATCTTTGTAAGATGAAAAAAACCAGAGAAATAATTTTAGACACTTCTTTAGAATTATTTAATTCACTTGGTTTGTCTCAAGTAACGCTTAGGACAATTGCAAAAAAGATGGGGATAAGTCAAGGGAATTTGAATTATCATTTCAAAAAACGTGACGATATCATTGAGGGCTTGTATTTTCAATTGGTAAAAAATATTGACAGTAGTATGTCAAGTATGCAAGAGAGCAAAAACCCTTTTCAATTATTGGTAAGTATTTCTGAAACAATAATGTTTAATTTTCATGAATATCGTTTTTTTATGCTTGATTTCACTCAAATTATGCGTGAAAATAAAAAGATTAAAAAACATTATTCCGAGTTAACCATACAAAGAGAAGAGCAATTTTCAATGCTCTTTAATTTATTGATTAAAGAAGGTTTAATGAGAAAAGAAATTTTACCAAACGAATATAAAAACTTGTATAAGCGTTTTCAAATTTTAGGGGATTTTTGGATTTCAGATGCAGAAATTCTCAATTCAAATATCACAAAAAAAACGATTTTAACATATTCGGTAATTTTAACACAAGCCATTTTTCCTTACTTAACCTTAAAAGGTCAAAAAGAATATCATTCTATTGTTTCAGGTGGTTTTTAATTACAGAAAACGTTGTTGTGTATGATTAGTGGCGTGTTTAAGCAACTAATTTAGTAAATAATTACCGACCAAGAAAGTCCGCGAGGGCTTTCGTAAGTAAGCTAGTATTAGCAATAAATTTTATACGGTGTTGTAACACGTTTTTATTCCTCAGTTATGTTGTTTTTTATTTTCAGGTTCAAATTTGTCAAATACTGTGCAAACTCAAATTTGTTTTTTGGTGAAATTATTAACTCCTCAAATTTTCCATATTTAATTTCAATTCGGTCAAACGATGCTGCTGGCGAAGAAATAATATTACTAGATTTTGTTATTTCCCTAATTTCATTGATTTCAATTGGTTTGTAAGTAAAGAATCCACATTTAATTTTAAGTTTTTTATCCTCAATTATATATTCCGTTTTGAGGAACATATGAGTTATAAGTCCGAAGATTATTATTAAAAATATACTTATTAAAGTCAAATTCAGATTGATTCCGCTTTTAATCAGGTTTAGGATTAATGGACTAAAAAAGACTACGAATACAACAGTCAATAATCCGTAAGAAACTTTGGAAGAATATTTTTTAGTCATATTTTACTTTTTTATTCGGGTTTTTCTGTTACTGTTTTACAACGGTTTGTGTATGATTAGTGGCGTGTTTAAGCAACTAATTTAGTAAACAAAAACGAACCAGAGAAAATTCCGAAGGAATTTCCAAGTAGGCTAGAAGCAAGCAATTGATTATACACGTCTTAAGTTTACAATTCATTAAATTTAGATATAAATCAGAAAGCACCAAAGAGAGGAATAAGGTTATTATACACGCAGAGACTAAGATCTCGTCAACATTGAAAACCCCCTCTCTTTTCTACACAGATTTCGTACAGTTGTATGAGGCTTTTAGACCTCGATTTTAAGTCGTTGAAACTCGCGTAGTATGTACTTTCAAAAAAACATTTTATTATGATTAAAAATATTAAATATTTTGGAATTGACATTAGCTATTTAGTGTTTGATGTTACCGATTCAAATGGTAATTACTATCAGTTTAAAAACAATGCATCAGGCTTTAAGAAGTTTACAAAACTCTTAGATAATAATAGTCATTGTGTGATGGAAGCTACAGGTTATTACCACTATCAACTAGCTTACCATTTACTAGAATTTGGCATAAAAGTATCGGTAGAAAACGCTTTGTCAGTAAAACGTTTTATCCAGATGAAGTTGTCAAAAATCAAGACAGATAAGAGCGATTCAAAACTTATTTGTGAGTATGCTCAGAAGGTAGATCTAAAACTGTGGAAGGGCAACACTAAGAATTAAATGGAATGTCTTCAAATCACCAGAGCACTATCTGTATACACAAAACAGAGCACTATGTTAAAAGACAAATTACATGGAGAAGCTGTTTTAGGAGCGCCAAGTAAAGCAGTTGTAAGGTCCTTAAAACGGAGTTTAACACAGCTTAAAAAAGAGATGAAAGCTTTAGAGGATAAGTTGCTGGTTTTGGTAAAACGAGCACATCAAGACCTATTAACTCGTTTAAAAACTATTCCAGGCATTGGACCTAAAACATCCATTATGTTAGTGGTTTTAACAGGTGGTTTTGATCGGTTTACAAGTGCAGCAGAACTATGCAGTTACGCTGGTCTAACACCAGTGATTAGGCAAAGTGGAAGTAGTGTAAAAGGACGACCTCGAATAAGTAAAATAGGGAATCAAAAACTTCGTAATTTATTATTTATGTGCAGTTTTAATGCTTGTAAATACAACAAAGCTTGCAGAGATCTTTACGAGCGAATAGTGGCCAAAGGGAAGAGTAAGAAATTAGCACTTATTGCGGTGTGCAATAAGCTCTTAAAACAGGCCTTTGTTATTGCTAAATCAGGGTTGATATATGATAAAGAATATAAAAGTACTCTAATGAGAAATTATTGAGTTTTTACTTGTTTTTAGCCACAGTACTTTGTTGTAACCAGTTATTATTCAATTATTTTTTCTGTACTTGCTCCAAGCCAGTATTCAATAAATGAATCAAAACTGAAAACTAATATAATAAATAGAATAGTAATTCCAAAAGTGATTAATCTTTTTTTAATTGAAACACTAGATTTTGATTGAAAGTTAGTAAGCTTAATGACAGTATCTTTTACTATTTCTCTATTGAAAAATAGAATTAAGAATAACATTAAAAGAACTATTATGGCATTGGCTAATGCTGGATATACATCAAGAAAAATAATATCGAATACAATTATGTTTACCATTATAGGTAATAATATCAATACTCCAATAAGCTTTGTTTTATTCCATAAAAGAAACCAAGCACCAATGAGTTGCACAATTCCTACAAACATTATGTAAAAATATGAATGTCCCATAAATGTCCAGGCTAATGAAAATCCACTTGCCTCACCTAATGTTGTATTTGCAATTTCAGCAGGTAATTTTCCTTTCATATAAAATTGACCACCTAACAATTTAGACAATGCATAAATATTAAGAATTATGAAAACGCACTGACGTAATACAAGTTCAAATGTTACTTTGTAGTTTGATTTATTCATTAGTTCGTTATTTGGTTTAGTTTAATTGCCTTGAGATTAACTTAAGAATTGAAATGCTATTAGATACTTTAAAGATTTCCCATTATGATATCTGAAGGTATTAGCTATTACAACTAGAAAATTTAGAAAATACATTGCGCTGATAGTTATTAGTATTCCGGCAAAGGAAATGGTAGTTAGTTCAAGTTTTGAAGTAATAAAAAGACCAATAACTAATAAAAATAAAAGTAATGTCCAAGATATTTGAAAGTTTAAAATAGATTTTCCAACAAGGTCTATATCCTTTATCTTATCTTTTTTTGAAGTCCAAATAATTAATGGAATTAGTATACCAAGTAATGGAAATGCTATAAAGCAGAGTTGCGACAAGTTTAATAGTAATAAAGCTTTACTATCTTCAATAATTTGCCAATCTATTAATTCGTTAGGTGTAACATTTAAACCACTTGATAATCTTTTAATGGAATCTCCAGTAGGTTGGGTTTCTCCATTTTCAATTCTTTGAACTGTACGTAAACTTAACCCAGAATTTTCTGCCAAGAGTTCTTGTGACATACCGTTTCGCTTTCTTAATTCTTTTACTCGTTTTGCTAAATCTTTATTCTTCAATTGAGTGATGTTTAATTGTTGAAACAAAGCTAAATAAAAGCATTGGCATTGATGTCGTCATCTATATGACATCTTTACGTCATCTGTGTTTTAATTGGTTACGTGATTGTGTATGGTTAGTTGCGTGGTTAAGCAACTAATTTAGTAAACAAAAACGAACGCGAGAAAATTCCGAAGGAATTTTCTAGATAAGCACTTGCCAAAGCAATTAACTATACACGGCTTAAGTTTACAATTCATTAAATTTAGATATAAATCAGAAAGCACCAAAGAGAGGAATAAGGTTATTATACACGCAGAGACTAAGATCTCGTCAACATTGAAAATCCCCTCTCTTTTCTACACAGATTTCGTACAGTTGTATGAGGCTTTTAGACCTCGATTTTAAGTCGTTGAAACTCGCGTAGTATGTACTTTCAAAAAAACATTTTCTTATGATTAAAAATATTAAATATTTTGGAATTGACATTAGCTATTTAGTGTTTGATGTTACCGATTCAAATGGTAATTACTATCAGTTTAAAAACAATGCATCAGGCTTTAAGAAGTTTACAAAACTCTTAGATAATAATAGTCATTGTGTGATGGAAGCTACAGGTTATTACCACTATCAACTAGCTTACCATTTACTAGAATTTGGCATAAAAGTATCGGTAGAAAACCCTTTGTCAGTAAAACGTTTTATCCAGATGAAGTTGTCAAAAATCAAGACAGATAAGAGCGATTCAAAACTTATTTGTGAGTATGCTCAGAAGGTAGATCTAAAACTGTGGAAGGGCAACACTAAGGATGAAATGGAATGTCTTCAAATCACCAGAGCACTATCTGTATACACAAAACAGAGCACTATGTTAAAAAACAAATTACATGGAGAAGCTGTTTTAGGAGCGCCAAGTAAAGCAGTTGTAAGGTCCTTAAAACGGAGTTTAACACAGCTTAAAAAAGAGATGAAAGCTTTAGAGAATAAGTTGCTGGTTTTGGTAAAACGAGCACATCAAGACCTATTAACTCGTTTAAAAACTATTCTAGGCATTGGACCTAAAACATCCATTATGTTAGTGGTTTTAACAGGTGGTTTTGATCGGTTTACAAGTGCCGCAGAACTATGCAGTTACGCTGGTCTAACACCAGTGATTAGGCAAAGTGGAAGTAGTGTAAAAGGACGACCTCGAATAAGTAAAATAGGGAATCAAAAACTTCGTAATTTATTATTTATGTGCAGTTTTAATGCTTGTAAATACAACAAAGCTTGCAGAGATCTTTACGAGCGAATAGTGGCCAAAGGGAAGAGTAAGAAATTAGCACTTATTGCGGTGTGCAATAAGCTCTTAAAACAGGCCTTTGTTATTGCTAAATCAGGGTTGATATATGATAAAGAATATAAAAGTACTCTAATGAGAAATTATTGAGTTTTTACTTGTTTTTAGCCACAGTACTTCTTAAGTTTTTTAGTTTTCTGCAAATTTTATTAATGGTTTTATATTTCCATTGTCAGCTTCTCTTAATGCTATGATATACTCTTTTCTTGTTTCATCTGCTCTAACCATATTTGACTTGTGCCAGCTGAAAATTTCTTTTCCGAAAATAGATTCAATAATTATATCAGCCATCATTCTTGAGTGTCTACCATTTCCATTGGGAAAGCAGTGAATTGCTACGATTCTATGTTTAAATCTAATAGCAATTTCTTTAGGTGGATAAGTCTTGTTTTCTAACCAATATTTAGTGTCATCAATTAGATTTTTCAGTTCTATTCCGATTTGAGTCCATTTTATTCCAATGTTTTTGTCAGTCTTTCTAAATTCACCTGCCCATTTCCAAACATCGCCGTACATTTTTTTGTGTAAATCTTTTATAAACTTTTCAGTCAATATTTTTTCAGGTTTTAAATTAGCTCGAATAGTCCATTCTACAGCTTTTTCAATATTTAACTGTTCAAATTCATCGAGTTCTTTTTGCGTTGTTATTGATTTTATTTTTAGACCTTCTTTTTCGTCTTCATCTAAAGGTGTTTGGCCATCTGCGTATTTTAAATCTAATCCCATAATGACTTTCTCATTTCCCTTTTTATTTCATTAGCCAAGTCATTTATTGAATGTTCAATTTTATCTTCACTGATTCCTTGGTCCTCTAATTTCATATTTTGATTGGTCCTTAAAACAATTTTTCGGGCCAGTTTTTCAGCCTTTAAGTTGATTAGACTTTCGATGGTCCCATCTTTAGGAATAAAACCATAAATAAATTTCATATTCAAGGCATTGCCAACATCCTTTAGTTTATTGATGGTTATCTGACCTGTAGCTTCACGTTCTTCGATTTTTTGAATAGCTCCTTTAGTCAAGTCAAGTTTGGTCCCTAATTGGTCCCTTGTCATATTAAGAGTGGTTCTAATAGTATTTACCCATCCTTTTTGTGGGACCAGGACCATTCCTGCATCTTTAAAATGAGCCAGTTTTTGGTCTAATTGTTCTATGAGTAGTTTTTTCTTGTTTCTCATTTGTCAATATTTTATACATATAAGTATGTAAATTAAAACAAAAGTATACAAATATGTATAAATAAACAAAAAAAAGAATACTTATATGTATTTATTTGTGTAAATAATCATACACATATGTATGAATAAGTTTGTCTAAAAGGTTCAGATTTAAATTAAATCCAACGTGTTTCTGTATGGTTTGTTGCGTTTAAGCACCTAATTTAGCAAATAAAAACCGAATAGAAAGTCCGCGAGGATTTTCGTAAGTAGGCTAGAACTAGCAATAAATTATATACGGTGATCTATATAGTTTTAGTTCCATTGGCTATTTCTATCTCAAAACAATAACTCGTTTATTTATTTGTGCACCATCAGCAAATTCAATTTTCAGTATGTAAATACCGTTGCTTAGTCCATTTACATCTAGTATCCGATCCGCTTTTTGATACTGTTTAATTACCTGACCATTTATCGCAATCATTTGTAGCGTTTCTATTTGTAAACTATGATCTGTCACATCAATATGGATTTCTGTCGAAGTAGGATTGGGGTAAATTATTATCCCTTGCAGAAGCTCCTCTGATATACCAAGGATTGGAAATTCAGCAGTGACTTCACAGCCATCGAAATCAATTACAGTTACCGTCTGAACATTACCAGTTATCTCGATTGAAATGTCATATGGTTCTACGCCTCCTGTTACTATAACCTCTCCATCTACCATAGTGATGTTCATCGTATCCAGCAAGCAACAAACATCTGGAGTTTCATTTGAAGGTGCACCATTTGGATAATACAGTTCAATAATGTCCTGAAGGATATCGATTCTTTGCTGCGCTTCGGCGGTATCGTAAGTCAGCGATTTTTGGTAGTGCCATCCTACACCGTAATCAGGAGTTGCGGTAGGTCCATCTGTGAATAGATTTGGATATACGATTAGGGCGTAGGCAACAAATGCCGAGTTATCCACAGGAATCAGGGCAAAATAATTTTGCAGTCTATCATAAATGGTTTGAGATGGGACAATGTCAATTTGATCCAATGCGTCTTGTAATGCGATAGGATCTTGTGGAAGAATGCCAAAAACATGAAATAATGGACGTAAATCTACTTGTACAGCGGTAGACATACGGAGAATTCTACTGTCAATATCTTGGTTATTAATACCATGGTCTATTCCGTTTTCGAAGTCTATGTATTCTTGCTTCCAGAAATTTCTTAGTGGGCACCAGTCTAATATATTTACTATTTCAAAATAGTGACCGTATCCTCTATGTTGGTAACGTACTTCATCATTTGTAGTATTTGAAATATCCCGCTCCGCACCAAAAGTATTTGACACCATTCGGTGTGTTGCTGTTCTATCAATATTAAAAGTATTAGGAACAAAACTATATTTCACGGCTTCATTGAGTTCTTCATTCAAGCCATAATTCATAGCCATGATGTATGGGAAATTGACCAATGCTTCCGTTTCTCCCGGAAATTTGGACATTGCCAACGCATGCCCAGATTCATGAAAATTCACTTCATCATCTGGCCCCGGTCCGTTCATAAAGTAATCAGGTCCAGGTACATCAGTAAAGCGCAGTGGTGTGTTCGACATTGGATAACCAATGGAATATGCATTAAATCTAATGGTAATATCAGCTATCATATACATATTGTGCTTGTCTGAAACAATATCTCTGGCCATGATAGAATTAACACCTTTTAAAGCCGTATCCCAGTCTAGCATGGCTTGCATAAGGTCGTATTGGCCAGGAACAATGGAATGTGACGGTATCGTGAACATAACATTATCCGTTTCAAAGACAGCCCAAGGTCCGGGCTTGGTAAGTTCTTCGTTAAAGTCAGGTGTTTCATAAAATGACTTGAGCGAAAAGAAAGGGGACTCCACACCATTGGTCACACTTACCTCTACAATCCCTTCATCCGCTTCGTAGGGAACAAGAATGGAGATGGCACCACCAAATGGATTGAAAACCTCAATGGTCGTAGCATCAATCGGAAATTTTTTCGTTATTCTGTCCAATCGATAGAAATTTGGTCTAACTCCTAGGTCCCATTCATGCGAACCAACTCTTACATAATAATCTTGACCCACCAAGCTATTGGGAACTGTAACGGTAGCTACACTTCCAGGAGCAAGATAAAGACCAGTTGGTCTAAGAGCGTGATTCGTATTATCTCCGTTGATGTCGAAGTATGGATTGGCTCCATCCGGATCTTCAAAATTTGCTCGGATAAGCACAGAATGACTAACCGTTGGATCTAATGGCGGATCGACGTATCCAGGAAAGGTGTGACTGGTGTTAAATACCCATCCATCAATATGTTCTGGATATTCTAAATATCCCTCTGGTGTCATTGCCGCATCGAGTATTCCTTGCTGAAGCGCAACCATAGCCCTTTCCATTCCAAGGCCAGGAGCGACGACCGGATCTTTTGAAAAGCCGTTTACGGTATTAGGAGTAGAGAAAAGCGGACCTATTTGGTTGTCATAATCCTCGATTACACTTTTTGCAAGCAATATTACCACTTCGTTACGAAGACATTCAGGTTGTGCCTGGAGAATATCCCTAATATAAAGGAGTTCTGGTTCAGTAAGGGTCGCGATACCGTTTATGTGATTTTGCAAATCAATTAAAGCTTCCGATGTTTCACAGGGAGTATTTGTGGTGTAAGTTGTATAAAATCCAATATCATTAGAACCACTTGAAACCAGGACATTATCAACATAAAGCCAATATCCACCTGGTGCAAAAATTCCATCTCCGTAGTCATCATAGATTTCAAAAACAACGCTTGTTTCTTCAGGAATACAAACAGTTGCTGAGTAGTTAGTGAAGTCTTCATAAACACCTCCTTGACCGCCTTGGATAATGATACCTCCACTTTCATAGGATAAGATCCAATAGTTTTCGTAACCATAATTGTCGGTTAAAATATCCACCCTAATTTCAACTTGACCTGCAGAACATTGAGCAAAACTGTAGCTTGTAAAAAGTGCTAAAATAAAACTGATTAACAGTATTTTTCTAATCATAATTTTTCTTTTAAAATAACTAATAAATTTTATTATTGCATAGAACGGTCTTATGTATGATTAGTTGCGGGAAAGTACGCGAGTACTTTCCACCGTGGCACTAAGTTAATTAATTCGATTGAATTTTTAATTAGGAAATTCAGCCGCAATTAATTAGACACGGTGTTAGCTTTTAGTGCTCTTTTATTTTTTTTATAATGTAATTTATTTTTTCGCTTTTTAATTCCGTAAACTTGTTCATATTCAAATGTTTTTTTAGCTGGGTAAATGTCTATTTAGATTCAAATTTTATATATTTATCATGAACCACTTTCGCTCATTACCTATATTAAAATTATGCAATGTTGTTTAAAAATTAAGAAGTACTCTACGATTAAAACAAAAATAACCTGAACATTGTCCAAGCTATTTTTTGTCTCTACTAAATTAACTAAAGAATACGATTACAATCTATTATAAGTATCTACAACTGAGATATCGTTTTGCGTAGATGTTAAAACGAGCGTCTGCTCATTCTCAATTCTAATTTCGTAAACAAGGTTGTTAGTTATGGTAAGCGTATTTATAGTAATAGTATACGTTTCTGTACTATTAGTTGTCATTTCGCAATCATCAGCAATTAGATTATAGGTTGCTATTATAGCTTCATCACTACTGTCGATGAATTCAATAGTACTCATTTTATCACAATCCGTTAATGTAATGGCTGTGCCATTTTCGGTCGAATTAATAAGTTCCCATTGACCATCAACAAAGGTTTCATTAATATTATCGATAAAAAAATCATCATCACTACATGATTGATTAAAAATAGCTATTACTAGGATCACTACGATTTGAATTGTTTTGCTCATTGTTTTAATTTTTTCGCCTTTATTTAGGCGTTAATTATATTTTGAGCAAAGGTACTAGGGCACTTAGGCTTGAGAGTCCCAAATAGTTATAACTGAACAATTATGGACACATTTTTCAGTATTTTAAGAAATTTGATGGCTTTTTTTGAACTCAGAAGGTGTTAAACCCGTTTCTTTTTTAAAACCAGAATAAAATGCAGATTTAGAGTTATAGCCTGCTTCCAAACCAATGGCAAGCATACTGTATTTATTGAAATCGGTATTTAAAACCATCTGCTTTACGTCTTCAACACGATAATAATTAATATAGTCCGAAAAACTCTTTTTAGAATTATTATTTATCATCTGAGACAAATAACCAACACTTATGCCTAGTCTATTTGCCATATCGTTTCTACTTAATTTTGGATCTCTATATATATATTCATTTTCTAAAATGCTTACTAAGTCTTGCAGGTATTCATTGTCTTTGTCTTGAGTTAATTCCGTTTTTTTGTCCTTTATAGAAACTTCTATAGTTTCTGTTTTTACTTCTTTATCAATAAGTTTTCTTATTTCATATCGATTTCTAGCCAATCTAAATTTAAAAATTCCAATATAGCCCACCCAATAGAACAGCAAGTTTAAAATAAGCCAAAGTATAAAGTTGAAATCGTTGGGATATGCCTTTTCAACAACCTCTAGAGAAATCCATGTGATTATTATTGCCACATGAAAATAGAAAAACAGTTTAATCCATTTTAAACTATGGTTGACTAACGGATGTTCTGTATTCGTTTTTTTGAATAATAGCACATATGTAACCACCAGAATAATAATATTTAAGACAATAGAAAAGAAGTATTCTACTGTATAAAAAGGGGGAACCCAATAAAGATCCTCAAGGCTATATAACTTAAAATGGGCGTGTCCTCCCACATACAAATTAACAAGAACGGAGATGGAGAATGGTAAAAATAATAGTTTATACTTATTTTGTAATTTAAATTTAGGGTACAAAAACTTCACATAATAGAACAGAAGTGTAATGGGGAGGAGTAAAACGAGTTCAATGTCTTCAAAAATAGCAAATTTAGGAAACTCACTATACCAATGGTATTTAACTGCTAAGTATTGCACATTTGTTAATATTCCAATTAACATGCTAATTCCCAAATAAGTATTGGTAGAACTTTTGAAATATTTAGAAAATAATATTGCCAAGGAAAATAGAACACCTTGCACTATGCCAATTACTATTATAAAATCAAGTATTTCGAGATTCATTTATTATTAAGATTCGAGAAGGTTCTAACGCATTAAAGCTAACGTCTTTGTATATGGCTAGTTGCGTGTTTCAAGCACCTGATTTAGCAAATAATTACTGAATAGAAAGTCCGCGAGGACTTTCGTAAGTAAGCTAGAACTAGTAATAAATTATATACGGTGTTGTCTTTAGTTCTTTTCAACTTTCTAATTCCTTATTAATGTATAAAAAATTAATTCTTCTTGTATTTCTTATTAATCATCTTTCTTTTCCAATTTTCCCCAAAGAAATCAAAAATATTAAGAAAAGCAGCTCCCAGAGCAAGCGCATAAAAAATCAGCATATAAAAAAATAAAAACCAGCCTTCTGAATCAGAATCAAAAAGCGCAAGAATAAAAAATCCAACCAAGCTTAATATAGCTAGCGCAATAAATCCATAAAACCCTTTTACATTTTGAACATATTCTTCTTCTTTTCTAATTTGTTCTATTTCTTCTTTCTTATCCGAATCGGTAATATTGGTTTCAAAGACAGATGCCAAAGATTTTAATGATTCTAAACCAGCATTTTCTCCGTTTTCTATTCGTTGAATAGTTCTTATACTTAACCCGCTCATTTCTGCTAATTGTTCTTGAGACCAATGTCGCTCTAATCTCATTTTTTTAATATCTCTTAAATTAATTGTATTAGAATCCATTATTATTTTGCTTTTAATATTATTTATTATGCAAAGCTAATCAATAAGCTCTTGCTGGTGCTGTAAGCATTGAGACATAGTCATGACACCAATACGACAGTAACATGACACAAGTACTTACTGTAAAACAAAAAAGCGCTACATATAAGTAAAATCCGATAATCACTAAATTTTATGTCGATTCTCAGTTCGCGTTTGAATGTAATATACCACAATTATTTTCAATTTTTTTTTTAAATGACTTTGAACTAAAGTCTGAACTTTGTGGTTTAGCAATATTTTTAGCATTAAAGACAACGTTGTTGTATAAGATTAGTTGCGTGGTTTAAGCACTAAAGTTAGCAAATAAAAACCGAATAGAAAGTCCGCAAGAACTTTCGTAAATAGTCTTTTACCAGCAATTAATTTTATACGGTGTTAGCATTTGTTTACTTATCCCTTTTCCAATGTTACATGTATATAATCGTCAATAATCTCCTCTAAAATATCTAAAGGAACAGCACCATTTTTCAAAATAGCATTGTGGAATTCTGGCAACTTGAATTTATTGCCGAGCTCTTGTTTCGCCTTTTCTCTTAATGCTAAAATTTTCATCATCCCTACCTTGTAAGCACAGGCTTGACCTGGTAATACAATATAACGCTCAATCTCAGAGATGACAACAATGGTTGGCAAACCAGTATTCGCCACCATATATTCAATGGCTTCTTCTCGTGTCCATTTTTTATAATGTATCCCGACATCCACGACTAATCGAACAGACCTAAAGATTTCAGCTTGTAATCTTCCCAAATTACCAAATGAGTCGTTTTCATAAAAGCCTAATTCAAATGCTAATTGTTCGGTATATAGAGCCCAGCCCTCGGAATAAGCTGGAAAAAAAAGAATATTCCTAAAAGTAGGCAAACCCTCTAATTCAACTTGAATTGCTGATTGAAAATGATGACCAGGAATGCCTTCGTGATAGGCTAAAGTTTTCATACCGAATTTAACAATATCCTTTGGGCTTCTTAAATTAGCAAAAAATACGCCTCCTTGTGAGCCATCTTGAGCGGGACTCGCATAATAAGCAAATGGTGAGCCTTCTTCTTTGAATTGAGGGACTCGCTTCACTTCTAAATCTGCTTTTGGAGTAATTTCAAAAGCTTCTCCAAGCCCCTGCTTTATTTCATCTAGTATCCGGTTGTATTCTGCAATAATCATCTCGCGGCCAGCATCATTATTAGGGTATAGAAAACGCTCTTCTTTGTTCAGTATTTGAATAATATCTCCAATTGTTTTAGTAGAGTCTGCATAGCCTTCGGCTTCCAAGATTGTATTCATTTCTTCTTTGATTCTTTCGACTTCTGAAAGGCCAAGACTATATAACTCTTCAGGGTTTAGATCTGTGGAGGTATTTACTTTTAGCATAAAGCGGTAGTACTCATCGCCATTAGGAAGCTTCCAAACACCTGCATCGTTAGTTGCATTAACATTTAGCTTTTCGATATAATCAATTAACCTTTGGTAAGCAGGAAACACTATTAGTTCAATAGCCTCTACAACCTGTTTTTTATAAGTTGCTTTGTGGTCTTCAGAAATATCATCTATTGCATCCACTTTAGTTTCAAAATTGGCATAGAGGATATTTGAAGTCACTGCAAAGGTTTTGCCCATTGTATTATCAGTCAAAGAATCTTTTTGAAGTCCAATAAATTCCTTCATCTCATCAAGTACTATCGTATTAATAAATTTCGGTGGGATAATGCCTTTTGATTCTCTTATTTTAAGGTTCTCTATGAGCTGCAAAAATTTGGTGTCAAATTTTGATAGTCTGGAGATATATGCTTTAATATCACTTTCATTCTTGAGTTTGTGAGAATTTTCTAGCAAACTTGGTAATTCACTCTGTACTCCAAGCACTTGTTTTACAGGATAGTCGTGGTAAAGAAATGGTTCTCCCTGCAAACCAATATCTAGAAAGTATCCTACCTCCATGAAATATTTAAATATTTTGGTATTGAGTTGATTGTCTGGTGATTGATTGTCAAAATCATAGCTCAGCAAGGTTTCGTAATTTTCTTTTGATAGATTGAAGGCTTCCCATTTTTTAGTATCAGAAATATCGTTAAGTTCATCTTTGGTAATATCATAGAGCACAGGTAATCCTAATTCAGTAATCAACTCAGGGTTGTTTATAACAAGTCCAATCAAGGCTTTTTCATAAAAATGATTGATGTTAAAGGGTTTGAACCAGATAAGGTTTGTAAGCCATATACCTCCAATGATAAATAGAATTAGTATCGTTCTACTTGTCCAAAATTTCCAGCTTTTTTTTTGAATCATGATTTGTAATTCTATGTAAGTATTTAATAAATGCTAAAGGTTTGTATAAGAATAGTAGCCGATTTCGGAAGTAAAGTTTTTCAATTTATTACTAATGTTAATGCGGACTTTAATGTACCTATTTACTACAATTTCAGGCTATTATTTTTATACTTTGTTAGTGGCTTTATTTTATTCTTTTGGTTGATTTTTATCTTTTTTTACAAGCAAATAGATAGAGAGTGCAAATCCAATTATATAAACAATCGAGAGTACAGGTTTTTCAAATTCAAATTTTTCAAAATCGAATTGGTTAAAGGTTGCCATCCCTAAAGTGAATACTAGAAGGATTGGAATAATATTTGTTTTTTTGTTATTTCCCATTTTAATGTTTAAAGATTAAGTCAATTAAAGTTCCGATTAATATTGCTGTCAAAGAGAATGTTAAAAATCCTATAAAATATGAAAAAAGTGCTTTAACATAATTTGAAAATTTGCTTTTGTCAAAAAACTGTCCGATTGCCCAAGCAGAATAAAGAAAACCCAAAATACCTGCAATCTGCATTAAATCAATTTGAATTAGGCCTTGGAAGAGTGCGAAAAATGAATAAATTAACATTCCCATTCCCATTACAAAACATAATAAAATTAAAATCTCAAAAAAGTTATAATTATATTTTCTAAAGAACAGTTTTGTCCAAAAAGCAATAAATATTCCCATAATAATATTTGCATAACCATAATGGTCTTGAATCCATTTAAAAATATAACCCGTTGTCGATTGTTTTCCTTCTTCAAATTTCACATAACTGTCTTCAATATGAAAAAAATGATTAATAAGTGAATAGATTAAAGAAGTTATAATTATGAAAATAATAGGTTTCACAAGTCTATTTCTATCATCTGAAACAAATTTCCTAACACTTTGTCCAGGTCTTAATAGTAATTCTCTTATTGTAAAAAGTATTCCTTTGTCAAAATTCAAAACACTTCCAATCTCAGATAAAATGTATTGTCCATCAATTCTTTTAAGTTTTGTTGGTTGTCCGCAGTCTGGGCAATAGTTTTGATTTATTTTGGTACTACAATTTTTACAATTCATTTATTTTCTTTTCGGTAGTTCTCTAATATTTCCACAGCGTCCAATGTATGGTGTCTTAGCTATCCCGCAGGGTAGCTATGCACTATACATATTGTTGTGCTTTCGTTATTTTTCAACTTCTTTTTTAATCATATCTACAATACTTTCAATCTTTTCTTTTACGCCTTCAGATTGTTCATTAGTATATCTCGTATAACTTATCATTTGAAATAAATAATCTTCAAAATCAGGATGAATCAACAAAGGTTTGAAATCTGATTTAGATACTAAGTCTTTCGTGGATTGATATTCTTTTAAGCTCCCAATCGCAAATTTTCCCCTTATTTGTTTGTCTTCCATAAAAATCATTTGCATTCCTCCAATTTGATAATTTTCTATTAAGAAAGGAATTAAACGCTCTTCTGTTAACTTCACAATTATTAATTCTTCTTCACTTAGTTCACTTAAATAACTTGAAAATGATGTGATATTGTTTCTTAAATCAATGTTTTCCAATAAATAGAGCTTTCCAGAATTTATCAATTCATTACTTACACTAAGCTGTGGGTCGAAAGTAGGTCGGATGGAAATTCGAGAAAGATGAACGTTAAGACTATCCTGTAGAATTAGTTCTGGCTTTTCTGTTCTATATTTTAATAGCTTAAAACTGGAGTTCAATATATCATTTCTTATATCTATTTTTTGTTCTATTTGGTTTAGATTATTCGAATACTCTTTTAATAGTTGTGATAGAATTAGCTGTTCTTGTTTTCTATTTTGTATATTTTGATTCCAACTATTAATCTGTAAAGCAATTAAAATTCCGATAACCACGAGCACTATTTCTCCAATTGCATAAAGTAAATACTTACTGAATTTGTTTTCAGTTAGCATTTTTTGTCTAATTTTTCTAAAGAATTTTATCATCTGCTTCTTTTATAATTTCATCAACTTGTTCCTGAAATTCGGTGAGACCTCTAATCAAAGCATTGAGCATTCCAGTATAACGTTTAATTAGAGCGTAAATAAACGTAACTCGATTGCGATAAGTAGGGTCACTCAAAAAATAATCGTGTAATTCTTTATTACTCAAATCTTGCGCAATAGTATTTGTCCTCCATTCGGGATACCATTCATAATGGTCTCTCAAGTATTTTTCATGGTCCAACATTTCTGCTGAAATACTATTTTCAAGCGAAAGCATTCTAGTATCCATCCACTCATAGATGTCATCGAGAAAAAAGGCTAATGTATCGTTTATTTGCAATTCTTTTAATTGGGATACCCCTTTTTTGTTTAATACAATATGTGGATGAATATTCAATAATCTTGAAAGACCTTTATCCAGAAGGTTAGGTGATATCGAGTCATTTACTACTTTTTCAAAAACAGATTTTTTCTCCGAGTAGAAATCCACAATTCTTTGCAAATCTTCAATATCATTTTTAATGTCATTATCGATAAGCCTGTAAACGTTAACTAGTTTATTTTGGTCTTTTCGTTCTTCATTCCAATTATTTAAGCTGAGCGCTATTAAAATTCCAATAACAACCAATACAATTTCTCCCATTGCATAAATCAGATACTTGCTGAACTTGTTTTCAGAGAGTAATTTTTGTCTAATTTTTCTAAAGATTTTTATCATTGGTTAGCGGTTTGTGGTAATGAAGCACAACGGGTTTGGCTATGATTGCGTTGCGGATAAATCCGATAGGATTTTTCGGCTAAGCAACGAATTTAATAAATAAGCTTGGATTTCCGAACAAATATATAACCGCAATGAATTATAGGTGTTGTTGGCAAAACGTTTTTTATTTTTTCACAATTTTTTTAAATACAATACTCCCATCTACAAATTTCACTTTTAATAAATATAGACCACTTTTAAAATTTGAGATATTATAACTATCAGTTTTATTATAATTTCTAATATGTTTTCCTGAAATATCATAAATTTTAATTTGTTCTATGATACGGTCTGAATAAATTTTAAAAACTGTTTCAATCGGATTTGGATATATTTTAAAGTCTTCTAAACTATTTTGATTTATACTTAGGTCAGGATTTAATATTGAATACCTAGATATAGCATATGAAATATTAGTTATATTACTTGTGGCACCGCCAATTAGAAAATTTTCAGAACCTTGAAATTTAAAATCGTAAAAAGATGTAAGAATACCTTCTATCATTCCATTATTCCCAAATGAATTGTCAAATTCACCATAAGCATCAAGTCTAAATAACCCTGGTCCATCATCCCATTGTTGAAAACCTCCAGATAATATTTTATTGTCATTTTGAACTAAGAAAGAATAAGATCTATAACTATGGCCATATATTCCATTGTTTCCAAAAGAAGCATCTGGTGTTCCATTCAAATTTGTTTTGGCAAATAGACCTTTAAAACCTCCAGCTTCACCACTCCAGCCTACAAATAAATAAAGAGAATTATTGATAATTTTTAACTCTCCGTAACCACCACCATAAATTTCATACAAGCCTATTGATCCATTTGAACCAAAAGTTATATCTAATTCTCCTTGAGTATTTATTTTGGTAAGCAAAACTAAAGTATCATTTCCAGCAGGTTCACTATATGCACAATATAACATTCCTTGATTATCAACTTGAAGGGCGATATCCCGACTTGCAGATGATAAATAAAAAAAGCCATTAGTTCCAAAAGTTGAATCAAGAATGCCATTTTGATCTAACTTAAAAATAACAGAATTATTTGATACTTTACCTCCTATAAAGATTTGGTTATCATACAATAATATAGATCTTGAAAAAGTCCATGTATTTCCAGAAATTGTAAAAACACCGTCATTAGAAAAAGATGAATCGAAACTTCCATCTAGATTAAGACGTATTATATTTAAAGTATTGTCCAAATTGGAGGAAATAACGATTTTCCCATCATCTTGAACATCAATTTTATTTAATGTTCCAAAATTACTAGGTAAGATTACAATACCATTAACTCCAAAGGTTGCATCAGGATTCCCGTCTTGTAATAACTTTACTACAATTTGCTCATAATTATCATTAACTTCCATATAACTTTTCCCAATTGAAAAAATATTATTAGATGGATCAACAACTATTTCATTACAAGAACCATAAAATCCATCTGGTGAATTAATTTTGAAAAATCCATTGTTACCAAAGGTTTGGTCTAAAGTTCCTTCTTGGGAATATATAGGAATATTAAAACAGAATAAAAAGGTTACAATAGTTAATAAAACATTTTTCATATCTTCTTGTTTATAATGTTTGCCAACGGTATTGTATAAGATTTGTGTGGCTTAAAATCTGTAGGATTTTCAAACTAGTACAAATGTTTATTGGCTGTTTTGGTTTTACAATTTTTCTTTAAAGTTAGCATAAATTTTATACGGTGTTGGCAAACGTATTTCTTATTTTTTTACAATTTTTCTTATTTCAAAATTTTGATTTATATCTTCTATTCTTAAAAAATAGATCCCTTTAGAAAGTCCTGAAATATTTATTTCATTTCTATTTTCATTTTGTTCCACTAATTGCCCAAGTTGATTATAAACCTCTATTTTGGTTATTTCCGTTTTGGATTCTATACTCAGTATGCTTTCTGTTGGGTTTGGATAAATCGATAAATCTAAAAAATCATTTGATTCTATAGATAGATTAAATTCATTTCTATACCAAGCAATAATATTATCATTGATTGATGCAGAAATAATATCTGTGTAGTTATCACCATCTATGTTTGATGCAAAAACTGAAATAGCTCCATCTACATTTTCTGAAACAATTATTTCCTCATTAAAGTTTCCGAAACTATCATTTACTAATAAGGTGATTTTATTCGCAAAATTAGATGCAACAACTATATCTTGATCCCCATCATTATCAAAATCAAAATTGAAAAGAGATTTTGCACCATCTAAAGTAGAAGCCAAAACTATTTTGTCACTGAAACCGCCAAGTCCATCAAGATTTTTTAAGCAATAAACTTCGTCACCATAAAATGATGCAACAACAATATCTAAATCTCCATCATTTTCAATATCTAAAGTTAGTATATCCTCTGGAGAACCAGCACTCATCAATATTGTTTGTTTTGGCCCAAAATTTCCGTTTCCATCTATGTTTTGATACCAGGAAATGTTATTTTCTGAAAAATACGGAAAGAAAGAATCATAAGATGAAGCAACTACATCCATATCTCCATCTCCATCAATGTCATTTACAGAAAAATAGTTTGGGCCCATTATCCCAGAAGCTATAGTTTGATTTGACCCAAAATTACCTTGACCATCGGTATTTTTTAACCACTGTATTTTAGAACCAGAATATGTGTCTGAATAAATAATGTCTTTATGTCCATCTCCATCAATATCCGCAGCTTGTACAGATAAAATAAAGTCATCTGAGGCTATAGTTTGCTCTCCACTAAAGTTACCTAATCCATCTAAGTTTCTGTACCATACAACAGAATAGCCATACCCTGCAATTATATCTATGTCGTCATCGTTATCAATATCAGCCGCAAAAACAGTTTGCAATGTACCATTATGAGTCTCTAAAATGTGTTGGTTGGTAAATGTTCCATTTCCATCAGAGTTTTCATACCAAATTAATTTATTGTCATTTTTTGACGTAGAGACAACATCCATATCTCCATCTCCGTCTATGTCTGCAGAGAATATTGAGTTTAATCCATCAAGGTTAGAAGGTATCACTTGAGAATTACTGTATTGTGAATAAATATTGTAATTCAAAAGTAATATTAAGAATAGTAACTTATTTTTCATTATTTAATGTCTTTATATGTCTTGTCCTGAAATACGGCTACAGGTTAAAATTGAATTAAGCTGATAATTTATATACCATATTCGGTGTTTTATAGTCTAAAGATAAATGTAATCTTATTTCGTTGTATAAATTAATTGCATTTTTTGCAGCTCTCTTTGCGTGACTCACGTTGTCAAAGGTTTGGTCTAAATAAAATTCATCTTTTAAGATGCCATTTACACGTTCTGCCATTGCATTTTCGTAACAATGATTTTCTTCAGTCATACTAATATCTATCTTTTTTCTTTTCAATATCTGCGTATATACATTGCTACAATACTGTATTCCTCTATCAGAGTGATGTATGAGTCTTTTAATGTTTTTAGCTTGATAAATGGCTTTATTAAGCGCTCTCACGCATCCTTTTAGTTCTAAGCTATCACTCAGGTCATAGCCCACTATTCTTCGAGAGTACATATCAGTTATTAATGCTAGATAACAAAATCCTTTTACGGTTCTAATGTATGTGATGTCAGATGCCCAAACCTGATTAGGTCTTGTTATTTCTATGCCTTTTATAATATTACTATACTTATAAAAACGATGATGCGAGTTAGTGGTTCTAGCACTGGTTTTCTTTCTAAGAGTAAGCATATTATGCTTTCTAAGTATTTTAAATAAAGTATCTCTACCAACTTTAATATTAGCATTAATAAACTCTTTATCTAGGGACCTAGTAAGTTTACGCACACCTTCTCTAGGAAGGAATTTACGTCTTTTTCTAACAATATTTATAATCTGTTGTTCTAGGATTAAACGTTTATCAGCTCTTTTTTTATGCTTGTAATACGCATTACGTTTAAGTCCAAAACAATTAGATATGGTCGTTAAAGAAGCAAATCCCTTAGATTTCTCTTTAGCTTTGATTAAGGCTTTATACTTAGCTTTTTTTTTAGTTCAGAAATAGATTTGTAGCCCAAATCTTCAGCAGCTACTTCTAGATAGGACTCTTCTACCATGGCATCGAGATCTTTTTTTAGTAGTAATTTTTTAAGCTGTTCAATTTCCTTTTGAAGCGCTTTAATTCTAGATATTTCGTCTTTAGTTTCCACTTTTACTCTGGTGTTCATTAAGTCTTTACGATTGTACTTTTTAATCCACACATTTACTGTTGTAGGTGCAATAGCGTAGAGTTTACAAAGTTCACTCTTTGTGTGTTTACCGATAGTAAGTTCGGCTAAAATTTTTAATTTAAAAGGTTCACTGTAACGTCTAATTACTTTGTCATTTCTATACATAATGTTTAAAATTATGTAGCCTTATTTCAGGACGGGTCAATATGTTTGCCAACGTTGTTGTATATGGTTTGTTGCGTGGTTTAGCACGTAATTTAGTAAATAAAAACCGAATAGAAAATCCGCGAGGATTTTCGTAAGTACGCTAGAACTAGCAATAAATTATATACGGCTTAAGTTTACAATCTATTATATTTAGCTAATAAACAGAAAGAACAAAAGAGAGGAATAAGGTTAATATATACGCAGAGACTATAGATCTCGTCAACATTGTAAATCCCCTCTCTTTTCTACACAGATTTCGAACAGTTCTATGAGGCTTTTAGACCTCGATTTTAAGTCGTTGAAACTCGCGTAGTCTGTCCTTTCAAAAACACATTTTCTTATGAATAAAGATATTAAATATTTTGGAATTGACATTAGTTATTTAGTTTTCGATGTTACGGATTCTGACGGTAATTACTATCAGTTTAAAAACAATGTAACAGGGTTTAAGAAGTTTATAAAACTCTTAGATATTAATAGTCATTGTGTGATGGAAGCTACAGGTTATTATCACTATCAACTGGCCTATTATTTACTTGAGTCAGGTTTTAAAGTATCGGTAGAGAATCCATTATCTGTAAAACGATTTATCCAGATGAAATTATCGAAGATAAAGACCGATAAGAGCGATTCAAAACTTATATGTGAGTACGCTAGACAGGTTGAGTTGAAGCTTTGGCAGGGTAATTCTAAGCATCAAATAGAATGTCTTCAAATGACAAGACTTCTTTCTGTATATACAAAACAGAGCACAATGCTAAAAAACAAATTACATGGAGAGACTGTTTTAGGTAATCCCAGCAAATTGGTTGTAGGGTCTTTAAAGCGAAGTTTGAAACACGTTCAAAAGGAAATAAAAACCTTGGAAGAAAAACTATTAATTTTAGTTAAACAAGTGCATCAAGATGTTTTAACACGCATAAAAAGCATCCCAGGAATTGGTAATAAAACTGCTTTGATGTTAGTTGTTTTGACAGATGGACTCGATCGTTTCACAAGTGCAAGCGAATTGTGTAGTTATGCAGGATTGACTCCATTGATCAGACAGAGTGGAAGCAGTGTAAAAGGGAGACCTCGAATAAGCAAAATAGGCAATCAAAAACTTCGAAATCTATTATTTATGTGCAGTTTTACCGCCTGTAAATACAACAAGGCTTGTCGGGATATTTATGAGCGAATCGTGGCAAAAGGAAAGAGCAAAAAATTGGCGTTAATTGCAGTTTGTAACAAGCTGCTAAAACAAGTTTTTGCAATAGCGAAATCAGGGTTAACATATGATCATACCTATAGAAGTACTTTAGTGAAAAATTAATGAGTTTTTACTTGTTTTTTAGCACAGTACTTTGTTAGCCTTTGTTTATTTTATTTCGATTAACCCATATCCAATTGGCAATTCATTACTTTTTTCAATTGGTCTTAATGAATCCAATGGAACGTGATTGTTATGAAATAAACTTGACACTTCTTCGGCTGAATAGTCTTTTAGTTGTGTGAATTCTTTAATGTGATATGGGATTCCTTCTCCGCCAAAGAATATATCGCTTTTGGACTCTAAATGAAAATGTAAATGCGGTAAGTCTGAATTTCCACTATTACCCAATAAACCAATTACTTGTCCTTTTTCTACTTTATCTCCAATATTTACTTTAAGACTATTCGGGATTAAATGTCCATAAAAAGCATAAATATCATTTCCAATATCTATGATAACATAATTCCCACCAATGGTCTCTCTTGTAATACGCACAGCCATTTCTTCAGATAGCGGTTCATTTTCTATCATACCATCCTTTACGTCTATAACAATTCCATCAGCAACTGATATTAATTCAAGTCCATAGGTGTGCCAATTTTTATTTTCTTTTGTATTATTTTTTGAAAATTCTTCATTATTGTTTACAAATATCCAATCAATGGCAAAGCGTTGTGGGTATGTTGGTCTTCCTTCGGCTAAAAATCTACTGTTTTTATGACCTTCGGCTTCATAAAGCCATTTTCCTTTTTTGTTAAATGGTAGTCCTAACGTAAGATTTGTTTTATCTGGAATATTTATGATTGTTGTTTCCATAGGGTACATCATAGATTCTCCATTCCCTTTTTGTACTTTAAAATGTAGTTTATGAAATATTTTTTTAGGGATAGTATTGCTCTCCTTGAACTCTAGGTTTAGATTAAGAATTCCAAATTGATTTGCAGAAATTAGATTTAAGTCATTTTCGTTGCTTAAACCTGGTCTGTCAAAATTTTCATTTATGTATATAGAATCAAATATAGCAATCGGTAATTCGGGCTCTAGTAAATTAAATATTTCAACTTTCCTTAAGTCTAAAGAGGCTTTGAAATTATTTAAAACATTCAATTCATAAGCGAGGTAAGTTTTATCATTTGCTTGAATTAGTTTACTCAAAAAAGAAACACTTGTTTGAAGAGGTAATCCAGATTTTTTAAGTCTTACTTGAACTTGTTCAATAGACTCCTCATTTGTTTTTTTTGATTCTTCACTTTTTTTACAACTTGTTATAATCAAGAGAAAACTTAATAAGATAGTATATTTCATAAACTTATTTTTATATGCTTTTAAGGTTTTTTTTTCAATTTATGCGAATGTTGAGAAAGTTGCTTTAGTAAGAAGACGAATAATATTAAATTTTGTTACTATTAGTTGAGTTTGTTTTAATTATTGCCAACGTTGTTGTATAAGATTAGTTGCGTGTTTTAAGCACCTAATTTAGCAAATAAATCACACATAGAAAGTCCGCGAGAACATTCATAAGTAGACTAAAACCAGCAATTAATTTTATACGGTGTTAGCACACGTATTTAATTTTTCAGTTCTTCCAATCTTTTCTTTATGTCAATACTTTTCGGATTTAATTTTAATGCTTTTTGATAAAAGCTTTCTGCCTTTATTTTATCTCCTTTAATTTTATAAGCTTTAGCTAAATTACTCCAAGCACTGCTCGATAAGGGATAGTTTTGAGTGTTGTAATTAAAGTAAAAAATTGCTTTTTCAATATCTGGTCGATTATATAGAAATAAATTACCATAATAATTAATTAGTCCTTCGGGCAAATAAATATTATAGCCAAGTCGTTCTGAAAGTTTAGAAAACTTTGTTTTTATCAGTTCTGGATTGGTGTACATTTCATCATAATTTACCATATGCCCTCTAAAAATATATTTCATACCATCAATAAATGAAATTAGAGGCATAGAATGATGATTCTCTTTTTTGTACTTATATTTTTTATAATCAAAACTAATATTAGTTGGAAGAGTTTGTTCAAATTCTTGAATAAAAGTCCATCCAGGATTATACTCTTCAGGGTAAACTTTATTCGAAACCCTATCTACGGTTGTGAAGAAAATATCTCGTTTAGAACCTTTGTATTCTTTAGAAAAATTCTTGAGACGTTTCATCATTACCTCATTGTCCCACCACGCACTAAAATCAATTACTAAATAAGAGTTAAATGTTTCAGGAATTGAAAATAAAGCTTGTAAAACAGGTAAACCTGTAAATGAATAACCTACAAAAGTCCGATATGAATTAGTCCTGTATTTATGTTCAACAAATGGAATTAACTCTTTTTGAATAAATTTCAGAAAGTCATCTGCACCTCCACTAACTTCTAATCCTTTTTCCGCTTCCTTTGTGTAACCAATTAAGGAATTTGTAGGAGAAGAATCTTTAACTCGGTCTTGACTCGTAATCCCTATAACAATCATTTCAGGTATTTGTGGACTAGCATCACTACTTAATTGTGTAATTACTCCTGAAAATGAATTAAAAAACTTTCTTCCATCTAAAAGATATAGTACAGGGTAATTTATATAATTATTTTCATTGTAAGAATTAGGAAGGTATACTGAAATTTCTCTATCTGAATTAAGTATTTCAGATTTGATTGTTAATCTTTTTCCAATGATGATATCCTTCTCATTTTGTCCATATGATGTATTAAAAAAAATTGTTAATATTAGTAGGGTAAATAGTTTTCTCATTTTTGTTTTTATGTGTGCTAACGTTAAGTATAAGAAACGTAGGGCAGTTAAAAAGCACTTTCGTTTCGGTTTGTTACTTAGCTAAATATAAATATTTTGCTTTTATATTTCCATTAAAAGTTAAATTTTATATTTAGTGGACTTTGTAAATAGCCATAAACTTTCGGTTAAGCCACAAATGCCCTATGTTTTTTATACCTTGTTGTATGCCGTTTATTTCCTTCCCCATTCATTCTTCAAATATTCCAGCGCATCTATAAATGCTATTTTCGAAGGTTTAGGATTATAGCCTAATTCTTCCTTTGATTTTGTGATATCATAATCTTGTTTTAAGCCATAAAACATATCTAAGTAATGTCTTTGCAATTGTGGTTCTTTCCCAGTTATTTTACTTGTAAACTCCATTAAACCTGCTACGGAGTATAATAAACATTTAGGAACTTTTTTGGGTGTTTTTAATTTTAATTCAGGGTATAATTCAGAAGCTATTTTTACACTTTCTTGTAAAGTGGTATGCTGTTCGTTCGATAAGATGTAACGTTCTCCATTATTACCTTTTAGCATAGCTTTGTATGCACCAAAAGCTACATCTTTTACATCTACCCAATTTAGGGTAACATTGGTATCTACAGGGATTTCTCCATTTAAAATTTGATAAACAAGATTGTTGGAATAGCTCAATTTATAAGCTTCACTACCAATCATTGCAGAAGGTAAAATTACTACAGTTCTGATTCCATATTTTTCCCCTAACTCAATAGCAAGTTTATCAGAATCATTTTTAGAGTTGTAATACCAGTTTCTCCTGTCATTATTATAGCCGTTATCTACATTTGCTGGCAATCTTGTAAAGTCCAAAGATGCTACTGAACTTACGTATACAATATTTTTAATACCACATTCCTTTGCGATATCAAACACATTTTGAGTCCCCTGTACATTGTTGTCATAAATTTCAACTTTAGGATTTTTAGCCCACATACTAAAGTTTGCGCCTACAGCATATAGGTTTGTAATTCCTTTAAAAGCTTTTTTAAGTGATTCTCTATCCGTAATATCTGCTTGTACTACTTCACAATCTAATCCTTTAAAAGGTTCTTGATTATTAATGTTTCTTACTGTTGCTCTTACTTTTTGGTTTTCAGAAAGTAATAATCTAACTAAGTTATTGCCTAAATGTCCGTTTGCACCTGTTACTAATGAAATTTCGTTGCTCATAATTATATATTTTTTGTTTGAGCAAAGTTCAACAGTAATTACAGGTTTAAAAATAACATTTGTTAGAAAGTGATTTGTTTGCGAATACGACTTAAAGATTGAGGTTCCATACCTAGGAAAGAAGCGATATTCTCTACAGAAACGTTTAAAGCTAATTTTGGACTTTGTTTTAAAAATTTCAGATAACGCTCTTTAGCAGTCAAAACCTGAAAATCTTTAACACGTTCTACCTTGCCGCTTAAGTGCTCGTTGGTTACATTCTTTACAAAATCACTCCAAAAAGTGGTATCTTCTTGTAAAAGTTCGAAGTCAGGCTTAGAGATTTTTATCAGTTTACAATCAGTAATGGTTTCGTAATAGTCAGAGGAGGCGGTTTCGCTCATAAAGCTATCTAAAGATGTGAAGAAATTCTGTTCGGATACTAAATGCTGAACAACCAATTTACCATCTATGTTTTGATACCCTTTTACAATTCCTTCGCTTAAAAAATATACGTATCGCTCTACACTTCCAGCCTTTAAAAGGCTTGTATTTGATGGAACATTAATTGAAACAAAATGTTTCTCTATTAGCCTAATTTCATCGGAGGTCAGAGAAATTCTTGATTTAATATAATGTAATAAGTTTTTCATTTGTTTTATTTAATGGCATACAACGGTTTAGCTATGAGCAGTAGCGTCCCGAAGGGCGCTATTGCTTATAGGTTTTGTTGGCGTGTCGTTTTTTATTTCTTTTTCAAAATTGTCCATTACAATCCTTTCTAATTTTCTATTCCCGAACCAATGAAATGGAGATTTCATATCGTGCAATCCGTAGCTTGTAGAGTTAATCAAAATGTCTTGTCGGTCGTAAATTATTACAACTTGCCGTCCCCAATTTGTCGACAACCAACTCCAAGGTGGCGATATAACAGATACTTGTTGATTGTGAATCTGTAAAGTCCAACCGAGTTTTTCTGTCAAGTCTTTAATTGCTTGTCGATTTCGGTCTTTTAATTCACCATTCAATCGTTTAAGTCTGTCAAGATTAAGTATTGAATAGAGTAGAAGTCCACCGAGAATAAAAGCGAGTCCAAATAGAATTGAAGCTCCTACTAAATGGTCTTTTTTTTCTAATTGGTCAAAGAAGAAAAAACCTGATAGGATTGGGTAAGCACCAACTAAAACGACATAGGAGAAAAAGTCAATTATTGGTTCAATCAGCCAAGTCTTTCTAACAACTCGTTCCTTTTGTTTTGATTTTGGTATGTCGATTTTATCGTGTCTCAATTTTGTCGTTTTTCAAATGCACGCCAACGTTGAGTATAAAGGGCGTTTTAATGCCCTTTATACATTGTTGTGCTTTCGTTATTCTTAATCAGCTATTTCTATTTTTTCTAATAATATAGATGCTGATTTTTTATATTCTCTTAATAATGGTAAAAAATTTTCAATCGCTATCAATCTAAAGGTGACAACCTTATTTTTAAAAATTCCATTTTTTGCAAAAAATTCTATCGTTCTTGGATTGTATTTGATATTCATATAGTCACGGTACCAAGAGAATTGCTCAAAATATTTTATATTATTAAATGACTCTTCCTTTAATTTTTCAAGTACCATATTTAAAGGTTCTGCAATTTTATAGAATTGAATAATTTCATTTGTACGGTCTTTATTTCCGCTTGTGTTAAAGTCATTATAGGTTTTAATTAATCCTATACCTTTATCTTGAATTTCAAAGGAAATAAAATTATTTATATCTCTTTGGCTCGGAATAAAATCCGAATAATTATTAGCATTAATTGAATCCAAGGGAATAATTGAATACTCTCCTTTAATCATTTTTTCAAGTCTTAATTCTAACTGTTCATATTGCTTTATAACATAATCTATATTTAAGAGGTCAGACTTTAGGTTTGTTTCAACTTCATTGTAAATATTATTAAGTTGATTTTCGCTTTTTTTATTTTCATTCCAATTATTAATGGACAATGCTATCAAAATTCCAATGACGACAAGAATAATTTCTCCGATTGCATAAGTCAGATATTTTCCGAACTTATTTTCAGTCAGAGTTTTTTGTCTAATTTTTCTAAAGAATTTTATCATTGGTTAGCGGTTTGTCATAATGAAGCACAACGTGTTTGTGTATGGTTAGTGGCGTGTTTAAGCACCTAATTTAGCAAATAAAAACCGAATAGAAAATCCGCGAGGATTTTCGTAAGTAGGATCTAACCAAGCCATTAATTATACACGGTGTTGGCAGTAGTTTTTATTTTTCGTTTATTTTTATTCGTCAAATATTTATAAATTCCATATCCGAAAATTCCGCCAATAATTAGTGAAATTATCAAATTCAATAAATTCGGACTTGGATGTCCATTGTCAGCAGGTCCAGCACTATAAAAAAGATTCATAAAGGAATTCATTTCGTTAGTGTGATAATAACAGATGTCTGGAATTAATAAATCATAAATTAGCGTAAAACTAATCAGACACATTAAAATTCCGCCAACCGAAATAAAAACCCATTTTAAAGTTTTGCTTTCTTTCATTTAATTGTCAGTTGCGATTATCAAATTCGGCTTTTCTCCGACCTTTATTTTTCTGTAATTAACAAATGCTCCACATTCCAAAATTGCGTTAAATAATTCGGGTTCGTTTTCTTTCAGGTATTTTCCGTTGTCAATTTGTAAAATAGTTGGTTCGTCAGTCAGTTCGTCCACGCAGTCAATCCAAGCATTCATATTTTCCCCATAATAATCTGGAAAGTTCATTTCTTTCTTAAATTCAGAGTGGAATGTCTTCCAATTTTTTAATCTTTTTCCTTTGATTCTGAATGTTTGCATTTCGGTTCTTAAATTACTGCCAACGGCTCGTATATGAAAAGTAGCGCTGAAAATAAGCGATAACCTTTCGGATAAACACAGAGCCGAATTTTTATATTTTGTTTTTAACTTTTCTATTCTAAAAGCCAAATTTAAAAATTTGGCGACTTCGAAAAAACGCAAAACCTTTGTGTTAGCAATGACTTGCGCTATTTTTTATATACATTGTTATGTGCTGGCTTTTCGCGCTCTAATTCCTTTTCTACTCTTTTTTCAAGTTCATTTTGTTTGAAATCAAACCAACCTTGTCTGTAATCAGAATGGTCAATTAAATGCTTGAAATTTTGGAATGGCTTTTTATTCGCTAAAGCATTTTCCAATTCCGATTGAAGTTTTTGATCGCATAATTGACCAACAAATCCTTCCATAATTTTAAGCGACTCAAAACTTTCTAAAGTCTCAATTTTTATAAAATCCGCTTTATGTTTTTCCACTTTGTCTAAACTGTCACTAAAAACCTCTTTGAAGTCTTCCTCGTCAGAAAATTGTGAGAAGTTTGGAATTGCAACAATTTCATCAGTTTTGAAATTGTAATAGCACTCAAATCCGCTATCCAATTCTTGTGCAATATTCTTAACGATATTTTGTTTTGTATTATCCAAAAAAGCAGCCGTGTTTATCTTCTTTTATTATTTCAGTTAATTTTTCTAAGTATGATGACTCAGGAAAAGGCTCGTAAATCTCCCACTTTCCGCTTGCACGCATCCAATATAGATTCCATTCTCGTCTTGACTTATAAAATCTAATTTTGGCAAACTCATTGTTTTGAATTTCATTTGGATTATTCCAAAAAGGTCTTATTTCATAAAGTAATATTACTTTACCGTCATAAGAATATCCGATATCGAGTTGCTTTCTTATTTCTTTATCTTCTGGTCGTAACGATTCTACAAACTTTTTAATAGTCAATTCGTTTATGTCAATCGTGGTGTTTTTCATTTAGTCACTATGTTTTTTTCGCTTGCACATAACGGATTTGCATATGAGCAGTGCGGAGGAAGAAAGGCATTAGCCTTTCGGACGGACACGAGCTGATTTTTACAAATTTCGATTATTAATTTTTTTGGCAATAAGTCGAATTTGTAAAAATTCGGCGGTCTCCCAAATATACCCTAACTTTTAATTAAGCACAAACTCCCGCATTGCTTATATGCGTTGTTGTGCATAGTTATTTTATCCGCCGTTTAACAAGCTGTCTACTATCGGTCGCCAAGTTTTTATTCGTTCTTGTGTAGTCATTTCATCTTCATAATCAAAAACTGCATCATCTTGTAATCCCAATTCTGCATAAATTTCGTCTCCGATTTTTTCTAAATCTTGATACTTCACATTTTGCTTGAACCTTATTTCATCAATTTTTTTATTGAATTTTCTTGCGAAACTTTCATATAGGTCAAATCGTAATTTTTGAAGTTTTAGTTGATTTTTATAATCCGTTGTATCACGAACCCAAGATTTACTTTTATCAAATACTGCACTAACTTTTGCGTTTTGCACTTTATTACCTTCTGCAGTTAAAGTCAACCCGTGCCACCAAGAAATTTTTGAATTTGAGTTTTTATTTACTTTACCTTGAAAATCATTCAGTGTAATTTCAGTATTATTTGACCAATAAATAAAATCTTTTGTTGTGAAGTAATGACTTATTCTGCTTTGGAATATAATGAAAATAGCTAGGATTATTAATCCAGAAACTACTGTTAATATTATTACAGACTTTTTTTTCATAATTATGCACAACGGTTTGGCTATGGCAAGTAGGGCTGTTGATAAGCACAAACCTTTCCGATTAAGCCCTTAGCGAAAGCTTTTGCATTTTGTTTTATCTTTATTTCTCTAAAAGCCAAATCAAAAGATTTGGCGGACTTCGCAAACAAGCCCAAGGCTTTAAATTCAGCACTTACTGCCCTATTTGTTATAGCCATTGTTGTCATTAGTACTTTCCCGCAATGCTATGCCGTTCCTGTTTTTAGTCCACGAAAGTCTCACGAATAATATCCTTACATTTTTGAATCTCGGATTTTGTTAATCGGTCGAACTTTTTTATTATCCGTGATTTGTCAATCGTCCGAATCTGGTCGATTGCAACCATACCTTTCTTAGCATTATGTTCCACCTGAATTCGGGTCGGGTATTTTTTCAGGTTAGTTGTCATCGGTGCTACAACGATTGTATTCAAATACTTGTTGATTTCATTGGGAGATAAAATTACACAAGGACGTGTTTTCTTGATTTCGCTGCCAATTGTAGGATCTAGATTTACGAGAACGATGGAATATTGTTTTAATTCCATTCCTCAAAGTTTTCGTCTTCGAATACATCGTTGAACAATAAGCGGTCGTCATTGTTTTTCCGCATTTTTGCAAACGCTTTGTCCCAATTTTTTCTCGGACTATCGATTGGTTTCAGGATTATCTGCCCTTTTTCCAAAATCATTTCGACCTTGTCCTTGATATTGTATTTTTCCAATATTGTTTTGCTTAAACGCAAACCTTTGGAATTTCCGATTTTAATAATTGCTGTTTCCATAACTTTATATATGTACATACAAAGTTATTACATTTTATCGAATACGCAATTTTTTTTTAGTATTAATTACAACGTGGTTGTGTATGATTAGTTGCGTGTTTTAAGCACTAAAGTTAGTAAATAAATCACAGATAGAAAGTCCGCGAGGACTTTCGTAAATTGGCTGAAACCAAGCAATTAATTATACACGGTGTTGGCAACTGGCTTTATTTCCACCATTTGTCTATTGCCATTGGTTTATAATCAGACCAACCTTTGTCATTATATTTTTCGCTTGGTGAAAATTCACCAGCTCCAATGTCAAAATCTCTGTTTGTTTTTGGAATTCTATAATCTGCCCAATTACATTCCTTTTCTTTTGCTGTCGAATAACTTTTCCAAATTCCGACAAACGCATTATTTAAATATCCGTCTGAAATGAATTCGATTTTGTCATATTCAATTTGATTCTCTGAATTCAGATACCATTTTGAATATAGTTTTCCTTTAAAAATTCCGCTATGTTTTTGTTCCGAGTTTTCTTTGAATTCGTAATCTGCAATTAAAATTCCTTGTGATTTAATTCCCTTATCAGAATATTCATCGTCAACTCCAAAATGGAATTCTTTAACTTCTTTTATTTCAGTCAGATTTATAGTTCCGCTAAAATTACAGATTGTCTCTTTCACACAAGATTTTCCAGATACAAAGTATTTATTTGGATTATTTTGGTTTTTCTTTACTGAAATAAGCTTAATTTTTATTCGTTGATGTTCCTTTCCAATAATTCCGAGTACATTGTTATTTTCCGTCAATGTCCAAATATTTGAAAAATCAAATTGGTTATATTCAGTTACTGAATTCTGTGTTTTCAGTTCTTCATTTCTTGGAAAATTCCATTCAATTCTGTCTACAATTTGAGCAAACGAAATTTGACTTAAAAGAAGTAATATTATAATTGTTCTGTTCATTTTTCAGCTTGTTGCCAACGTCTCGGCTATGGTTAGTACGGGAATTAAAAGTAATTAATTTCCGATTAAGCACTTAGCCAAAACTTTTTATTTTGTTTTATCTTTTTTGTTTTAAAGCCAAATCAAAAGATTTGGCGGACTTATTTATAAGCTCTAAACTTTGGGTTAAGCACCAAAACCCGTATTAATTATAGCCATTGTTATGTGCTGGCTTTTATTTCGTTCGTTTAAATTCAGGTGTGCAGTAGCTTCCAATTGCTCCACTACCATAATTCAACACAACATTTTCTTTATAAAACATTTGTGAGCAATCATCTGAGTATTTTTCTTGTAATTCTGTATTCAAATTTTCGTCAAAAATCAAATAACTAAAGGCTCCCATTCCTTTAAATCCGTATTCTATTTCAGTTGGGTATCTGTTCGAAATTCCCATACAATTCACATTTTCCAATTTGTTATATAAATCAATAAATGTTTTACTAGTCCAGTTTAGTTTTTCTTTAACTTCTTTAAACGAGTTTGTTAATCCGTTATATTTTTTATCATAATCACTTCGCGGATTTTCAGGTTCATAATCATCCATATCTAAATTCCATTGTTGAAAAAGTGTTTCAAGCTTCTCTGAATTCTCAATCGGTTGATAAACAAAGAAATCGATATTATCGGACGAATTATATCTTATTCGGATTATAAAGCCTTTGGGAACAATCTCATTATAGTAATCCTTTAGTTCAAGAATTTCAGTTTTGTTTTCGTCATAGTTTTTCGTCAGACCTTTTTTTGTTTTCATTCCGCAACTTGAAAGGAAAAGGAATAAAATTAAAGTGATTATGTTTTGTAGTTTCATTGATGTTTCTTCAGCTTGCACATAACGGTTTGTGTATGTGCCGTATCCCGGAGGGTATGGCATATACACTGTGTTGTAGGTTCGTTATTCTTTTATCATCACTCCATTTAGTTTGTCCTTGGGTATCCATTGACTAATACAATACCTCCTGTCAGGGCTTATCCGTTCTTTTCTTTTAGTGTATTTATAATAAATTTCAATGTATAGTCTAACAAGCAACGAGTCTTCGTTTTGTTCTTCAATTACAGAATGATAAATTCTCAAAGACTCACTTTTATTGAAATCAATACATTCAAGAAATTGTTCATCATAAAATCCCCAATCAGAATGGATATTTCTTTTTTCTGTAAGTACGATTTCTTCTCCATCCAATAATAAAGATGTTGAATCTTCTATGGCAATGAAATTCATTAAAAAGCTGGGGATAGAATTAGTTGTATCCGATTCTTTTCTAAAATCTAGCTTTACGTCTCTTCCTATTAAATTTTGACTAATTGAATCTATTGACACGTATCCAATGTTCCAACCGCCTTGTGAAAAGCAATAATTACCAATGAGTAGCAAGAAAATTATGAGACTGATATTTTTCATCGTTATTTATTAATGACCTACAACGGCTCGTATAAGAAACGTAGGGCAGTTGATAAGCACTTTCGTTTCGGTTTATTGCTTAGCTAAATATAAATATTTTGCTTTTATCTTTTCTTCTATAAACGCTAAATTTTATATTTAGCGGACTTTGTAAACAGGTACAAACTTTCGGTTAAGCGCAAATGCCCTATGTTTTTTATACACTGTTAGCAAACGTATTTGTTATTCCATTTCAGTTTCTTTAATTTCAATCGGTTCTGGTAACGGAATAATATATTCAATTCGATACTTTTCCATTTCTTTAGGATACAATTCAAACATTATTCTTTGATAACGTTCAATATTAAATCCACGGTTCCCAAGTCCAGTCGTTCTTAATAAAACTGTGTCTTTTTCTTTTGGGTTAATTATTACGAAAAAAGGACTACTTATCTCTTTTTGATAATTAATATCGAAATCAGTCATCATTTTTTCCAAATTCAGTGAGTCGTTTTTTAATTCATAAACAACTTTATCAAAATGAGCTCGTTCATCGTCCATAACACGTTTTTCTTTTAATTGAAGAAAAACGCTGTCATTTGATTTCGTGATTTGTAATTGGTCATATTCACTCCACATACACATTGATAAAACAACTCCGATATTCAGAGTGTCATTATTTTCCATTTTCGTTGTAAATTCAGAATAATCTTGAGCAACTTTAAATTCAGATTTTTTTGGTTCAGTTTTTTGTTCGCACCCAAAAACTAGGCTTGCAAAAACTAAAATTAATAGACTGATCTTTTCGTTTCTCATATGTTTGCTAACGGTTAGTGTATGGTGTCGTGGCTATCCCGAAGGGTAGCTATGCACTATACATAGTGTTAGGTGGCGTTTATATTATTTTACATCTTTCAGCAATTATATCTGCTTCTAGTTTTTTATACTTATTCTCAGTGATTTTTCCGTCTAAATATTGAACTTTCACTTTATCATTACGATTATATATTTTTGTACTAATCACTGGCTTTCTTGAAATTGAAGAACTTTTAATTTGTTTCATTTGCTCAACAATTGATTTAACACCTTTTTCATCTATCATAGATGTTCTTTCCTTCTTTGAATCTTGAATTAATTGAATCGTTTTATCAGCATAAAAAATTGCGTCTTTTTGGTTTTTTAAACTAAAGCTTAAGTTAGAAAACCAGTAATAGATTATTACAGATTCAAAAATTAACTCCTCATCTTCTATATCCGATAGCCTACTGTGAATCGTTTTACAAAGTTCAATACCCTCTTTAAGTTTATTTGCATCAGAGTAGTTTTTAATAGCTAGAGCATATATATAAATATCGTCACCATTTACATTGTTACTTTTAAGAAATAGCTTTTCGTAACTATGAAAATAAGTGAAGAAATCAGAAGATTTCCCTGATAAACCAAAGGCTAAATCTCGATTAACTTTTAGTAGAGTTAGATCAGAAACACTAGACTCATAGGTTAAAATATATTTTAAAAAGTCTTCGTTTTTAGCAGACTGTTTACTGGTAGAATATACTATTTGATACTTGTCAATTTTTTTCTCAAAGAGAATATTATATGAATAATCTAGTAATTTTTCGAATTGGGAAGAATTTGCTTGATCAAAATATAAATCCAAATAATTATATAAATGATTTTCTGAAAAGCTTATTGGATATGAATGTTTCGTGTCGAATTTTAATTCTTGATCAATTATAGAGTCTATTATTTCAGATTTAAGTTTTTCATCTTTATCTTCTGAAAGATTATAAATTGAATATTTAATATTGAGACAGTCAAGTGAATTTGCATATTTTAAAGCGTTTTTTAGGCTATCTAATGTCTTTACGTTGTCTTTATCTTCAAAATATATCTCAGCTTTATAATACTGAGCAAGTGTTCTTAACTTATTTAACTCTTCATCAGTTGTGTCATCACCATTTTCAAAAGTAGATTCATAAAGTTCATCATAGATTTCGAGTGCTCTAGTTTTATCTGTTGTTGCTATAATTGGAGCTAAGTTCAATGCCGCATTTCTGAAAGCAAAATCTTTTGTTTTTTGCTTTAATATATCTTCTAAAATATCAACTCCTGTTTCTCTTTCGCCTACTCCAAGTTTACATATTCCCAAAAGGGAGTTTGGGTTTCCTTTGTATAGATTTAATGAATAATCTTTTGAAAAATATTCTATTGCACTTTTTAAATCTCGTATGTTATAGTAAGCGAAACCGATGTTATAGTTGCAGATCTCTAATTCCTGTTCTGTTGGAGAAGAATTGGAAATGTACTCTGAAAGAATGGTTATAGCTTCTTGATATTCAAATTTCTCCATCAATTCCAGACCGTAGCTTAATTGACTTTGAGTTTGTTTATCAATTGATTTAATCCAGTTTATTGAAAGACTATTCTTAATTATTGGATTTTTGATGCTAGTTTCTTCATCAAATCTTGAATTAATAATTCCAAATAGATATAACTTCTTTTTTATATCATCACTTAAGTCTGTCCCTTTGTTTTGTTGTATACTTAATACAGCGTTTCTAACGTCTTTATTAGTTTTTACAAGTTCACGAATATGGTCTATTGGCGCAATGTCAAAAGTTGTAAGGTACTTTTGTTTTATTAAAGTGTCGAGTGTTTCAATAGTAATATCTTTCTTTTCCAGTATTAAGCTTTCAATGGATGAACAAATGTCAAATGTTAATCTTGGATTACCATTTGTCAAGTTATAAATCTCATTTGCAACACTTTCAGAAAGGATGAGTTCACTTTTTTTGATAAAATCATTATGTTCTTCCAAAGAAAAGTCATCTAGATAAATTTTATCACCAATATTAAATGGGGATTTATTTCGATCTTTTATTAATTCTATTGGCTCAATAACTCCTGATAGAATATACGTTAGCCTTTCGAAGACTGGGAAGTTGGTTCTTGAGAAATAGTTGCTTCTTATTTGGGCAAAGATATTATCCGAATAATCAGCAGTCCTTAGAGCGTCTATTTCATCTAAAACAATTACTATATCTCCTTGAAAGTGTTCTAAGACAATCCTTAAAGATTTTGAATACTCTTTATGTGGAGGTAGCTTTTTTTCTCTTAATGAATCAATTTGTGATTCTATTGGTTCAAACAAGGTTTCATTTGGTTCGATAATAGTATCAACGATATTTCTGTAGCATTCACGTTCCTTTTTAAAAACATTTGATAAATCAACATAAACAAATAGTCTGTCAGGATTCTCTAATGTTCTCTTAGCATTAAATAATAAATTAGTTTTCCCCATCTGTCTTGCAACCAAAACATAACCAGGTCTTTGCATTTCATTAACTATTCTTTTTAGTTGCTCGTCAGCATTCCTATTTACGTATAGGTGTTGAGGGATAGATGTGTATTTCTTTAGTCGTTTTTCCATTATCCAACAATTTCTGCTTGAGTTAATTTTATAGCTTTCCTAATAGATTTTTCACTGGAGTCATTGAAAATCACTATTTTCTGAAAAATATTTTTTAAAGTCCTAGGTGAATTTTTAGATTCTTCAATAATTGTTGATTTAGAATCTTCTAATTCAAGGTTGAGAGCCTTAGCCAATATATCAAAAAGGTGAGAAGAGTAATTATCCCAAGAATCACAACAGATATATTGAAAATATCCACTTGCTTTCGACTTATTTTGAATTATGTCTTTAGGATCTGATATTGTTGAAACTACAAATTTCAATTCATTGTTTTCTGTTTGATTGCTATAATAAGTTACCAACTGAATGAAGCTGTCTGCAATATTTTTTAGAGTTGAGTTATCAGAAACTGAAAGTTCATCAATTACAATTATGGTCTTACTCGAGCTTGCTTTGCATAGAATTTGAGAAATTTGTTTCAAAATATTTGTGTCACTATTATCTCTCTCCAAATCAAATTTATCTTCAATAGTGAGCAGTATTTCGTTTAATACATCTTCTACTTTTGTAATGGTAATAGGGCTTAAGTCACAAAAACAATACTCGGTTTTGTTTTGAATTAAATTTCTATTAATGAGAGCAGTTTTACCAACTCCAGATTTACCAAACAACCAGATATTACTTATTTCTAATGAGTTGTTAAATTCAGAATCGCTATCACGGTTTAAGTAAAAAGGTTCGTTTTTTTGAGAATAATTATTAAATAGAACGGTACTAGGCTTTATGTCTTTTGGTAGATCAATTGGTACGGGAACTAATTGTTTATGTATTTCATCAATTTTTATTGAATCATCAATTTTAAATACTTGGTTGTATAAACCTAACTCTTTCAATAAATCAATCAATTCATTGCCATTTGTCAGCTTTATAAAACTTTTGTTTTTGGTATGTTCTTTTAGTTTTTTGTGTTTCCATTTAAACCACCAAGTATTTTCATCAATATCGATTACTCTAGGAATACATAGAATCCATTCTTTTAATTCATATTTTTCAGATGTGATAGCGGTATTAAACGATTCTCTTATTTGGGAATGTTGGGTTGCTCCAAAGCTCTCCAAAAAGAATTTACATTGTATTACTGTAATTGGCTCAACTCCCAGTTCACCAATGAAAATATCAATTCCACCATCACCTTGTTTTACTTTAACTTGGCTAACGTGCTGATCTTTATACTTCTTTTTATAAAGTGTTTCACAAGCATCTTCGAAAGCTTCTCTTGCTCCTGCGATATTTCCGTGAAGTGACTTAAAGTCAGTCCAATCTCTAATCATTCATTTATTTTTTTGTATGCCACCTAACGTTTAGTATAAGAGCAGTAGCGGTTTAAAATGCACCTACTTTTCTGACGGTAATATACTTAATTAAACGCAAAATCGATTTGGATTAAAACCTAAACTGCTATTGCTTTTATACATTGTTGTATGCCGTTTTTATTCCGATTCCTTTTGTTCGTTTTGCGTAAAAATAGGTTTCCCATTTAAAGCTTGAACTAAAGTTGTGGTAGCAAGAACTGCGTAAAGCAATGAAATAATGATAGTCGCTTTTGTATCTTTAAATATATAAAAAGAAAGCAATGGAAGTAACTGTAAAGCGTGCATTCCTATAAAGTGCGAAACTCTTAAATCGCCTACAGTTTTGCTCCAACCTATAATCCACCAATTCGAGTTATCATTTATTGCACCAACGCTATGGCTCATCTGAGAACTCATTAAAGCTCCTTCAAATGAAAAAACAACAAAAATCAATATACCCAAACGAATAGCCCAAATATAATGACTTGGTAAATCTGGAAAGGACTGTGTGAAAAAGAGAAAGCCAATATAAGCAGTATAGAGTGTAACCATTACAGCTGCTAAACCCATTAACGAATACAATATAGCATAGAGTGGTGTGTCAAAGTTGAAGTGTGATAATTGTCCTTTAGAGGCTTGAAAACTAATATAAGCAAGTTCAAAACCAAATAAAATGATTACTGTCCAATTGAAAGGTGTTGGATTGAAATTCGATAAATAATGACAATACCAAGCCATTGTCCAAGCAAATAAACCTATTGAAACAGCAAATTTAAAGGGCTTAAACCAAGCATTTACTCCGTGAATTTGGGTAGTTGTAAGTTTGGTTAAAACGATAAATATTATTGAAAGAGACAAGCAGAACAAACCAAAATAAAACAAGTATTCATTTCGAATTTTTAATTCCTTAATAAAATTTAATATTCCTTCAATCATTACCTTATTGTTTTTTATTAAGCGTAAACTTTGGCATAAAATAATTCAAGCAATAAAGCATTGCTCCGTATGTGAAAATGAGCGTAGGCATATTGGTATTAAACCCTAAATCAAATTCTGGAATACCAAATAACTCTCTAAAAGATTTTGTGGCAATGAGTAGCATAAAAATAATTCCATAAGCGAAAACAGAAATAATTGCAATTCTATTTTTTGTTGTTCTAATAATTCCTTTTTTTCCTTCTTCTCTAAAGAAATACCACATAGCACCAATACTAAATAAGGCTTCTATTAAAATGGCTAAATAAGGATTAGATGCATACAACCCAAGACCAGCGTCCATTGTATCTGCCCCAAAAATATGGTGCATATGACCTGAAAAGAAATCTAAAACAAAATGGATTGATACTAAAGCCACACTTACTAAGCCTATTTTGGTGTTTTTGAATAGCAGTTTCCCAAGTAAGAAAACAATTGCTAACCAAAATAATTGCGGTAACAAATCGTGGCTGTATAACATATCTACTGCCATATTACTTAAAGTGGCATCAAAAGCATCACTCGGATTGGTTGGTTCAAGTCCTAAATAGTGAAAGGTAAACCACAAAAAATCTTGTAATTGAGATATAATTAAAAAATAAAGTAACGTTCCTTTTGGGAATTTTTGCTTTGCTATTAATGCCGTTGTAAAATGTCCTGCTAACATAATTTCTATTTAATTTTTGTATTTTTGCTATCGAATTGATAGCAAAAATAATAATTACTATCGAATTAATAGTAATAATTTATAAAAAATGAAAAAGGAATTTCGCTCTGGCTGTCCAATCTCATCTACATTAGATGTTGTGGGTGATAAATGGTCTTTGTTAATCATTAGAGATATGCTTGTTAAGCACAAAAAAACTTTCAAGGAAATTTCTAATTCTGATGAAAAGATTGCACCAAGCATTTTATCTGCACGATTAAAATTGTTAGAATCGTATAAACTGATCTTCAAAACGAAAGTGCCAGATAACAAAAAAGAAAATATTTATTTGTTAACGGAAAAAGGTATTCGTTTAACGCCAATAATTATTGAATTCAGTTTGTGGGGAAATTTCAATATGCGAGAATTTAATGAAATAGATGATATTGAAGGCTTGAATTCGGATAAGACTTTAATTATTCAAACAGTTCAAGATAATTATAATTCTATGTTGCTTAATTTCCGATAAGGTTGCTCTTAAATGGCATACAACGTCTCGTATATGAAATGTAGCGCTGAAAAAAAGCGATAAATTTCGGATAATACACAAGCCTAATTTTTAAATTTTATTAATTATTTTATTTTTGGGAATTTGTCAAATTTAAAAATTTGGCGACTTTCCAAAAATGCCCAAGCCTTTGTGTTAGGAACAACTTGCGCTATTTTTTATATACACTGTTGTAAGTAGTTTTTTCCCGCAATTTATTCGGTTTTACATTTGGTCTTTACAAAGATTACTCCATTAGCACCTCTTTTTCCGAATAATTCAAATCCTTCGATTCCTTTAATTAATTCAACATTTTCAATATCACTTTCTTTATATTCTTCATTCTTTTCAAAGACTATTTCTCCGTCAAAAATAAAAACTGGTTGGGAATTATTTGGCAATGGTTTTCTGTTGTATTCTTCTTGATATATCGTTAATTGTTCAGCTTCGTAATTGTCTATTTTATTTTTAATTGCTGAGTAGTCAAAACTAAGTTCTGCTCTTGCTCGGCGCGGTTTTTTTACAAGAAAAATAATTTGTTTATAGTTGTCTTTATGAATCAGTAAAGTATCATTTTTAATTCCCTCAATTTTGAATTCTCCACTACAACTTGAAGTTACACTAATTTTTGTCCGTTGGTTTTCGACAGTTGCATTTGATACTAATTGCTTGAAATTGTCTTGAATTTTACCATAAATAAATTCTTCCTGCGAATTACACAAGTTCATCGTTAACATTAAAGAAAACAGTACAATCCGATTAATCATTTTTTTTTTTCAAATTACTTACAACGTCCAGCGTATGAAACGTAGCATCTAAAAATACAAGAACTTTTCGGTTTAGCACAAGCCAAATCTTTTGCATTTTGTTTTTCCTTTGATTTTCAAAAAGCCAAATCAAAAGATTTGGCGACTTCACAAATACAAAAAAACCTTTTGGACTGCTAGGAATTGCTATGTTTTATACGCACTGTTACCCACTTTTGCGATACATAAGAGTAAGCACAGACTCTTTGCGTAGATTACATAACGATTAGAAAAAGATTAGATTTTGATTCCGCTACGATTGCGTAGATTGGAACGTCCTGAAACACGTTTTGAGTAAAGTCCGTTTGCGTAAACTTGCTAAGAAGGCTATCGGCGCAACAGGCGAGTTTGAGTAAAGTCCGTTTGCGCAAACTTGCTTCCCTTTTTATAAGTTAGATTGGAGTATCAATTGCTCGAAAATATTTTTTTTGAGCAATTGTGGGTAACGGTTAGTATAAGAAACGTAGGGCAATAAATAAGCACTATCGTTTCAGTTTATTACTTAGCTAAATATAAATATTTTGCTTTTATTTTTTCTTTTTATAAACGCCATATTTTATATTTAGCGGACTTAATTAATACACACAGACCTTTCGGTTTAATACAAATGCCCTATGTTTTTTATACATTGTTGTGCCCAGTTTTTTCTTTCAACTCAGATATGAAATCCTGAATTAAGGTTGTTAGTCTTTGTATATAGTCTTCAACTTCAGAATTACTTTCATTAAAAAATCCGTGTACAATTTCGTTTCGTTTCTTAGATATTTTTAAAAGCTGATTGTAGTTCATTTTTCCAATTATTCCGAATGAGAATAATTGTTTAATTAATCCATTTGGTGCTAATTCAATTTCTGAGTTAGGTTGTTCTGCTTTTAATATTTTTCTAGTTGCAGCTTCAAAAGTTGCCCAACTTATTAAAAATGCAGCATCAATTTGATTAGCCGATTTTAATTGATAGATATTGTCTAATTTATTTTCGATAATTAAAATTGATGGGATTTGGTACTCAATATTGTGTTTCCTAGGGTTTGTTAAAATCAATTCAAATCTCCAATCATCTCTGTTCTCAATCTTATTTGCTAATTCTATCAAATATTTAGAACTATTAATTGTTTCTCTTGATTTTATTTCAATCACTATATTTTCATCTCCCTTTTTTGCAAGTATATCTAATTGATAGTTTTTTAAGAAATCCGGTAATTGTTCTTCTTGAGGATAAAGAATTACTTCATATCCTTTTTTAATGTAATCTTTAACAACCTCTGAGGTTCTTCTAGACTCTAAATTTTTATATTTTGAATTTTCCATTAGTCTAAATCTTGATTTGGTTGATGTTCAATTACTTTAATATGAAGAAATTCGTTACCTCTAACAAAACCTTCTACAATTACAGATGAAGCACCTCTAATTTTATAAGCTCCATTTATTTCTTTCTTACGACTTCCAGTTTCTGTTACTTGGTCGTCATCAACATAAACAAGTCCAACTAACGCATCCTGAATAGGTTTAATAATATTATCAACGTCAGGAGTACTACCTTCATAGAAATATGTTATTTTAATTTCAACTTCAATTTGTGTTGGAGCAGAATTCGCTGGTAATTTCAAAGTGGCTGCTGATGCTACATCCGCTTTCCATTGCCTCAATCGGGCTCTGTTTTTTGTTTTTAGAGAAACTGGCGGTCCCTCAATTATAAATTCGAATGGTAGCATTTAGTTTTTCATTTTTTTAAATTGGGCACAACGGATTGTGTATGAAACGTAGCGTGTAAAAAGGTACTACTTTTCGGATTAACACAGAGCCGAATTTTTATATTTTGTTTTTAATTTTTCTATTCTAAAAGCCAAATTTAAAAATTTGGCGGTCTTTGCAAGTAAGCACAAACCTTTCGGTTTAGGACTTATTAGCTATGTTTTATACACGTTGTTGGCAACAGTTTATTCCTTTACCGACAACTGTAGAATCAATCCGTTGTAATATTTTATTTTAACATATTTCCCTTCATCTATTGGTCCACCGTGTGATTTAGTATTGTTAAATCCAGATGAAGGTCCAAAGTCCGAATACTCGAATTTTACACCTTTCACCGTAAATGATTCATTTTTATGACCTGAGTGAGGCATTGGGTCAAAATTTTCAACGATTCCTTCAACTTCTTTATAAGTCCCATTTTTCATTGCACTTATAGATGAAGAATATTCAGACCCTGTACCAATGAAAGCGAAAGTTGTCCATAAGACTCCAAACCCAATCCAGAAATACATAAATATTTGCTGAGAACGTTTTGCGTTAAATTTTCTCATCAATATTAGTACAATGATTCCGATAGCAATCATTCCTAATCCTGAAGCTGCAAATCCAAGAACTCCATAACCAGAGTCAAGTACGTTATAATATTCTTTCAATTTAGTTGTGTTTTAATTGTTGCCAACGTTGTTGTGTATGGTTAGTTGCGTGGTTAAGCAACTAATTTAGTAAACAAATACGAACGAGAGAAAATTCCGAAGGAATTTTCCAGATGAGCACTTGCCATAGCAATTAATTATACACGGTGTTGTGTGCAGTTTTTATTTCTTTTTCAATCCGTTTAAGAACAATAACAAACTTTTCAAATTGCTCAATGTCTTTAATTCCATATTCAGGCGTTAAAACAATTCGGTTTGTTGGTTTGTTTATACTTTCGATATAAATTCTTTCGTTTATTATGCTTTCAGTAAAAATTTTGTCAGAAGCGAGTTGTTTCAATAAATCTTTTTTTCCGCCAAACCAAAATTGTTTTAAAATCGGTTTAGGAATAAATGCTCTTCGTTTTGGTAGAATAAAATCCAAGAATACATTCCATAAATCTTTTGGGTATACACTCAGTTCAGTTTCATAAGTTTTATCTAAGTGTAAAGTAATTCGAAAAGGTTCGGTTACGGGCATTGCTCCACTAACTTCATTTATGTTTATACTGATTTTAGTTCCGTCAACTTCTATAATTCCGTTTTTCGGTTGATAAACATATTTTCCTATCGGACTATTTACACTTTTAGTCAAATCCTCTGAATATTTTCCGTTATATTTTTCTGTTAATTCTTGAATAATATTCATTAGTTCAGCGTTTTCTCAAATTGCACACAACGTTGTTGTGTATGGTTAGTTGCGTGTTTGAGCAACTAATTTAGTAAACAAAAACGAGCGCGAGAAAATTCTGAAGGAATTTTCCAAATAAGCAACGACCAAAGCAATTAATTATACACGTTGTTGTGTGTAGTTTTTTTATATCTATTGAAAAGTTCAATTTCAATTGCATAATGGGGTTTTCCGGTTTCTTTCCTTGTTTTATGTATATTGTTGGGGAATAATCGCTATTTCTGATTTTCCTACTCCAGGATTAACTTAATACTGCCCACTCCTTCAAGGGTTGAAATTTTTGCAATATAAACACCACTAGCAAAATTAGACACATCAATGGTCACTTCACGACTGTTTGGATAAAGAGTTGTAACCTGAATTCCAAGAATATTAAAAAGAGTTATTGTTTTAATACTCTTATTTTTAGAGCTTATCGTCAAGAAATCTTTTGCAGGGTTTGGGTAACTTTTTACTTCATCTATATTAAATGTTTGATCAATGCCGTCACTCAAAGTAGCTACTTGTTCAATATCATCAAACAAGAAGGTGGCATTTGCTGACGCATCATTTGGTGTAGCATAACCAAGCATCAATGTTAGTACATTATAAATTCCATTATCTCCGTTTGAAAGGTCCCAAGTATAGGTTGCCCATTCGCCCGATACAGTAGTAAAGGCGTCTTGTTCTTTTCCAAAATCAGCTACGTTACTTTCCAACTTAAATTTCATTAAGGTGCCTACAGGTGCATCTGTATATACTTTCATAGAGATAGTTCCAAAAGTAGACATATTCTCAATAAAGTCTGTTAATGCCAGCTTACTACGCGCATATCCCGCACCACCACTTCTAATAAAATGGCCTACGGTCGCACTAGGGTTGTTTGCGTCTATATGCGGATTTGGGATGACAGATGCTACTGAACCGAAAAAATTGGTAAAGTCTGTAGTAACGACACTGTTCTCAAAATCAACTGGTAGGCTCGTTGCCACTGGTTCTGGTATAGCAGGTCCTGCAAATTGTTGTACATCATCAAACAGAAATGTAGATGTTGTTGTACCATCTCCTACATTACCAAAATCAAAAAGAAATTGTATTCTATCGTAATCATTAGCTTGACCATCAAAATTCCAGCTAGCTGTTTCCCATGCTCCAGACACTGTTGTTAAATAATCTAAACTGGTTGCTCCGCTTACGTTTTCTAATTCCAATTTAATTCTTGTACCTACTGGAGCTGTTGTATAAACCTTCATGGAAATATGCCACATGGTAGATAAATCGATAGGGCTGTCAATAAATATTTTACTTCCAGCATAATATTCTCCGCCATCTCGTACGATTTGACAAACTGTATTACTCGTATTGATACCATCAATTTGAGGGTTTGAAATGATACTAGCTGTAGATCCAGAAAAATTTATAAAGTCAGTGTTAACGATTCCTGTTTCAAAATCAATTGGTAAAGACGTTGGTATTGGAGCCGTTGGTCCTGCTATCTGTTCGATATCATCGAAGTAAAAAGTAGAACTGGCGGTACCATCACCTACATTTCCATAATCGAACATAAAAACCAATTCGTTAAGGTTATTAGGAGTACCTGAAAAAATCCATTCTAAAGTTTCCCATTCACCAGAAACAGTTGTATTAGCATCAACATCTACTGATGACCCTGATCCTTCTAATTTAAACTTAACGGTTGTTCCAATTGGTGCTGTAGTATATACTTTCATCGTAATTTTCGTTAATACAGAAAAATCAAGATTGTCAGTCAATATGATTTTGCTTCCTCCCCAAATTGCTCCACCTTCTCTTATTATTTGTGCAACAGAACTGCTTGTGTTGCTTCCTGATGGCATTGGATTAGTAGTTACAATTCCCGTTCCTCCGTCAAAATCTACGAAGTCTGCAGTCGTAACATCTCCTTCAAAATTAATCGGTAAACTTTGCGAAAACCCTGTATACACAGTCAGTGTAATAAGTATTAAATAAAAATTCTTCATAAGGATATTTAGTTTTAATTTTGGTTCGAAGATAACTATAGAATACTATTCAAAAAAAACAACAACCTATACACAACCTATACATGACGAAAAAAAAGTATTTTTTAATAGTTTAATTTTGTTTCTTCAGGAAAGCATATACGTAACGTTATTCTTTAGTTTACAAACTTAGCTCTATGAAAAGAGATCGGTTTTTGTCGGTTTGAGCTCCTCAACTTGTAAAATTACACACAACGATTAGTATATGGCAAGTAGGGCAGTAGAAAGCAATAAATTTTCAGGTTTGCACTGAGCCATATTTTTATATTTTGTTTTTAACTTGTTCATCTTAAAAAGCCAAATTAAAAATTTGGCGGTGTTTGTAAATAGCACTGAACTTTCAATTTATCACTAAATGCCCTATTTGCTATATACAGTGTTACCAACCGTTTTATTATATATTAATAATGTCAATATCATATTGATTAGTCTTTAACTTTACTTGCTTTAATGTCAAGTTTGGATAGCCTGCATTTGTAACAATTTGTCTAATAGTTTTAATTTCATTTGGGTCTGTTTTACATCCAAAAATAATTTCAGTTAAACATTCTTTTTTAAAAGGATACAGACCAAAAGTGTCCTGTATGGTTCTTATTTCATCTTCATATTCCCAATGCTCTGATTTTGTGAGAATAGCCTTATTGGTTAATTGGTCTCTTTCTGTCAAATAGTCAAAATTTGGGTATTGACTCGAATACTTAACTGCAAATGTTTTTGAGAAGAAATCAGGGTCTTTTGTTATGTCAAATTTCAAGCAAACACCTTTGTGTGAATCTGAATAATGAGCCCATAATAACAAATTGTCAGGTTTTTGTAAGAAACAAGTTACTCCAATTTTAGATAATGTTTTTTTTAAATGGTTTGTGAAAAATTGGTTAAAACTTCCTGGTGTTTGTTGGTTTGCCTGAACTACATCTTCTGGGTCAATTCCTATTGAGTTAGTCCTTGATACATAATTTCTTATATTATTATCTGTCCAATTTGTTTGGTCATTTATTTGACAGTCAAAAGGGTCGTTAAAACTTGTTGGTGCAGCAAACCAAAGTTCAGAATTTATTAATGTTTTATATAAACCATTTGAGATGGCTGTGTGCTTAAATAATTCTGTTGGAATACTACCTTGTTTAATCATCTTTTTATGAAGTTCTAAAGCTTTCTTCTTATCCATTTGCATTGGTTTTCTTATGGTTGGTAACGGTTTGTGTATGAAACGTAGCGTGTAAAAAGGCACTACTTTTCGGATTAAACACTTAGCCGAATTTTTTATTTTGTTTTTATCTTTTCATTTTAAAAGCCAAATTAAAAATTTGGCGGACTCTGTAAATAAACATAAGCTTTTCGGTTTAGCACTTATCAGCTATGTTTTATACACGTTGTTACCACACGTTTTTTTATTCCGTTGGTATAATTCTCTCTCCATTTTTATTCAGGTAATGAACACCTCCAGAAAAATGTCCCCCTCCATAAAACTCAATTAACTCTCCTTGAAACCCCATATAGCAATGCATTCCGATTTCGATAAGAGTTTTACTATTTTCGTCAATCAGTGCATCAAGAAAATAGTCATTTGCAAATTCAAATTCTTGTTTATTAATTCTTACAGCACAAACTCCGTTCTTAAATTTATCTACTTTATAAAATCTTGGTTCGATGACTATATTATTTAGACTGTCTTTGAAACCCCAAAGTTCATTTTCTTGAAACGGAATATATTTACCTGACTTAAATTCCGTTTTACTTTTTGTTTCCGAACTGTCATTTTTTCTTGAGTTGTAAATCTCAACTCTTGAAAAAGTTTTTTTGCCAATTCTTTCTCCTTTTGTATTTATTGGATAAAAATCAGAGAACTCTTTGTTGCTAACAAATGCAATTCCGTTTTTAAATTCTTCGTGTCCGTCTTTCCAAGTTTTTCCAAATTCATTTACTCCGTTTTTATTCACGAACCAATGTCCCTCAAAGCTTGAAATTCGAGCAAATCCTTCTCTAAATTCTGTCTCTGGAAAATTGTCTTTAATGTCAAAAACTTTATTTCCTAGAGTGTCTATGAAAATCCATTTGTAGCCTTTTTTTATAACTTCTTTCGAAGCGTAGCAAAGTCCTTCGCTAAAGTCTCCAACATTTAGATACTCTGCTTTTACTTTAATTTTTCCGGTTTTGTCCATAAATCCGTATTTACCATTTTCGGATTGGAACTTATAAAGTCCATTTCCTTGTCCATAGGAAAGGCTCGAAACTAAAATCAGAAGTAATATTATTGTCGTTCTCAATGTTTTTCTCAAATGTGTGGTAACGTCCAGCGTATGAAACGTAGCATCTAAAAATACATGAACTTTTCGGTTTAGCACAAGCCAAATCTTTTGCATTTTGTTTTTCCTTTGATTCACAAAAAGCCAAATCAAAAGATTTGGCGACTTCACAAATACAAAAAAACCTTTTGGACTGCCAGGAATTGCTGTGTTTTATACGCACTGTTACCCACTTTTGCGATACATAAGAGTAAGCACAGACTCTTTGCGTAGATTACACAACGATTAGAAAAAGATTAGATTTTGATTCCGCTACGATTGCGTAGATTGGAACGTCCTGAAACACGTTATGAGTAAAATCCGTTTGCGTAAACTTGCTAAGAAGGCTATCGGCGCAACAGGCGAGTTTGAGTAAAGTCCGTTTGCGCAAACTTGCTCCCCTTTTTATAAGTTAGATTGGAGTATCAATTGCTCGAAAATATTTTTTTTGAGCAATTGTGGGTAACGTCCAGCGTATGAAACGTAGCATCTAAAAATACAAGAACTTTTCGGTTTAGCACAAGCCAAATCTTTTGCATTTTGTTTTTCCTTTGATTTTCAAAAAGCCAAATCAAAAGATTTGGCGACTTCACAAATACAAAAAAACCTTTTGGACTGCCCGGAATTGCTATGTTTTATACGCACTGTTACCCACTTTTGCGATACATAAGAGTAAGCACAGACTCTTTGCGTAGATTACACAACGATTAGAAAAAGATTAGATTTTGATTCCGCTACGATTGCGTAGATTGGAACGTCCTGAAACACGTTATGAGTAAAATCCGTTTGCGTAAACTTGCTAAGAAGGCTATCGGCGCAACAGGCGAGTTTGAGTAAAGTCCGTTTGCGCAAACTTGCTCCCCTTTTTATAAGTTAGATTGGAGTATCAATTGCTCGAAAATATTTTTTTTGAGCAATTGTGGGTAACGTCCAGCGTATGAAACGTAGCATCTAAAAATACAAGAACTTTTCGGTTTAGCACAAGCCAAATCTTTTGCATTTTGTTTTTCCTTTGATTTTCAAAAAGCCAAATCAAAAGATTTGGCGACTTCACAAATACAAAAAAACCTTTTGGACTGCCAGGAATTGCTATGTTTTATACGCACTGTTACCCACTTTTGCGATACATAAGAGTAAGCACAGACTCTTTGCGTAGATTACACAACGATTAGAAAAAGATTAGATTTTGATTCCGCTACGATTGCGTAGATTGGAACGTCCTGAAACACGTTTTGAGTAAAATCCGTTTGCGTAAACTTGCTAAGAAGGCTATCGGCGCAACAGTCGAGTTTGAGTAAAGTCCGTTTGCGCAAACTTGCTTCCCTTTTTATAAGTTAGATTGGAGTATCAATTGCTCGAAAATATTTTTTTTGAGCAATTGTGGGTAACGTTTAGTATAAGAAACGTAGGGCAATAAATAAGCACTTACGTTTCGGTTTATTAGTTAGCTAAATATAAATATTTTGCTTTTATTTTTCTTCTATAAACGCCAAATTTTATATTTAGCGGACTTTATTAATATTCGCAGCCCTTTCGGTTTAGCACAAACGCCCTATGTTTTTTATACATTGTTGTGCATAGTGTTTTCTTTTCGGTTGTTGTAATTCAGTCCTGTTTTAAATCCGCTATAAGCTAATGAAACGAGTAAGAATATTTGGATAAATAAGAATAATACAAAAAGGAAAATATATTCAGACGAGCTACTATCTAATATTCCACTTTTATTAGCAGTGTTTTCAATTACTCCTGACGAGCGAGCAAATGATTTGATAAGTGAAAAAAGCCCAACAATTGACATATTCATAAAAAAGTTAGCAATCATAAAAAATAGGTTTGCCGTTATATTTTTAAATTTACTTCTGAACATTCGAAATAGATACACAAAGAAAAAAGTCAGTTTAATAATCAATAATGACAGTTCTTTTTTCTCAACCACAAAATATGTATCGTGAATGTTGATGTCAGTCTTAGATGTTGAATTGAAACAATCAAGTCCGATTAGAATCAGGCATACTATTATTGAAATTCCAAATGTTCCAATCAGCCAATAAATTTCTTTTTTTTTCAAATCTAAGTTAGTTTTATTAACCAGTTTGGTTTTATTTCGTGATACATTCAGACGTATTTTTCTCTTTGCCAGAAAGTTTTTACATTATGCACAATGCTAGCTGTAAGGTGCGTATCCCGAAGGGTATGCACTTTACAGTATGTTGTGCACCGTTATTTTATTATTTCTCTTTTTAAATCTGTTACTTCTTTTGATTTTCTATTGTACACAAATAATCCATTACTGCTTGTGGTAAATATCAGATTGTTCCAAGTTGTATCAGTTTTGATAATCTGAAAGTGAGAGTTGTCAGGTGACCTTAGAATAAACTCGCTTTGATTCTCAGTAAAGTCATGTTCGTAAATCTCATATAGCGCCTCATAAAGGGCAGAGTCATTTCTTAAAGCAATTAAATTGAACCAACCTTCTACCTGCTTTCTTGGGTTCCCTTTGAAATCAATAGAAGTCTTCTTTCCTGTTTTGGTTGAAATCGATACTATTCCTTCCTCTGGTGGAATTGTGCAATAAATTGATTCTCCATTTTCTGCCAACCTTAAAAGCCGCATGTCGTATTCCTTCTTGTCAGTAATTTGAATAACCTCTTTAGTATCAAAGTTTACTCTGTATAAGTCAAAACCATGATTCTTTGGTCTGACTATAGGTGAATAGTTTTTGTATTCCGAAGCACAAAAGAAGAATGCTTCTTTCTCATCCTTAGAAAAAACCGCTTCTGTCAGAAATGGCTGGTTTTTCAAAATTGTATCAATTGAATTTGTCACCAAGTTTTTTAGAATCAAATGAGGGTGTTCCTTCTCTGGTAAAGGGAAACTGATATATAGAATGCTTTTCCTGTTGGAAGATATTCGCGGTCTTAAATCGTAGCCATTTTCAGGGTTAGTTATAGAGTCAATTTTATTGGTTTTTAAGTCAAAAGAGATTATTGAACCAATATCGCTTGTGAAAAGAGTTAGATAAATAGTACTCTCATTGAGATCAAAGTCAGCTCCTATTTTACTTGATTCGACCTGTGATTTAGTACAACAGCTAAAGGTCAATAGGATTAATAATATTTCGAGTCCTTTTTTCATATGGTGCACAACGTTTAGATAAACACACTGGTGTGTTTATTTTTACTATATATACATTCAAATATACATAAACATTAAAAATCTAAAGGGTTTTTTATAAAATCGAAACTGCTTTTTGCAACATGAGTGTAAATTTCAGTTGTTTTAGTAGAATTATGACCGAGTAGAAGTTGAATGTAACGTATATCAACTCCCGATTCTAGTAGATGAGTGGCAAAACTGTGTCGCAGTATATGCGACGAAACAGGAATTCTAATACCAGCTTTTATAGCAGCATTTGAAACTACTTTCCCAACACTGTTGGGGCTGTATTGATCCTTTGTTTGACCTTCAAATAAGTAATTTTTTGGTTGATACTCTTTATAATAAAGTCTCAAATCCTTTAATAACTTCTCAGACAATAAAGTATAACGATCTTTATTTCCTTTAGCATCTCGTACCCTTATTAGCATCCTTTTGCTTTCAATATCTTCTAGCTTTAAATTAAGTAATTCTGACCTTCTTAAACCTGCCGAATATAAAAGACTGATAATGCATTTGTGCTTGAGGTTATTAGAACTTGCAATGATTAATGAGACGTCTTCTTTTGATAATACAACAGGTAGTTTTCTTTTTTGCCGAGGCCTTTCAATACTATAAAACCTATTTGGCATACCTAGTACAGTCTCGTAATAAAACTTAATACTGTTGATAGCTTGATTTAAATAAGAATCTGAACGGTTCATTTTTATTAAGTATTCCAAATAGTTCCTAACGTCGTTCTCATCTAACTTGTTAATATCTCGTTGTTTGTAGTAATTTAGGAAGTCTTCAAAACAAGATACGTAAGTTTTAACAGTATTGTTTGCGTATTTTTTAAGTTCTAATTTTTGAAGATAATTGTCAGGACAAAATTTAAAATCATTTGGACGCTTTCTTGCTTTAACCCAAGATGAGTCAAAGGTTTCATTCAATTCCTTAGATCTATTTTTTTCATAAAAATATTGTGTGTCGATCCAAGCAATCCCCCTAAATAATGAAAATATTTGATCAATATTAGTTTTGTTGTTTTGGACATAATACATTGTGAACTCCACACTCCATTGGACATTATTAAGTTCTTTAATAATAATCTGTATCGCTTTATTGGCATAGAACTTTAATCCAATGCAAGATTGATCTTCTATAAAAAGGCGTTTTAAAGTAATATGCTGTTTTAAATTCATGATTTTTTATTAAAACTACAAAATCAAATAATAATAAACGTATCTTATTCGAATAGTATACGTTTAATATTCAGTTAATTATGGGTTTAAAGAAATGTTTGGCTTGTGATAGTGATTTACAAGGGAGATCGGATAAATTATTTTGTGATGCTCATTGTAAAAGTTCATACCATTATAAAAAGTCCTTAGAAGAAACTCCGAAGTTTTTTAATAGAGTGGATAATCAGTTAAAGAAAAACAGAAGAATTTTAAAAGCCTTTAATAAGGCAGGTAAGGCTACTGTAAGGACAAATAAGTTAATTGAATTAGGTTTTGATCCAAATTTTTTCACACATTATTGGAAAAACAAAAAGGGAGATGTATATTTATTTGTTTATGAATTTGGTTTTTTAAGGAGGGAAGAGCACAGTGTTAAAAAGTATATTTTAATACAATGGCAAAATTTTATGGACTAAATATTATTAAGTGAATTACAGTTAAATAATATTTATAAATATTTTCTATTGTTAATGAATTCGGCTTCCGTCTTGAGCACGAATAAATCATCAAAGGTTTAAATACAAGAGAGTTTCAAAATGAAGCTGCACACAAAATTGATATTAGGATTCATAACTTGCTTCAAGAGTTTATTATTAGTGGAACTTATGAAATATAGATTTTCGAAAGATTTTAAAACAAATAAAGGTGATATTATAATTGTAGAAGAAAATTAAATTTATAAATAAAGTGTAAATTTAATACCTCCAAATAGCAACAACTGTGTAAATAAAAGAATTTCCTGTTTTTTTTAGCGGGTCATACTAGACACGAACCAGTAACATAAATTATTAGCCCTTAACAGAAATATGTAATCGGATAAATAAAGATATTAGATGTTAAGACGCTAAAAAATAATGAATTGTCAAAAACATATTTTTATTGTGATCTGAAAATAATTTGAAAAATGTTTTACACAAATATTTTACACAAAAAACAAAAAAACCTATAAATCAAACGTTTATAGGGTTTTTCTGTGGCGCCTCCATAAACATTTATTGGTTCTATTTTAACAACACAACATCGCTTATTGTGTGATGTGGGCTTCGAAATGGTCTAGCTGTCATCATCCCATCTTTATGCACCGTTCGTCCTGCTACGCTATGTATTTTCGTTGTTTCAAGGGACTCGTGCAAGCTCATCAGAGAGAAAATACTGGACAGGCGTATAGCAATCCCTTTTTTACCAGATCCCAGCGGCCCAAATAGAATGATATTGTGACCTCCTGCCGCAGCAATCTTCATAGCTCGTTTAATTGATTCTTGTTCCTTGACATCTGCAAAATCAAATTCTGGGTTTGAAAGATGTTCGTAGAATTCGGCTTCCATATCAACGATAGTTTCTTCGAGTGGGGTTTCTTCATTGAAAAAGTCAATCACTTCTTTGATATTATCAACACCAAAAACTGCAATTCCATCTACTATAGCTGCTTCTTTTGCGTTTTGCTTCGGAAGAATAAATTGATTGGAAACAAAAAAAGCCCATCCGTTTGGATAAGCTTCTCATCGGTCTAATTTCTTAAACCACAAAGTATTACAATCTTGTAATACTTCAACACAACATTTTAATTGCGGTCTGGACGAGACTCGAACTCGCGACCCCCTGCGTGACAGGCAGGTATTCTAACCAACTGAACTACCAGACCGTGCTACTATTTTAAAGACTTTACTAGCATGTCTTTTGCTTCCATTGCTGAAAGCGAATGCAAATATAAAACTACCATTCATATCTGCAAGCAATTATTTTAAAAATATTAATTAATTTTCAAAACCAATTTCAAGTAAAAAAAGAATCCAATGATAGCAGCCCCTCAGCAGCTAAGGAACGTTATCCAAACTTACTCCGCTCTACAAGATAGGTCGTCAAAATAGCATTAAAAGACTCATTAATATCTACAGGAACATATTTAATACGATACTGTCCGCATTTTACCGCCAATTCGTCAAAATAAGACTGCACAGCAGCTTCATAGTTCTCTTTAATATTATCTGCATATACATTTACAAAATCGCCTGTTTCAACATCTACAAAACGTTTGGGCCTGTTGTTAAAGTCGAATTGTAATTCCTTCTCTTTATCAAAAGTGTGAAATAATACAACCTCGTGTTTATTATACTTTAAATGCTGCAATGCTTCAAAAAGTTTTTCTTCTTCAGTATCGCTTTGAAACATATCAGTAAATAAGAAAACAAGGCTACGGCGTTTTAACTTTTCTGCAATTAGATGCAAGTGGGTGTAGGTTTTTGTTTGAACTTCTCTTCTCGATTCTGCAATCGCAGCATTCAGATGACTAATAAGTTGATGATGGTGCCGCTCGCTCCCTTTTTCGCTTGCATAAAACTCAAATTCGTCACTATAAATACTCATTCCCACAGCATCCCGTTGCCGTTTCATCAAGTTCATAATAGCAGCACTTGCCAATACCGAAAACCCAATCTTATTAAGATGTCCAATATCCATCTCCTTCATAGCGGGATAATGCATCGAGCTACTATTATCTAGAATTAAATGGCATCGCAAATTTGTTTCTTCCTCGTAGCGTTTTGTATAAAGCTTATCAGTCTTCGCATACAACTTCCAATCTATATGCTTGGTGCTTTCGCCGTTATTATAAATTTTATGCTCTGCAAATTCCGCAGAAAAACCGTGAAATGGAGATTTGTGCAAGCCAGAAATAAAACCTTCTACCACTTGATTGGCAAGCAGTTCTAGGTTCTTAAAACCTGTGATTTCGTTAACTTGTTTCTCTATGTTCATTTTTATGGTGAATTGTGAATGGTGATCCGTTACATTTGTTTGTTCATAAGGCAATTTAGTGTGCCCATTAATGATTTTACAACAGATTTTAGCAGCCTATCAATTTCCGTAGTTTATTGAATAAAATTCAAACGCATGCCAAGCGGGTACCGTGTTTCAACTTTAAAAAGTGAACCCTTAGGGATGCTTATAAACTGAATAAATTTTCTCTCACGCTTCCTAGCAGCTCCCTCAAAAAGATTTGATGCAACAGATACAGCAGCCAGAGGTATTTGACGGGTAACAACGAATATTTCCTCTTTAGGAAACCGATCGCTAATTTTATATCTAACCTCAGCGAGATTTGTGGTTTTCTTCCATCCATCCATACATCCATCTCTTTGTGATACAAATATATCAATCAAATAACTACCCACCGATTACCATTCACTGTTCAATGTTCACTATATAATCCCGTCTGCAATACCATACTTCACGCTCTCTTCTGCATCCATCCAGTGATCTCTTTGAAAGTCTTTCATTACTTTATCAAAATCCTGATCACAGTTTTCCGCTAGGATACGTGCACTTATTTCTTTGGTCTTTAAAATTTCTTGTGCGGTAATCTCGATATCGCTTGCTTGTCCACGTGCTCCCCCACTTGGCTGATGAATCATCACTCTTGCATGTGGTTGTATAAAACGCCTGCCTTTCTCTCCTACTGAAAGCAAAATACTCCCCATAGATGCAGCCAATCCCGTGCAAATAGTAGAAACTGGACTCTTAATGCTCTTGATAGTATCGTACATGCTAAAACCTGAAGTAACATAACCGCCAGGACTGTTTATATACAATTTTATCTCCTCATGATTTAAGCTGTCTAAATACATTAAACGGTCCACAACGTGTCTCGCGCTTTTATCATCTACTTGTCCCCACAAAAAAATCGTGCGGTCATCTAGCTGCTGCTGTTCAATCTTATTTTGTACTTTTTCTTTTTTATCAGCACTCATATATCAATAAATTTAATTTTTAATTATAATAATAACGTGAACTTATTTATCCTAAGACACCCTTTTTTTCACCGGCGCAAACAGAAAAATTAAATTTAATTTTTAAACGCTAAAGGCACCCCCAAATATAATAAATTTAACCCCAAAAACAGGGAATAAAAAAAGACCTGACGCAATGCCAAGTCTTTTATAAATTTTATATGACATCAACTTTCTATTTAGTCAGAAGCCCAAAGGCCCAAGGACTATAGCAAAGAATCTATCGCCTCTGCATACACACTTTTTTGTGCTACACCCACTTGGCGCCCTACTAATTCCCCTTTGTCGAATATTAAAACTGTCGGGATGTTTCGTACTCCGTATTTTGCTGCAAATTCTTGATTAGCATCTACATCCATTTTTCCTACTACTGCTTTACCTTCGTAGTCGTTGCTCAATTCGTCAATGATTGGCCCAACCATACGGCAAGGTCCGCACCAAGCTGCCCAAAAATCTACTACAACTGGTTTGTCGCTTTTTAATACTGTTTCTTCAAAAGTTGCGTCTGTTATCTCTAAAGCCATTTTAATTTCATTTTCTATTTCCGAACTTCGGCTGCACTCAGCGTAAATTGTTTACGGAAACCTTGTTAATATTCTGTTGCACAAAAGTAGTCAAAATTTGTTCCAAACGGTACTGCTGTCATATTAGATTGCTCAATGCGTATATTAGTTTAATTTATAGACGGGGTTCCCATTACTTGCTCGTGCCCCAGAAAAAATCGAACCAGGCTGTGCACAGAAACCCCCACTCTTTCACTGGTCTAAAGAACCCGTTTCACAGGATGTGGTATTTCCACTGTCAACCCGACCCAAAACTCGTGTTCCAACTTAAAACCCATCCTGTTTAATTCCATAAAAACACCTTATCTTTACTAGATGCAGAACATACTATTTATTTTACTATTTTCAATGGCGTTCGTATCTTGCGAGCGTCCTAACAAAACCTTACTTCAACAAGAGAACGCTCGTATCGAACCAAATATATTAGAACATTCCTTCAACTTCCCTATTGAAGAAGAAGTGTATATTCCCATCTATTCAGATATTTATTGCCGCACTAGAAATTTCAAAGTACTGCTAACGGCAACTCTAAGCATACGCAACACGAGTAGAACCGAAGAACTATATGTTAAAGAAGTAGGGTATTACGACTCCGCAGGAAACTTTATACGCAACTATGTCGAGAAACCCATCTACCTCAACACATTAGAAACCATAGATTTTGTAATAGACGAAGAAGACCTTTCTGGAGGAAGTGGCGCAAAATTCCTAGTAACCTGGGGCTCTAAAAAACCAACAAGACCCATCATACAAGCTGTGATGTTAGGTCACATTGGACAACAAGGAGTTACATTCACCACGCAAGGGGAGACGATTAGTCAGAAAAACGAACTTGAAGACAAAAACAAAGCTGATATCGAAAAATGAAGACACTAAATCAGCTCTTTTTTTTAAGGTAATTGCATAAAAATGATATAATGCTTTACACTCTCAATTTAATCGATACTTAATATTCATTCCGCTTATCTTCTCTAGCAACTCATTACTTATCTTAACTTTATGTGTTCTGCTCGGCATATTTAGCTTTACTTTTTCGGCCATTTCATAGATGGTAAAATGTACTTGCTTGTCCCCTTTATGAGTCGTAAAAAGCTCCTTTAAAGTACTTAAGTTTTCTGAATTTAAAGATTCAATAGGCATTTGTAATGTCAACTTTCTAGCTTGGCTATCCATTACATCGTGCAGTAATTGCATACTGTTATACTGCAATCTTGGATCTCCTTTTTTACCTGTATCCCGATTTACCCAACCTTCTTTAACGTAAACTCTCCCATAGATAAAACTATTTGGAACTAGAAAATGACGTAATTTTAGATACTCTTCTCCAAAGATTTTAAACTCAAAACTATCATCGTAATCTTCCACTGTAAAAATAGCCCAACCTTTCCCTTGCCTGCTTTCTTTATGCTGTACATCACTTACCACACCACCAAAACACATTTCTTTACTCACAAAACGCTCCAACTCGTTAAAATCTGCAACCTTGCAATTGGTAAAGGTTTCCATCTCGGTTTTAAAATCGTCCAAGGGATGTCCAGAAATATAAACCCCTACCACTTCGCGCTCTTGTTTTAGCTTTTTCATAGTACCCCAAGATTCACAAGGTGGCACCACAGGTTCTGGAATTTGAACTTCGCTTGTTGAACCAAACAAACTTACTTGGCTACTATTTTCAGTCTCTTGGTATCGGGCAGCATATTTCAATACTTTCTCAAAAAATGGAGTTCCATCTCCTTCGTCATGCATATATTGCGAGCGATTGTGCTCAAAACTATCAAATCCACCCGCCAATACTAGATTCTCAAAGGCCTTTTTATTTGCCGCACGCAAATCAATTCGCTTAGAAAGATCAAAAATAGATTTGTATTTTCCATCTTTTCTATGTGCTACAATAGTAGCAACAGCATTGCCTCCAACCCCCTTAATAGCACCCATTCCAAAACGAACCGCACCGCGATCATTTACCGAAAACTTATAAAAAGATTCATTTACATCAGGTCCTAAAATTTCAAGCCCCATACGTTTACACTCTTCCATAAAGAAGGTGACTTGTTTAATATCTCTCATATTATTACTAAGCACCGCCGCCATATATTCAGCTGGATAGTGCGCTTTTAAATAAGCCGTCTGATAGGCGATCCAAGCATAACAGGTAGAGTGACTTTTATTAAAGGCGTAACTTGCAAATGCTTCCCAATCCTTCCAAATCTTTTCTAACTTCGCAGAATCATGACCATTAGCTTCTGCATTTTTAATAAAGCGAGGCTTCATTTTATCTAGTACCGCTTTCTGTTTTTTACCCATCGCCTTTCGCAGTACGTCAGCATCACCTTTACTAAAATCTGCCAGTTTTTGTGAGAGGAGCATTACTTGCTCTTGGTATACAGTAATCCCATAGGTTTCCTGCAAGTATTCTTCCATTGCAGGCAAATCGTATTCAATAGTTTCTTCGCCATTTTTACGACGGATAAAACTTGGAATATATTCCAAAGGCCCAGGACGATACAAAGCGTTCATTGCAATAAGATCTGCAAAAACCGTAGGCTTCAATTCTTTCATATACTTCCGCATCCCGTCAGATTCATATTGAAAAATCCCTACCGTTTCACCTCGTTGGAAAAGCTCATAAGTCTTTTCATCATCCAAGGGGAAGGTATCCGGATCTAGGTCTACATCGTGTTTATGCTTCACTAATTTTACGGTGTCTTTGATTAAAGTCAAGGTCTTTAATCCCAAGAAATCCATCTTAAGCAAGCCTGCATCTTCCACTACCGAGTTGTCAAACTGAGTGACATATAAATCACTATCCTTTGCTGTGGCTACTGGGACAAAATTGGTTATGTCGCTGGGAGTAATAATCACACCACAGGCGTGAATCCCGGTGTTTCTTATAGACCCTTCTAATACTCGTGCTTGGTTCAGCGTCTGGGCTTCAAGACCCAATCCCGCCGAAATAGTCAACAATTCATTTACTTTAGGCAAATCATCACTCCTAAATTTCTGCCGAAGCTCTTGATCAGTTGCACCAAAAATTTTATTGAGCTTCGCCATTGTTGGTACTAACTTCGAAATCCTATCAGCATCAAATAAAGGTAAATCAAGTACTCTTGCAGTATCACGAATGGAAGATTTTGCCGCCATGGTACCGTAAGTAATAATCTGTGCTACCTGATTGCTCCCATATTTTTCGATTACATAATCCATTACTTTACTGCGACCTTCATCATCAAAGTCAATATCAATATCAGGCATACTTACACGATCTGGATTCAAAAAACGCTCAAAAAGCAAATCGTACTTTATAGGATCTATATTGGTAATCCAAAGACAATAGGCAACAACAGAACCAGCAGCTGAACCCCTTCCTGGCCCAACCGAAACATCCATATTTCTTGCTTCGCGGATAAAGTCTTCAGTTATTAGGAAATATCCTGGGTAGCCTGTTTCGGCAATTACGTGCAATTCAAAATCAAGCCGTTCTTTTATCTCTAGCGTGATTTCGCCATACCTTTTTTTTGCGCCTTCAAATGTGAGGTGTTTCAAATAGTTATTTTCACCACGTTTTCCAGCGTCTGTTTCATCTTGAGCAATTTTAAATTCCTCAGGAATGTCAAACTTGGGCAATAACACCTCACGTTGTAAACTGTAAGGCTCAATCTTTTCGACAACTTCACTTATGTTGGCAATTGCTTCGGGCAGATCTTTGAATAGTTGTTTCATATCGGCTTGCGACTTGAAATAATATTCTTGATTGGGCAAGCCGTATCGGTATCCTCTTCCCCTACCAATGGGGGTTGCCTGCTTCTCACCGTCTTTCACACAGAGTAAAATATCGTGCGCATTGGCACTTTCTTTGTCTATATAATAAGTGTTGTTTGCAGCGATTAATTTTACTTCATGCTTTCGTGCCAAATCAACAAGGATTCCATTAACCCTATTTTCATCTTCTTGATCGTGGCGCATAATTTCAAGATAAAAATCAGCTCCAAATGCCGACTTCCACCACAGCAGCGAATCCTCTGCCTGCTTGGTTCCAATATTTAGAATCTTGCTTGAAATTTCACCGTACATACCTCCCGAAAGCACAATAATATCCTCTTGATATTTTTGAATGATTTCACGATCAATTCTTGGAACGTAATAGAATCCAGCTGTGTAGGCGATACTCGCCATTTTTATCAGATTGTGGTATCCTTTTTTATTCTTTGCAAGCAACACAATTTGGTAGCCATTATCTTTTTGTGACTTGTCTAGATGATTTTGACAAACAAAAAACTCACAACCTACTATAGCCTTTAATGGCGTTGGCTCCTCCGGTTTGTCTGGCACTTTCCCATCGAAATCTGTGGCTGTATCATCAAAATCTTCATATTCTTTCAGAGCAATGTCATACTCGCTCATCAAAGTTTTATTATATGAATTAACCGAACGCGAAAAATGAAACGCACCCATCATATTTCCAGTATCTGTAATAGCAACTGCGGGTTGACCATCTGCGATAGCGGCATCCACAAGATCTTGAGTGCTTGAAGTTGACTGTAAGATGGAAAATTGAGAATGGTTATGAAGGTGGGCAAAAGGGGCCTCTTCTAGCGCTTCAATATTTTCTTGAATTTCGGTAGTAGAAATTTCTTCAGTTACAGAAGAAGCTTCCAACTCTTTTCTAATCTTTTCTGAAGCCTTTTTTAAATTGATATGTTTTAAACCAATCAATTTGATTTCAGTCGGGTTTTCTGTACTAAAATTTTCAAAATAATCGGGCTGCACGTCTAGCGCTTCCGCAGTGAACATCTTGCGCCGAATCAACTCAAGAAAACAACGTGTTGTCGCTTCTACATCTGCCGTTGCATTATGGGCTTCCCCAAAAGGCTCAAGAAATAAGAATTTGTGCAGTTCAGTTAACGTGGGGAGTTTGAATTTTCCACCACGGCCGCCGGGCAATTGACAGAGTGTTGCTGTCGTTTCAGTACAAGTATCTAAAAGAGGCATTGCTGGTAATGGGTTTTCCAATCCAAGTCTTAAAAACTCGGCCCCCATAATATTTAAATCAAACCCTACATTTTGACCTACGACAAACTTTGTTTTGGCCAATGCTTCTTGAAACTTGACCATCATTTCAGACAGGGATATTCCATCCTTTTGCGCAAGCTCTGTTGAAATTCCATGAATTTTCTCTGCATCAAAAGGAATATTGAATCCCTCTGGACGTACTAAATAATCTTGATGTTCTAGAACGTTCCCAACGCCATCGTGCAATTGCCAAGCAATTTGAATACAACGAGGCCAATTATCACTGTCGCTTAATGGAGCGTTCCAATTGCGAGGAAGCCCAGTAGTTTCAGTATCAAAAATTAAGTACATAGTAAAGTATAGGTTGAAAAAGAGATTGAATATAAATCGGGTGGTTTTTCCGATTAAAATTCAAAGGTAAAAATAAAAAAATGCCCTTCAAAGAGGGGTAAAAGTTGTGATGAGTTGTTCACAAAATCGCATAAAAAAAACTGAAACGTGCGTTTCAGTTTTTTTTATTTTCCTGCTACTCTTTAAATTTACTGCCCATTGTTTTTGACCATATCATTTAAAAGCGCTTCTCACTTAGCAATGTTTCTATAACACCGTAAAGAAATTAATAGTTATTCATAGGTCACATTGAATCCTCCTTGAGAAACTATATGGTTTTCAGTTCTAAACCCGAATGAACACTTAATGATTCTTGATGAAGGATTAAACTCAAAAACAAACAGCTCCCCTAATGTCACACTTTCTATAGACCCCGTCGTTGTATCTTTATAGGTCATTTCAATACCAGGAGAAGGCAACTCAAAACTATCCCCCTCCAGCACCTCAAAAGGAATTCTTATTTGTATTTCCTCGTCAGGATCTGAAGCTGTAATTACAATTTTCCCTTTATATAAAACTGCCATCACACACAAATTAACACCTTGTTGTAAATTATCTCCATCAATCGAAGCCACAAAAGTGCCACTATCACAAGCAGTAACAGGAATACCTTCTGGTTCTTCCACGATAGGCACGATTATCTCATTGAATATAGGAACCTCATAAAAAACACCATTGCGCCCTGCAATGGTATCTACGGCGGTTACAATGGCATCAAAATAAAATGACCCTGTAAGTTCACCTCGTTCGGTATCTATATTCGAAATAGTAACCATCCCACCCCCTCCTGGATTTGTGAAATAAGTAATTTCTTTAAAATTTTTAAAGGTGGCGTTGGTTGCAGAAGAACCGCCAAGTTCATAGGTTGTTTCTCTTGCGTCTGGTAATAAAATACTTAAATCTTGATTTTGAGAAAGCCCTTGTATAAGGTAAGTTCCATCTTCATTACGTATGGCTCTAGCGTTACTAGCTTGGAACAAAACACCATCTATAGAAACCTGTAAAGCTCCTCCCTCTCTTTGATCTTGAATGTTCTCAGAACAAGAAAATACCCCAATAATAAGAACTAAAAAAAAACCTAGCTTTTTCATAATGGAAAATAATTTAGACAAATGTATAAAAATTAAAATAAACTCTTGATTTACAGAGATTATTTAAAGTATCTTTGCCAACCCAAAATCTTGGAAGTATTCTTTTAGAAAAACACTTTTACTAATTTTGGATTTTACTAATTATAACAGAAGTCGCGTACTTCAAAAATTAATTTTATGCCTGTAAAAATAAGACTACAAAGACACGGTAAAAAAGGAAAACCTTTTTACTGGATCGTAGCGGCAGATGCCCGCTCAAAAAGAGATGGTAAATACCTAGAAAAACTAGGCGTTTACAACCCTAATGTAAACCCTGCACACATTGAACTTGATGTTGATGGTTCTGTACAGTGGTTGCAAAATGGTGCTCAACCAACCGATACTGCTAGAGCAATACTTTCTTACAAAGGAGTAATGATGAAAAATCACCTTGCCGGTGGTGTTCGCAAAGGCGCATTAACAGAAGAGCAAGCTGAAGAAAAATACAACGCTTGGTTAGAAAACAAAGGAAAAACTGTTGACGCGAAAAAAACACAGTTATCTGATGCTGAAGGAAAAGCAAAAGAAGCGGCATTGGCTGCTGAAAAAGTAACAAATGAAGCTCGTATTGCTGCAAATGCTCCTGTAGTTGAAGAAACTCCAGAAGTTGTTGAAGCTAGTGCAGAAGTTGAGGTAGTAGAAGAAGCCGTTGTTGAAGACGCTGCTCCAGCTACTGAAGCTGCAACGCCTCCGGCAGATGAAGCTAAAGAAGAAAAATAAAACTGAGAGACAATGCAAAAAGAAGAATGTTTCTTTGTTGGCAAAGTCGTAAAAAAATACAGTTTTAAGGGCGAAGTACTTATTAAATTAGATACAGACGACCCAGAATTATTTTTAGAAATGGAATCGGTTTTTGTGGAATTACACAAAACACTGATTCCATTTTTTATTGAATCAAGCTCCCTTCATAAATCTACTTTGCTAAGGGTGCAATTTGAAGACAGTTATAGCGATGAAGCCGCTATGGCACTGATTGGTAAAGAATTGTTTTTACCGCTCTCCTTTTTACCTCCGCTAGAAGGAACTAAGTTTTACTACCACGAAATTATTGGCTACACTGTAGAAGACAAATCTTACGGAAAAGCTGGCGTAATTACAGCTGTAAATGATCATACTGCCCAACACCTTTTTGTTATCAATAACAATGGGAGAGAAGTCCTTATTCCTATAAATGATGCGTTTATAGAAGCTATTGATCGAGATGCAAAAATCATAAAGATGGACGTTCCAGAAGGCCTCATCGAAATGTATCTTGAATAGTTACTAAAATGGCGTCTTCTCCTTTTAAATTTAAACAATTTACAATAGAACAGGACAAAACTGCTATGAAAATTGGCACTGATGGCGTACTAATTGGCGCTTGGACTTCTATTAAAAATAAACCAAATTCCATCTTAGACATAGGGTCGGGAACAGGAATTATTGCCTTACAATTGGCACAAAGAAGCACTGCCGAAAGTATTGACGCCATCGAAATTGATGATAATGCCTTTGAGCAATGTATCGCAAATTTTGAAAATTCACCTTGGGGAGATCGCCTGTTTTGCTACCATTCATCGATACAAGAATTTGCTCAGGAAATGCCTAACGAAGCCGATTTTGAACCCTACGATCTAATTGTTTCAAACCCTCCATTTTTTGAAACTCCTCTTGAAAATAAAATAAATCGAAAATCCCAAAATTCAAATATCGACAAGCATCAACGTGCAATGGCTCGTTTTACTGACGCATTACCATTTGATCATTTAATCATCTGTGCCGCGCATCTACTTTCTGATAAGGGTGTTCTTGCAGTGGTAATCCCCAGTGATGTCTCAGATGATTTTATTGAAACCTGCAACGAACACCGTTTATTTCTACTAAGAAAATGTTCCGTTCAAGGAACGGCATCTTCTGCAGTAAAAAGATGTTTACTGGAATTTTCGTTTGAGGAAAACACGCCTACACACTCTAATCTTATCATTGAAAAATCTCGACACGATTATACCTCAGATTATAAAGAACTTGTCAAAGATTTTTATTTAAAAATGTAGGTGAATCACGTTGTGATATTTACCTTTGTATTCTTATTAAATTTTCGGCTTAAACTGCCTATAAAAAATTAAATAACTCGAAGGGGAGCTATTCATAACTCATCTTCGGCATTATAAAATATCAAGAGATGAAACCAGATTTATTTGAATCACCAGATTATTACAATATTGATGACCTTTTAACCGAAGAGCACAAACTCATTCGTGATGCGGCAAGAGCTTGGGTTAAGCGAGATGTTTCTCCAATTATTGAACAAGCGGCGCAAGATGCAAAATTTCCAAAATCTATTATTCCAGGTCTTGCTGGGATAGGTGCTTTTGGCCCTTACATTCCTGAAGAATATGGCGGTGCTGGACTAGATCAAATATCATATGGCCTCATCATGCAAGAAATCGAGCGTGGTGACAGTGGTGTTCGTTCTACAGCGTCTGTACAATCATCCTTAGTAATGTATCCTATCTGGAAATACGGTAACGAGGAACAACGAAAAAAATATTTGCCAAAATTAGCTTCTGGAGAATGGATGGGTTCTTTTGGTTTGACTGAACCAGATCACGGATCCAATCCTAGCGGAATGACAACCAATTTTAAAGATATGGGAGACCATTATTTATTAAACGGTGCTAAATTATGGATTTCAAATTCTCCTTTTTGTGATGTTGCTGTTGTTTGGGCAAAAGACGAAGAGGGACGCATACACGGTCTTGTTGTTGAAAGGGGAATGGAAGGATTTTCAACGCCTGAAACACACAACAAATGGTCTTTAAGAGCAAGTGCTACGGGGGAACTTATTTTTCAAGATGTAAAAGTTCCTAAAGAAAATTTATTGCCCAACAAATCTGGATTGGGAGCACCGCTTGGATGTCTTGATTCTGCTAGATACGGTATTGCTTGGGGAGTTATAGGAGCAGCAATGGATTGTTACGATACTGCTTTAAGGTACTCAAAAGAACGCGTTCAATTTGGCAGACCCATTGGTGGATTCCAATTGCAACAAAAGAAGCTGGCTGAAATGATTACTGAAATCACAAAAGCACAGTTATTATGTCTTCGTTTAGGCCAATTAAAAAATGAAAACAAAGCAACCTCTGCTCAGATTTCTATGGCAAAACGCAACAATGTGGATATGGCATTAAAAATTGCACGTGATGCAAGACAAATGCTAGGTGGTATGGGAATTACTGGCGAATACCCAATTATGCGTCATATGATGAATCTTGAAAGTGTAGTGACTTATGAAGGTACTCACGACATTCATTTATTGATTACAGGGCTGGATATCACTGGCTTGAATGCTTTTAAATAAGCCGAAATTTTAAGAATTTAAAAAGCGCTCATTTGATGGGCGCTTTTTTTATGCGGAAATATTAATATTCTTCCCAAGGTAAACCTTGAGCAATTTCAATCCCATTTTCTTCAATAAAAGCTATAAGCCCATCACGGTTCTTTAAAGAAACTGTCACTTTTGCACCATTTTATTTTTCAAAAAACAAAGCGTATTTAGTGTCTGTTATATATCCTGTTCCATATTTTTTTGAAGATCTTAATCCTATCCCCAAAAAATCTGAAAAGCGCTAATTTCAATTATATCATATTTAACAATTTTCTTAAATTCGATTTTACGCATTGGGAGTGGAAATAGTCCATATTTAATATGTGTACTATCAATTGATAACTTTACTTTTCCAATTGCTATAAAAACTCCTATTAATACAAGAATAACAGAGATATAAATTAACGAATCATCCACTTCTTCATTTTTGAGCGAATAAGTTAAAAAAACAAGAATTGAAAGAAAAGCAATGTCGAAATTCCTATTGGAAACTTAGAGCTATCTTGAAAATTTGTCATAATTGTGTTGTTGATTTTAAAGTTTTATTAGTTGGGATATCGCTTTCTATTAGAAGATACAATATAATACCTGCAGTCATAGATATCCAAAAAGTAGCTAAACCACGTATTATAAAAATGAAAAAATGAAAAAGAAACAATAATAATATATTCACAATTATTGGGCCTGCACATCGTCCCCGATTCCCAGAACCTATTGACATTGCATTTTTTAACGATAGTCTTTATGTTCATCCACAAAGTATTACAGGCTTATAAATTAAAAATGAATCAATTTCTCTTATAAAATTGCAAATAGCCAGCGCCTAAGACGGAACATTGAGCGTTATAAAAAGAATATAAGAAGGACTTAAAAAACTAAGTAGTTATAAAACTGATTAAAACTAGCCAAAGAATTCTTTAATTAAAAGAGATTCATTTTTAAATTGAATCTTAACAAAAAACATCTCTCCCCAACACTTCTTTCAAAGAAAGGAAGTCAGGTTTGATTTGAAATTTTCAAGATTATTCTTCTGGCGCCAAGGTGATAGTTAATCCGTGTATTTCTTCTGTGAGGTAAATTTGGCATCCCAACCTGCTATTGTCTTTGGTATTGAATGCTTCGGCCAACATAGCGTCTTCGTCATCACTCATTTCAGGAAGCGTCTGTTCACTTTCAATATAACATTGACAGGAAGCGCACATTGCCATTCCTCCACAAATACCAATCGTTCCTTCAGGAGCTAATTCATAAGACCTTATAACTTCCATGATATTCATATTCATATCTGTAGGAGCAACAACATCGTGCTGCGTTCCTTCGCGATCTGTGATATGTAATATAATATCTATCATTGTGATTAATCTATGGCTTTGACAACCGCCTTTGGAGCCTCTTTTTTTGTACCATCAAAACCCTCTACTCCACCTACAGTCGTGTATTTCATCACGTATCTTTTTTCAGGGAAAATGAGTTGAAATGCACTTTGACACATTAATGTAGCCTCGTGAAAACCACAAAGGATAAGCTTTAATTTACCAGGATAGGTATTTACATCGCCAATGGCATAAACGCCTGGGATGTTAGTTTGATAGTCCAATGTATTATCAACTTTAATGGCGTTTTTTTCAATTTCTAGACCCCAATCTCCAATAGGACCTAACTTTGGAGCAAGACCAAAGAGTGGTATAAAATGATCACATTCTTCATTAAAAACTTCATCACCTCGTTTGACACTTAAACCTTCTACCTTATCATCTCCAAAAATACCCATTATTTCAGCAGGAGTAATTAGCTTTATTTTTCCTGCATCCTTTAATTCTTGTACTTTATCAACAGAATCTAAAGCACCTCTAAATTCGTTTCTTCGATGCACAAGGGTGACACTTGAAGCAACGTCAGCAAGAAAAACACTCCAATCCAAAGCAGAATCCCCTCCTCCAGCAATTACCACCTTTTTGTTTCGATAGATTTCAGGATCTCTAATAATGTACTCAACCCCTTTGTCTTCGTATTCTGAAATATTTGAAATAGTTGGTTTACGAGGCTCAAAACTCCCCAATCCACCTGCAATTGCTACAATAGGCGCATGGTGTTTTGTTCCTTTATTAGTAGTAACAATAAAACTTCCGTCTTCTTGTTTATCGATTGTTTGTGCCCGCTCTCCCAACGTAAATCCAGGTTGAAAAGGCGCTATTTGTTTCATTAAATTAGCTACTAAATCGCCTGCCAGAATCTCTGGAAAAGCCGGAATATCATAGATGGGTTTTTTAGGGTAGATTTCACTACACTGCCCACCTGGCTGGGGAAGTGCATCTATTAGATGGCATTTTAGTTTTAATAAACCTGCTTCAAAAACAGCAAAAAGTCCTGTGGGTCCAGCACCTATTATTAGAATATCAGTTTTAATCATACTTCGGCTCCGCTCAGTACGCCATCGCGGATATTTTTTAATTGCTAACTATTATGCTTCTATATTTATCACTTTTTCAATTTGTGGTGCGTGTTTTTTAATAGTCATCTCAACACCACTTTTTAAGGTCATTTGATTTACACTACAGCTAACACAAGCACCTTCTAATTGTACTTTTACAATGGTACCACCTTCTATTCCTAGGAGGGCTATGTTACCACCATCGCTTTGAAGGAATGGTCTAATTTCGTCCAAAGCTGTTTCGACTTTTTGAATTAATTCTTCTTGTGTCATTCTATTATTTTATAGCGCTACATCCAGCCATTGTTGTTATTTTCACAGCTTCAGTAGGAGGTAAATTTTCATTACGTCTCACTGTTTCCCGCACAACGTTTTTAGTAATATTAATAAAGGCATCTTCAATTGGTGTAGCCGTTTGTAAAGCAGCAGGATGTCCAATATCACCTGCCTCTCGAATACTCTGTAATAGTGGTAATTCTCCTAAAAATGGAATTTCCAAATCTTTAGCTAAATTCTTGGCACCCTCTTTTCCGAAAATATAATATTTGTTTTCAGGCAATTCTTCTGGCGTAAAATAAGCCATATTTTCTATGATTCCCAAAACAGGAACATCTATACTTTCTTGCTGAAACATAGCGACTCCTTTCCTAGCATCTGCAAGCGCGACCTTTTGTGGTGTGCTCACTACAACTGCACCCGTAATAGGCAATGACTGCATGATACTTAAATGAATGTCACCCGTTCCAGGAGGTAAATCCAACAATAAAAAATCTAAATCTCCCCAGTCTGCATCAAAAATAAGTTGGTTCAAAGCCTTAGAAGCCATGGGCCCACGCCATATTACAGCTTGGTCAGGTTTGGTGAAAAAGCCTATAGAAAGCACTTTGACCCCATAGTTTTCAACAGGTTTCATTTTGCTTTTTCCATCTACATTGACTGAAAGCGGTCTTTCTTCTGCAACATCAAACATTATAGGTATGGACGGACCGTAAATATCAGCATCCAATACTCCTACTTTGAATCCCATTTTCGACAATGTAATTGCCAAATTTGCAGTTACGGTAGACTTACCAACACCTCCTTTGCCAGAGGCGATTGCAACAATATTTTTCATTCCCGGAATAGCCTTTCCTTTAATCAAATTGGGGTTTTCTTTTTTCGCGGGAGCTTCTACTTTTATATTAACTTTTACTTTAGCATCTGCAAAAACGTGCTCTTGGATTGCTTTTGTAATATCAGCTTCTGCGCGCTTTTTAATGTGCAATGCAGGTGTAGTCATTGTAATATCCACGACTACCTCATCTGCAAAAGTCATTACATTAGTAACGGCGCCACTCTCGACCATGTTTTGCCCCTCTCCGGCTACTGTAATTTTTCCCAAAGCATTGAGAATATCTTGTTTATTTATGTTCATTATTAAGATTGATTCTAAAGGCAAAGATACTTGTTATACTTCAATTTTTAAAGGAGGAAGATTGAAATGATTGATGGTGTTATAGAGTATATTATACTTAAATTTCAAAAAAATCAATCACATATTGCAAAAAGGCAAAACAAGGCAGATACCTAGATTGTTAATCCCTAAAGAAAGAAATATTTTATCTCTTAATCTTGAACATATTAAGGCAATTCTTTCATAGGATCCCAAAATAATTCTTCTAGATTTTGAATTTTATTATTGATCACCTTAACACCCTCACTCTCGAGCAACTGTTGCATTAAGTTAGTGCCATCAAAGTGATGTTTACCCGTTAATAAGCCTCGTTTGTTTACCACACGATGAGCCTGAATACTAGGAATATTATGAGAAGCATTCATCGCCCATCCAACCATGCGAGCACTTCCTGCAGCACCCAAGTATTTTGCAATAGCCCCATAACTCGTAACTCTACCAAAGGGGATTTGCTCAGCTACCATATATACTTTCTGAAAAAAACCTGTTTCTGCCATTTTTAAAATTCTCTAAAAATTTTAAATGCTGTTATCAAGGAAATTATTGCTGTTATGATCCCAATGATATAATTCATATTTAACTGATTTTCTTTCTTAGCATTCAAACTTTTAAAGAACTGAATATATAACGCCAACATGATAAAAGTTCCAATTGCTGATCCAAGTATAGCTCCAATCAATGGAATTTGCTCAAAAGAAAACCAAGACCAAACTGAAAAAGTAATACTTATATATACCCAATAAGGCAAAGGAAGTAAGTTCAAAAACGCAATAAACATCCCAGAAAAAAAACGTGTTCGCTTTCTTTTACTAATATCTTTTGGAACTTCTCGACGTGTATCTTTGGCTATGAAAAAGAAAAAAATAGTCAGGCAGATAAAAATACCTAAGGCTACTTGCTGTAGCGTTTCTATAATCTCTGGGTTTTTGTCGAGGTATCTTGCAAAAAGAAGCGCAACATAAGTTTGAATTGCAACCGTAGTAGAAACTCCAGCTGAAAACAAAAAAGCCTGCTTACGACCTGCTTTCTTGCTTATTTTAACCGCAGACATGTTGAGTAGGCCCGGTGGAATAACCCCCATGAACGATGCCAAGAAGCCTATAATAAAGTTGAGCAGTAGCGCCATATAAGGGTATAATTTCTATAATGAGTCAATCATAAATAATAAAGCCACACGCAGTTTTACTTAAACTTGAACCTAATATACGTTATTTTTTTCCTTATTTCTAAATATTGCGATTCATAATAGGTTTGTATGCTTACAACTTCTTTTGGAGCCTCGTCACCAATTCCATAGACGTCGTGGTGTGCAAATTCTATTTCCACCCTTAAACCATGAAGTAATCCCAAGGTGTACCCATGCATAAACTCACTATCTGTTTTTAAATGCATCACACCATCCTTTTTTAATATGGACTTATACTTCTCTAAAAATTCTTCATTGGTAAGACGGTGTTTAGTGCGTTTATATTTTATTTGAGGGTCTGGAAATGTTATCCAGATTTCATCCACTTCGTTTTCAGCAAATAAATTTGCGATCAACTCTATTTGTGTTCTTAGAAAACCAACATTAGTCAAATTTTCTTCTAGCGCTGTTTTAGCCCCACGCCAAAACCTTGCTCCCTTAATATCTACCCCTAGAAAATTTTTATTAGGATACATTTTAGCTAGGTTTACAGAGTATTCTCCCTTACCACAACCTAGTTCTAAAACAATAGGATTGTCATTTTTAAAGAAACTTTTATTCCAGTTCCCTTTCAAATTTAATCCGTCTATAACCGCCTCTTCTCTAGTCGGTTGGATGACGTTTGTAAAGTTATCATTTTCTCTAAACCGTTTTAATTTATTTTTACTACCCAAAATTTAATTTTTTGGTAAAATTAAGGAAATATACCGCAGCAGCAATTATTAGTACTTTTGTTTAGATGATGCAACGAAAAACCATATTAGTTGCTCCACTTAATTGGGGGCTTGGACACGCTACCCGCTGTATTCCTATAATCAACGAGCTTATCATACATGGTTTTAAAGTAATCATAGCTAGTGATGGACAGGCTTTATTATTACTTCAAAAAGAATTTCCTAAACTTGAAAGTATAGAATTACCATCTTATGATATTTCTTACGCAAAAAAAGGGGCTCATTTGAAGTGGAAATTATTTTTAAAAATCCCACACATTTTAAAAACAATTTCTGGAGAGAGAAAAGCAATCTCAAAGCTTATTGCTGAAAGAAGTGTTCAAGGAATTATTAGTGACAACCGATGGGGTGTTCAAAATAAAACAATCCCTTCAGTCTTTATAACACATCAAATAAATGTTCTTAGTGGAAACACCTCAAAACTCACTGGAAAGCTCCAACAAAAATATATCAATAAATTCACTACATGTTGGATACCCGACCTTCCAGGTATTAAAAGCCTTAGCGGAAAATTGAGCTATACAGATGCACTTAAGTTGAACACACAGTATATTGGCCCTTTGAGTAGAATGACAAAAATGAAGGTTAAAAAAAAATATGATATCATTATTATTTTATCAGGACCAGAACCACAACGGACGCTTCTCGAAAATAAATTGTTGTCAGAATTTAAAGATGATGACCGACAAACGTTGCTCGTGCGTGGTGTCATTGAAGCAAATGAAAAAACAGCCCATTTTGACAATATTACCATTGTAAACTATTTAACTACAGATGCTTTATCAAAAGCAATTAATGCAAGTGACTTAGTGATTGCAAGATCTGGGTATACGACAATTATGGACCTTTCTATATTGGAAAAAAAAGCCTTTTTTATCCCCACACCAGGGCAATATGAACAAATATATCTAGCTAAAAGACTGGATCAATTAGGGGTTACCCCTCACTGTGCACAAGAAGATTTTTCGGTTAAAAGTTTATCAAAAATTACTTCGTACTCAGGACTAAAAAATATCCAGACCGATTTAGACTTCGGTAAACTCTTTAGCCTTTTCCATAGTAAATGAAAATTCTGAACCTACACCAAATTCACTTTCAACATAAATTTTTTCATTGTGAGCCTCTATAATATGCTTTACAATGGACAATCCTAAACCACTACCCCCTTCTTTTCTAGAACCACTTTTATCCACTCTATAAAAGCGTTCAAAGAGTCTGGTAAGATTTGAAGCTTCAATACCTTCTCCATTATCTGTTACCCGAACAATAACCTTGTTCTTAATTAAGTGCTCCACGCTTATTTCAGTCGTACCATCTTGTTGTCCATACTTGATGGAATTTACAACAAGATTGATTAATACCTGCTGCAACCGTTCTTGATCACCGTATACTTTTATGGGCTTGGGGTATTTTGTGTCAAAAACTAACGAAATATTTTTTTTTGCTGCTTTCATCTCTAGCGAATCAAAAACATTCTGGATTAATTTTATGATATTAAACTCCTCTTTATTAAGAATCAATCCTCCTACTTCGAGTTTTGAAATCATGTCTAAATCTTTCACTATATAAATGAGTCTTTCAACACCTTTTCCTGCTCTCTTTAAATATTTTTTTCTAACTTTTTTATCTTTAAAGGCACCATCCAACAGGGTTAGAATGTAGCCTTGTACCGTAAAAAGGGGTGTTTTTAATTCGTGAGACACATTCCCTATAAACTCTTTGCGGTAGTTTTCTCTAATCTTTAAAGTTTCAATTTCTAGTTTTTTATTTTCGGCAAAACGCACTACTTGTTTTGTAAGTGTTTCCATATCTGTAGATATTTGACTTTGACTCAAAGAAGTAGCATCTAGTAAAGACACTTCGTCGTAAATACCTTTAATACGTTTATAGATAAATCGTTCTAGCCTAGATTGGATAAAAATAAAACAAACCACAAATAGCACGATTGCTAAAGTTAATAAAAAAAGGACGTCAATAGTATCCTTCATGTATAAAAAGACGGCTAATATGGACGTGGAAAGCAAGGCAATATACAAAGAAGTATAGACAGCAAAACGGTATGTTTTTCTAAAACTGCTTGACATTAAACTACAAATTTATAGCCAACTCCTTTTATAGTTTTGAATTTTTTGTCTCCTAATTTTTCTCTTAATTTTCGGATATGAACATCTATTGTGCGTCCACCAACCACCACTTCGTTACCCCACACATTGTCTAAAATCTCTTCTCTTTTAAAAACCTTCCCGGGCTTAGATGCAAGCAATGCTAAAAGTTCAAATTCCTTTTTTGGCAGCACCATTCCTTGTTTACCCACGTAAATTTTATATTCCTCCCTGTTTATGGTGATATTGCCAGCCTGAACACTGTCTTGAGACTTTTCTGTAGATTTAAATCTACGCAAGAGCGCTTTTACTTTACTAAGCAGCACCTTTGGCTTTATTGGTTTCGTAATATAATCATCTGCACCCGCTTCAAAACCTGCTACTTGAGAATAATCTTCCCCACGTGCTGTTAAAAAAGCAATTACTGTTTCAGAAAGTTCTGGGACTGCCCGCAATTTTTCGCACGCCTCTATACCATCCATTTCTGGCATCATAACATCTAAAATAATAAGTTGTGGTTTTGCTTTTTTTGCTTTATCAATAGCCTTTATTCCATTATCTGCAGTAACCACATTATACCCTTCAGAAGAAAGGTTATACCCTATAATCTCCAAAATATCTGGCTCATCATCCACTAATAATATGGTAATATCCTTTTTTTTCATTGTTTGCACATTTTATAACTCGTTTCGTAAAGGTACTATTTTAACTCAAAAAATGAATCTCAATAATACAATAGGACTCGTATTTTAATCTGGAAAGATATAAACTATTGCTACAGCATATATTAAGCTATCGTTAAATTATAAATTGCTTTTAATGTACTAAGGCTATTTATGTATATTTACCTCTCAATTAAAACCAAACACCATGAAAATAATCACCTTAATAGCTGCGCTTTTTGCAAGTGTAGTTTCTTTTGCTCAAATCGCTAAAACTAGTTTTGAGATTCCTGATGCCGTAATGGGACAATATACTGATACCGGCGACGCAAATGTAGCGCACGACCTAATAAACAATGCTATGGAACCTTTAGTAGACTTTACTGCTGCTAGTGACGAAATGGGCTTTAATGCAAGTTACACCCCTTATGACACACCTAGTGAAGGCCTTACAGATGGTGATTTTGTAGGAGTTACAAGTTTTCAACCTACTGGAGATATCGGGTTTACAGACGGTGTTCAAGGATACCAAATTAGTGACGCCGATGGTAACTTTATCTTAGAATTTGATGTTGTAAGTCTAGCAGGAGCGAGCAACCCTGGACTTACAATGGATTATTTTGTGTCTGGAAATCCAGACCCTATGGATAGCAGCTACGAAGGTGATGGCACTCAAAACTCAAGTGGATCTGATAGATTACGTATTTTTGTAAGAGATCTTACTAATAATAATGAGGTTGTTATCTTAGACACTACAGGTTCAGATATCGACGATTTAGGAATTGAAGGAGCTTGGGTTTCAAGCACTGCTAATTTGCTTCCTGACACAATGATACAGTTAGTTATTGAGGCTAGGATGAACGCAACTTCTGAAGCTTTTTTCTTTGACAATATAGTTGTGGAGGGTGTTCTCGGAAATCAAGATATTGCTGCAAACCAATTTGCAGTGTACCCTAACCCAGCAAACGATTTTGTAAACATCACTTCTAAAAACAGAGGTACTGTTGAAGTCTCAGTATACAATATTTTAGGAAAGCAGATAATCGCTACACAAGTTACAAACCGTTTAAATATTGCTTCTCTTTCAGCAGGTGTTTACTTATTGAACATCTCTCAAAACGGAACAAGCACTACTAAAAAATTAGTAGTTAAATAAATATTGCACAAAATAGTATTATTAAGGCTCCCAATAAAAGGGAGCCTTTTTTATTACCTATTTTTGTAATTCATAAAACTAAAAACAGTATCGTAGCAAATACTATATTCAGAATAAATAGTTCGGCAGAATTTGAAGCTGAAGCATTAAAGGTATTTAAGTTTCAATATGAAAATATTGAAACTTACAATCGCTATTGCACCCTTTTAAATAAATTTCCGACGCAGGTAACTACGGTTGAAGAAATTCCTTTTTTACCTATTGAATTTTTTAAAAAAGCGACCATACTCTCAAAAAACAAAACAGCTGAAATTGTTTTTTCTAGCAGCGGCACCACAGGAACTATAACGAGCCAACATCATATTGCTAGCCTTGAAACCTACTCTAAAAGTTTTACCGAAGGGTTCATAAAAACCTACGGAAACCCAAGCGATTATTGTATTCTTGCATTATTACCATCTTATCTCGAGCGCGGTGGCTCCTCTTTAGTATTTATGGCAGACGCTCTTATTAAGCAGAGCAAACATCCTTCAAGCGGATTTTATTTAGATAATCTATCCGAATTAAAAACTGTCATAGAAACGCTTGAAAGCAATCATCAAAAAACAATCTTACTCGGTGTTTCTTATGCATTGTTAGACTTAATTGAACGAGCACCTTTACAATTAAAACACACGATTATTATGGAAACGGGCGGAATGAAAGGCCGTCGAAAAGAACTAGTCAAAGAAGCATTACACGGTATTTTAAAAGAAGGTTTTGGGGTTTCAAAAATTCACAGTGAATATGGTATGACTGAATTACTTTCGCAAGCCTATTCAAAAGGCGAGGGTGTTTTTAAATGCCCTCCCTGGATGAAAGTTCTAACACGAGACACCAACGACCCGCTGTCAATTATAAAAAATAAAACTGGCGGGATGAACATCATCGATTTAGCAAACCTATATTCCTGCTCTTTTATAGCGACTCAAGATTTAGGCAAAGTAAACAATGATGGTAGCTTTGAAATTTTAGGCAGATTTGACACAAGTGATATCCGAGGCTGCAATTTGATGGTACTTTAAAATAGTGACAAGTATTTAGGAACAGTAGGCCGTATTTCATAAAATATAAAGGTGTACCGATGAATCTAAAAGGAGTAAAAAACAGCAATGGGTGTCTATGGGTTTTTGTGTTGTTTGTTTTTACGATTGTTGCCTTTGGAGTGAGTAAATTTCTTCTGGGACTTCCAGATGTTATTGCGCTGCTTATCTCATTAGCGCTTTCTGTTGTTTTAAGTAATTATTTGTTGGGGAAGCCTACGGTAAAATCGTTGCTTATCAACGTTGTTCTCATCACAGTAATTATTGTCGGACTTCGTTTTCTGGGAACATTTTTAAATGAGTTTCTAGTTATTGAGCCATATCCAACGTTTTCAGAAGAAGAAATTGTTGCTACCGATAGTATTATAGAAAACAACGACACAATTCCTGTATTTACGTCCAATAGAGAATGGAAAGACAACTATGGTAATCCATATACTGGAAAACTAACGGTACGCCAAAAAGACTACTCACGTCTCAAAAATCATATGAGCACCTATACCCCTAATAATAACGAAAATTACTGGGGACAGCTCTATAAAACTATGGCTACCAAAGATGGTCCGAGCTTAGATCTTATATTTAATATGTTTCAAGAAATACACGCTTCAAAAAAACTCAATCAAATGGAGTTTGCCGAAATGGTCGTAAGCTGTATTCAAGACATACCGTATTCCTTTGTGTTTCAAGATGCTTGTTTAGCCCCCGAAAGCTATGAAGATAGTAGTATTAAAAATATCTTGGAAGATTGTCCAGACTGCTGCATTGGAAACATTCCTTTTGGTATTCAAAATCCAGTTTCATTTATAGCTAACTTAAAGGGAGATTGTGACACTAGAACGGTATTAATTTACACCATTTTATCACAGTTTGATTATGACGTCGCTATTGCTAATAGTGATTTTTATAGGCATTCTATCGTAGGGTTGAACATCCCCGCCACTGGAAAACAAAAAAAGCATAGAGGCAAAACATATACCCTATGGGAAACCACATCGAAATATTTTAAAATTGGAACACTCTCACCAAGTCAAGAAGATACAACCCACTGGAACATTGTTTTAACAAGCAAGTAATTAGTAATTAGTAATTAGTAATTAGTAATTAGTAAAAAAAGACACTAAAAAGCACAAAGCGATAACACCGAGATAAACTTATAAAATTTAAACACCTAAAAAATGAATACTCAACTCTTTACCCTTGCATTGTTAGAAATTATGCTATCAATTGTTATCACCATCTTCATCATTTTCATCTCATATAAAATGCTCAAAAGACTGTTTTTTAAAAACACTGAATTAGGTGGTGAAAACATGTCTTTCACCATTTTCACCTCAGGAATTATTATGTCAATTGGGCTTATTCTTTCAGAGATACTTCCTTCAATAACAAATGTTATTCGCATTGGATTGCAGAAAGAAAGTACATTAGATATTCCAGAGCTGATAATGTATTCTGGACTTTACTTGTTTATAGGATTTGTGATGGCAGTTTTTATTAATGCTGCAACGTTTCTATTATTTTCAATGCTAACAAAACACGTAAATGAGTTTAAAGAAATTCAAAAAAATAATACCTCAGTGGCAATTTTAACCGTGGCGATTTTAGTGAGTATCACAATCATTGTAAAAAACAGCATCGCATTGCTTATTAGTGCCTTGGTGCCCTATCCAAATGTGACTAATTATATATAAAAAATTAAATGCCGGTTCATCGTTTTTCTTGGTTTAGATCTAATTAGCATATTTAATAGTTGTTGTTTGTACTCGTACCATAAGCTATTCCAAGCAAAAGCAATTGCGGTAACTGTCGTTATTTTTTCTAGTACTAAGAACCCATTCAAGTAGTTCTGTAAATATTTTGTAGCTACACCTTTAAAAGAATCCATAAAGTTCCTTAATCTCATATCCATATTATTGACATTCTGCACATGATAAACGTTATCTAAAGCACGTTGTCCTTTTGAAGCGTTGAATTTTTTATGAGGTATTGTGTTTGCTTTTGCAAACGCACCGTAACTCCTATAACTATCACTACAAAGCACATCAGCTTTATCAAATTCTCCTTTGAGTACTTTATCTAAATTCTTTTTACTAATACGACCTCTTGTGGCTCTTTTAAGACACTTGTTTCCAGACCTATCACTAGATGCAACAACCGATACTTTTTCATTACTTACAGCAGCTTTACTTGTTTTTTCTCCTCGCTTCTTTGGTTTTCTATCTAAATGACGGTTCCCTTTTTCTGAATAGGCAAAGAATAAATCATCACCCTCAACAATAACCTTGAAAATCTTCTACTGAAACACTAGAAACGGATACGCCTTTCTGAACAATGTGAGCAAGTAACTGCTTCACGCCCTCCTGTATCTAAAACTTCTTTATCCTCTAATGATAAAGACAATAGCGATGATGCCATATCTTGCTGCGCTAAGGAGTCACTATTGATGAAAAAATCTCTGAAATCTGATAGAATCATATAATATCGCTTTTAACAATAATAACACATATCTAAATTAGAACTTAGCCAACATTCTTTAAAAACGGGCAGACGGAAGTTACTTTATATTAAATAATAAGTTTTAGATGTGGAATTTAGGAGAAACCGCAATATAACACCTATAGTTACAGGAGAACTAATTGGAACATTTCAAGGATCAAACCATGTAATGACATTTACTAGGACATTTCAAAATGGTGCCCTTTGGATATTTTGTGCAAATGAGACTAATGAAATTAACCTTAAGTAAAGACTGTTTTTCTTAATTTACAAGTTCCATAGGAAGCAACAAGCATTTAATAGGGAAGTATACCCAAAAACTATAAGACCCCAAAAAACTGGACTAACAGATCTCGATGGAAATGTGATTTTGTTGGATTAGCCTGTTGAAGTTATTATTAGAATTTGAAGTCTGTATATTTTTGAGAAATAGACAATGGATAAGTCATAAAAAATAAATTGAGAAAATAAAAACGAACCTCTAAACACCTCTTATCAAAAAATAATTCCTCTTCCCACGCTGCAAAAGCACAAACTGATCATTCATCAAATCAGCTTTGGTAACTTTATGTCCTTCCTTAACTTTCTCTTTATTCACCGCTATAGAATTCTCTTTCAAGGCACGTCTTGCTTCTCCATTGGATTTTAAGAATCCTGTTTTTTCTGCCAAGGCACCAATAATATCCAGTCCACTTTCAATTTCTGATAATGGAATTTCTGCTTGAGGCACCCCTTCAAAAACATCTAAAAATGTTTCTGTGTCCAGTTTTTTTAAGTCGGTTGATGTGGATTTTCCGAATAATATTTCACTTGCAGCAATTGCATTTTGCAATGCTTCTTCCCCGTGAACCGATGTGGTTACTTCTTCCGCCAATCTTTTTTGCAATGCTCTTTGATGCGGCGCTTCTTTGTGCTGTTCTACAAGGGCATCAATAGTCTCTTTCTCTAAAAACGTAAAGATCTTAATGTGCTTTTCGGCATCTTCATCACTGGTGTTAAGCCAGTATTGGTAAAATTTATACGGGGAGGTTCGCTTGGCGTCCAACCAAACATTTCCACCTTCACTCTTACCAAATTTACTTCCGTCACTTTTTGTAATTAACGGGCAGGTTAAGGCATATCCTTTTCCACCGCCAATTCTTCGTATCAATTCGGTTCCTGTGGTGATGTTTCCCCACTGGTCACTTCCACCCATTTGCAGGGTACAATCGTTATTTTTATACAAGTGCAAAAAGTCATAACCTTGCACAAGTTGGTAGGTAAACTCGGTAAAAGACATCCCATCTGCATTCTCTCCTGTCAATCTATTTTTAACCGAATCTTTCGCCATCATATAATTAACCGTAATATGTTTACCCACATCACGAATAAAATCCAGAAAAGAAAATTCTTTCATCCAGTCGTAATTATTGGTCATTACCGCTTGATTTGTTACTCCAGAGGTAAAATCAAGAAATTGAGACAACTGTTTGCGCACGCATTCTTGATTGTATCTTAATGTTTCTTCATCCAATAAATTACGCTCACTAGATTTCCCAGAAGGGTCGCCAATCATACCCGTTGCACCCCCCACAAGCGCCACTGGTTTGTGACCCGCACGCTGAAAAAAAGCAAGCAACATTATAGGTACTAGGTTCCCAATGTGCAAAGAATCAGCCGTTGGATCAAAACCCACATAGGCCGATCGCATGGCCTCATTAAGATGTTTCTTCGTATCTGGCATTAAATCGTGTACCATTCCTCGCCATTGTAATTCTGCTACAAAATCTTTGATGTCCATTGGGTCTAAATTTTCAACAAACTTACAGAAATCCTCTTTTTTTTCGGTGTATTTTGCTGTATTTTAGTACAATGATTTTAGTCACAGGAGGTACTGGATTATTGGGCAGTCACTTGCTGTTTTCTTTACTGAAAAATGGAGCAAAGGTTCGCGCTATCCATCGTTCTCAGAGTAATCTGGACGCCGTTAAAAAGGTATTTGGGTATTTCGCTACAGCCGAAGAAGCTTCTAAACTATATACTAAAATTCAATGGTTTGAAGCTAACATAAATGATATTCCAGCACTTACCGAAGCTTTTGAAGGTGTCGAAAAAGTATATCATTGCGCCGCACGGATTGATTTTAAATCTAAAAATTTCAAACAGCTTAAAAAGATAAATGCAGAAGGCACCGCAAATATTGTCAATCTCTGTTTGCTATTTTTAGTGAAAAAACTATGCTACGCTAGCTCTATAGCAACTTTAGGAGAAACCTTAGACGACTCTCTAATAACCGAAGAAAATTATTACAATCACGATGCAGATAATAGTGTTTACGCCATCACAAAACACAGCGCCGAAATGGAAGTTTGGCGTGGTACTCAAGAAGGCTTGGATGCTGTTATTGTAAATCCAGGAGTTATTTTTGGCTCTGGTTTTTGGAAATCAGGAAGCGGCATTATCCTAACTATTGGAGCTAGAGGGATCCCTGTTTATACCTTGGGAAGTATTGCACTAGTAGATGTTTTAGATGTGGTGCAAATAATGATACAAACTATGGAAAGTAGCATTACAAAAAACCGCTTTATCCTTGTTGGAAAAAACTGCTCGTACCAGGAATTAATGACGCAATTTGCAACAGCATTCAATAATAAACACCCTCAAAAAGCCATCGCAAAATGGAAACTAAATCTAGCCAATAAAATTGATTGGTTTTTACATACCTTTTTTAGAACTACAAGAAAGCTCTCAAAATCAACGATAAACTCTCTATATTCTAAAAAACATTATAGCAGCAAAAAAATTGAAAGCACTTTAAATTTTGAATTTACTCCTTTTAAAAAGACGCTTTCGAGGGTTGTTGGGGATTATAAAAGTGAATCCTGAGAACGCGGAGAACGCAGAGAAATCCCTCTTTTAATTAATGACCCTCTTATTGAATCAGGATATTTTTCTTCATTTTCCTCTTCCATTAGTTTCTCAACATCAACCTCTTCTTCTAATGCCTCGATACTATCTTGAACAAAAGCAATACTATCTAATCTTCTTCTTTCTATTTCTGCTCTTTTAAAACGTTCGTAGAGGGTGTCGCGTTTTGTTTTTTCTAATGTCAGATTCTCCTCTACTTTAGCAAAGATTGCTTTATAGGTATTTAAATTGGTCGAATAATAAGCATTACTTTGTGCAAATTGTAAACTATCAATGGTATATTTTTTATATAAAATAGAATCTAGCTTAATTCCTTTCTGACTAATGGTATTATTATCAACGCTTCTTGCCGCATTCATTAAATAAGACTCAGTCAAAATGGCAACCATTTCGTTTTCAGGAATTAAATTCTCAAGCGCTTCGGGTTTTTGAACATTTTGACAACTTATAATAACACTCCAAAACAAAATAAAAACAATAGAGAACTTTAGTTTTTCTGCTTTTGAAATTAGCCTACTATGCACCCTCTTATTTGTCTTTAAAGTATTCATTATTAGCGATCAAATTGTATTCTTTGTCCTCGAGTTGTATCAATAATTTTACCGGTATCGTACACTAGATTCCCGTTTACGAAAGTATGTGTAATCCTAGATCTAAACGTAGTTCCTTCAAAAGGAGACCACCCACATTTATAGGCTGTGTTTTCTTTTGAAACTGTCCAAGGAGCATTGGGATTAATTAAAACTAAATCTGCTTTATAGCCCTCTTTAATGTAGCCCCGATTTTTTATTTGAAACAAAATAGCTGGATTGTGTGCTATTTTTTCAACCAACTTTTCGACCGTGATAAAACCTTTGTGTGACATTTCGAACAATGCTTCTACTGCGTGTTGCACTAACGGCCCCCCTGATGGTGCTTTTGAATAAACATTGTCTTTTTCTTCGAGGGTATGAGGCGCATGATCTGTTGCAATGACATCTATGCGATCCTCATTAAGTGCTTTCCATAATCCTTCTTTGTCTTTTGCCGTTTTTACTGCAGGATTCCATTTAATTTTGGTTCCTTTTGTTGCGTAATCTTCATTGGTAAACCACAAATGATGCACACAAACTTCGGCTGTAATTTTTTTGTCTTTTAAGGCTTTCCTTTTACCAAAAAGATGTGTTTCCTTTTCAGTAGACAAATGGAAAACATGAAGACGAGCACCCGTCTTTTTTGCCAATGCAATAGCCTGTGAAGAGGAAAGATAACAAGCTTCTTCACTTCTAATTTTATAATGTTCTTCTATTGGGATATCCTCCCCATATTTGGCCACAGCTTCCTCCATATTTTTACGAATGGTCTCTTCATCTTCGCAATGCACAGATATTAGCAGGTCTGTACTACTAAAAATTTCTTCTAACACTTTTGGATCGTCCACTAACATATTTCCTGTCGAACTTCCTAAAAATAATTTTAAACCAGCGACTTTGGTCTTATCTACTTTTAAAATTTCAGATAGATTATCGTTGGTGCCTCCAAACATAAAGGAGTAATTAGCCACTGAGTCTTTTGAAGCAGTAGTAAATTTTTCTTCCAACAATTCGATGGTAGTAGCTTGAGGAACCGTGTTAGGCATCTCTATAAATGTAGTAATCCCACCTGCCACAGCAGCCCTAGACTCAGTCGCAATAGTTGCTTTATGCGTTAATCCTGGTTCTCTAAAATGCACTTGGTCATCTATCATTCCAGGAATTAAATAACACTCGTCTGCATCTATTATTCTGGTGTTGCTGTTTTTTACGCTAATATGTTCTGCGATTTCTGCAATGAGTTCGCCATCGACGAGAACATCTCCTTTAAAGATCTTTCCCTCGTTAACAATGTTGGCGTTTTTAATTAAAGTTTTGTTCATTAAATTTCTAAACGGTTAAAAATACTTTTCATCTTCATTTTAAGGACTCCAAAAATAGCTTCAGAAATAATTCCGCTACTCATTTTTGACGTACCTTTTGTTCTGTCCGTAAAAACTACGGGGACTTCTTTTATTTTAAAAGCACTCAAATAGGTTTTAAATTTCATTTCAATTTGAAATGCATATCCAATAAACCTAATAGTATCCAGATTAATATGTTCTAGCACTTGGCGTTTATAGCACACAAAACCAGCGGTGGTATCGTGAATATCCATTCCTGTTACCCATTGCACATATTTTGACGCTCCCCAAGACATCAACACTCTATTCATTGGCCAATTTACAACGTTAACTCCCGTAATATATCGCGAGCCAATGGCCATATCAAACCCTTCTTTATGACAGGTATTATATAGACGGATTAAATCGTTGGGATTGTGCGAAAAATCTGCATCCATTTCAAAAATATACTCATACGTTTCTTCCATCGCCCATTTAAAACCCGCTATATAAGCAGTTCCTAAGCCCATTTTTCCCTTGCGTGATAACAAATGTAATCTAGAAGGGAACTCTGATTGTAGTTGAGACACCAGCACTGACGTTCCATCTGGAGAATTATCATCCACTACCAGAATAGCAAAATCACGTTGTAACGCAAAAACTGTCCTAACTATTTTCTCGATATTTTCGATCTCATTATAAGTGGGAATAACCACAAGGGCATTAGCCATGAATCGTCATTTTAAAACGTGTGCAAAGATAGTTCTTTTTGCTCAATAGCGGACAGTCAAATTATGATTGAGTAACAAGGAACGATACTAAAAATAAACTACCTTTAACACAAAAAATAAAGGTGCAGTACATTGAAAGAACTTTAGACAACAATAATTTAATCACCCTAGTTTTACTGGGCTGTATTCTCTTAATTACTGTTGCTAAATGGAAATACCCTCTTCGTTTTCAAGAATTTATGCGGCTTCCTTTTACTAACAAATATTTTTTTATCTACGGAAAGAACGACCCTATTTATCATCCATTCTCCTTGTTGCTTTTTGCCGTGCAACTTAGTATTGGCACCTTGTTTATTTTTTTGTTCCTGAGATGGAATGCTCCTGAAATTATCCAAACCAAACCCTACTTGTATTGGCAATTACTCATCTTAGCGTCAGTATTGGCATCTATAAAAATCGTCATTGAAAGAATACTTGGGTATTTGTTTAAACTGGAAGAAGTAATTGATTCATATGTCTATCAAAAATTGACCTATCGCAATTTGATTGCATTTTTATTTATAGTCTCAGTGATTCTTATCACGTATATTATCCCAATGAGCATTGAATTTTTGATTTCATTTTGCGCTATCATCATACTGTTAAACGGTATTGCACTATATTCTAGTTTTAAGGCGCGTAGTAATTTGATAATTAGGAACTTTTTTTATTTTATTTTGTATCTTTGCGCTCTCGAAATTTCCCCCTATATCATTCTATATAAAGTTTTTATCTAGAATCGAAATTTTAAAAAACACAATGCTTATGAAAGTGAAAACTATTTTAGTTTCTCAGCCTGAACCAAAGGTAGAAAACTCCCCTTATTTCGATTTGATTGAAAGACAAAAGGTTAAAATAGATTTTGTCCCTTTTATTCATGTAGAAGGGGTATCTGGAAAAGAAGTACGTTCCCAAAAAGTCGACTTAAAAAATTACACTGCAATCATTTTGACTAGTCGAAATGCAGTAGATCATTTTTTTAGAATTGCTGACGAGCTTAGATTTAAAGTTCCTGACACCCTAAAATACTTTTGTCAAAGTGAAGCGGTAGCATATTATCTTCAAAAATATGTAGTTTACCGTAAGCGTAAAATTTATGTCGGCAAAAGAACGTTTACCGAACTTTCACCGCTGATTAAAAAGTATAAAAACGAAACTTTTTTACTTCCAGCAAGTGACAAACTAAAGCCTGAAGTACCTAGAGTACTTAACGAGCTTAAAGTAGAGTGGACAGAGTCTGTTTTCTACAAAACTGTCGTAAGCGACCTGAGCAACTTAAGGGATGTGTACTATGACATATTAGTATTCTTTAGTCCAAGTGGAATAGAATCGCTCTTCGAGAACTTCCCAGACTTTGAACAAAAAGACACGAGAATTGCCGTATTTGGAAACACCACCGTAAAAGCGGCTGGCGAAAAAGGATTGCGTGTAGACATACAAGCACCAACTCCTGAGATGCCTTCTATGACGATGGCCCTAGAGAAGTACATAAGAGAGAATAATAAAAAGTAGGCAGTAGTAGCTTGCAGTGGCAGTTTTAAATATGTAGCGGTCTCAATAAAAAGAGTTCGTTTTTGTTCATTCTACTAATTAAAACTTATCCCTTTCGAGCATATAAACAGAAAAGGTTATTAAGAAGGATAAAAAATAAAAATCCCGATTCATATTAAATGAATCGGGATTTTTATTGGCCAAAGCACTGCTGCTGAAACTGCGAACTAAAGCAAAGGCGCGCCGGCTAATATTTCTTCACTCGCATATTCTTCAAACTGTTTAAAGTTAGCTTTAAAAGAAGCCGCTAGTTTACTTGCTGTTTTATAATACCCTTCATCATTATTCCAAGTTTTTCGTGGACTTAATACTTCAGTAGGGACATTAGGACAGGTTCTTGGTTGTTGCAAACCAAATACAGAGTGTACGTGATAATTCCCTTTATTTTCTAAATCTAATGACCCATCCATTGCTGCCGTAATCATAGCACGCGTATATTTCAACTTCATTCTGGTTCCAACCCCATAAGCACCACCAGTCCAACCTGTGTTTACCAACCAAACATTTACCCCGGCTTCAGTCATTTTCTTACTTAACATTTCGGCGTATTTCGTTGGGTGCAAGGGCATAAATGGCGCCCCAAAACAAGCAGAGAAACTTGGCACAGGCTCGGTAACCCCAGCCTCAGTTCCTGCAACTTTAGCAGTATAACCACTAATAAAATGGTATGCGGCTTGTCCTGGCGTTAATTTAGAGATGGGAGGCAATACACCAAATGCATCTGCCGTTAAGAAAAATATGTTTTTTGGATTCTTCCCTGAAGAAGGTACCTGAATATTATCAATATGATCTATTGGATAACTAACCCGTGTATTTTGCGTTATTGAAGTATTCGCAAAGTCTACCTCTCCTTTATCGTTCAGAACAACATTTTCAAGAATAGCTCCTGGCTTTATTGCGTTATAGATATCTGGTTCGTTTTCTGCAGATAGGTTAATCACCTTAGCATAACACCCTCCTTCAAAATTAAAAACAGTGTTTTCTGAAGTCCATCCATGCTCATCATCTCCAATCAACCTGCGCGCAGGATCTGCAGATAAGGTTGTTTTACCCGTTCCAGATAAACCAAAGAAAATAGCGGTCTCGCCATCATCTCCAATGTTTGCCGAACAATGCATAGGCAACACGTTTTTGTAAACAGGTAAAATGAAATTTAAAGCAGAAAAAATTCCTTTTTTAATCTCTCCTGTATACCCTGTTCCACCTATAAGAGCAATTTTCTTGGTAAAATTAAGAATCGCAAAATTGTGTTGACGTGTTCCATCAACAGCAGCATCTGCCATAAATCCTGGTGCATTTACAATCAACCACTCTGCATCAAAATCTTCCAACTCAGAAACTGTTGGACGTAAAACATGTTGAACGCAAACATGTTAGACCAAGGATATTCATTGATCACACGTATGTTTAATTTATATTCGGGATCTGCACAAGCATAACTATCACGAACAAACACTTCTTTCTCAGAAAGATAGTTTGCTACTTTGTCATACAATGCGTCAAATTTATCCGAATCAAAAGGAATATTAATATCGCCCCACCACACTTTATCTTCAGTAACTTCATCTTTTACAATAAAACGATCCATAGGAGAACGGCCTGTAAACTCACCAGTATTTACTGCAAGCGCACCATTATCGGCCTCTTTTCCTTGTCCTTTTTGTATTGTTTCTTTGTGAAGTTCTTCCGCAGAAAGTTGATAGTTAACTTTTGCATTTTTGATTCCGTATTGATCAATAGAAATCATTTTTGTAGTTTGGTTATTAGCCGCCATACTTCTTTTTAAGAGTTGTCTGACAAAAATAATAAATTGAAAATAGAATAGACACTTATATTTTCTTAATTATCACTATTTACTTGTTAATAACTTGGGGAAGGGCTTAAGCACTATTGTTCTCTATTTTTGTTTCCACGCACCAAACCCTAAACATAACCATCCAACGACAAAAAGCAATCCTCCAATTGGTGTAACAGGACCTAGAAAAGAAACATCAAAAGACACTTGTTCTTTTAATGCAAGTAGATATAAGGATCCTGAAAAAAATAAAATTCCACTCAAAAAGAACCAAAAAACTAACTTCTTAGTATGCCCTGGTATTATTGGAGCAACTCCAAGAACAAACAAGGCTAATGCGTGATACATTTGGTATCGAATGCCTGTTTCAAAAATAATTAAACGTTCTGGTGTTACCAATCCTTTTAAACCATGGGCTCCAAAAGCGCCCATTGCAATGGTTACTGCGGTTAAAACACTGGCAGCTACCACAATATTTTTGTTGTACTTTATCATCTATAAATGTTGTGATTTTAGTATTTTCGTTGTTTTAAATCACCTTTAGTAAAGATAACCAAAAACAAATTCATGAAGCATATTTTAATTATAGGCGCAGGACGTTCAGCAACAAGCTTAATCAAATATTTATTGGACAAAAGTGAAGAGGAAAATTTGTTTTTAACCATCGGCGATCTAAACATCCAGAACGCACAAAAATTTACCAGTGGGCATCCAAATGGGCGTGGAATTTTACTAGATGTATTTAATGAAATCCAAAGAAAAGAAGCTGTTGAGAATAGCGACCTTGTTATTTCTATGCTCCCAGCTCGCTTTCATATTGAAGTAGCAAAAGATTGTATTGAATTTGGGAAGCATTTAGTAACGGCATCTTATGTAAGTGACCAGATGCAATTGCTGAACCCCAAAGCAAAAGCAAAAGGATTGGTCTTTATGAACGAGATCGGTCTCGACCCAGGCATTGATCATATGAGTGCTATGCAGATAATAGATCGCATCAAAGCAAAAGGAGGCAAAATGTTGCTTTTTGAAAGTTTTACAGGTGGATTAGTTGCTCCAGAAAGCGATAACAATCTTTGGAATTATAAATTTACTTGGAACCCTCGCAATGTTGTCTTGGCAGGTCAAGGTGGCGCTGCAGAATTTATCCAAGAAGGAAAATTTAAATATATTCCGTACAATCGTCTTTTTAGAAGGACTGAATTTATCGAAGTTGATGGTTATGGAAAATTTGAAGTGTACGCCAACCGAAACAGTCTTAAATACCAAAGCATTTACGGACTAAAAGATATTTTGACTTTATACCGCGGTACCATTCGCCGTGTTGGATTTAGCAAAGCCTGGAATATGTTTGTTCAGTTAGGGATGACAGATGACAGTTATACGCTACCAAACACTGAAACGTTAAGCTATAGAGAATTTGTTAATATATTTTTACCATACTCACCAACAGATAGTGTAGAATTAAAATTACGCCACAGTCTAAAAATTGATCAAGATGATTTGATGTGGGAAAAACTACTAGATCTTGACATTCTAAACAATGAAAAAATTATTGGAATCAAAGATGCAAGCCCTGCAAAAGCCCTGCAAAAGATATTGGAGGACCGTTGGACCTTATCACCAGATGACAAAGATATGATTGTAATGTACCATAAGTTTGGTTATGAGCTTGACGGCAAGAAGTACCAAATTGACAGTAATATGGTTGCTTTGGGCGATGATCAAACCTATACTGCAATGGCTAAAACCGTAGGCTTACCTGTTGCGATGGCAGCAGTTAAAATTTTGAATAAAGAAATTACTACACCCGGAGTCCAAGTGCCTATTAGCAAAGAAGTTTACGAACCTATTTTAAAAGAATTAGAATCCTTCGGTATTAACTTTACTGAAACCGAAGTTCCATACCTAGGGTATAACCCTATGAGTGTGGTTGGCTAAAACTATCTTCTATTCAAATAAATACTTACAAAATAAACCAAAGTTGCAAGCGATCCTAAAGCTGCAACTAGATAGGTGCGCGCTGCCCATTTTAAGGCATCTTTAGCGCCTGCGTGCTCTTCTTGGGTAACCATATTTTCTTGTTCAAGCCAAGCCAATGCTCGTTTGCTTGCATCATATTCTACAGGCAGTGTAATAAATGAAAAGGCCGTAGTCATTGCAAACATAAGGATACCAACTAAAAATATAGTATTCCCAAACACCATTCCTAAAGACATTAAAACAATACCTGCCATAAGAACCATGTTAGAAAGTTTTCCAGAAATACCAACTGCAGGAACAATAGCACTTCGCATTTTTAGCCAATTATACGCCGTAGCGTGTTGCACTGCATGGCCTACTTCGTGGGCTGCAACTGCAGCTGCTGAAGCAGTATTCTTGCCATACACCACCTCACTCAAATTAACCGTTTTGTTTTGTGGATTGTAATGGTCTGTTAATTGTCCTTTTACTGAAATCACCTCAACATCATAAATCCCATTATCGGCTAACATTTTTTCAGCAATCTGTTTTCCAGTTAGGCCATTTTTAAGGGTGATTTCCGAGTATTTTTTAAACTTGCTTTTTAGCTTATTACTCACATACGTGCTTACTAAAAAGATAACCCCAGCTAAAACATAATAACCAATCATAATATACTGTTTAAATGGATACTAAAAATATTAAAAATGAATTTGACGAACCTTTAAAAAGTTACGTCCTTAACAATAACCTCATCACCCCTCTTTACAGTAACCTTAGTCGTCATACCTTCTTCAAAGGTCGAAAGTGCCTTCATATAACTCATCATATCTTGTGTTTCTAGATCACCAAGCTTTATGACAATATCTCCTTTTTGTAATCCTGCTTTTTGAGCAGGCTTATCTTCGCTAATACCATCAATACGCATCCCACCATCGTTGTACAAATAATCTGGAACAACCCCTAGAGCTACTTTAAATGCTGGCACCTCTTCATTTTCATTTTTAGTTTTTCTAAATACTAATTTCTCAGCACCGTCTAAATCATCAACAATATTTAAAATATAGTTTGAGATCTTTTCCATGCCTTCATAATTCAATTTATCTGCATCATCTCCTGGCTTGTGGTAATCTTCATGCTGGCCTGTGAAAAAATGAAGCACAGGAATATCTGCCAAGTAAAATGAAGTGTGGTCACTTGGACCAATGCCACTTTCATACTCTACAATTTTTAATCCTTGATCGTTATTTGCAAACAAGGTCTGCTTAAACCTAGGCGAAGTTCCAACTCCGTGCACGGCAACCGTATTTTCTTCATTGAGTCTCCCAACCATATCCATATTAACCATATAGCTCACTTTCTTAGTATCGATCGTAGGATTTTTTACAAAAAAATTACTCCCCAACAAACCAATTTCTTCTCCGGAAAAAGCAATGAATAAAAAATTATTTCCTGTTACTTGTATTCCTTTATTGCTAAGGTCTTTTGCCAATCGCAATAAAACAGCGACACCACTGGCGTTATCATCAGCCCCATTATGCACAGCGTCACCCTCACGATACAAAGACCCTTCTCCTCCCATTCCTAAGTGGTCGTAATGGGCACCAATTACTACTGTAGTCTCGGCTTTGTTGTCTATATATCCTATTACATTTGTTCCTGTTACTGAGCCATCTTCGGTAGTATTTGTAAATTCAGCTTGTTCATGTGGATTTGCACTGGGTGTAAATGTAAATGTTTGCGTGTATTCTCCAGATATGCCCTTTGGAAGGAGACCGATTTCCTTAAATCGGTTTGAAATGTATTCAGCAGCCATTAATTCTCCATCTGTCCCTGTTTGCCTTCCGCCATAGCTGTCATCTGCTAAAGCATAGACATCCTCTTTCATTGTGACTGTTTTTACCATTTCTTTTTTACAAGAAACCAAAACTAAAACGACCCAAAGTATTACAATTGCACGCATATTATTATTTTTACACAAAATTACTGTAAAAATGAGACTTATTCTACCCCTACTTTTTGTTTGTTTATTGTTTTCGTGTAAAAAAACTGGTGCCGAGGAAAATTCAGCTCAAATTTCTTCCGAAGAAAAAACTAAAGTATCCACTACAAACCGAGAAGCATTCATAGATACTGAAACTAAAGACACGCTAATTTATCCTGAAGAGCGTCACTTCAAAAACATTCGCCAAGTAACTTTTGGCGGAGATAATGCTGAAGCATACTGGAGTTTTGATGACAAACAGCTGGTATTTCAATCTAACTTTAAAGACTGGGGCGTGCAATGTGACCAAATGTTTTTAATGAATGCTGATGAGAAATTTAAGGGTACACAACCCCCTATGATTTCCACAGGAAAAGGAAGAACCACCTGCGCATACTTTTTACCAGACAACGAACATTATGTCTACGGAAGCACGCACCTTGCAGATGAAAATTGTCCCGAAGTTCCCCTTCGTAAAAACGGAAATTATGTTTGGCCAGTATATGATAGCTTTGACATTTTTGTAGCAGATCTTGACGGAAACATAACGGGCCAATTAACAACCAACGTTGGCTATGATGCGGAAGCTACGGTATCGCCAAAAGGTGATAAAATAGTCTTTACTTCAACAAGAAGCGGAGATTTAGAATTATGGACCATGAATATTGATGGAAGCGATAAAAAGCAAATTACCGATGAACTTGGTTATGATGGAGGCGCCTTTTTCTCTCCAGACGGCACTAAGTTAATCTTTCGTTCTTCTCGCCCAAAAACAGATACCGAAGTGAAAAAATACAAAGATTTACTAGCCGACGGATTGGTAGAACCAGTTGATATGGAACTCTATATTTGTGATGCAGACGGAAGCAATTTAAAACAGTTAACCAATTTAGGAAACGCGAATTGGAGTCCGTTTTTTCATCCTAGCGGAAACAAAATATTGTTTAGCAGTAATCACGAAGCAGTTAGAGGCTTTCCTTTTAATTTATATTTAATAGATCTCGACGGAAAGAATTTAGTGCGCGTTACGCACGGTGAAACTTTTGACGCTTTTCCAGTTTTTAGTAATGATGGAAAGTATTTAGCCTTCTCTTCTAATCGTAATAATGGTGGCGGTAGAGATACTAATTTGTTTATTGCGGAGTGGGCTGATTAGTTTCGGTACCATTTTTAGACATCCATACTGGCTATCTAAAAATGACTCAACTACCTTAGATTGTTCACATTGATTGAAGAGTTTAGATGGTTTAATTTTGAATTTTGTTAAGTTTTCGACTTCGCTCGAATAGACGTAGGAAAATTGTATTTGGATTTTTTAAAACCATATAAAAGCATACTTCTTCCAATTATAGGAAGCACCCTTTTATACCTTCTTTTTGCATACACCCTGGAACGTAGTGATTTTTTAAACCTCCTACTCCTCTATTCAGGATTGTTCTATTGCGCTTGGCAAATTATCAATGTAGCTGTCTTTAACTTTTGGGCACTAGCAGTAATTGGAGTGCTTTTTAGACTGATTTTCTTACCCGCTATTCCCAATCTATCACAAGACTTTTATCGATTTTTATGGGACGGACAAGTATTGGTTCAAGGAGTTACTCCTTATTTATTTACGCCAGAGCAATTTATGGAAGCTAGTGGGTTGGGCTTCGACAGCACCCGTCTGACAATGAAAAATTCGAGCGAATTAGTTACAGGAATGGGCGAACTAAACGCTAGTCATTACAGTAATTATCCCCCCATTAACCAATTATGTTTTGTCATTGCGGCACTATTTGCAAAAAGCTCTATTTTAGGATCTGTCATTATACTAAGAGTTTTAATCATCGCAGCAGATATTGGAATTCTCTACTTTGGGAAGAAGCTTTTAGAAAAACTGAATCTTCCCATTAAGAATATTTTTTGGTATTTCTTAAATCCGTTTATCATTATTGAGCTCACTGGTAACTTGCATTTTGAAAGTGTAATGTTATTCTTTATGGTATGGTCGCTTTATTTACTGCATAAAGACAAGTGGTTTTGGGCAGCAGTTTTGTTCGGGATCTCAGTTTCAGTTAAGCTATTACCCTTGTTGTTTTTGCCTTTGTTTATTGGCTTCGGCTCCGCTCAACTCGCGAGACGAGAATTTTGGAGATTAAAAAACATCAAGCGAATTGCTGTTTTCTATGGTATTGTGCTTGGCACTGTATTGCTCACCTTTGCTCCTTTTTTGTCTTCAGAATTTATATCAAACTTTTCAGCAACCATTGGACTTTGGTTTCAAAATTTTGAATTCAATGCGAGTGTCTATTATGTTATTAGAGGAATTGGTTTTCAAACGGTGGGATGGAATATTATAAGCTCTGTTGGGAAAATTCTACCTGTGATCGTAGTCTTGTTTATTCTAGGAATGTCCTTCTTCCGAAGAAATGATACTTCTCAAAAGCTACTTACCGCCATGTTGCTTTGTGTCTCTTTATACTTCTTACTTTCAACAACGGTACATCCTTGGTATGTTGCAACACCCCTAATCCTATCTCTATTTACTAGGTATAAATTTCCTATTGTATGGAGTTTTATGGTAGTGTTCTCTTATGCTGCTTATGGTGCCGACGGTTTTCATGAAAATCTAGGGCTCGTTGCAATAGAATATATAGCGGTGATTGGAGTTGCTCTTTGGGAGCTTAAAACAAAAGAGCCCATTCAAGTTTTAAAAACTTGAATGGGCTCTCTATTTATAAATCTTAGAAGCTTATAGCATAGAAAAAAGCTCTACTTCTTGTTGGGTTAATATTTTCCAACGACCTCTTGGAAGGTCCTTTTTTGTAAGATGAGCCATGGTCACACAATCCAATTTAACAATGTCATAATTTAAATCTTTAAAAATATCACGGATAACACTGTTTCCCATATTTTTAATTTTGAGTCCGATTTCCTTTTTTGGCCTGTTGTCTACATAGCTTATTTCTTCTACCTCGACCTTTTTACCGTCTATAGTCAAGCCTTCTTTAATTTTTTGAAAATCTGCTGCTTTTAGATTTTTATCTAGCTCGACGTGGAACAAACGCTCCATTCCCTTTTTACTTAACTTTTCTTTAAGCTTATCGTCGTTTGTAAAGAATAACAAGCCCGTTGCATTTCTTCCCAATCTGCCTATAGGCGTGATTCTAGAGGAAGAGGCGTTTGCTACTAGATCCATTACCGTATTGCCTTTGCTATCGCTGGTAGTAGTTGCAAAACCCTTTGGCTTATTTAGTAGCACGTAGGCCATAGGTTCTGGATTGATGCGACGGCCATCAAAACGCACATCATCTTCCAGTTTTACCTTATAACCCATTTCGTTAATTATCTTACCATTCACCGTTACTAGACCGGTAGCGATAAATGTATCTGCCTCACGACGTGAACAGATCCCACTGTTTGAAATGTATTTATTCAATCGAATTCCATCAGTAACAGGATTTGATTTTTTAGCAGCTACTTTTACCGGCTCTTTAACGCTGCCTGTATTTTTTGCTGCCTGCTCCCTTTTATGTGGTGCATTTCCTCTTGCTTTTATTTTGCCTTTACCTTTGTCTTTGTTGGTATGACTACTTGATGTCTTTCCTTTTCTGCTATTGTCGTTTCTGCCCATGACGTTTCCCCCTATGAAGAGTTTTTTAGTTCCCTGAATTTCAGGAGTTTTAAATTGGGCGCAAAGATACGCTACTTAATTTAGAATTTTCATTTCAGGATTAAGAATTATTAGTTCAAAAAATGGACTTTTTAATTTCAGATTAGAAATAATCCATTCAATCTAAAATCCACATTCCCCTGCACGCATGGGATAGTCATTTAAATTCAGGGCTGGTTTTAGATTCCGAGAAAGCCCCCCTTGCGAATTTTCAGGTAAAAATATTTATTTGATGAAAAATAGTGCCAAAATTTATCCCACAATAAATACAGCCGATGAGCTTTCGCAACTCCACCTTCCGAATTTGGAAAAAAAGCAGATATGTATTTTCAAATGCTGCCGAAATTCACCTTCCCCCAATACGCGTGTGCAATTTATTTTGTTTCATTTATAATTATCAGCCGCTGGGAGAAGGAACTTAGATTATTCTATTTTTGAAATTTATATTTTATTTTTTGTTGTTTTCAAAATTGCTAAACTCAACTGTTGATTGCCTTTCTCTATTCACCTGTAATTTTGTAACATCGGGTCTTGAGTAATGCCCAACAGGATCAAAGTTTTGTCGCTCTTCATAGACACGATTAAAATCTATGGTATGATAAATATTCCCGTTTGTTGTTGTATCCGGTTCGACAAGCCATTCGCCATCAGGGCCTGCAATGCAACTTCCGCCGTTCGCTAAAACTTGGGGTGCTTTTTCTAAAATCTTATCCAGATGAAGGGTGTTTTCAGGAAAGTCACTTTTCCGCATTAGCGCCGAAACCGAAATCACAAAGCTCCTAGATTCTCTTGCTATAAAACGGGTAATGTCTTTGGTATTATGATCGCTGCCAGGCCATACTGCAACGTGCAAGTTCTCGCCTTGACCATATAGGGCGGCGCGCGGTAAGGGCATCCAATTTTCCCAACAATTAAGACCTCCTACGGTAAATTGCTTTAAGGAGTGTACTTGCAGTCCATTGCCATCGCCGGGAGCCCAAGTAAGGCGCTCGTCGTAGGTGGGTTGTAACTTGCGGTGCACAGATTGTATGATTCCTTCTTGATTAATATATACTAAAGATGCATAAACACTATGCCCACCACGATCTAAAGGGCGTTCTATAATACCCAAATACATGGCCATTTTGTGTTTTTTAGCCAACGCACAAGCGGTGTCTAAATCGCCATCTTCAATAGTTATTGAATTGCGCACATAGGCTGCGTGGAGTTCTTTATTTATGGTTTGATTCCACTCTGCACCTCCTGTTAATGAGAGCCAAAATGGATATCCTGGCACTAGGCCTTCCCCAAAAACAATAAGTTCTGCTTTTTCTTTTGCGGCTTCTTCAATCTGATGGTATATTTTTTTAAGGGTTGCTTGTTTGTCCAACCAAACAGGCGCTATTTGCGCTAGAGCAACTTTTAGCGTGCTTTCATTTTTCATCCTATAAAATTACAGAAGAAAAAGGATTTAAAAGAAGGAAAGAGTCGTTTAAACTTTAAATTGAATGATTTCTATTTACTATATAACGATCGCAATAAACTGTTGATGTTCTGAGCGTGTTGAGGTGTATCAAAGACAAATTGTATTAAATGATGAGGTACCGCACACTTGATTAAAAACAAATAAATTAAGAAACAACTACATCAAAACGAAATGAAAAAAATAAACTGTTCTTAATAATAGCTGGTATCGTGAATAAAAACCTCATTCTTGTCTTCTTGTTGTTGTCAACTATTGATCTGACATCTCAGAACTACCCTTCTCCGCTTATAGATATAAACCTATCAAGAGGCACAGAATTACGGGTACTGAAGTTGGCGGTATCTGTCACTGTCAAGTTCACCCAATCGGTAGCTGGAACAAGCGACAGGGTGAAAGTAGAAGAGGTTTTGAGGCAAACCAAGGCTTGGCTTGAAAAAATCAATATAATCTACGGCAGAGAATACTGCGTGCGTTTTGAGCTTTTGTCAGATAATGAATAGCGGAAATCATTTTTGCCAATGCCAACACAGACCCCTGGCCTGCCATGAGTGTTTCTGGTTGCGATGGTTCAGCTAATATTCTGAACATCCAATCCAAAGTAATTGATGCGCTAATTGGAGTAGAAAATTATGATTTCAGCCCTGTAATATTGGGGGATTTAAATGGAGGCTGTGCAGGTTCAAATTTACCTCTAATACACAATTATACGAATCTATAGATTGGTACAATACCAAAAGAGTACACTCCTCCTTAGGCTATTTAACCTCTTTAGAAATGGAAATAAAACCAAACAGAATAATCAACAAAGCGGCCTAAGAAAATTAGTCGCAAAATTACTAGGAAGTCCAATCTCTCTATGAATAATTGTTGAACAACTAATTAGAAAATCTCTAAAATATGAAGGAATCATATACTATCATTTTTAACAAAAAAAACACATATATAAATTAGAACTTAGCCATTTTTTACTGACTATGAGTTCTGGCTTAGATGCTTTAGATTTTGGAATAGAAGGAAATTCGGCTGCTGCTGAAGACAACTATCAGAATTCAAATGATTGGTTAAAAACAGTATTGGAAGCTTGCAGGATAAATGAACCAGGAACTCAAACCAATTATGGTTCTACAAATCCATTTTTACTTGGAGTAAGTTTAAACGAACGTTTAGAACAACCGTTAGCACTGTATATGGATCAAAAACTTTTATCCCAACTTGGAATTACGAACTATATAATTCAAACAGAAAACACGTCGACGACCCCTTATTTTGGTACTGGCACGTATTTAACCCCCATAGACAAGCTGAAATTTGGACAATTATACCTCAATAAAGGCACTTGGAAAGGGCCACAAATTACCTGAAAAAATTGGGTGGAAGAATCCTTCAAAAAGCATTTAAGACTAGAGAATACAAATGATAAAAATGAATACGGTTATTTATGGTGGCACAAAACGTATGTTATAAATAATAGAAACATAGCATCCATTGAAGCTAGAGGTGCGGGAGGTCAGAATATTTTTGTTATACCAGAGTTAAACACAGTGGTCGTTATTACTTCTGGAAACTATAGAAATGGGAAATATCAACAGCCTGAAAAAATATTAGAAGAGTACATTCTTCCAGCAATTTTAAAATAAAAGGCAAGAAAACGATTCCTTACATCGCTAATAAAAAAATATTATTTGGTGATTATTTGATTAAAGATAAGCCCCTAAAAAAAGCAAAACTTACAGCTGCCAGCATAGTAGATTAAAAAAAAACCTGCAGTTAAAAGAGCATTTTCCCGATTAGAATAGCAATTCCAGGAGGTATAAAAAGTGATAATAAAGAACTTTTAGATTATACTATTGCTCTATTCACTAAAAAATAATTTCGCTCAAAAACGAATATAACCCATTGTTCTCTTTTTTTCCTGCTTGTGAAGCCAGACAAATTTCCCTCTCGTTCCTTTTTCTTTACTGCTTTTAACGCCAGCCCCAGCAACGAATCAAGCATTACAAACATGGACTCTGTATAAAAACAATAAGGCGTTCTAAAAGCAATATAGGTAAAAGTAAAAAAAATACTACCTTCACCGTAAACAAACCAACCCTTAAGTAGTTGTTAAAAGATAGCTAGTCAAGCGCGTCTTCTAAAGAAGATATTGCAGCGCTTTAAAAGACACCTTAGCTTTTGTTCTACAAACACTCTTTTTTTGTATAAATAAAAAAAACAATGATCACAAAAATTATCGTCTTAGGAATTTATGTTGCTATCCTATTTTTAATAGGAATATTGGCTTCGAGAAGAGTCAAAAGTATGAGCGATTATTATTTGGGAGGAAAAAAAATGGGTTTCTGGGCTGTCGCTTTCTCTGCTAGAGCCACTGGTGAATCTGGATGGCTTTTAATTGGCCTAACGGGAATGGGAGCCATGGCAGGGTATTCTGCATATTGGGTGGTTGCGGGTGAACTCCTCGGAGTTTTTATCTCTTGGCAATTCATGGCCAAAAAATTTAAACAAAGGTCTGACGATTATAAGGCAATTACAATCCCTGATTACCTTCAAAGTCATTTTAAATCATCCACCAACACGCTTAGAATGATCTCTGCTTCTGTGTTAGTAGTATTTGTGGTTATTTATGTTGCTTCCCAGATGGACGTTACAGGAATTGCTTTTGAATCCATGCTAGGCATTGACTATCGCATAGGCGTGCTCGTTGGCTTTTCCATTGTGTTGGTCTATATTTTCATTGGAGGATTCGTAGCCGCAGTTTGGTCAGATATGTTCCAAGGTGTTTTAATGTTTTTCGGTTTGGTTTTACTTCCTATTGTAGTGTGGTTCTCCATGGATCATGGTGCTGGAATTACCGAAGGATTAAACGCCATTGACCCTACCCTAACACAAATAATGGGGAGAAGCGATGACGGATGGATGAACTTATTTACCATTTTGGGGTTCTCGATGATTGGCTTAGGCTTCCTAGGATCTCCACAGGTTTATGTTCGTTTTATGTCCATCAAAGGTGTAGGTGAGATTGATAAAGGGAAATGGGTTGCATTGCTGTTTACCTTTTTAACAGATGCAGCAGCAGTAACGATAGGTATTCTCGCTCGAATCTATTTTACAAAAGAAGGACAAGACCCTGAAGCAATATTAGGAACTGGCGGCGAAGATGTTTTAAGCATGATCACCAACGAATTCTTACCAACAATTCTAGTAGCAATCTTTATTGCTATTGTACTTTCTGCGATTATGTCAACAATTGATTCGCTACTTATTTTAGCCTCTAGTGCTATCACACGCGATTTCTATCAGAAAATTTTTAGACCCGATTTAAAAGATGAAGACTTAACCAATTTTTCACGCTTGGTTACTGTTTTAATGGCACTAGCCGCGCTTGGGATTGCAATCCTATTATATAACCTATATCCTGACAGAAAAATTTTCTGGATTATGATTTTTGGATGGTCCGGTATTGCAGCTACTTTTTGTCCTGTAATTATTCTATCTCTTTTCTGGAAAGGCTATTCTGAAAAAGGGGCAATTGCTTCTATGATTACTGGGTTTTTATCAGTAATACTATTCAAGTTTGTGTTTGCAAATATGGAAGTAATAGGGCCCTATTTTATAGAATTAGATGTTCTGGCGCCTTCTTTCGCCTTGGCCATGATTGTAGGGTATATCGTGTCTAAAATATTCCCTCCCAAGAATATTTAAAAAAGCGATGGAAATTAGTGAGAAAATCTTTGGAGCATTTCTTAATAAAGAAAAATTGAACATTACATGCCACCAATATTTAAGAATTGTAAAGATGAGATTTGCCTCTGTATATCCACATTATCTTAATTTACTAAGACAGAAAATAAAGATAGAACAAAAGAAACTCTACTGACTAGTGTTATTAGATGGAGGCTTACGAAAAGGATATAGCTCCCATAACGTTATTTTGGAGTAAACCTTAATTTTGAAACCGCCTTCCATAATGACGGTCGGCAATCAACATTTACAAACAATGAGTTGTTTATAATAGCCTACTTTGGGCATAGATTTGATCCTCCTTAAATAATTAAAAAACCCATGGGTTGCATCAACAGAAAATTTGATTTGTAAGCTGCTATTTATCCTAACATTAAAGTATAAACATGGGCTAATTAATCTGTTATATTTTGGTCGAAAAGATTTATCTTTACTAAAGAACCTTAGAAGTATCCAGTATAATTATGCCAAAAGATATGATTATACCACTTATACACAATTAAACCATAAACTATATTCATTATGTATCGAAATAATAAAAACCAATTTCATTTTTTAATTATTTGCCTATTATTCATAACTATTACACAGGCTCAAAGCCAAGAAACAACAACTGCTATACCAAAATTTGAAGTGAAAGTAATTACAAGTGTAGAATCTATTGTGCCACTTGGTTTAGGAAGATCTAGACTTATCTCCGGAAATGAAGAAAGAGATTATACGAAATTTACCTCATCGCAAACCGAAGATGATAATTCCAGAAATAAATCAAAACGTAAAGATATTCGTTTAAAAGATTTTGAAGAAACAAAACTCTTAAATTTCTATAACATAGCAGGCATACGCTTTCAAAATATCGCAGCAAATGACGCGATAATATCTTCTAAGATAACAATGATGTTAGCGGAAGGATGGGATTTAGTTTTTGTTACAAGTGCTGTTGAAAGTGATTCTGGTGAAGGTGACGGAAATGGAATTTTTATCACTAGATATATCTTTAAACGTAAAATTTAAGACGACTATAATTTATCTATAATCAAATATTGGGGTGAAGCTTCTCTTCTATCCTTAAAATAGCGCTAGGGTTACAAGCGTTTGTATTATTTTAATATAGAAAATACAGAAAGAAACATTCATTGGTAGCGCTTATAAATAACAGCATAAAGCATTTTTTAACCTTGAGCCGTATTTGAAACCATGTGATTAAAAAAGCCCTACACCCGTAGCGTTTTATTATTTACTCAACATTTGTAGAATAAATAATGTCTGTATGAAGAATTTCTTGTATTTATTTATGGTTTCAATCATACTTGATTATTGCGATAAACCCAAAAATAAAAGTTAGGCAATTAAAAATATGGAATTGAAAGCGAAAAAAGCTGACAACTTACTTTCAACGTGTAATCTTCAAAACCAATGCCTGGTATTTAAAATATAAATATGAGGTAGTTGACTATGTCTTCTTTTTCCAAAACTTTAATTTTTTAAAGAAGTTTGTCACTTTAATTTCTGTTCTGGCATCCTTTATAACTTTATCAAACTAGACTCTATTAGCAAAAATATGACGGTTAATAATTATTTTTCCATCTTAGAGTTCAAAAATATCTCTAGACTTTTGCTTAGATAATTTAATAATATCTCTCCCTAAATGATAAAAAACAAACTAAACAAAACACTAAACTCAATTAGTATTTAGAATGCCATATTGCGGTTGATGACTATAGAACAGGCCTATATAATTAAAATTGATTTCAGAATTGGGTTGAAGAATTGGGTTGAAGAATTGGGGATTGCAAAGCAATCATTAAAAAAATGCATTTCCTATTGGGACGATATTAAAAAGCTAACTCAAGTAAGGGTATTAGTAGCTTAACGAAGCTCGTTACATTTCTGCGCATCAATTATTAAAAAAAGCTTTAAATATTATTTATAATTTATTAGTTTTAAAGCTGTTAAAATTCTTGAGATTTTTAGCGATACCATTTATGTGTAACCATACTCCAAAACGCTAACCAACATGGGTAAAAAAGTCAATTTCATAGTACTCGCAGTTTTAGTTGCCTTTAGTGCTTTTACCGCCTCTAGTTATCAAGAACTATCATCAGAAATTGACAAGGGAGATACAGCTTGGATGTTAGTTGCAAGTGCTTTTGTATTACTTATGACACCGGGACTTTCCTTTTTTTATGGGGGAATGATTAATAAAAAGAATGTTATTTCTACGATGCTCCAGAGTTTTGTGGCACTCGGGGTTATTAGTGTTCTTTGGGTTCTTGTAGGTTTTAGTTTAGCCTTTGGAGACAGTATAGGAGGTATTATAGGAAACCCACTTACCTATTTAAATTTTAAAAATGTAGGTCTTGAACCTAATCCTGAGTTTTCTAGCACTATCCCATTTTTACTCTATGCACTTTTCCAACTAAAATTTGCCATAATAACTCCAGCTCTAATTACGGGGAGCTTTGCAGGCCGTGTAAGGTTTAGAAGTTATATTTTGTTTATGGTTTTATTTAGCTTGTTTATTTACAGCCCCCTTGCTCATATGACCTGGCATCCAGATGGTCTATTTAGAAATTGGGGAGTCCTTGATTTCGCTGGCGGAACCGTTGTACATATGTCTGCAGGATTTGCCGCATTAGCAGGAGCTCTTTATTTAGGAAAAAGAAAAGTAGCTGTTGAAACTCACGCAAATGTCCCTTTTGTTATTTTAGGTACGGGCTTGCTTTGGTTTGGATGGTTTGGTTTTAATGCAGGTTCTGCTCTTGGAGCAAATGGTGATGCAGTAATTGCTTTTGCAAACACCAATATAGCTTCAGCAACCGCCATGATAACGTGGATTTTTTATGAACGCATGCTAGGGCGAAAAATGTCAGCAATAGGAGCTTGTATAGGCGCTGTGGTAGGTTTAGTCGCCATCACTCCGGCCGCTGGGTTTGTTAATATTGGCCAGTCTGTACTTATTGGGTTTGTTGCTTCCATTGTTTCTAATTGGATGATTCATCTAAAAAACAAATCTGGAATCGATGACACCCTAGATGTTTTTCCTAGTCACGGAATTGGAGGAATTGTAGGGATGGTTTTAACCGGGATCTTAGCAAATAATGTGGGATTAATCTATGGCGAAACCTCAACCTTCTTCTATCATTTAATTGCACTTGCAATAACCTCAGTATTCACTTTTGGAGGTAGTTTATTATTATTTAAAATAGTAGACGTACTTCTAAAAATGAGAGTGCGAGAAGACCAAGAAGAGAGAGGTCTTGACATAAGTCAGCACGGTGAAAAGATTGAATAAAATAGCTGGCTAATTCTACACAATTAGTATGACAGCCCAATATTGTTATTGTTTTATAATTCATGAAAATTGGTTTGTATGCCCTTTTCTAAGACCAGTATTTAGCATTAGGTTTAATAATAGAGGTGATGAACATGTGGGTTTTACAGAAAAAATCTGCTGTCCATTATCATTACTGGAAGCTTGCAAATAGGATATAGCCCCATTAACATTATTTTTAGTAGAAACCTTAACTTTAAAAACACGTATTATAATGAGGATATCAAATAACAGTTATAAACAACGAGTTGTGTGTAACAACCTATTTTGGATATAGATTTAATCTCCCAAGCTTCATTAAAAAACATGTAGCTTGAATTAACAGAAAAATTGGCTTGTAAATTGTGCTTTAGAAAACACTTGAAATTAGAGAGAGCAAAGAGGGTCTAAAATGTTAACGAGTAAGTAGACCTGTACTTAAATTATATATATTCGGGACATACCTGCGATGACTCTCCATTTTTAAAATGAAAATGTTACGTGACAAATGTTATCATATAACGACTTATCATTAATTAAAAAATCACAATAAACACTTTAAACAGCGCTGCGAATAAATAATAAAAATAGCAACTATTAAAAAATGTCTTGAAAATTATTTCTGCGACCACATTGCTAATTCTCATTGTAGTAAGTCTAATTTATATCTGTGTTTCACCTTTCCCTTATTCCAGAGTTCAGAGTCAGCTTCTTAATTCCAACACAAAAACCCTATAAGCCTTTAGAAACTAAAAGAATCGAAAACAACTCCATTAAAATCGAAAATCTAAAATGCCCTATATTATTAATCTCTGGGGAAGACGACCTTCAATGCCCATCGGTAATGATGAGTAATCAAATTAAAGCCAGCGCAGAGAAGTATAAATTCAAATATGAAATCAAGCATTATTCGTATGAAAATGAAGGTCACCAATTCGATGAACTCCCATTTATTCCACAAATAGATTTTTCCAATACTAGCACTTGTAAATCAGGCGGAAATTTTCAAGGAAACCCATTAGATTCCATAGATTCGTGGGATAGAATATTTGTATTTTTAAATAAACAGCTCGATAGTTTGGAACTAAATAAGTAATAAACCCGATAACACAGGTAACCACCTCAAAACGGACTTATTTTTCTTGAATCAAGCGCTAATAAGACGTGTTTAAAGCGGCTAAATTTTTAATATGGATGGGCAGCAAACACTATTTTTAAGTAAGGCCACATCATTTTATAATTGCATTAAAAATATTGGTTCTCACCCCACTTTTCACTAGTTTATTAAGTCGTTTTGATACTCAAAACGACTGTACTGTCAATCGTAAGTCTTTTAGCGCTATTTGATATTGTAAAGACAAAAAGACCAATCTTATTCTAGTTCTAATACGAAATGTGTAATTTTGTAAATAAAATAGAAAACGGAATGGCTATTAGTCAGACTGCCCTTATATACAAGCAAAATGAATAGAATACAACACATAGAAAATGAGATTTCTGAATTAAGATATCAATTGCAGAATCATAATATTTATCAAAATTTAAATAATTTAGAGGACATAAAAATATTTATGGAAAATCACGTATTTGCCGTATGGGATTTTATGTCACTTTTAAAAAATCTTCAAATAAATTTGACTAAAGTTGAGACACCTTGGACACCTCCTAAAAATTCAACGCTCTCAAGATTTATAAATGAAATTGTTCACGGTGAAGAAAGTGATATTAATGAATTAGGAGAACCTAAAAGTCATTTTGAAATGTATTTGGATGCGATGTTACAGGTAAGTGCAAATACAGATAAAATAAACAATTTTATAAAACATATAGAATCAGAGAATTCTGTCGAATATTCATTAAATGAAATTAACATAGACAAAAGAGTAGCAGATTTTGTAAGGTTTTCATTTTCAATTATTGAAACAAACAAACCGCACCTTGTTGCCTCTGCATTTACATTTGGACGAGAAGATGTTATCCCAGATATGTTTATCGAAATTCTCAAAAATTCCGATTCTGGAAACAAGTCATATAACAAATTAACCTATTATCTTGAAAGACATATAGAATTAGATGGAGATGAACACGGACCGCTATCTCTTAAAATGATTTCAGAACTTTGTGGGAATGACGACAAGAAGTGGAGTGAAACACTAACAGTAGCGAAGCAATCATTAGAGAAAAGAATTGGTCTTTGGGATTCAATTAATGACTTAATTCAAAATAAAGAACCAGCATATAACAATGCATAAAACCATAGGGCGTTTGTTCTTAATTTAAGGTTCTGTGAATATTAACTAAGTCCGCTAAATATAAAATTGGGTCTTTATAGAAGAAAATATAAAATCAACTTGGCCAGTTGCACTTATAACTTGAACTTACAAAGGCCAAAATTAATAGAATCTTAAATATTATAGTTGGCGGACTTTACAGTATGGATGCGTTTTTAGTTTTGGCGCTCTTTTCTTACCCATCAATCATGTGTTTTTTTTTGTATTTCTTAGCGGCATTGAAATTGCCATAACTCTTCTAATTGTTTATGTTGCTTGGAAATTTTCCACCCAGCTAGAATAATATTAGTACCGCAGTACAACACAAGTAACTAAACTATGCACCTCAAGATAATACCACCCTTTTCCTCCATTATTTGGGCATACAATATCTTTTGCGGATTAAATATTGAAATTGTACCGCTCTGATTACTTGTGTCAACCTGAGAATTTATATTTTTTTGAGCATTTAAAGTGATATTCAAAAAACAAAAGATAACTAGCATTAAAAATGATAGTTTCAGATAAAAAATTAAACTTATTAAAAAACACCTAACACATTATATATCAGAATATATATTAGCCACTTATATTAAACAAGTAATAGCCACATATTTTGAGTGACTTTCAAGTAATCAAAAGCTTCAAGGAATATAATCATTCTTCTTGGACAAAATAAAAACTCACCAAGATTTAGAATAGCAGCTATTGTGTTAAAAGTGAGCGCTCCAGAAGACCAAAAAGATAGAGGTATCGATAAGCCAGCAGAGTTAAAAGATTCAATAAACTAAGGCGAGACATAGTCACCCAGCTATTAAATAAAAAAGAAACCTAAATCCAAAATTTAAAAGCGAATAAGAGCCTCGGGGTATTAAAGTAAAAGACTGTATAAAATAGCTGGCTAATTAAACATCGTTAGTATACCCTATCTAAAACTAGCGCTACATTAATCAACACAATGCTAAATACACCTGCTACAATAATAAATTTTAAGATGTTGTGCAGCAAGATATAGTGAAATCTATTCTCAGCTTTCCAAAGTATAACAACAAAAACGGCCAAGGCAATACTACTGCCGTAGAAATAGAAATTCATATACCCAATTTCAAATCGAGTAAGCAATAACGCTATGGGCACTGTGGTCGCAATAGCCAAAAAAGTGATGAGTCTTTTTGAAAGTTTCTCGCCATACACTACAGGAATGGTTCTATAATTTTGCGCTAAATCCCCTTTAATGTTTTCAAGGTCTTTTGTAAGTTCCCGCATCGCAATAAGTAGGAATAAAAATGTTGCGTGTACAAAAATAACATTGTTGAAATTCTGATAATATATAAAAACTGCAAAAAATGGAATAACCGCCAAGATTGCCGCAACGAAATTGCCTACAAATGGATATTTCTTTAGTTTGTGTGAATAAAACCAGATCCCAAAAATGTACAGTGCAAAGAACAATACTGCTCTAAAAGAAACATAACTCGCAAAAAAGACCGAAAGGAAATTGAGCATAAAATAACCAGACAACTTTGTTCGCTGGCTTACAATCCTATCTAGCTTTGTTTTGAGAGGCCTGTTAATTAAATCCTTTTCGCTGTCATAAAAATTATTTATAATATATCCTCCAGCAATTGCTACAGAAGAGGCTAAAACAAGCATTAGCAAATTAGGATCTAAAATCACCTTTCGCAATGGCAAATGAGGCGCTAGGATATAAACAGATGTTAAATATTGAGCAATAGCAATTACTAGAATATTATACCCACGTACGATAGATAGAAAGCTGAAAAACTTCAACAGAAAATGTTTTTGTTTTCGGCTTAGCATACTATTAAGTGCTAAAAATTATAAACCACTTCTAGATTGTGGTCTTTCAAAGCCGTGCGTGCTTTGTTTATATCTTCTGTAAACCCTAACATGTAGCCACCACCACCAGATCCACAAAGTTTTAAATAATAGGCATTGCTATCAATTCCCTTCTTCCAAAGTTTATGAAATTCTTCCGGTATCATTGGCTTAAAGTTATCTAAGACAACCTTGCTAAGTTCCTTTACATTGGTAAAAAGAGATTTTGCATCTCCGTTTAAGAAATCATTTACACAAGCATCAGTATGCTTTACAAATTTATTTTTCAACATATTACGGAAACCTTCTTGTTTCATGTTTTCCATAAAAATATTGACCATAGGAGCAGTTTCTCCCGTAATACCGCTGTCCAGTAAAAATACCGCACCCTTACCATCTACTTTTTGAGAAGGAATGTTTGCGCTTTCAATATCATCGTGACTATTAATTAAAATCGGGAGGCTCAAATAACTATTTAGTGGGTCTAAGCCAGAAGATTTTCCGTGGAAAAAAGATTCCATATTTGCAAAAATATCTTTGAGCGTGAGTAACTTTTCACGCGTAAGGTTTTCAAGAATAGTTATTTTATTGGCCGCGTATTTATCATAAATAGCCGCTACTAAGGCGCCACTACTTCCTACACCGTATCCCTGTGGAATACTACTGTCAAAATACAAGCCTGCAGCGACATCTTCTTTTAAACCTTTAATATCAAAAGAAACCAACGCTGGGCTTTCAGTCTGTAAATTTTCTAAATAATCTGAAAAAAGACGCAGACTATCATTGCTCTTTGAAGTAGTAATTGTTTTGTGTTCGTCCACTTTTAAAGCCCCCTTAAAGAAATTATAAGGAATAGACAATCCTTTGGAGTCCTTGATAATACCATATTCACCAAAGAGTAATATTTTTGAATAGAAAAGTGGGCCGTGCATAAGATGTTGTATACGTTAAAGATACAAATTTAACACAAAGATACCTCAAAAATGTAACATGGAGCATTAGGTCAAGTCGAAATTAACCAAAAACAGCATCCTTTTAAATAACTGAAATTTCGTGTCTTACCTTAAAATTTCGAGATAAAAAAAACCTTATTTATAGCTATTTTTTTGGCTAGCAATTTAATATTGTGGAGTCAAGCTCATACTTGGACAGGAAATGGAAATGGTGTTTTCTGGTCAGGTCCTTTAAATTGGGATATGGGGACGGTCCCATTACAAAATGGGGAAGGGACAGTTATAATTCCTGCGGGAATAGAAGTACTCTCTACCTCTGCCATCATTTTACCAAAGGAGAGTTTGCTGGCGGAGGAACATTGAACAGCAACGGATGCCGCTAAAAATTTATCAAATTTCACTTTAAAAAATACAGGATTTATAACAATAACTAAAGCCGCTGGAATTTCAAACCCAGCGCCTTTTTTTTATAAATGATCAAGCAAGTTTAATTTCACAACCTCAACAGGGACTTATAACACTAGAGGATGTTGACCTAAGTTTTAACACACCAAATCCCGGTTTATTAAATATAACAAGCTCATTTTTTAAAAATAGTCCGGACAATCTCACTATCGACTCAAATATGTATCTCTGCTGTTATGATTTCACTGTAGCCGAAGTCAGCTTGCTTGTTGAACCCTTTAATCAGGACACAATTTTAGGACCTACAATTAAGATAGAAGAAAATGCGAGCTTAATTTTTAGTGGTGCTAATAATTTGGGGCCTAGCGGAGCCTCTATTAACGGCTACAGCAATGGTTATTTATAAATTAAAAATAATGGTATAACGCATCCTACGGTCATCGGCAATTTATTTTATAGCGTAAACGGTATATTAACTTGGGATGACGTTACCTTCTTGGGAGGTGGGACATTTAGAATACAAGAAGCAGATCTTCTTATTACAGGAAACCATGACATTACGCTTGATAATGTAGACTTGCAGGTGCAGCCCGTAACCGGATCGGCAATCATGGGAACTGGAAATCCATTCAATATTTTTCTTGAATATGGCGCTAGGCTCTGAAGTTTTAGTAATGAATTTTACTTAGACGGCGGTACTTTTATAGTAAGTGGAACAGGTAATGAACAGTTTGGAAATTATGGTATTTTAAACTCGACTATTGACTATGAATTTAATGGCTTAGAATTTACAAACAACGAATTAATCTTATTAAATGAAGGCACCATATTAATTGATGACGCCTCAAGTTTTTCTAATTATTTTTTTTAAGATGCAGAATTTCCAGAATTTATAGAATATGGGGCTTTACAAGGTTCTGGAACATTTCAATTTCTAAGGACATTTACAATTCCAACAGCTAACAATGGATATTTTGATCCAGGACCACGAATTCAACAATTAAACACAACAAATTATAATCAAACAGAAACTGCTAAATTATTGATAGATATTAATGGGTATGTTGCTGGAGTTGATCATGATTTGATAGAGAACGTAAATGAAGCATATTTTAATGGTGGATTCGCTGTTAATCTAACTTTTGAACCACAAATTGGCGATGAATTCGTAGTATTCACATCAGATTCTGAAATCACAAATTGTTCCCCAGAAACCAATACAACCGCAAGTTACAACAACTCAAATCATGTGTTTGATATTCTTTGCAATTAGCAGAACGTAACACTTAGACCTTCACAAATACTTAATAACAGATAAGACATTATTTAACCTACAATCAAATCCCATTACAACCGAAGCAGTTTTTGTTATAGAAGCATCATCAATAACCGAAGATTCCATCATAACAATTTATGACCTAACAGAAAAAAAGATAGCAACTAGCACGAATATTACTGAAACGACAACACTCAACTTGGAGCGATTTGCAAACGGACTATATCTTGCAAAATTTGAATCTAATGACAGGTCTAAAACAATAAAAATACTCGTCCAACACTAAATTATCGAGGCACCCATTCCTAAGGTATCTTCAATAAACTCGCCATTTTTACAAAACGGAGCTAAGTCATTTTTAATAAAATCTATCACCTTACTTTTTTCGTTTTCAGGATATAAAACGTGTACGTTAGCCCCAGCATCTAAGGTAAAACAAATGTTGCTTTCTGCTTCTTTTCTGTACTCCCAGATGCGATTAATAATTTCTAGCGTATTGGGTTTCATTAAAATAAAGTATGGACTGCTTGCCATCATCATCCCGTGCAATTGGAGTGCTTCACTTTCCACAATTTTAATAAATTCTGAAATATCACCCGATTTAAAAATAGAAATGAGTCTTGAAAGATTATCATTTGCCGTTTTAAAGCGAGCCTCAGCATAGGGGTTTTCATCCATTAAATCGTGCCCTACGGTGCTACTCACCTGCTTTTCGCCTTTGTCTACTAATAAGATAGTGTCCTGATAATTTGTGAAATTCTCATGAACTTCATAGAGATATTTGGTTCCAAAAAGATTACTGCTTCCCTCAATGGCTGGATGTTCGCCCCACACTACAAGTGGTCCTTCGATACTTCGCGCAGCGCTTCCAGATCCTAGTCTTGCTAAGAAAGATGCTTTCCATTCGGTTCCCCCCAGGACAGGCTGAGCGTTGTTTTCTGATCTGTATGCCTTGCAGAGTCGAAGTTCTAATTCAACCAAGCACATAGCCAACGCACTCATTCCACTGGCACTACTTGCAATCCCACTGCTGTGCGGAAAGGTATTTTTGGTATCAATTTTAAAAGTATACTCTTTGATAAAAGGAACGTACTGCTCTATTCGCTCAAAGAATTTGTTGATTTTAGGTTCAAAACCTTCTTCCCGTTTTCCGTCCAGATACACTTCAAACTGGAAGTCATTCGTTGGTTCTCTTTTTTCAAAACGCATGGTCGTTTCTGTTCTACAATTACTTAGTGTAAAACTAACCGAAGCATTTTGAGGCAACTGCTCACCGTATTTTCCCCAGTATTTAACGAGTGCAATATTACTAGGAGCTTGGCAGGAAATACTCCCTTTATCTACTAAGTATGAATACGGTTTTGGAATAAAATGAGTGGTGTCCATCAACAAAAATTATGACTGTAAAGATAAGAAAATACTATCCTTCTAAAAATTTCTAAAAAAAAGTTGATGCTGTTTTAAAAAGGTTTCGATGCAGTGATATAAATCTAAAATTAATTCAACTTAAAATATGCCAATTATGAAACGTCCATCAATTTTAACAAACTTATTGAAGATGAAAAAACTGGGCATTCCATCTTCCTAATCATCAAATAGTGACTACAGATGAAAGCTTCACTCTTCCTTTGAAAATTAATAGTTATATTTTTTTTCTTGTCAAAATAGCAAACAAGAACAAGAACAACCGTTTGATGAAATGGCCTACGCTGGCAACTTCAATCAAAACTGCAACAAGATTGAAAATGGACAGAATGCTCAAAACTTTCAGCAAAATAACCCACAGCAATCTGGCAAATAACTTCAAATCTTACAGGCGGCAAAAACAATTTCAGCAAAAAAAACACCAACAGATAGGATTATGGGAGTAATGCCCATTCCACCATCTTGAAATCCCACACCAAGTAATAAAGGAACCGCTATTGAAGAACCCTATGGACTAAAAGTGTATGTGGATCAATCTAACTTTTTTCAATACTCAAACGATCCTACTTATAACCAGATTAATGACTGCGACTTCACAGATGATGGTATTGGACAACAAACAATTGCACAAAAAGGATTGGAAATTGCTGCGCCCATCTCGCTTACTGAAATTTTAAAACCACAAATTATACTTCGAGCACAATCACAAGGATATACATTGATAAGAATTACACATCGGTAGTTATTCCAAAATAATGGAATATTTCCTATATTTGTGTTAATCAAAGATTTGTAATACAGCTGTTTTTTCATTTACAGTAGCCTTTACAGACGAAGAAAGTTGCAGATTACACTTTAAAGAACAGCGCGAGAAGGAAGGAGTGATTTGTAATAGCTGCAATTTTACTGTGCATTACTGGCTTAACAATAAACGGGCATCCCAATGTAAATCCTGCAATGCACGACAGACTTCGCGTAGTGGAACTATAATGTAAAACTCCAACCTTAGTTTTATGGCATGGTGTAAAACTTCCTGTTTGATGAGCGCTACCAATAAAGGATTTTCGAGCAAAGAGCTAAAGCGGCAACTGGGACTTAAACGCTATCACCCGTTTGGACGATGCACAAGATCAGAGATGCAACGGGACAAAGGGATGAAAGACATACCCTTGAGGGGATGATAGCGGTCCTTACAGCGACTGAAAAATAAACGGATAGGCAATAAAATAATATCAATAACGGATAAAAACACATTAAAATTAGTTTTTTATCTCTTGTAATTTTGAATGTAAAACAAACACACATGAAATTTGAATGGAAAGGTGTGATGCCAGCCGTCACCACTAAATTTACAGACAACGACACCTTAGATCTCCCTTTGTTTGAGCTTAATATTCAAGCTCAATTAGAGGCAGGAGTTCACGGTATTGTCTTAGGAGGCACCTTGGGAGAAGCCAGTACTTTAGAAGATGAAGAAAAAAGAATTTTAACTCAAACCACCGTGAGCAAAGTTGCGGGGAAAGTTCCTGTTTTAATAAACATTGCAGAGCAAACTACAAAAAAAGCAGTCGCCGCAGCACATAGAGCTGAAGAAGACGGAGCATCCGGATTAATGATGTTGCCGCCCATGCGTTATAAGGCAGGAGACCGAGAAACCGTGGAATATTTTAAAGCCGTAGCGACCAGCTCATCTTTACCTATTATGGTATACAACAACCCTGTTGATTATAAAATTGAAGTCACTCAAAAAATGTTTGAAGAACTTTTAAAGTACGAAACTATACAAGCAGTAAAAGAATCTACAAGAGACATCTCTAATGTGACTAGAATCAAAAACAATTTTGGGAATCGTTTAAAAATTATGACTGGAGTTGATACCTTGGCCTTAGAAAGTTTATTAATGGGAGCTGATGGATGGATTGCAGGACTCGTTTGTGCATTTCCTGCGGAAACTGTTGCCATATATGAATTACAAAAAGCAGGACGTATTCAAGAAGCCTTGGCTATTTATAGATGGTTTCTACCATTGCTAGAATTGGATATAAACCCTAAATTGGTTCAAAATATAAAACTGGCAGAAGTTGCTACAAAAATTGGTTCTGAAAATGTGAGACCTCCAAGATTACCACTTGTAGGAGAAGAAAGAAAACACGTAGTTTCAGTTATTGAAAACGGAATAAAAAATAGACCTCAACTTCCAGATTATAAAAACTTAAACTAAGATGAAGACTATGAACGAAAATATAATTGGTTACCATTCTTCGGCTCTTGGGAATAGTAGTTTCAAAACTATAAACCCAAAAACGAATCAAGAAAACGAAACTGAATTAACCGAAGCTACACGAGAAGAAGTTAACCTAGCCTGCGCCTTAGCCGCTTCAGCATTTAAAAAATACAGACGCGTTTCAGGAAAAGACAGAGCTACATTTCTCCATACGATTGCTGAAGAAATTCTAAATATTGGCGATCCATTATTAGAACTATATATGAGCGAAAGCGCCCTTCCTAAAGGACGTGCAGAAGGGGAACGAAGCAGAATGATTGGACAACTTAAAAGTTTTGCAGCCTTAATAGAAAAGGAAGATTGGCGCGAAATATCTTTTGAAAGCGTTGAAAATAAAATAAGGAAACTATTAATTCCTATTGGTCCCATTGCTGTATTTGGCGCGAGTAATTTCCCGTTTGCATTTTCAACTGCCGGAGGAGATACAGCAAGTGCATTGGCAGCAGGAAACCCTGTTGTTGCTAAAAATCATCCTATGCACGCAGGCACTGGTGCAATGATCGCGAAGGCAATACAAACTGCAGCTAAAAAAACAGGAATGCCAGACGGTGTTTTTTCTAATCTTAATAGCAACAGTCACGAAGTTGGAAAAAACGTAGTACAAAACAAACACATCAAAGCAGTAGGTTTTACCGGGAGTCTCAAAGGAGGACGAGCCTTGTTTGATATTGCCAATCAGCGTGATGAACCTATCCCTGTTTTTGCTGAAATGGGAAGTATTAATCCCGTAGTGATTACTCAAAATGCCTTAAAAGAAAGAAGTAATGAAATAGCCAGTATGTACGCAGATTCCATAACCACGGGTGTAGGACAATTTTGTACCAGCCCAGGCCTTTTACTCACTATAAAAAGTGCGGCTTCTGAGGCTTTTGTTAGTGAATTAAGCAAGCAACTACAACATAAAAATGAAGGATGTATGTTACATCCTTCTATATACGAAGGTTTCATAAATAACCGGAATACCATCCTAGCCCAAGACGAAGTAAATGCAGTCCTACAATTAAAAGAGGGCGAAATGGCTAATAGCGCAAACGCAGCATTAGTTGAAGTGCCTGGAGCAATATTTTTAAAGAACACCAAGCTCCATCAAGAGGTTTTTGGACCTTTTTCTATGGTGGTTAGTTGTGACAATGAAGAACAACTTTTAGAAATAATTCAAAATTTAGAAGGACAATTAACAGCCACCATTATGGCTGAAGAATCTGATGTTCAAACGCTAGACACACTCGTGGATGCATTGCAAGATAGGGTTGGAAGATTGGTTTACAATGGAGTCCCTACAGGGGTTGAAGTTTGTGAAGCAATGACGCATGGTGGACCATACCCCGCCTCGACCGATAGCAGGTTTACCGCCGTTGGTACAAATGCCATACGACGATGGGTGCGTCCTTTTACTTTTCAAAATCTGCCAGAATCATTGCTTCCTAATAGTTTAAAGAATGCCTAAGACCATTTTTAAATGTATTGATGCTCATACCTGCGGAAATCCAGTGAGGGTCGTCATCTCAGGCCATCCAGATTTAAAGGGAGACTCTATGAGTCAAAAACGGCAGCATTTTTTAGAGGAATACGATTGGATTCGACGGGGATTAATGTTTGAACCAAGAGGTCACGATATGATGAGCGGTAGTTTCTTTTTTGAACCACAAGATGCCGAAAACGATTTTGGGATTTTGTTCATAGAATCTTCTGGATGTTTGCCTATGTGCGGCCACGGAACCATTGGCGCCATTACTATTGCAATTGAAGAAAAAATAATCACCCCAAAAACAGCAGGTATTATTAAGATGGAAACTCCTGCCGGTCTCGTGCTTATTAAGTACAAAATGAAGGGAGATAAAGTAGCTTGGGTTCAATTAAGGAATGTTGCTTCGTATCTAGCTGCTGAAAATTTATCTGTTGAATGCCCAAAATTGGGCTTGCTTACTTTTGATGTAGCCTACGGCGGAAATTTCTACGCTATTATTGATCCGCAAGATAATTTTAGTGGCGTTCAAGATTTTACTGCGACTCGCTTAATCGACCTCTCGCAAACAATCAGAGTGCTCATTAACAAAAAATATCCCAACCAATTTATACACCCTGAAAATGAAACTATCAAAGATGTAAGCCATATCCAATGGACAGGAACTCCAATTGATAAAAATTCACACGGGCGCAATGCTGTATTTTATGGTAATAAAGCAATTGACAGATCACCCTGTGGCACAGGAACTTCAGCGAGACTTGCACAATTATATGCCAAAGGAAAACTCAAAATAGGCCAATCTTTTATACATGAAAGCTACATTGGCTCAACATTTACCTGTGCTATTGAAGAAGAAACGATCTTAGCTGGAAAAAAGGCAATTATACCAAGCATCAAAGGATGGGCAAAAATATATGGGTACAATACCATTATAATAGATACTGAAGATGATCCCTATGCACACGGGTTTCAAGTTATTTAAATAGTAAAAAAAATGAAAAACTGTTTAGTCATTGGAGGTGGAATAATAGGTTTATGTTCAGCATATTACCTGGTAAAAGCAGGACATAAGGTTACGATTATTGACAAAACTTCTATGGATTCTGGTGCTTCCTATGTCAATGCGGGTTATGTAACCCCGAGTCATTTTATGCCATTGGCAGCTCCAGGTATCGTAAAACAAGGGCTAAAATATATGTTTGACAAAAACAGTCCTTTGTTTATAAAACCTAGTTTGCAACGTGATTTTATTCATTGGGCTTGGGCATTCAAAAAATCGTGTACATCTAAAAATGTTACTGAATCCATGGAAATAATCAAAGACACTAACCTGCTTAGTTCAGCATTATTTTCGGAAATAAAGAAGGCGGAAGGTTTTAAATTTCAGTTAGAAAAAAAGGGATTATTAATGCTTTGTAAAACTGAAAGCAAACTCAAAGAAGAAATTGAAATAGCAACTGTTGCTTATCAACAAGGTCTAGGTGCAAAAGAAATTTCTTTAACCGAATTAAAAAAAATGGAACCCAATGTTTCGATGGATGTGAAAGGAGCTGTTTATTATGATTGTGATTCTCACACTACGCCCCAAGAATTTATGACCGAATTAAAACAATGGCTCGTCAATCATAAGGTGAAAATACACGACAATGAATCGGTTACTGATCTTGCCCTTTCTAATTCTAAAATCGTTTCTGTAACCACAGAAAAGCAACAATTTAAACCGGATGAAGTAGTCCTTGCAGCTGGGTCTTGGAGTCAAAAATTAAGTAAGCAGTTAGGAATTAACATTCCGTTACAAGCGGGTAAAGGATATCGCATTGACACAAGAAACAAAACACAAATTACCATCCCACATGTTTTATGTGAAGCAAAAGTAGCGGTAACGCCTATGAATGGATTTACACGTTTTGCTGGCACGATGGAAATTGGCGGTTTAAATCACAGTATAGATTCTAAAAGAGTTGCTGCTATTGCCAAAGCCTCTCACTCATATTATCCAGATATTTCTATTACAGACACCGAGCTAAAACAAGCTGCCTGTGGACTGCGGCCTATTTCTCCTGACGGTAAACCGTATATAGGTAAATCTCAAAAATGCAATAATTTAACCATTGCGACTGGGCACGCAATGATGGGATGGAGCTTAGGTCCTGCAACAGGAAAGCTAGTATCTGAAATTATTTCAGACAAAAAAACTTCTTTAGAGATACAGCTATTTTCTCCTGACAGAAAATTTTAACTAGATATGGCTTTTGCCACAAGATATCCTCCCGTCCAAGCGTTTTGAAAATTAAACCCTCCAGTTATCGCGTCAATATTTAGGACTTCGCCGGCAAAATAAAGTGTGGGATGAATTTTACTTTCAAAAGTTTTAAAATTCACTCCTTTTAAAGCGACTCCTCCAGCGGTAACAAACTCTTCCTTAAAAGTACTTTTCCCTTTTATATCAAATACTGAATTGGTGAGCTGGTTTGCTACATTCTGAAGTTTAATTTTTGTGATGTCTGCCCAAGTTTCGGTTTCATTAATTCCAGCTGCTCTTAACAAACTTTGCCATAACCGTTTTGGTAAGTCAAACTGTGTATACTTATAAAGCGTTTGGCGTGGGTTCAATATTTTGACATCCATTAATTGGGTTAGTACTTCCTCTTGATTAGTATCTAATAACCAATTAACATTTATTTTAAAATGATAGTTTGAAGGTTCTAAAACCCGAGCTCCCCAAGCAGATAATTTTAAAATCGCAGGCCCACTAAACCCCCAATGCGTTATCAGTAATGGTCCTTCAGAAGTAAGTCCCCCGCCTGCTCCCCCGAAGGGAGAAGGTAAAACAACTTCGATTGTAGCATCGGTTGAAAGCCCTGGCAAAGCTACAATTCTTTCATCTTTGCAATTAAATGTAAAAAGGGAAGGTACTGGAGGAACAATAGTGTGTCCTAAATCCTTTAGTAGTTGCCATATTTTTGGATTACTTCCAGTAGCAACTACCAATTTTGAACATTGAAATACACCCGTTGGTGTGGTAACTTTCCAACCTTGTTGCTCTCTTTCAATCTTTTTAACTGATTGTCCCTTTAATATCTCTATGCCAAGTCTTTCCGTTTCTGAAAGAAAACAATCTATTATCGTTTGAGAATTATTTGTTACTGGAAACATCCTTCCATCTTCTTCAATCTTTAATGCTACCCCCCGTTCTTCAAACCAAGCAATGGTGTCACCCGTCATAAAGCTATGAAAGGGACCTAGTAATTCCTTTTCGCCTCTTGGATAATTTTTTGATAATTCTGAAGGCATAAATTCGGCATGCGTTACATTGCATCTTCCGCCTCCAGAAATTTTAACTTTTGTCAAAACTTCTTTACCACGTTCTAGAACAGCAATTTTATATGCTGGGTTATTTTCAGCACTATTAATTGCTGTAAAAAATCCTGATGCACCGCCGCCAAGTATTAAAATATCATAGTTGTTAATCACAGGTCAAAATTAAGTGTTTCGTATAGAATTACTCTAATTTTAACCCTATGATTGTATTACAAATATTTGCATTGATATTTATTGGTTTACCTTTTTTAACAGAATTCTCAAAACTGCATTGGATTTTTAAAACAAGAAATCAATTAAAAAAGCAGTCCTAAAAACTAAAAGTGCTTGATTTCTAAATAGAACAGCATTAATGCTTAACGATTAATTGTTGCGAAGTTGCTTCTGGATATTTAGATGCGATTAAAATATATCTTCAAACAGCATCTCAAAACACAAGTGTTTTTATTGCAAACGATAGTGGCGCATATTAAAAAGTAGCTGAAAAATTATAAAAAACAAGGGTTTATATCTACTCCCAAAAACCACCTTTATAATCACCATAAAGAAAGTTACCCCACTCATCTCCATTTATAAAACAAAGCCTCTTATTTATAAATGGCGACTGGCTTGACTTGTGGGCACTGGAGTTGTGAGGTACATTTACTTTATGAATATAAGATTAAATGATATGCCCACCACTAAATTATAAATTAATAGAAGATGCTTTATTTGGGCATACCATCTTCATCACTAAAATAAAATTACAAATGAAAAGAGCAATAATTTTTGTCTTACTAGCGTGTCTTAGCACCACTAAAGGAAAGGCCCAATATTGGGACAAAGCATTTACAAGCGATTTATTAATATTGGACGAATTTGTTAAAAGATCAGAAAAAGGAATTTCTTTTGATGATCCTTTGAGCTACCAAGGAACACCCTATAACAGTCCATCCTATCTTCCAGGCAATGTGTATAAGGATGACAAATTATTAGCAACAAACGTAGGCTTGCGCTACAATGCAATAGCAGATGAAATTGAAATAAAGGAAACCTTAGGCACCCCAGATGAAGAAGCGAAAGTATTAACTAAGTCTGAAGATGTATATGTAAAGATCGCAGACAATATTTTTGTATTTGTACCCTATCAAGGGGGTATCGAAAACGGAGGGTATTTTCAAGTACTTTTTGAAGGCAATCAAATACAACTCTACAAAAAACTTGAAAAGAAATTTACCGCTGCAAAAAAAGCAAAATCTACAATGTTACAAGATACTCCCGCAAAATTTACAGACAAGCCTGAGTACTATATCGTGACAAGAACTGGTAAATTTTATGTATTGCCAAAATCCAAAAACAAAAAACTGAAGGTTTTTGGCAGTAATAAAGATATGATCAAAGCGTATATAAACGAAAATAGGCTCGATCTCAATGATGAGAAAGATCTAAGGGGCGTGATAAAGTATTACGATACGGTGGGCAGCGTTAGCCCGCAGTGAGACAGTAGCTTAAAATAAAAAACTTATGATGAGAACAACAAAAGTTATTGTTTTTTAAACGTCATAAAATCTTTTAGGTAATACGGTTCAAAATACGCAACATCTTCAGTGTCGCTCTTTTTGTATTTGGCTTCAGCAAGTACCGCGATGTCATTAGCCGAAGGTAATGCATCTTCAATAAATAGCGCGTTAGGGTGATTGCAGATCGTTTTAAATTTCTCCACACCGTCACCAATAAAAGTAACCTTACCCTCTTCTAAATAATTATCAAAAGAGGTGCTTTCTAGAATTTGTGCTTCCGTAGACCTTACTTGTTCTTTTGCTGAATTAAATACTGCGGAGTACACTTCCATCCTGCGAGCATCTAACATAGGAATAATCGCAGTCTTATCTGAAACTTGAGTAGCTAAAACCGAAAGTGTAGGAATAGAAACTAAAGGGATGTCTAAAGCAAAACAAATGCCTTTTGCTGCCGAAACTCCAATACGAAGCCCTGTATAAGAACCCGGGCCTTTACTTACCGCTACGCCTTCTAATTCGTTTTTAGATATTTTAGCAATACTGAGTACTTCAATAATATAACGGTGTAATTTCTCAGCATGAGAAAACTTCTTTCCTTCTTGATTCTTAGGATTGTCTTCTTTGAGGGCAACGACGACACCGTTTATGGCGATAGCTACAGAACAATTAGTAGTAGCTGTTTCGATACAGAGTAAGGTAGCCATAAGAAATTAATCTTTAGTTTCTTCAGCTTCAGAATCGTCTTGAACAACAATCATATCACCACAATCTAACAACTTTGTAACGGTATTGTAGGGTCCAGTTATTACTTCGTCTCCTTCTGCTAAGCCAAAAATGATTTCAATATTACTATCGTCTTGTATGCCCGTTTTAATAACTCTTATCTTTGCCTTGTCACCATCTTTTACGAAGACAACTTCATACTTTTCTTCTATTGCAGATTTAATTTTCTTATCTTTTTTCAACTTCTTCTTAGTACAGGTCGTGTCTGTTTTTATCACAACCGCACTAATAGGAATTCCCACAATGTTGTTTCTTCTATTGGTGATAATATCAACAGTTGCCGTCATTCCGGGACGAAATGGTGAAAAACTTTCTAATTTCCCTTCAGTTAAATCTGCATAAGATTCTGGTACAATTCGCACCTTTACTTTAAAATTAGTCACTTGATCTGCAGAAAGTGCTGTTTGTGCAGAGTTTGCAATTTCAGTAACAACGCCCTTAAATTCTCTTTTTAAATAGGCATCCACTTCCACTAAGGTACTGTCTCCAACCGCCACCTTTACGATGTCATTTTCATTAACATCTACCTCAACTTCCATGTTTTTTAAATCTGCTACACTAACAATTTCGGTACCTGCCATTTGTGCTGTGCCAACTACCCGTTCGCCCAGCTCTACATCAAGCCTAGAAATTGTTCCAGACATTGGAGCATAAATTGCCGTACGCGATAAGTTATCACGAGACTGTTTCACATTTGCCGCGGCACTTTGCACGCTGTAATACGCAGATTTGACGTTGGCTTGTGCACTCTCAAAATCTGCTATACTACCATCCCATTCTGCTTTAGAAATTACTCCTTTTTCAAATAAAGATTTGTTCCTGTCATAATTTGCATGCGCATTACGCTCCCCTGCCTCAGCTTGAGACAACTGTGCTCTTACATTTTGTAATCCTGCTTGACTTTGGCTTACGGCTGCTTGAATTAAATCTGGGTTGATTTTAACCAGCAACTCCCCTTTAGTTATTTGCTGTCCTTCTTTTATAGGAAGATCAATAATTTCTCCTGAAACCTCAGAAGATAGAGAGACTTCTACCTCAGGTTGTATTTTACCCGTTGCTGCTACCATTTCAACAATATTTATGGGCACAATCTTGGCAACCTCAACTTCTTTACCTTTCTTTTGACTGCCAATAACACCGGTTTTGCTCAATCCTAGTAATACTAGTATTAAAACAATTGTAATTCCTAAGATCCAATAAAGTGTCTTTTTTCGCATGATTAAAATTTTAATTCGGTTGCTGGGATTCCAAAGTATAGTTCCAGAACTTTTACCTTAAAGATGTAGTCGTATTTACTTCTATTCAGTTCTATACGCGCATTATCGTATCTCAGTTTCGATTGACTAAAATCAAAGGCATTGGTTCTACCCACATCATATCGGTCTTTTGCATATTGATATGCCAATTCTTGAGATTCATAAGATTTCTCGGCTGCTTCATACGCTTTTTTCGATCCCTCAGCGTCTAAATATGCTTGATACACATTTGATTCTAAATCAAGCTTTGCTTGCTCTAACTGAAATTCACTGCGCTGAACATTAATCTTATTTCGCCTTACATTTGCTTTTGTTTGAAAGCCATTTAAAATTGGAATATTCACTTGTAAACCATACGCAATACCATCGTTTTGATACAACTGGTTAAAAAACGGATCTGGCTGAAGAAGTTGACTTATAGTGTTAGGGAATTGTCCTACAACCGTTTGTCCTGTTTCTTCAACAACACCCACTTGTTGCGTACTAAAGGGATTATTTGGATCTATTACTTGTGTAAAAGAAGATGCATTTGTAAATCTTGTATCATAACCAAAAAATGCCGATACCGTTGGATAATAACCACCTTTTGCTATTTGCAGGTCTTTTAAAGCTAGCTCCACATTTTTTTCTGCAATTTTTACCTCTGAGCGATTTTGTTTAGCCGACTCGATAATTTCATCAGCAGTTTTTAATGCCACTTCATTTTGAACCAATTCATATCCTTCATCAACAATATCAAAGTTTTCATAATCCTTGATTAACAAAAGTTGTGCAAGGCTAATTAAAGAGATTTGCACGGCGTTTTCAGCAACCGCTATACGCTGCTTTTCCGTTGCATCTGTTGCTTGAATTTCGAGTAGATCACCACGGGGTAATTGCCCTCCTTCTACCAATTGATTAGTTCTTATAATTTGCTCTAAAGTAACTGCATTTTGAGTTTGTATTGCGTCTAAGTTTGCCTTATTTAAAAGCACCTGCAAATATCCATTCGCCACAAACAATGAAATGTCGTCTTTCATTTTACTTAATCGATACTGGCTTGCTAGTTGCGATAATTCTGCACGCTGTATATTGCGAAAATTTTGTAACCCATCAAACAGTGTATACCCTAAATTAATTCTCCCCGACGAAGAAAGAAATGTAGTGGTTTGTGCATTGTTTGTTACCGGGTTAAAACTTAGTCCGGTATTTTCAGAGATATTCGAAGATGCATTTACAGTGGGAATGAATGCACCTATCGCAGTCATTTTTTCAATATCAGTAGCTTCCACATCTAACTCGCTTTGTCTTATTGAAATATTATTATCCAGAGCATATTGCACGCATTCGCGCAAAGTCCATTGTTTCTGTTGTGCAAAAACTGAAGTCGTTGTAATAAATAATAAGAATAGTATTCCTAATGTTCTCATAATTGGCTTGTAGTTGTTAGTAAGTCCTTCGAGTTCCGAAAGTGTTACAGATATAAATTGAATTCTTTAGAAATTAATAAGATTATCTGTCAGAACCTACTGCTTTTAATTGGTTCCAGACCTTGATCTCTTCTCCTTCTCCCAAGCCGCTAATAATCTCGACATTGATACCATCACTTATTCCTAACTCCACATCCTTCCTCTCAAACTGTTGATCTCCAACAGAAACTTCCACAAAAGGTTTTTTTGTTTCTGGATCATACTGAACCAACGCTTCTTTTATTGAAAGCACATCTTCTGCCTTTGCAAGTATAATAGATGCATTTGCACTCAAACCTGCTCTAATAAAAGTTGTGTCTTTTTTTGCAAGCGTACCTTTTATTTCGAATTGTATGGCTCCATTTTCACTTACGCCCTTTGGTGCTATATAATCCAAAACCGCATCAAATTTTTTATTTTCTATTGCTCCAACCGTTATTTCTAACGGAAGATCTTCAGTGATTTTCCCCACTTCACTTTCGTCTACTTTTCCTTCAAAAATCATTTTTTCTACATCTGCAATGGCTGCAATGGTAGTCCCTTCATTAAAATTATTAGCCTCAATAACTTGATTTCCTACTTTTACAGGAACATCGAGTACCATTCCAGAAACAGTTGCTCTTATTTCAGTAATTGTTGCAGCACCTAAACCCTCAGTAGTCCCTGTTTTTACAATGTCAAAAGTTTGCCTGGCTCCTTTAAGATTTACTTTTTCTTGCGAAAATCGTTGTTGAGACTGATTGAAGGTGAGCTGTGCATTATCAAATTCATTTGCAGAAATTACTCCTTTATCAAATAGGTCTTTTTGACGGTTATAGATGTTTTTTTGGTTTTCAAGAGCAAGCCTTGCTGTCTCCACTTGTATTTTTAACGCGTTGATATTAATTTTTGCAGAGTTTAAAGAGTTCACATTAGGCACTACTTTAAGCTTTGCTATAAGATCTCCACTGTTAATAACATCTCCTGCAACCACAAATATTTCATCCACAATTCCAGAAATATTTGGTTTTATTAAAACCTCTTCTTTAGGCACAATACTTCCTGTTGCCACCGTTTTCTTTACAATGGTTTGTTTGCTAGGAGTTTCGGTTTCGTATACTACTGGATCTTTTTTATCTTTTGAATAGATATACCAAATCCCAATGCAAAAGCATACTAAAATAATAATAAGCGTAATAATGGTTCCTGTCCGTTTCATAATTTTTAATTGGATAGTTTATTGTTGTTTGTTTGTTTAATCTGTTCTTAGTGCATCCACAGGTTTCATTTGTGTTGCTCTCGCTGCTGGTATTAAACCAGCAGTAATTCCTGAAATAATTAAAATAGAAAGTGCGATTACCACCACGATAATATTAACAGAAGGATTTGCAAAATTGTCTACTGGACCACTTTGTAAAAGTGCATAATTCATAATCCAAATTACACCCGCTCCAGCTGCAATGCCCGTCATTCCGCTTATAACAGTTAGGGTTAACGCTTCCTGAATAATTTGTCCTTTGATATTCCAAGGAGTTGCACCCAATGCACGGCGGACTCCTATTTCATTTGTTCTTTCTTTTACTGAAATCAATAAGATATTAATAATTCCAACCATTCCCGAAGCAAGAATTAATCCTCCTACAAAGAAACCTACGAATTTTAATATGTCAAACAATCCTGTAATACGTCCAAAGGCTTCTGACCTGTCAAAATTACCTATGGCACGTTGATCTGTAGGGTCAATAGTTCGCTGATCTCTCATTATTTCGAGAATTCGTGGCTTCAAATTTGTGATACTAGAACCGTCGTGCGCAGTTATGGCAAACCAGCCTACATTATCGGCTCTATTAAATACTTGGTTAAACGTTGTGAACGGAACATAAATAGTATTTGCGTCTTCTTCAGCATCACCTCCGCCAGTACTTGGAGAGTTAAAAGTGCCAATAATCATAAAGTTAACGCCGTTAATTTTTATATAATCTCCAATAGGATCTTCTCCTAAATTAAATAGACTAGAAACAACACCGTCACCAATTACAACCCCTTTGCGTTTGGCATTAATATCTGAGTAACTAATAAACCGTCCTGCGGTAATATCCATAGGTTGTTGTTCAATAAACTCAGGATAATCACCACTCACGGTGAATGCTCCCGTTTTTTCATTTCGGGTTACATTATTAGCTCCATTATATCCTCCTAACTGCCCCTTGGGCGATACAAATTTTAACTCTGGAATTTTATCCTTTAATACCGCCGCATCTTCCAATTTAAATTGAACTCTTCGTCCTTTTGGCAATCCTTTATAAGGTTTTGAAGTACTCTGACCCCACATAAACATAGAATTTGTAGCAAAATCTCCAAAATCCTTACTCACCCCATTTCGCAATCCAGTAGTTAAGGCAAGTAATACCACTAAAATAAAAATACCCCAAAAAACACCAAAAGCCGTTAGAAACGTTCTAAACGGATTGGCATTAAACACCTCAATAATTTCTATCCAGCGGTCTTTTTTAAACATTTTGTGGTTTGTGGTTTGTGGTTTGTGGTTTGTGGTTTGTGGTTTAAAAATTGTTTCTTCTTATGTTGTATTCTAAAGTTTGACTTTTATTTCTTATAAATTTATCGACGTCTAAATTACTTTTTCGTGATTTGACCTTATTAAAACTTGCTATTTTCACTAGGCGTCTCTCAATGCATCAATTGGTTTGATTCGTGCTGCACGTCTTGCAGGAATATATCCCGCCAGTGCTCCTGCAGCAATTAAAATAAATACGGTCGTGATTGCCGTGTTAAAATCTACTTGTGGTGATTTAATGAAATCATTGTCTACCATAGGACTTATGATTTGCAATAAGCCAACACCTAAAAACAAGCCTATAAATCCTGCAACTGCGGTAATGAAAATTGCTTCTTGTAAAATTAATGCTACAATGGATGAAGGCAGTGCGCCAATTGCCTTTCTAATTCCTATTTCTTTTGTGCGCTCTTTTACAATAATGAGCATAATATTACTCACCCCAACAACACCTGCAATAATTGTGAAAATACCTATAAACCAAAATACGTTGCGAATAACGGCAATCAGGCTATAGATTTTTTTTGCTTCTTCTAGCGTATTGCTGACGCGCACTGCACTGCGGTCTTCAGGATGTACGGAGTACTTTGCCTTAATATGTTGCTCCATATTTTCTGATAAAGCCACAGACATTGCTACTGCTTCGTCAAAATCATCACTCATTTTTACTGTGTATGCTAAGGACCTTACTCTATCTCCACCGTTAAATGCAATCTGAGATGTTGGAAGTGGGACAAAGACGCGCCCCTCTTCTCTATCTCCACCTGGATCTGAATACACACCTACTACTTTAAAGTTGACCCCAAAAATAGATATGATTTCGCCAATAGGATCTTTACCTTTAAACAAGTCTTTTTTAATGATGTTGCCAATAATAGCGACTTTTCGCGTTTCCTCCATATCATCTTGGCTTAAAAAACGTCCTTGCACTAAGCTGGCATTTTCTATCCATTGCTGATCGGGACTTGCGCCCTCTAAACGATAATTACCGGTCTCACCATTATAGGTTACTTGGCTCCCCCAAATATTGTATATGGCCGTTTTGTATTCGAGCTCGTTTTCGTATTTGTTATTTATTTCGGTAAAATCGGCATTTCTTAACTGTATATAGCGACCGGGATTTAATCCTTTATAGCTTTTTGTAGTAGTCCTTGTTCTTACTGAAACGCGGTTGGCAGCATCTTGTTCAAACTGAGATTTTACTCCTTTTTGAATGCCACTACTAAAACCCAAAAGAATTACAAGAATGAAAATACCAGAAGCAACTGAAAGTCCCGTTAAAAGAGTACGGAGTTTGTTTTTTCCAATGGTTTCAAATATTTCCTGCCAGCGTTCAATATCAAACATGCGCCGTTGCTTTTTTTCGCGCTTCGTCTGCACTAACCTGAGATACGATTGAGTCATCAATTATTACACCATCTTTGAGGTTTACAATACGCTTGGTCATGTGTGCAATATCATCTTCGTGCGTTACTAGTAAAATGGTTTTTCCTTCGTCGTTGATTTGTTGGATGAGTTCCATTACCTCATAAGACGTAGTGGTGTCGAGTGCTCCGGTGGGCTCATCTGCTAGTAATACTTTTGGATCACTCGCAAGCGCACGTGCTATAGCAACACGTTGTTTTTGACCTCCAGAAAGTTCGCTAGGAAGGTGCGTTGCCCATTGGGCTAATCCTACTTTTTCTAGATAATGCATTGCTTTTTCAGTACGTTCTGCACGTTTTGTGCCTTGATAGTATAATGGCATTGCCACATTATCCAATGCAGATTTGTAATTTATCAAATTAAAAGATTGAAAAACAAAGCCTAAAAATTTATTGCGATAACGTGCAGCAACTTTTTCATTTAAGTTTTTGATTGGAGTTCCATCTAAGGTATAACTACCCTCGTCTGCCTCATCTAACATTCCTAAAATGTTTAATAAAGTAGATTTACCAGAGCCAGAAGACCCCATAATAGAAACCATTTCTCCTTCCTTAACTTTAAAATTTATCCCTTTTAACACATGGAGTGAATTATTCCCCATTTGATAGGACTTATGTAAATCGCTGATTTCAATCATTTATTTAAAATTGTAACACAAAGTAACACCGAATATGATGATTACACTGTGAAAATCTTGTTAAGAGTTGGCTTGTATTTGCTTGTCAAAAGTCTTTTGTATAAGACTTTAGATAAAGAGAAATGTTACAGTATGAAGTGTGAAGAAAATGTTAAAAATTGTAGTGCTTTAATATATTCCTATTTGCATTTTTATAGAAAAGGAACTTGTCGTAAAAAACTTTGTTAATTAATTTCTATACAACTCTAAAAATTTGCTCATCATATTTTTAGAGTTGGTGTCAATTAGAAAAAGAAAGTAACCTGAAAAAACATTGATAATCAAAGTAATTCCATTACTTCTTTATTGTTCAAAAAAAAAATGAAAGTAGTGACGGTATGTTAAAAGGTATTGGATGTATAACTTTCGATTTAAAAAATATTGATGGCGAAAGTTCCGAAGAAAACATCGTACATTATAATAATAATTTATTCTAACAGCTCACGTTCCTTCGCCTTATCTTTCTTACGACTGCGATAAACCATAAATCCTATTCCACCTACCAGTAAATAGGGGAATACCATTAAATACAAGATCCCGTTATTGATCCCTTCAGCAGCTTCTCCACTTTCTTCACTTTCTAAAACGGCACGGCACATGGCACACTGTGCTTCTGCCGGGAATATAGCGAGAAACATAAATAACAATAGTAGAAGTATTTTTTTTTGATTCAAAACAAGAGATAGATTAATAATAAGGAGCGATCATTATATACACAATTACTCCAGTAATCGCAACATACAACCAAATGGGAAATGTAATGCGGGCAATTTTTTTGTGTTGTTCAAAATTCCCGCTAATAGCCCTAACATAGGTTACTAAAACAAATGGTATCACGGTAATAGAAAGTAATATATGTGATATTAATATAAAAAAATAAACATAACGAATCGTTCCTTCTCCGCCGTAAGACGTAGAGTCTGAAGTCATATGATACCCTATATACAACAAAAGAAATAATACCGATAACACGATGCAAGTTTTCATTATAGTCTCGTGCATTTTTACCTTTCCGTTTTTAATCATAACCAATGCTGCGATTAACAAAAAGGCGGTTAATGCATTTATAGAAGCATAAATTGGAGGTAAGAATCCCATCCTTTCAACACCTGGAATACGAACCGTAAAAAGTATCGCAACTGCAATAGGAATTACAACGGATAACACCCAGATCCATTTGTTATATTTTGAATTCGTCTTAATTTGCGTTTCCATCTATAATAATTTTTTAATATCTAAAATAAGCATTTCAACCCCGTCATCTTCAAGACCATTATAATAAAAAATAGGGTTTTCATTCTCGTCTTTTCTAGACCTTACAATTCCCCTTTTATCTACTAAGGCAAAAAGTCCTGAATGTGAAAAACCACCATCCTCATTATCATCTTTTGCCGCGTACAGCTTGAAACCTTCATTAGAAAGTTTTAAAATTTCAGTTTTATCGCCTGTTAGGAAGTTCCAATTTTGATGTGACACCTCATACCCCTCCGCATATTCTTTGAGGACTTGCACTGTGTCGTGTTCAGGATCTATAGTAATAGATGCAATGCCAAAATCATCTTCATCCTTAAATTCATTTTCAATCTTAAGCATATTGGTATTCATGATCGGACAAATACTTGGGCAGGTAGAAAAGAAAAATTCAACGACATATACTTTGCCTTTATATGCATCATTTGTAATTGTTTCCCCATTTTGATTGGTAAAACTAAACGGCGCTACGGTTTGATGTTCTAATAAAACTACCTCGCTAATTTTTGTGCCTTTCTTCTCCTCGTCTTCTAAGATCGCTATCTCATCATTACTTAAAATTGGCATATCCTTTTTACTGTTAGTTCTTGCATCGCCATTTTCTGAAACCCCCTCTATAGTGGTGCTCATCCTTGTATTTTCGACTACCGTTCCTGCAGTTAATCTTTTGAATATTTTAGGAATAAATATGAGTCCAAAAATTAATACTACCGCAGCTAAGCCAATATATTTAGTCTTCATTGTTATCGTTTTTTGATGCTATTCTCTTTAACAGTATTACTCCTTTGGCTTTATTTTACTGTCACGATTGTTCTTCTTGAGTGCTTTTCTATACTCTGCTAAAACAACTTTTACGTCATCACTCATCCTATTATTTATATCACCAATGTCTGCGCTGTTATATCCATAAACCAAACCGTCCTGCACGTCTTCATCGTCGTTGCGTCCACGTAAATTTTGCTCCTTATCAATTATAAAAACATAAGGACTCGCATCTCTTGAATCTAACTGGTAGCCGCTTTTAAGTGATTTAAAAACAGTTTCAATATCTTGAGAGGTTCCAAAACCAAACTTCCAACTTTCAGTGGGCGCGATTTCTGATATCTTGGATTTCAGTATTTTAGCTGAATTCTCAGTTCCTTCAGGCAATAAAATCACAAACTGAAACTCTTTAAACGCGTTGTTCTTTTTGTAAATTTTGTGAGCGAGATTGTAGGTATACGCTTTTGTCTCCAGAGGCTCCTTACCGAAGAAACCTAATACAGTAATCTTGTCTTTTAACTGAAGTTTAGCTCCGCTACTTGTTTTAAAGTTTTGGATTTCTGCTACATTATTTACTAATACCGGTAATATCCCAAAATTATTTACTCCTGTAGCAAAAAACAAGTAAATGCTTATAGGGAGCAGGAAGAGCGTTACTAATACCAGAATTTTCTTCATAATGTGTATTATTTATCAATAGATCGAAAAACCTCTTTAACCTCTATTGACCTCTTTTTAAGGTTATACAAAAATACGTTAGCATTAAAGATTGAACAAATTGCAGTTGTTAATAATGACAGAATTTTTTGCATAAAAAATCCCACACGCAGGCGGGAAATTTATTTTATGATATCGCATCTTAAAAATCAAATTTGATATAATTTTCTTTATAAACCTCGAAAATATAATCACCTTCAATTAACAAGATTAAAACCAGATAACAAATTAAGAAGATTGCAGTCCATACTACAGAACGTCTTAATCCAATTGTTTCATCTCTCATGTGCATGAAATCCCAAGTAATGTAATATGCTTTTACAACGGTCAGGAAAATGAATATTAAATTCAACGGCTTCATATAAATGAAGGGAGCCAAAAATATGTTTGATAAAACAGCAAATAAGCCCCCTTCAAAAGGAGACATAAATGGAAAAATTAAACTTTCTGGTTTTATAATACCTAATGCTACCTCAACAATTGTAATGATTGATAAGAAAACAAAAACACCCCAGATTTTTTGCTCGTTTGATTTAAATTTGAGCTTTCCTCTAAAGATTGCTAAATTATGTTCGTGATGTGCCATTTTATTAAAAAGACTAAAAAATTTATATTAATTTAATTAAACCAAGTAGAAAAAAGTAAATACAAATACCCAAACTAAATCTACAAAGTGCCAATAGAGCCCTACTTTTTCCACCATTTCATAACTCCCTCTTCGCTCGTAAGTACCTATTACCACATTAAAAAACACGATGATGTTTATAACCACACCTGAAAGTACGTGGAAACCGTGAAATCCTGTTATAAAGAAAAAGAAGTCTGCAAATAATGGATGACCATATTCATTATGTCTCAAGTTTGCACCTTCAACAACTAATTTACCGTCCTTTTCTATTTTTGCTATAGACTCTGCCCTTGTTAAAACAGTAGGATGTCCATTGTCATCTAGATACTGTGTTCGAATCAATAAATTATCATTGGCTAAAAACCCAGCTTTTACTTCTTCAAAACTATACGTTGTTGCGGTTTCTCCGCCTTCATACCATACTCCATTACTTCCTTCATGTGCTTCTATTGCTGACGGTATGTTTTCTGCAAAACTTGCTATTGCAACACGTTCTCCTTCAGTATCTAAAAACTGTAATATTTTACCACCTTTAGTTTCTACTGCGCCAAATTCTCCTTTTATAAAGGTTGCCCATTCCCAAGCTTGTGAACCAACAAAAATAGCACCACCAATAACGGTAAGAAACATATAAATGATTACTTTATTCTGTTTCATCTTATGCCCAGCATCCACGGCAAGCACCATAGTTACTGAAGAAAATATCAGAATAAAGGTCATAAATGCCACATAAAACATAGGTGCAGGTATGCCATGTAAGAATGGAAAATGTGTAAATACTTCATCGGCGATAGGCCAAGCATCTACAAATTTATATCTTGAAAAGCCATAAGCTGCCAAGAATCCTGAAAAGGTTAATGCATCTGATACTATGAAAAACCACATCATCATTTTACCATAGCTGGCTCTAAGTGGTTGGTTTCCACCGTCCCAAACATCACCGTTTTTATCTGTCGTTGAAACAGTTGCTTCCATAGAAATTAATTGGTTTTAAAATAGTTTTCAAAAATACGTTTTATTTTTTTATCTCACGAAATATATAAACAAAAACAGGTATATCCATAGGATATCTACAAAATGCCAAAAGGTAGTGGCTAGTTCTATTCCCAGTGTTTTTCCGTTGATATATTTCAATTTGTAATGATTATAGATTACCACTATTAGTGCAATAAGCCCCGCAAAAATATGCGCCAAATGCATTAACACTGTGAGGTATATAAATGATGTTGTAATGCTACTTTCGCTTCCCGTAAAAAAATATCCATTAGCAATGATTTGTGAAAAACCTAAAAACTGAAGGTACACAAAAACGATCCCCAAAATAAGGGTCGTAACCAACAGCACCATTCCTTTACTGTTTTCCTCTTTACTTAAGGAGTTTTTAGCTAAATGTAACGTGATGCTGCTTAGAACAATGACCGATAAACTAATATAAAACGCCTGCGGTATCTCAAAATCGGTCAACCAATCTGGTCGCTTTTTACTAATAATATAAGCACTTGTTAAACCTGCAAAGCTCATCCCAAGACTTATCATCCCAAACAGCAACATGTTCTTTTTTGCACGTCTTATTTTGCTTTCTTCAATATCTTGTGTGTAGTTCATTTTTATTGTTACTTCTATTCTTGATTATGGATTCGTTGAACATCACCTCCTAATGTTACCTTCAAAAGGCAGAAGAGCTTGTTATCTAATAAATTTATCTGCTACATAAATTATTTGTAACAGCGTAATATAACTAACACTCACAAGCATTAACTGCTTTGCCGCTTTATCGGTTTTTAAGTTGTATAATCTAATTCCGTAGTAAATAAACCAAATTCCTAAGCCACCAATGAGTACCGCCGAAACAGGTGTAATATATAAATCTCCTGTCACGCCAAAAGCAGGAATTAAAGAAGCCAAAATGGTCCAAATACTATACAATACAATTTGAATTGCAGTTCCTTTATTACGTTTACCATTGGGCAACATAAAGAACCCACCCTTTTTATAATCGTCAAACAAAAACCATCCTATTGCCCAAAAATGAGGAAACTGCCAGAAAAACTGAATCATAAATAAAGTGCCTGACTCAATACCAAAATCGTTTGTAGCAGCCACCCAACCCAGCATAAAAGGAATTGCACCAGGAAAAGCACCTACAAAAACAGACAAAGGTGTTTTTGTTTTTAGCGGTGTGTACAAAAACACATACATAAAAATTGAAATAGCCCCAAACATTGCAGTTTGCGGGTTTATGGTATACAGCAGTACAATTCCTAAAACAGTTAATGAAATTGCCGTAAAAAGAGCCATTGGCATACTCATTCTCCCAGAAGGCAGTGGCCTGTTTTTAGTGCGATCCATCAAGGAATCGAGATCTCGCTCCATCATTTGGTTGTAAACGTTACTGGCACCAACCATGGCATAACCTCCAACACATAACAAAAAAAGCTGCATAAAATCTACCGTCTCGACTCCCAACAAATATCCGGCAACTGAAGAGAAAACAACACTCACTGAAAGCCTGACCTTAGTGATTTCGGCAATATTCTTTATAAGAGATGCAGGTGCTATATGCGTTTGAGAAATGTCCAATAATTTATAATAAACACTTAAAAAGTGTGATTTCAGGGTGCAAAGATACGGCAGAAAGAGAGTTTATCACAACCAAAATATGATTATCTGTGCTTAATTATGGTAATTTTAGCACTTTAAAATAATAATGATAACTGCTATAGAAAATACAAAGAGCTCTTCTTTTCAGCATCGTTGTTTTATTCAATTGTTCGCTTGCCTATTTCTTAAAAGGATGCTGTTGAAAAAAGTGCTCTTTATAATTTATAATTCCCTTTAAATAATAACATCTTTGGCCGTATAAATGTTTGGATATCGCTTATCGAAAATGCAATATTAACATCTTGAGATTGAAGGATAGTAAGCACTTTTGTTTTTAACGCTAAAAACATAAATACAAGTCCTAATAATTTTTTCCTAAGAACAAAGACTTAATGGTTAATGGTTAATGACACATTAAATTTGATTAATAATAATCACAAATATGATTGTTAAAATATTGATTTTGAATTAAAAACAGGTAGTTATACCTGCTTAAAAATCATTATACCAATTAAACAAATCAGTACGAATCCCGAAGTTTACCCACGTTGTATTTTCACTAAAGAAATTATCTTGTTCTTGTTCTGGGGTAAAGTTTCTAAAAATAGCACTGGCATATATTTTTAGGTTTGTGGAAGGATTTATCACATAGCCTGCTTGTACCTCGGTGTGAAAAAAGGTGGTTGTGTTTCCTTGTCCCAACTCGTTGTTTAAATCACTCAATCTATCATTTTCTGTCCCATAAATATCGCCTCCATAAAAGCCCTCATCGGTAGTCTCGTCAAATTCCAATCCCCTCTTGGCAGTAATGACCTTTAAATTTCCAAAAATTCTTCCTCTATTATAGCGCACAATAGCAATAAATTCAGAAAAATTAGCTCCAAGTGTATGCGCTAATGGTTGGTTGTTATGCCCATAATTTAAGACAATGGTATTGTGAGAATAGGTATAAGGACGCACCCTATTATATTCTAACTGAAGGTATAGGTCCTTTACTTTAAAGGGCTCGTAATATTTGATCCCTAATTGGTAGCCCGTTTTATTTTTGTAACTCCCATTACCACTAAAGACATCGCTGGTTGAAAGTTCGTCCAATACCAGTTGCCCATAAACATTAATGTTGTCTGTAAATTTATATTTTGAGCTCAAGCCTATGATTGCATTTCCGCTTCGCGAACCTGTTGCAAATTCTATAGCACGATAAAAGATAACAGGATTAGCGTAGTTTAAGTCAAATCCACGGTCATTTCCGTTTTCCCAAATTACATTTTCAAATAAGCCTATATTCCATCTTTTTGTTACGTTATAACTCAAATAATGGTTCGCCATATATTTAGTCCTAAAGGTTCGATCTTCTGTAACTTCATTTCTAACATCCCGCATAGACATCCACGTATTGGTATATTTTAATTTCCAAAAGGTGGTATTCATTCTAATAAATGGGTATGGGCTTGCATTGTCGCTCAAAAGCAACGAGCGATAGCCGTCTCCTATAAAATTCTTTCCGTGACCTAATTGCACGTTAAACCACTTACTTGGCGAATATGAAACTTGCCCTGTGGCAACCGGGTAATCATAAGAATCTGATCTAAATGATTTTGCAATGCCGCGACCTGGTATAATGGCTGGATTACCTCCTGCTGGAGGAATAGATTCTGCATATCTATTAAAATAACCAGCAAATCGTCCTTGACTCTCATAGACAACTGCAAAAAAGCTAATGTTTTTGCCAATACCCCCTTTGCTATATACTAAGCGGGTATTGTTATACGTGTTAATATCATCTCCTGTGTCTCTCCCCACTTGTAAATCTAGACCAGGGTCTAGCGTCAACCAAAAATCACCGCCTTGAATACGCACCATATTTTCATTCCAAAACTTACGTCCAAACCACGATGCTTTATCAAACGTTAACTCCTCTTTTTTTGCTTTAAAATCGTAGTATTTATTAACTTCACTATAGATATATGGCTTTTGAGCTGTATGGTTGTTTGTTCCAACTCTATTCATAGCAGCGTCAAAACGCGCATATTCGTGGTGTGATAAGGGGATGTTAATATTACTCTCGTACAATTTTTCAGAATATGGATATTTTTTAATACTATCGTATTCCTTGATTATATCTGCTCTAGAATCTATTAGTATTGGTTCCCCAGAGATTGGTTCTTCGATGGTTGTGATTGCTCCGTTTCCACCTGTAATATATACAAGCTCGTTAGGCTTAATTAATGGAATATCCAACGGGAGTGTAAACTGAACTATAGCCGGATTTCCATTGTAAGTAGCTGGCTTGATAGCCTCGAACGATTGGAAAACTCTCTTTGCTTCTTCTTTTAATTCATCATAAATAGCATCTACGTAAATAACTTTAAACGCACCTTCCTTAGTTACTTCAAATAGAACATTGATACTCCCTTGATACTTCTTAGCAATTACGATATCTGGCACTTTAAATACTTCAAATATTTTGGTTTTTAATTGATTATAGAAACACGTTTCTAATGCATCCAACTCAACAACTTCACAAGATGGAAAGACAGGAAACTTTTCATATGAGGTTATTGGGTTTTGAGCAACCATAAAAAAAACATTGCTCAAGAATAAGGCAAGCGTGAGAACTCTCATTGTAACTATTTTGGAGCGGAAAGATACAGATTTTAGATACAGGTTACAATGCAAAAAATTAGTGATGCTCTTTTTTAAAAGAACATCACTAATAAAAATAATAGTAGCTCGCCTTATTACTCTACTTTAAAACTAATAGGGACAAGATAGGAGACGGGGACGTTTATATCGCCCATTCTTCCTGGCGTCATTTTAGGCAGTTTACGAACTACTCTAATTCCTTCTTCCTCCATATCTTTTTGTTGAGCTCTAGCAATTACCTCGGTAATATTTCCTTGCGCATCTATTTTGAACTTGACATAAATCTTATGTGTATCATTCTTTTTTAAATTATTGAATTCATCGCTACGGAATCTTTTATTGATAAAAACACCGATTTTTGAGGACATGCATTGTCTCTTTTCTTCGTTACTCTTGAGACGCTCGCAACCTGGAAATATAGGAACGAACTCCACTTGATTTACATTCCGCTCTATTGTAGCATCTGGTACCGTTTTTGTTACTGTGGGTGTATCTACAAACGAAACATCAATTATAGGCATCGTTACTGCTATTGGAGCATCGTCTAAATCAGGAGTATCATCCTTTACAATACTTACAATATCGGCAAGTATCCTTTGCTTGGGGCGCGTTTGGGCTTTTTTTGCCTTGGCAATGGGTTGTTTTTGTTTTTCAACCTCCACACGATATTCAATAGTGGGTGGCTCATACATTTCCATTCCAGAAAACTTTTCAGGTTTGACCTTGCCATAGCCAACTTTTACTTCCATTATGAAAATGGCTGCAATAAGACTCAAAATAAGTCCAATTTGAAAAAAGAGCGTTCCGGTACCTTTATGGTTGACTTGCTTTTTTAATTCTCCCTTACGAAGCATTTTTGGTTGATTGCCTGCTACTTTATTAACTGATGGTTTCATAATATAAGTATTAAAGGATTAATAATACCGTATGAACATCAAGGGTTATGCCATAAAAAAACCCATCTGCCTGAGGCGGATGGGTTTTACAGTTTTGTTTATTTTATTGCTTAATTCTCAATCTGGAATCTAATAGGCAGTGAATACAATACACCCACCGATTGACCGCGTTGTTTACCTGGAGTCATTTTAGGTAGCGCTTGAATGGTTTCAACCGCTTCTTTCTTCAATCTTGGGTGCGGAGCACGCGCTTGAACATTTACTATGTTTCCGTTCTTATCAATCTTAAACTGAACGTAAATTTGCTGCACACCTTCTAAACCTAGGTCACTCGCCAATTCGGTATTAAATTTTTTCTGAACAAATTTTTGAATTTTTTCAGACATGCACTTCTTCTTTGCATTATTATTACCTGCACTTTCACATCCTGGATAGATTGGCACATTTTCAATAACTGCGAAAGGTACATCGTCGATTACTTCTTCTACTGCCTCTTCAATGTCTTCAACCTCTACGATTTCTTCTTCTTGATTGGTTTCAGTAGATTCGATAACTGTTTCTTCAATTTCTTCTTCATCTTCTATTACCTCAATAACTTCAGGAGCTGGTGGTGGTGGTGGTGGTGGTGGTGGTGGTGTTAATTGTTGTGTAATTGGAATATCCTCTTCGAGCTCATCGCCTACATTAAGGGTATCTGTTGCTAAATCTCTATCATAAGACTTCCATTCTACAGCTTGCCAAGATAAAAATAGCATTAGCGCCAGTCCTGCTAAGAAATAGACAGGGCTCCATTGTTTGAGATCTGCCTTGGGATTTTTTTTAAGTTCCATAATTACAATTTTATATTACTGCTAAAATATAGAATTTATGCTTTATTTTAAAACAATAATGATGTTAAGTTTTTAAATAAGATTTTAACAACTTGTAGAATACAATAATACCAATGAATAACCCAACGGTATTGGCAAAAACATCTAAGACATCTGCACTTCGTGTATTTGTAAGTTCACTTTGCAAAACTTCAATAATAATGCCATACAAAAATATTAAGATTCCAATTATTAAAACTGTTTTGCTCGAAAACTTAGTTTTAAAATAGGAAAAAGCAGACAGTAACCAAACTATTGACAATAGCATAGTAAAGGCAACGTGAAATACTTTGTCTGTATTTTTAAATCGGTCTGTTGGTAGATCTTGAGTTGGAATGAGTAAAAGTATTGTCAAAGCAATTGTATAAAGAACGGCTATTAACAAAAGACTTTTAGGCGCCCACAAGTTCTTTATAAGCTGCTTCATCCAATAAACTGTCAACCTCTTCAGGATTGCTAAATTTAATTTTGATCATCCAACCTTCTCCATAAGGATCGCTATTTACCTTTTCTGGCTCAGACTCAAGAGAGCTATTAAACTCAATTATTTCGCCTGAGAGCGGCAAGAACAGGTCAGAAACGGTTTTTACCGCTTCTACACTTCCAAAAACCTCTTCAATTTCGAGGGTTTCATCCACTGTTTCTACTTCTACATAAACAATATCACCTAATTCGCCTTGTGCAAAATCTGTAACACCAACGGTAGCGATATCGCCTTCAATTCTAACCCATTCGTGGTCTTTTGTGTACTTTAAATCTGATGGAATATTCATTGTTATAGTTAAATAAATTATATGTGTATTAATTAATTTCCAAAGTTATACCTTAACGTTATCCCACTTCTAATGGTCGTTTGTGGGAATGCTGTTGAAATAGCATATTCAGAGAATGTATGGTCATAATAGAAGGCCGCTGTAAGATTCTTACTAAGTGCATAATCCATTAAGAACTGAAAGCCATAAATAGTTTGACCTGCCGTAGTCTGATTATTTTCAACATCTAAAAATCTAATAATAGTGCGGTTATCTCTTCTAGAAACATCTAGTTTGAAATTAAGGTCACTCTTTAAAATAGATTTCTTACCACCAAAATTAGTGCCAATTCTTAAATCTTTAAGCCTATACCCCAACCCTACAATAATCTCATCACCTTTAATTTCAGTTAATAAATTATTCGCGAAGCTTAGGCCTAATGCTCTATCTGTTCTATATTCAGCACTTAGTTTTACAGATCCTTTTGTTTCCATATCTATTTTAACGAGCGGCGAGAACTGCTCTGTCAAATTAATATTTGTTAAAAACTGTTCACTCTTGAAGTTTCCTGATTGATCAGTTTCTAGAGGAGCATTGCGATTAAAATCTAAATTTGTTTGAAACTGATTCACTGTATAACTTGAACGGTATCCATGTTGTATTGAAAATCTTTTAAAACTCTTTTTAAACCATTTCAATTTCATTAATCCAGTATACTTAATGTCCCAGTTAGGCAATGGAATGTCTCTCAAAATACCTTTTTTCTCTTTGTTGACATCACTCCCTTTGTATGCCGCTATAAATGATGGTAACAACACATCTTGACTTGTAGGTCCAAATCCAACAGGGAATCCTGTTTCAGGATCTGTTTCAAATGTATAATTTGGGTCACGGGCAGCCAATTCGCGTGCTAAATTTGTTGCTACTACTAATCGATTTGATCTAAAGTCATCAAATGCTTGTGATGCCTGATCAGTCGTTTTTTGAAATGTTGTACCCAGTAATATGGTAGTAATACTAAAGTTTCCTGATGTTGTAGGCGTAAGCGAATTGTACAAACCATCTTGGATGATATAATTTTCAGTATAATTTTCAGCATAAATTCTACTCGCGTTTAAATCTATTTTTAAATCTGGGAGTAACTCAACATTAACCTGCACATCTAATTGTTGCGTCTCATTCTCTGTATACTGCTCGTTGTATTCTGGATATAATGTTAGCCATCCTTTTCTAGCCGCTTCCTCTCTAATTTCACGCTGGCTTCCAAAAGTAAATCCTGCAGTAGGCTTCAAAGTTCCTGCAAAACCAATAGAGGGTGTATATCCCGGCAAAAATATACCGTTCGTTTCTTGATAGTTAAATTGTATTTTTCGGATCGACGTAAGTAGTCCAATCCCCGTATTTAGAGCTTTGTCACCAGTACTCAAACCTGTGCCACCAGCTCCTGATGTATTCCTACCACCAGCAATTGCTCCAGTTGAATCTTCACCCTTTGAATTTAAGAATGAACCACCTTCTTTAGCACCTTCGCCCTTAGCATCAGTGTCTCCTCCTCTTGCTCCCTTTTTATTTTTAACATCGTTTGACCCACCTCTTGACCCACCTCTTCGCGAAGCTTTTTTCTTAGTCAATCCTATGTACTTATAGAACTGGTTCATATCAAACGTAGAATTAATACGGTGTGTACTTGAATTCTGCACAGAATTCCCTAAATCAAATGTTTGTATCGTACCATCACGCAATTCAATATCAATATTATTGAATAAATCACTACCGTCTTGCCACTGGAAATCACCGGTATAAGAATAAGTTGCACGTATCCATTTTAAGAATGGAAATTTAGCTGTTGGCAAATCATAATTAAGTTGTAATGATTGAAAATGTCTGTTTGCCTCTCCTGAATTAAAAAAGCCATCCCAAACTCCAATTGTATTATCAACAACCCCGTCATCGTCTAGGTAATTGGTAACAATTCTATTATTTGAAGAAGTAAAGTTGAACCTTAATGATTTTGTAAGGTTATAGTTAATTGCATAATCCCAATCAAACAAGAAATTGCGTTGATATAAAGTAGGAATACCTATGTTTCCAGCCAATAGATTTAACTCTCTAAATTTCTGCTCGTTATATTGTCTTGTAATATTTGTATTCACAGCAATACTCGTTGGCAGGTAATTTAAATTTAAATCTTTTAAAAATTTCCAGTATTTATTCTTAAATATAGAATCGTTCTTTTTAAAAGGTTCTAATGTTGCCGGCGCAAAGCTATAAGCATAGGTACCCCCTACTCTCACGTTTTGATCTAAAGATTCTTCTATTTCAAAATCGTTGTGATCTATTTGATTATAGGATCCCGACAAGGTCACATTTTCCACATCATAAATCTGTGGTTTTGCGTCCCCAACACGATCTTTACGAACTCCAATTAAATTGATGCTTTGACGTTTTGTATAGTCTATAGATTGTTCTCTAATGCGATCTCTTTCTTCAGACGTGGCGGCGTTATCCAATCGTGTTTCTAGCTCTACATCTTGAAATTCTGGATCAAATTGCGGGGTAATTAATCGTTCGCCAATCCCATAATTAAAAGGCAATTGAACTCCCCAACTTTTAGGTAACATTTGCCCTAAATTAAAATTAGTAACAATGTCGTATTCTTGAACATCTTCACGACTTCTTTCATTAGGACCTTGTTCAATAGCCCCAAAACCTATGGTACTTCTTCTACCTGTTGCACTCACATTTGCAAAATCTGCAAAATTAGCGTCCAACGATGCTACGGCTGCCCAACCACCTTCATTCTTTAATTCAGATAAGCGTAGTTCATTAAACCAAACTTCCCCACAAATATCTGTATTCGTGTTATTTCTAACTCCAATCATAGCAATACGAACATCACCAAAACTAGGATTTCCTTTGATCCCATATTTATAACCTTCCTTAGCGCCATCTAGAGCTCCATCGTTTGCATATATCACGCCCGCAGCGTCTGCGTCTGCCAGTCCTTCACCACTACCACGTTGTAATGATTTTAATTGCTGAAGTAAATCTAAGGACAACTCAAATCTATTTTCAACTGGCCAAATTTGATCAGGGCTTGTTGAATTAAAAGGTGTAACCGTAAGAGGTATTTGTATTTCGTAGTAACTCTCAGTTAAATCATTCCCCAAGCGAATAAACGCGGACATATCGCCATCTGATAACTGTAATTCATTTTCGAGCGCCTCAGCATGAAGGAACATTTCAAGGTTCTTATACTGGCGCATGTCTATATTAAAGTTTTTATACACCCCTCTCCCATCGTTAGGCTCTAAACCACAAACACGCAGTGCAAGCGACTGCTCATCTTGCCGTATGATATTGTTATTATTGTTAAGCTGCTCTTGCACCACACCTGGGGGAAGTACATAAGGTATCGGTTGTCTAGTGGCGTTATCAATAATATTAACAGCCTCTACTTCAAAATTAGTGTCATCAAGTTCAGGATCTTCTAGATCCACATTATCAAGTGTTTGTAAGTAACGACGGTAATCTCCCCGTACCAACTCTAATGTACCTAAACGAAGCGTAGTGGGCTGGTTAAATCCAGACATGTACATACGCATAAAACGGACGGACCTAAAATCTGAAATACCATTTACAGCTTCATCAAAATCACTCACAGGGACCTTAAATTGTACCCATCGCACTGGTATTGTACTGTTATCTGGTGTGGTAACTTGCTGTTCTCTTACATCTGTAATAAAATTATCAGGACCAGGTAATAACATATCTCGCCGTATCGGGATATTATATTCATAATAACTATCTACGGTATTCATAGAGTTATCTCGGTTAATATCCTCTACATCTGGCACTGTTGTGGAACCACGATCATCATTTGTAACATCTACAGGAGAATTCCCTTCTGTACCATTATACAACTTATATCGGTTTCTGATATCACCCGTTCCTTGTAAAAAAAATTGATAGTTATCATTTGCTGGATCAGGAAGTCCTGCAAAATTAGGGAACAGGGCTCCTTCTTCTAGGTTGTTTAAACCGTCATACCCAATATCTTGATTGGTTCGTTCTTGACCTTCTGTATCAAAGGTATAAATCAAAGATTGATTGGTTGGCACTCTACCCCATGCCGTTGGCGTGGTTCCATCTGTACCACCCTCATTTGGCAATCCGTTTTCATATTGTTTGCGACCATCTTTAAGAATATCTTCAGAAATATTACCTAAGTTAAAACTTAAAACCCCTCCGTTATTGCCATCAGATTCAGGATAGATAAATGGATCCATTATCCAAAATTGAATGTACTCCACATTGCTTCTTTCAAAGTCTGTAGTCGTTAATTGTCGAGAAATACCACCGAAACTTTGTTCAGGATTTGGTAATTCATTCCCTCCATTTGCTGATGGATTAAAGTTATATTCACCACGCTCTGCTGGATAAAAAGAAAGATCTAAAGAAAATATCGCTTGTGTTTGTCCTTGGATAATGTCTTGTTCTGGGAAAATTTCATCTAAAAAAATACGACGTGTAAATGGATTGGATAAATCTTGCTCCGTAATACCATCTGGCCGCTGGCCACTATAGAAAATAGGATCAATGGTATACCAGTTTAAACGCGCACGACGGTAGTTGGATTCTAGTTGACTATTTCCAATTTCACCACCAAAACCAATAGGCGCTGCGGCTAAATTCCAAGAAATTGGAGAACTAATATCAAATTCCGTTTGAGATTGCTCAAAATCATCTACATAGACTGTTGTTCTTCCGCCAAAATCTGAAATCTCAGGGGCACTTGGCAATAAATATGCAAATTCTCCACGTACTGAAAGTGTTGACTCCACATCGGTATCAATGTTTGGTAGTTTATTTACCAATCTAGTAAAGAAGGGTACCTCTGTTGAAAAATTGGCATTCACACCAAAAATCTGATTGTTAATTGGTTCAACCCCGTAAGTAGATTTTTGAGTTAGTGGACGTTCATTAAGTTTTAAATAGGTTGCACCAATGATAAAATTTTCATCAAATCTATGCTCTACATTCAGTCCGGTAAAACGCTTTGTTTGCTGTCCAAATAAGGTGTTATTTTCAACTGAAATATTAATTGGAGTATTAGAGGCAAGCAGTGCAGGATCTAAAATCTGAACACGCCCTAACTGATAATTAACCGTATAATCAACACCTTCAGACAATGTTCTACCTCCAGCAGTGACTACTACAGATCCTTGAGGAATATTAAATGCTCCAATGGGTATACCATCCCCTCCAGCAGCTTTATAACTACCGTTTAACTGAAATTTATTCTTATCACTTTGTTCTTGTTCAGCCTGAATTTTTGTACCACTATAAAGTCTATCAAATACATATTTTGCTTGGTTGGCATTATAGGTTGACTCCGCACCATAGATTCCTCCTGCTGTATTATCTAATTCATTAAAGAGATATTCTCCAAATGGTTCTACACTTGTAAATATGATTCGCCCATTTTGTTGATCTACGGTAATACCTGGTAAAAAATCGAAAAAACCGTCTCCTCCTTGTTGTGGATCTCCATTGTAATTTAGCCTATCTAGATTAAATACTTTTAGTAAAATTGTATTCTCAATATCTTCAGGTAATGCCAAAGGAGGATTAGTCATTGTGCCTTCACTTGGTAAAATATAGTTTAAAGGAGAAGGATCACGATACAAAATATTCATTCTAAAGTCTTGTTGTTCTAATTGGAAAGCACCTAAACTATAGATGTTTTTCATCATCAGATCCCAAACAGGTTCAGTAACGTTTGTGATATTACTCTTTAAAAGTTTTACTACCAGATTTTGTGGAATTCCCTCGATGGGAGTATCACTTGGATTACCAGGTGTGCCAACTGGGATTTCACCACCAGCAGCATCTACACCATCTGTAGAAAACTCTCCTACTTGAAAAACACGACCATTTACCGTAAACTGAAAGGCAACACCTAACACTTCATCATTATTTAATCGTTGATTTAATGAAATATATCCTAACTGAGAATTAAGTGCATATTCATTTGGCTGAAGTCTTCTTGCATTCTCTAGCGCAACATAGTCTGTACCATCCTGCACCCGAACACCTCCAAACCCTGTTTGCACTGTGGCAATATCTCTAATTTGTGCATTCAAAATACTCTGTACACCCCCTTCATCAATCCCAAATGGATTAAAGTCATTGTTTGAGTTATCTGGGAAAGAGTTTCGTGTTTTATTGATGAATCCTCCAGGAGGTGGATTTAAACCTATATTTGTTGGATCAGATTCTCCAATATCCTGTATCGCAACAATGTTACGAACATCTTGTGTTTGATTACCTCTATTTGTAATCCAGGCTTCCATGCGAGTAATCTGCACATTGGAATTTATAAAAGGATATTGACCTAAAACTCTGTTATAGTTGTCTCTAAAATAGTGAGATAAGAAATAATGCCTGTTTTCATCATAATCTAGAGCAAAAATTTCAAAGTCAGTAACAGTAGCTCCACCTTCTGCGGTGACACTTCTAGTTTCTGATTGTTGTTCAGAAAACACTCCTGTTATAGTTGTTTTACCGAATTGAAGTTCCGTCTTTACCCCAAAAAGGCTTTGAGCTCCAGGAATAAGTGCACTATTCAATGGCAGACTCACATTACCCACTTCAATCTTGCGAATGATATCATCCTCAGTAGGCGTATACTCTAACTTAATCTGATTCTGAAAATCAAAAGTAGATTGCGTGTCATAATTGGCATTAACTTGCAAGCGCTCTCCTACATTACCCAATAAACTTAAACTAATACGTTGATCAAAATCAAATGAAAAATTACTTCGGTTTCTTGGAGAGAATGCTGGATTATCTTGTTTTGTAAATAATAACCCTAAATCTATTTCTACAGTACCTTGAGGAATAACTTCAATAGTATTACCGCCAAAAACCGATTCAAAGAAACTTGAATTTACATAAAACTTAGGTAGTAGATTTTTTTGTGCTTCTTCGCTACCTTCCTTACGACCATCTGCAGCATCAATTTTTTCTTTAAAGTAGTCGCGCATTTGTTCTCTTAAAACTAAATCACGATACTCTTCTGGAGTCAGTATTACAGGAACTCCAATATTAAAATCACCTAACATTTTACTATAGATGTAGCGATCTGTAATTGGATCATAGGTATATAAATCTTCTATACTAGAAGATTGTGGCAACTCCATGCGACCCATAGAAGAACCTGTTGCTGTCGAATCCTGTGCGAATACAGATGTAATTCCACCACAAATTAAACTTAAAACCAATAAATGCCTAAATAAGCTTTGCTTACCAACGTAAATCTTTTCGCTCAATACTTATAATTTTTTTAAAGCTTCCTTTATAATCTCTTCGACAGACGCTTCTGGGTTTTGCTTCACGATAGTATCACAAACTTTTTCAGCCTGTTTACGTGTAAAACCTAAGGTCTCTAAAGCAGATAACGCTTCATTTTTATTCGTATTGCTTGAAAGTTCAGAAATAGACTCCAAGCCGTATACTTTAATTATTTTGTCTTTTAAATCTAGTAATACTCTTTGTGCCGTCTTTGCCCCTATTCCTTTTACAGATTGAATGGTAGCCACATCACTTCCAGCAATGGCTTCGGTGATTTGTTGAGGGCTCAAGGAAGACAACATCGTCCTCGCAATACTTGCACCAATCCCCGAAACTGAAATAAGCAGTCTAAAAATTTCACGTTCTGCAACACCGCTAAATCCATAAAGGATGTGAGCATCTTCACGAACTTGTAGATGGGTAAACAATTTTACATTTTCACCTGATGGAAGTTGTGAAAATGTATGCAGGGAAATATTCACAAAATAACCTACCCCATTGCAGTCTATTACTACATCTGTGGGGGTCTTTTCAACAAGTCTACCTTGCAAGTGAGTGATCATTCCTTAAATAAATGTTAACGACGCCAAATATAATATAATTAATTGGGCTACACCACGGAAAATTAATACGTAATTATGGATTGAGAATTACGAAATATTATGCTTGACAGCTGTTTTTTGCAGTTAAAAAATTTGGCTTGAAAAAATGGCGTCCTATTGACAATGCTGAAAAGAACTATTACTCGGAGCATTACCGAAAAAAATGTTGAAGGATAAAATTTATGTAATAGTTTTTGGTGAAGAAAGTTATGGACCAGATTGCCCGTATCACCTATTAAAAGATTTTATTGTATGGGAAAACACACCTTCTGAATTTCGGTTTAAAATTTGGTCTTTTCATTCAAATTTTCTCGAAATCCAACTTTCCCTAAACGCGGGTAAACATCTTCTAAATCATTATAAATATCCTGCTGCTAGGGTAAAAGGCTATTAACGGTTGATCTAAAAAATTGTTAAAATTTTTTAGATCAACCGCACATTATAAACACCACTGCCTACTACTTCTCTCGTTTTTCCTTTTGTTGCGCATCTACAACAGCGACGGCGGCCATATTCACTATTTCTTCAACACTTGCTCCCAACTGCATAATATGGACAGCTTTGCGCATCCCTAACATTATTGGACCAATAGATTCTGTTTCGTTTAATTCTTTCAATAATTTATAGGTGCTGTTTGCTGAATCCAAATTAGGGAAAATTAAGGCATTTACCTTTTTTCCCGCAAGCTTAGAAAATGGAAATTTACTTTGAAGCATTTCAGCATTAAGCGCAAAATCTGTTTGTAATTCGCCGTCAATATGCATATCTGGATTTGTTCTATGAAGATACGCCACCGCCTCTCTTACTTTTGTTGCGTGAGGATCTTTGGAAGAACCAAAATTGGCATAACTAATCATGGCAATTACAGGTGTTAAACCAAACATTTTCATAGTATAGTTGGTCATTTGCGCAATCTTAGCAAGTTCTTTTGCAGTAGGATCTATGTTAATGGAGGTATCACTAATAAATAAAGGCCCTCTTTTAGTGAGCATTAAGTTTGTTGTTGCTACTTTATTAACCCCGTCAAATCTCCCAATCGTCTCTAGAACTGGCCTTACTACACTAGGATATGCTCGTGAATATCCAGAAATCATTGCATCTGCATCTCCTTCATTCACCATCATTGAAGCAAAATAATTACGCTCCCTCATTAATTTTTCTGCATCAAAAAGTGTCACACCACTGCGTTTCCTGTTTTCAAAATGTTTTTGTGCATATTTTCTTAACGTAGGTGCCTGGTCGTCGCTCTTTGGATCTATAATTTCTAATTCCTCATCAAACTCTATTTGCTGCATCAATTCTTCGATAACCTCTTTTCTTCCTAACAAAATTGGAGTCCCAATACCTTCTTCATGTACAATTTGAGCAGCTTTTAAAACATTCAGATGATCTGCCTCAGCAAAGACGATTCTCTTTGGGTTTCGCTTTGCACGGCTTGTAAGCAAGCGGATTATTTTATTATCACTACCCATACGCTCGTTAAGCTCTTCAATATATTTTTGCCAGTCTTGAATAGGTTCTGTTGCAACTCCACTATCCATAGCTGCTTTTGCAACTGCAGGTGGCACGGTAGAAATAAGTCTCGGATCAAATGGTTTAGGGATGATGTAATCAGTGCCAAAAACTAATTTTGTTTCGCCATAAGCAATATTTACTTGCTCTGGCACAGGCTCTTTAGCTAAATCTGCCAGTGCTTTGACCGCTGCCATCTTCATAGCTTCGTTAATCTTTGTAGAACGAACATCCAGTGCTCCTCTGAATATAAACGGGAATCCAAGTACATTGTTTACTTGGTTAGGATGATCACTGCGGCCGGTTGCCATAATAATATCATCACGGGTCTTAACGGCAAGTTCATATTCAATTTCTGGATCTGGGTTTGCCATCGCAAAAACAATAGGACGTTTTGCCATAGACTCCAACATTTTTGGAGTTACGATATTTGCAATAGAAAGTCCCACAAATACATCCGCATTTTTCATTGCTTCCTCTAAGGAGTCTATTTTTCTTACCGTTGCAAACTCAGCTTTCTCCTTAGTAAGGTTGTCTCTGTCTTTTCGAATGACTCCTTTACTATCTAACATTACAATATTGGCATCTTTTGCTCCAAACGCTTTGTACAATCGGGTGCACGAAACTGCAGCCGCTCCTGCACCACTAATAACTATTTTTACTTTGTCTATTTTCTTTTTTGTTATCTCCAAAGCATTCAATAATGCCGCAGCAGAAATAATCGCCGTACCGTGCTGATCATCATGCATAACAGGAATATTTAACTCCTCTTTTAGGCGACGTTCAATCTCAAAAGCTTCGGGTGCTTTGATGTCTTCGAGATTAATTCCACCAAAAGTTGGCGCTATATTTTTAACGGTTTCAATAAAAGCGTCTACATCTTCAGTTCCTACTTCAATATCAAAAACATCAATATCTGCAAAAATTTTAAAGAGGAGTCCTTTACCTTCCATCACAGGCTTTGATGCTTCAGGCCCTATATTTCCTAGTCCAAGAACAGCCGTACCATTGCTTATTACGGCGACGAGGTTTCCTTTTGAGGTATATTTATAAACGTTCTCTATATTTTTTACGATTTCTAAACAAGGCTCTGCAACTCCTGGAGAATATGCCAGTGATAAATCCCGTTGTGTTGCATATTTCTTTGTAGGAACAACCTCGATTTTACCAGGTTTCGGTTTTGCGTGATATAGCAATGCTTCACGACGTTTTGATTGTTTGCTCATAGGTGAGGATAATTAGTAAACTTTACTAACAAAGGTACTTAATTTTGAAGTTGGGTACCTCTTAAATTTTTCACAAGCAAAAATAAAAAAACACCTACTTTATAAAAAGAGGTCCTTCCTTCAAGCTGAAAAGATATTTGGCTAATAATTAAAATTAAAAGAACCGTTTGTAATGATAACAACAGCCACGATTGGTGTACTTAGCTTTGTCGTTAATTGGAAACTACCTATTAAAACAGTTGCAGCAGGATCATTCCTAGTTATTTTTAATTTTCCTGATTCGTGTCCTGCAACCTTAGTCCCTAAAGTTTCATTAATAAAAACACATTATATCAAATCACTAAATGGATAAGATCGTTCTACCACATCAAGCCGAATTGACAAGGCAAGTGAGTAATTAGCAGAATCGTTAGCTAAAACAGTAAATTCATTTTCTGAAGACGAATCAAGTGCAGAAATATCTGTTGCTACAAATACGTTACCCTCTGTTGTTTCCGTAAAATCTCCTATCCCATTAACACCGACCGGGTCGATCATTTCCGCAATGAGTGTAGCGTAATCCTCTCCAATACAAGAAGTTGTTATTAATGAAAGGTTGAAAATAATTGTAACTACGTCAGCTACTCTTTGGGATTTGTCACGATTTTAAATTTTAAAAGACTAACACGTTATTTAAAAATTATTCTTCGCGACTTAAAAAATCAATATTTCTCTTTAACCCTTCATATTTGGTTCGCTTTACTGGGCTTTTCTTGAAAATTTCGTTGAAGACTTCTTTGGTAATTTCTTCCCATTCCTTCTTAGATTTTGAAAGTAATTCTGGATGTGGATTAAAGAGTGGTTCTTTGTGAGATTTGCTAAAACGATTCCAAGGGCAAACATCTTGACACACGTCACAACCAAACATCCAGTCTTCCATATGGTTGCTAAAAGAGGCTGGGATGCTGTTTTTTAACTCTATCGTAGCATAGCTTATACATTTGCTACCATCCACTATGTAAGGATTAACGATGGCTTGAGTAGGGCAAGCGTCTATGCAGGCTGTGCAGCTGCCACAGTGATCTGTTACAGGATGATCATAGTCTAGATCTAAATCAACAATGAGCTCTGCAATAAAATAAAAAGACCCCACCTTTTGGGTCAATAGGTTACTGTGTTTCCCAATCCATCCTAAACCACTTTTTGCTGCCCAAGCTTTGTCCAAAACGGGAGCTGAATCCACAAACGCCCGGCCATGAACATCGCCAATTTCTTCTTGAATAAAGTGGAGTAATCCTCTGAGTTTTTCTTTGATTACAAAATGATAATCTGTCCCGAAGGCGTATTTCGAAATTTTGAAACTATCCTCTCGTTGTTGTTCTTCAGGGTAATAATTTAGCAATAGGGAAATCACACTTTTGGAGCCTTCAACCAATTTGGTTGGATCCAAGCGTTTGTCAAAATGGTTTTCCATATAGGCCATTTCTCCGTGCATATTTTTGTTAAGCCAAGCTTCTAATCTTGGCGCTTCTTCTTCGAGAAAGCCTGCTTTGCTAATACCACAAGACAGGAAGCCGAGGCGGGCAGCTTCAGTTTTTATTAGGGTGGTATTTTTAGTTTTGTTTTTCAATTCTTGAGAACATCCACCTAAATTCTCCATTAAAGGAGACATTTCACTCCTCCCCTTTGAAGGATTGGTTGGGTGTGGATGTTTATATATGCAATTAAAAACGCGATTCGGTTCAAGTCAAACTTATTTTCTCTCAAACTCCAAAAAAGCATTCTTAGGTTTCAACGTTATTAATGGTGTAATTTCTATGGGCGTTGTTTTTTGTTTTATATTGAAATTCTCAAGCAAGGTTGCAATTGCCAAGACCATTTCATACATCGCGAAGTTATTCCCAATACACATTCTTGGTCCTGCGCCAAAGGGGAAATAATAACCCGAATAATCCTTTGCTTGCATTCTTGAAAATCTCGTTGGGTCAAACATATCAGGCTGTTTCCAAAACCGTTCGTCATTTTGAATTTCAATTACCGAAAATAATAGGTTGGTACCTTTTGGAATGACCATTTCATTAAATTCATCATCCTGAAAATTTATTCGGTCTATAAAGTAAGCTGGCGGGTAAATTCGCATGGCTTCTTCTATTACATTTTTTGTATAAGGCGTTTCTTTTAAAAATGTCATTTGATCGCCATTAGCCAGTTCTTTTGCTGTATTAATTTCAGCACTAATTTTTTCTTGGACTTTAGGATGTTTGGCAATGAGCTGGGTTGTAAAAGATAGCGCGTTCGAAGTTGTTTCGTGGCCTGCAGTAAAGAGTATTAATATTTCGTCTATTAATTGCTCATCTTCCATGGCCTCGCCATCTTCGTATCTGGCATCCAGTAACATATCCAACAAATCATCTTCTTTTATTGAACTGTTGCGACGGTCATTGATTAACTCGCGTACAATTTCGCGACCTTCTTTTGACCTATCTACTGCTGCTTCAATTTTCCCGCTCAATTTAAAATACCAATTAAGGTATGGCTGTCGTAATTCACGAACTAGCATTTTTTGTCCATTTTCAGTAATATCTTGCAGCTCGGTTACCTGTTCATTTGTAATGGCACCGCTAAAAAGTGCCTTGGCTACCGTCTGAAAAGCAAGATCATTAAAGAGTGGAAAAACATCAAACGGCACTCCAGTTTTGATCTTTAATATTTCAGAAGTAATAGCATCTTGAATTTTATTCATCAATAATGCCAACTGTTTTTTATGAAACGCTGGCTGGATTAGCTTGCGCTGCCGTTGCCATAATTCTCCCTCTGATGTAAGGAGACCTTTGCCTATATATTTTGCAACATCCACTGTTTGGATGGGCGATTTTGTATAGTTGCGTTGGTTTTTTTGAAGTGCATATTGAAGAAATCCAGCATCACGACTAAAAACAACAGATTCTTTAAAACCGATATTTAACCGAAACGTATCTCCTTTTTCTTCAAAATTTGTGCTGTGAAAAGGTAGTGGATTCTTTAATATATCAATTGAATGTTTTAAAAATTTCAGTAATGAAACTTCCGGAATTTTTGATGTGCTTTTTGTCATATTTAAAATAATCCACCTTGGGTTGGACTTTTAATTTTTCCTAAATGTTTATATGCCGCCTCTGTAACTTCTCTTCCGCGTGGAGTTCTCATAATAAAACCTTGCTGAATCAAAAAAGGCTCATAAACCTCCTCAATAGTTTCGGGACTTTCAGAAACTGCTGTGGCAATAGTCGAAATACCTACAGGACCTCCTTTAAATTTATCGATAATTGTGGTGAGGATTTTATTATCCATTTCATCCAGACCGTGTGCATCAACATTTAATGCTTTGAGTGAATACTTAGCCATTTCAATATCTATATTTCCATCTCCTTTTATTTGCGCAAAATCACGAACTCTGCGCAACAATGCATTGGCAATTCTGGGGGTTCCTCTGCTTCGTCCAGCAATTTCTATTGCAGCTTCCATAGTAATTGGCACTCCCAAAATAATCGAACTTCGCTGAACAATGGTAGTTAATAACTCAGTTGTATAATATTGAAGTCTTGATGCAATCCCAAAACGAGCTCGCATAGGAGCCGTTAATAGCCCGGATCTTGTAGTTGCTCCCACCAATGTAAAAGGCGATAAATGAATTTGAACGGTACGTGCATTTGGACCAGACTCAATCATAATATCTATTTTATAATCTTCCATTGCTGAGTATAAGTATTCTTCAACAATAGGACTGAGTCTATGAATTTCATCTATGAACAATACATCCCTTTCTTCGAGATTGGTAAGTAATCCGGCAAGATCTCCGGGCTTATCTAGTACAGGTCCCGAAGTTACTTTTATCCCAACATTTAGCTCATTAGCAAGAATGTGCGCTAGGGTTGTTTTTCCTAGACCCGGAGGCCCGTGAAATAAAGTATGGTCTAAGGCTTCACCTCTCTGATTTGCCGCTTGAACAAAAATTTGCAAATTTTCTAAGGCTTGATCCTGACCTGTAAAATCATCAAAAGAGAGTGGCCTAAGTTGCTTTTCAACTTCTACATCTTGCGGGGTTAAATGTTCTTCGGTTGGATCTAGGTGTTCGTTCATATTACAAATATACGAAGGGAATAATTCATTATATGCTAGCGGCAGTATGAATTGAATATTTCAGAAATAAAAAACCGTGCTTATAAACCTCGTTTAAAAAAAAGACAATGTCTGTTGTTCAAAACAATCTATCTCGCTGGAATACTTAAAGTTTGCCATTATTAATAAATAAATAGTACGCTACAAATTTCTTGCGACAGCAGTCTTGTTTGTGGTATACTTATCAAAAAAAGGGAGCGGCCGTTTTACATATTTCTATAATTATGTATATTTTTCTAAATACTTCTCGTTGATCACTTGAGCGATAGGTTTTTTGTCAATTTTACTTTCTAGCCATGAGATTATGTCTAGATATAAAAATGCCCGACGCTCGTATGGATGGTCTTCAAAAGACTTGAGTGTCAACAGTAATTTCTTGAATGCATCCTTGATTTCGTGAGGATATATATACTGTAAACCCCGTATAAATTTCATCATCTCCAGTTGAACCTCATGGAGATCATTCATTTTAATTAAAAATTTATAAGTACTGCGAAGCAGGGCCTCTATATGGTAATCAAGTCCAGCTTCATAATGCGCTATAAGATTTAATACCCGCGAAAAACACAACAAATCTTCTCGCATTGAAAGTGTTTTATTTGAAATAATTTTATCTAGATATGCAATACATTCTTTATTATTTCCTGCTCCAAAATGCATGCTTGCAAACTTGAAATAAAACACCATTTTATGGTGCTCATCTATTTTATTAGAGAACGGGATTAACTCTTTTTCAATTTGTGGAATGAGCGCTAAACCTTCCGTAAAACTACCATCGATAAAGTACTTGTTTATACTATGAAAATTTGTGTAGAGAAACACTAAGGTTGCTACATTTTCGCCTTTTGGAAATTTTGGATCGCTAACAGTTGTTTGAAATTCAGTTAGCTTTAAAATAAATTTTGGTTTATTTCTAATAAAGTAAATAGACTCTAGCAAATAGTTATTTCCTTTCAAGAAAAACACTGGATTTAAATATATCATGTTTGGATTTTGATCAAACAAGTCCACCCATTTTGAAGCATGCTTATAGCAATTTAAAAAGTCTTGTAGAAAAAAACTATACCATAAATGGGCTTGATAAAACCATAGTTTTTCTCTAAAACCTAATTTTCTAATATCAAATTTTGGTAGTCTTTTGTTAAAATACTCGGTTACTAGACGGCCTTCTTCTTCGTTTTTAACATATCCTGTTTTTAAAATTATACTATAGAGTTGCAGTGACAAATTAGATAATTTACTAGCAATAACGTTTAAAGCACTTATCTCTTTTGCCTGGATTACTAGCTCATCTGCTCTTGTGCTTATGCTTCTTGTTATGTACTGTGCCTCAATAATTTTTTCAAACTCAATAATCTCAAAGGCAATGTTTTTTTCTTCATTGGCAATTGCTAAGTCTTTTGCCTTATCTAGTATTTTTAAACTTTGTTTATACAATCCTTTATGGTACAAAATGGAAGCAAAATCTAACTGTTCCCTAATTTGCAATCGCACGTCTTGGTGAGAAGGATTTAATTTTAAACTTATTAATATTTGCCTGTATAAATGTGCTTTTACATTCGCAATTTGCTGCTTTTTAACAATACCGCTTTTTAAAATAGAAGCTTCATTATACTCTTTTGCCTTATCAAATAAGTTAAAAAGCTTCAAGAACTTAGAATCAGAATTAACTCCGAGTCTACCAACATACAACTTAAACTGCCTCTTTTCAGATTTAGTCAAGGACTTTACGAGGGAAAATAAATTATCTTTCTGGGCTTTCATCATCACGTTAAAATAGATCTAAACTACTTATTTATAGTTATTTATAATATGTATTTGACTTTGAACGTCGTAAAATCAAAGAGAAGTCATCTATCAAGATAAATTCAAGGTATATTTTTACTAGACAATACTAAACTAAAAATTTATAAATGTCAAATAACCATATTCAAATCTTTGATACAACACTTCGCGATGGTGAGCAAGTTCCTGGCTGCAAACTAAACACAGCGCAAAAGGTTATTATCGCAGAACAACTGGATAATCTTGGAGTGGATGTTATCGAAGCAGGGTTTCCCGTCTCCAGCCCAGGTGACTTTAAGTCTGTCCAAGAAATTTCTAAAATAATAAAAAACGCTACCGTTTGTGGTTTAACCAGATCTGTAGAGAACGATATTAAAGTTGCTGCAGAGGCATTAAAATATTCCAAAAAGCCTCGAATACACACAGGAATCGGCACCTCCGACTCTCATATTATTCATAAATTTAAATCGAACAGAGCCGCGATAATAGAACGCGCTTACAACGCTGTAAGATATGCGAAGTCATTTGTCGAAGATGTTGAGTTTTATGCGGAAGATGCGGGAAGGACAGAAAATGAATATTTAGCTAGAGTTTGCGAAGCTGCCATAAAAGCCGGGGCAACCGTTCTAAATATTCCAGATACTACCGGATATTGTTTGCCAAGCGAATATGGCGCAAAAATTAAATATTTAAAAGAAAATGTAAAAGGCATAGAAAAAGCAATTTTATCTTGTCATTGCCATAATGATTTAGGGTTGGCCACTGCAAACTCTATTGAGGGCGTAATAAATGGAGCTAGACAAATTGAATGCACTATTAACGGGATTGGTGAACGAGCTGGAAACACGGCTTTAGAAGAGGTGGTAATGATTTTAAAACAACATCCTTACTTAAATCTAGACACTAATATTAAAACTGAAATGCTTTACGGAATGAGTCAATTAGTGTCTGATAGCATGGGTATTTACACACAACCAAACAAGGCAATCGTTGGCGCAAATGCCTTTGCACATAGCGCTGGAATTCACCAAGATGGTGTTATTAAAAATCGCGAAACATACGAAATCATCAATCCTAAAGATGTTGGTGTAACAGACTCTGCAATTGTATTAACCGCGAGAAGTGGTAGGGCCGCCTTAGCATATCGATCAAAAAACATAGGTTACGAATTAACCAAACTTCAATTAGATGAGATTTATGCTAGCTTTCTAACTTTTGCCGATAAGAAGAAAGAAATTAATGATGTAGACATTCATCAAATCATTGAAACTAGTAATGTGTATCAACAAATAATTTCTGCCTAGATGAAGAAAACACTATTCGACAAAGTTTGGGATTCGCACGTGGTAGACACCATAGAAAATGGCCCACAAGTTCTTTATATCGACCAGCATTTAATACATGAAGTAACCAGTCCACAGGCTTTTAATGAATTAGAAGATCGTAAAATACCTGTTTTTAGACCCAATCAAATTATTGCAACCGCAGATCATAACACACCAACAAAAAATCAACATTTGCCCATTGCAGACTTGCTTTCTAGAGATCAATTAGCCAAATTGTCTTCAAATTGCAAAAAAAATAATATAACCCTATACGAACTAGGCCACAAATACAACGGTATTGTACATGTAATGGCACCAGAATTAGGGATTACCCAACCAGGAATGACGATGGTTTGTGGAGATAGTCACACCTCAACCCATGGTGCATTTGGTACTATTGCATTTGGCATAGGTACGAGTCAAGTAGCACAAGTTTTTGCAAGTCAATGTTTGTTATTGTCTAAACCAAAGAGCTTAAGAGTCTCGGTGAATGGCTCTTTGAAAAAAGGCGTTTTACCTAAAGACGTTATACTATACATTATTTCTAAATTAGGCACCAATTCTGGAACTGGCTATTTTTGCGAATATGCCGGAAATGTATTTGAAGACATGAGTATGGAAGGAAGAATGACGGTTTGTAATATGAGTATCGAAATGGGCGCGCGAGGCGGTATGATTGCTCCAGACAAAACTACTTTTGACTATGTAAAGGGAAGAGAATTTGCTCCAAAAGACGAAGGGTTCAATAAAAAAGTAGCTTATTGGAAAACACTCCCAACAGACGAAGGCGCTACTTTTGACAAAGAATACTTTTTTGACGCAGAAGACATAGCCCCTATGATCACCTATGGAACGAATCCAGGAATGGGGATAAAAATTACCGGGAAAATACCTTTAGAAACGAATGCTTCATTTAAAAAATCCTTAGAATACATGAATTTTGAAGCTGGAGAAAGCTTGATAAACAAACCCATTAACTTCGTTTTTATAGGGAGTTGCACCAATTCTAGAATTGAAGATTTTAGAGTAGCCGCAAACTTTATAAAAGGGAAACAAAAAGCAGCAAATGTAACTGCTTGGTTAGTTCCAGGTAGTAAACAAGTGGAGGCCCAAATTATAAAAGAAGGCTTAAAAGAAGTTTTTAATGCAGCTGGTTTTGAATTAAGACAACCTGGTTGTTCTGCATGTTTAGCAATGAATGATGACAAAATTCCGCAGGGCGAATATTGTGTATCTACCTCTAACCGAAATTTTGAAGGAAGACAAGGACAAGGTTCTCGAACAATTCTTGCAAGTCCCTTAGTTGCCGCAGCGACGGCCGTTGAAGGTAAAATAATTGACATTACGAAACATCTTAATTAACATGGAAAAATTTACAACATTAAATTCTAGGGCAATTCCACTAGACATAGAAAATGTAGATACAGATCAAATTATACCCGCACGTTTTTTAAAAGCGACAGATAAAAAAGGCTTTGGTGAAAACGTTTTTAGGGACTGGCGTTTTAACGATGACAATACAAAAACCGAAGACTTTAGCTTAAACAACTCAAAATATGCTGGCAGCATTTTAGTTGCTGGCAATAATTTTGGTTGTGGCTCTAGTAGAGAACATGCAGCCTGGGCCCTAAGTGATTTTGGTTTTAAAGTAATTGTTTCAAGCTTTTTCGCAGATATTTTTAAAGGAAACGCATTAAATAATGCGCTGTTACCTGTACAAGTTCCTGCAGGTTTTTTAAAGATCTTATTATCTGAAATCACCAATAAACCTGAAACACAACTAGTCGTTGATTTAGAAAACCAAACAATAGCAATGGAAGGTTCATCTTATAAGCAGTCCTTCCAGATTGATGCTTACAAAAGAACCTGTATGATACAGGGGTATGATGATATTGACTATTTACTAAGTAAAAAAGAAGAAATAGCAGCTTTTGAAGCTCAAAAAACATATTAAACTATGATATTAAATATAGCAGTATTACCAGGAGATGGTATAGGCCCAGAAGTTACTTCTCAAGCCATAAAGGTATTAAAAGCCATTGCTTTAGAATTTGATCACACCTTTTTTTTCAAAGAAGCTGCCGTTGGCGCAGTAGCTATTGACAACGAAAACAACCCACTGCCAGATGAAACATTAAAATTGTGCAAATCTAGCGACGCTATCTTATTTGGCGCTATTGGGCATCCAAAATACGACAACGACCCTAGTGCAAAGATAAGACCTGAACAAGGTTTATTAAAATTACGCCAAGAATTAAACCTATTTGCAAATGTCCGACCTGTAAAGGCTTACGATACACTACTAGACAAATCACCACTTAAAAAACATATTATTGAAGGCACAGATATTAGCATATATCGCGAGCTTACTGGCGGCATTTATTTTGGTAAAAAACATTTAAGTGAAGATGGTAACACGGCTTCAGACCTATGCGAATATTCCCGTTTTGAAATTGAGCGTATTGCACATTTGGCCTTTAAAGCAGCACAAAGTAGAAATAAAAAAATAACCTTAGTTGATAAAGCAAACGTTCTAGAAACTTCTCGTTTATGGCGAAGGGTAGTCACAGAATTAGCTACTCAATATCCTGATGTAACCTTGGACTTTTTGTTTGTAGATAATGCAGCAATGCAAATAATCTTAAACCCAAAACAGTTTGATGTCATATTAACCGAAAACCTATTTGGCGATGTAATTAGTGACGAAGCAAGTGTAATAGGAGGTTCTATTGGATTACTCGCTTCTGCTTCATTTGGAGACCGGTATGCTTTGTTCGAGCCAATTCATGGCTCTTATCCCCAAGCTACAGGAAAAGGCATAGCAAACCCAATAGCTTCTATTTTGAGCGCAGCAATGCTCTTAGAACATTTTGAACTATTTGACGAAGCTCAATTAGTACGCGAAGGAGTCGAGCGTTCTCTTGAATTAAACATTACAACCCAAGATTTAAATCCAGAGAACACGACAATAACAACTACTAATATTGGTGACTTTGTTGATGATTTTATAAGCAACCCAAATGATTCGAATATTAATTTTACTAATATCCATTTGGGACAATCAACGATTATTTAAGTCTCATTTTTAATTCATAATAATTAGTAACCTTAATCCCAATCATTTTCTCTAAAGAAACACCTGCATAACCATGGCTCTAATAAAATTAAGAATTTATATAATCGTATAAACCTTCCAAAGCCCTGAACAACTTATACAAGGCTGACACTGTACGCTTTTTAGTTAGTAGAAAACAAAATGATTTGAAAGTTTAGTACATACCGGTAGGTGCACTTTGCATTCAAAACAGAAATTCAACAAAAAACGCCCTTAATTAAGGGCGTTTTAATCTAATAACCTGAATTCTCCTCAAAATTCATAATTAATACATTGTAAAAATAAGAAGGAAATAGTCTATACAACATACCCAATACTGGGTATATTTTAGAAATTAAGATATATACCAAAAAAATAAAGCCCTTTCCTAATTGTGGAGGGCTTTATTTCAATTGTATTCTTTATGATACCCATGTGAGTGGGTATTTTAATGATTCATTTCTTCTTCGTTCCCTTGAATTGGAATATGTTGCGGTGTATAATCTTGACCAGGAATAACATAATCTGTTCCATCCTCATTCAATTTACTGTAATCATAAGACCAACGGTGTACTTCAGGAATTGGACCATCCCAGTTACCGTGGATATGCTTAACTTCAGCGGTCCATTCTAACGTATTCGATTTCCAAGGATTTTGTGGTCCTTGCTTTCCGTAGAACATAGAATGAATAAAGTTGTACAAAAATACAAGTTGTGCCCCGGCTGTTATAATAGCAAATATCGTAATTACCACATTGATGTCTGCTAAATCATCAAAGTATGGGAACGCCGTATTGGTGTAGTATCTACGTGGCAACCCTGCCATCCCTATAAAGTGCATTGGGAAGAAAACGCCATAAGATCCTACGACCGTAATCCAAAAATGTACATACCCTAAGTTTTTGTTCAGCATTTTACCTTCAAACATCTTCGGGAACCAGTGATATACCCCAGCGAACAAACCATACAATGCAGATATACCCATTACTAAGTGGAAGTGAGCGACTACAAAATAGGTGTCGTGAACGTTAATATCTAATGCACTGTCTCCTAAAATGATACCGGTTAAACCTCCTGTGATGAAAGTAGAAACAAATCCAATGGAAAAGAGCATTGCTGCGTTCATTTGCAAATTACCCTTCCAGAGTGTCGTAATCCAATTAAAAGATTTTACTGCTGAAGGAATTGCAATTAATAATGTTGTAAAGGTAAATACAGAACCTAGAAATGGATTCATCCCCGATATAAACATATGGTGACCCCACACAATCGTTGAAAGAAATGCAATCGCTAATATAGAAGCCACCATCGCTCTATATCCAAAGACAGGTTTTCGTGCGTTGGTTGCCAATACTTCAGAAACGATTCCCATCGCAGGAAGTATAACAATGTATACTTCTGGATGACCTAAGAACCAAAATAGGTGCTCAAACAGTACCGGAGATCCTCCTTGGTTGTGAAGAACTTCTCCCGCAATATAAATATCTGATAAGAAAAATGAAGTTCCAAAACTTCTATCCATCACGAGCATTAACACTGCCGATAATAAAACCGGGAACGATACGACTCCAATAATTGCTGTTACAAAAAATGCCCAAATTGTTAAAGGAAGTCTCGTCATCTTCATTCCTTTAGTTCGCAAGTTGATTACCGTTACGATATAATTAAGTGCTCCAAGTAATGATGACGCAATAAAGATTCCCATTGAAACCAACCATAAGGTCATTCCTGCTCCAGAACCTGGTATTGCCTGAGGGAGTGCACTTAAAGGGGGATAAATTGTCCATCCTGATGACGCTGGCCCAGCCTCTACAAAAAGGGACATTATCATTATAAAGCTTGATAAGAAGAATAACCAGTAAGAAACCATATTTAGGAAACCCGAGGCCATATCTCTAGCACCAATCTGCAATGGAATCAATAAATTACTAAATGTTCCACTCAATCCAGCAGTCAGCACAAAAAACACCATGATCGTACCGTGTATCGTAACTAATGCTAAATAAACACTAGGGTCCATAACACCGCCTTCTGCCCACTTCCCTAGAAGTAATTCAAAAATCTGGAACGGTTCTTCTGGCCAAGCTAATTGAATTCTCATAAGAATAGACATCGCAATTCCTATAATTCCCATAAACAATCCTGTTATAAGGTATTGTTTAGAAATCATTTTGTGATCTGTACTAAAGACATACTTAGTAACGAATGTTTCTTTATGATGATGCTCGTGATCATCATGATGATCTACTAGAGCGTTTTTTGCGAGTGATGACATATCTTTATAGCTTTTTTTTTATTTCTTTAATGTTGTTGCAATGTTCGGCTGTTCAGCCAACCAAGCATCATAATCCTCTTGTGATTGAACAACAATTTTCATTTGCATATTATAGTGGTTAGTACCACAAATTTTATTGCATAACAATAGGTAATCAAACTCGTAAGGCTCTAATGCTTCTTCTCCTTTGATGGCCAAATCTTTACTTTTATCCCTTCTAAGACTATTAATTTTTCTAACTTTCGCTACTACTTCCTCATCCAATCGCATGTCTTCTGTAGTAATGGACGGTGTAAATGAAAACTGGGTAATCATACCAGGAACAACGTTCATTTGTGCTCTAAAATGCGGCATATATGCCGAGTGCAATACGTCCTGAGAACGCATTTTGAACAGAATTTTTCTTCCTAATGGCAAATGAAGTTCATTCACAACAATATCATCTTGTGCATTAGGATCTGAGGTATCAACTCCTAATTGATTTATTCCTTCAATAAGTCTTACATTAGCTTCTCCAAGGGTATTATCAGCTCCGCTATAACGTGCCCTCCAATCAAACTGATATGCATACAGCTCTACAACCATAGGATCATCTTCACTATCCACATTCATAATATCGGTCCAAGTAAAAAGGCCATAAATAATCAAGCCTGCTAAAACAATTACTGGAATTATTGTCCATATAAATTCTAGTTTATCGTTGTCTGCAAAAAACAATGCCCGTTTCGCCGTATTTCCTCTGTATTTAAACGAAAAGTAACTTAGCAGCCATAATGTAAAGAATCCTACAACAAAAATTAATGACATAGAAATCCACATCAAACTGTCTATTCCAGCACCGTGTTCGGAAGCAGCTTTAGGCAATAATACATCCCACCATTTGTAAAAACAAATAATTAACAATATATATGTAAAAAACACGAACCCTAACATCAACCATCCATTGATATTATTGTCTTTTTCTGAAGCAACTTCTGAGGAATTACCTAGCTGTTCAGTCGATTTAGACATGTTGAATATCTTACCCAATTGAAGCACGGTAATTCCGAAAAGAATGATTACTAATACAACTAAAAATGCGGTCATCGTTCTCTCTTGTAATAATTAATTAATAATGAAAGTTCTTACTCTCTTTGATAAATGGGTTGTTTTTCATCAATAATGGAGCTTTTGTCAACGCAGTAAACACTATGAACACAAATAATCCAAAGAAAAACATTAATGAGCTTATTTCTGGTAATCCTATAAACCAACTTGTTCCAACTGTTGCGGGCATTACAAGGACAAAAACATCCACGTAATGTCCCACAAGTACAACAATTCCCGTTAGGACTACAAACCAATTTACTCTCTTAAAATCGCTATTCATTAATAGCAACACTGGAAACAAGAAGTTCATTGCTAACATTCCAAAGAATGGTAATTTAAAATCTTCAATCCTAGTGATAAAATAGGTTACCTCTTCCGGAATGTTAGCATACCAAATTAGCATGAACTGGGAGAACCATAAGTAAGTCCAGAAAATACTAAATCCGAACATAAACTTAGCTAAATCATGAATATGACTGTCGTTAACAAATTCTAAATAACCTTGTGATTTCAAGAAAATAGTCACCATAGCAATTGTTGTGATTCCACAAACCATCATTCCTGCTAAAACATACCATCCATATAAAGTAGAGAACCAGTGCGGATCAAAACTCATTAACCAGTCCCAAGTCATCATTGATTCAGTGTATAAAAAAAATACTAAAAATCCCGCCGAAATTCTAAAGGTCTTTTTAAAGTATCTATTATCGTCTACCTTATCACTCGCTCGAGAAAACTTAACTGCGTAGGTACGATATAGTATCCATCCACCCATAAATATTGCTGCTCTTATTAGAAACCAATAGCTATTCAACCATCCTGCTTTACCTTGAAGAAGTTTATCATGCGCTACTACTTCCGGATCTGCCCAAACAAATAAATGATTTATATGAAATCCCGACAATCCTAATAACACAAACATTAAAATTCCACCAGGCACTAAATACGCTGTAATAGCCTCCATAACCCTAAACAACACTGGCGACCAACCTGCTTGTGCCGAAACATTTACCGCATAAAATGCTAAAACACCTAACGCAATCATGAAGAAGAAGAAACACGCTATATACAATGCGGACCAGGGTCTATTTTGTAATTGGTGCAATGTATGTTCTAAGTGCTCTTGCTCGTGATCTACCTCATGTCCACTAGTCCCGTAGGAGTCTAATTCCGCCGTATCATGAGCTGCAGTTGCTTGTTGCTCTTCAGCATCATGCTCGTTTGCGCTACCTTCATCATTATGAGCCATCATTTCTTTAACTTCAGCAGTGTTTGCTGGTGCAGTTAAGAATCCTGCAACAATGCCTAGTGCTCCAACCACCATAAAGATGATTGCGAACATTTTTAATTTACCGGGTAATATGTACGTATCTTTCGACATTATCTTATTGCTTAATTATTTTGATCAATTGCATCTCCTTATAGCTCTACAGTAACAGCACTCTCATCTGAACCTGTTACTAATTCAAAAGCCCCATTTTCTTCAACGACTATCTTAGGCTCCTTTAATGGTTCTCCTAAAAGAGTTGCTTTTAAGTTCATAACATGCTGAGTAATTTGCCATCTCTCCTCTTCATTTGTTTGTGATGCATAAGATCCCATACTATTAAGACCATACATTTGCACGTGATAGGTACCCCCCTCTGTAATAAGTCTTCCTGGATCAGCATAACTCGGAATCCCTAAAAACTTTTCTCGTTGCATTAAAATTCCATTACCATCTCCTTTCTCTCCGTGACAAACAGAACAATAAATATTATATAACTCTTTTCCATCAGCAAGGTTCTCTTCAGTTACTTCCAAAGGACTCTTTAGTGATGCTTTAGCTTCATTTAACCCTTTTGTCGTATTTGGATAATCATACGGTTGCCATCCTCTTGGAATACTACCTTCAACAGGCAACATAGCTTCTAAACCACCAGGGAAGACTTCGTATTCTCCATAGGTCTCATAGCCAACTGGTTCATACATGTTTGGCATATATTGAAAATTAGGCTTTGTATTATCAGCACAAGAAATTACTGTAATCAACCCTAATAACGCGAAACTTATTTTCAGTATTTTATTCATATTAATGATCGTCTTCAGATTCTACTATACTCAATTCTGTTGCACCTGTATCGTACAAGAATTTAGAAACTTTTTCAATATCGTGATTTCCCGCATCTACCGCCATTAGGAAATGGTCATCTGTAGTTCTTACATCAGGATTTTCAGCTTTTTTAAATGGCCATAATTTACTTCTCATGTAAAAGGTAATCACCATTAAATGGGCGGCAAAAAACACCGTCAATTCAAACATAATTGGCACAAACGCAGGCATATTTTCCAGATAGCTAAAACTTGGTTTTCCTCCAATATCCTGAGGCCAGTCTTCAATCATAATGAAATTCATCATTGCGAATGACACTCCTAATCCAACCAGACCGTACATAAAAGAGCAAATTGCAATTCTAGTTGGTTCGAGTCCCATAACCTTATCTAGGCCGTGAACCGGAAATGGCGTGTAAACCTCTTCGATATGATACTTCTCTCCACGTACCTGCTTTACAGCTTGCATCAGGATATCATCATCCGTATAAATTGCATGTATCACTTTAGAAGCCATACTAATTGTTTTTAAGTTTTGTTGCTTGACCAGCCCAATCATCGCGTTTTGCTCTGCCTGGAAATTCGCCAATAATATCGTCTAATAAATCGTAATCTTCATTAGTCATTCTACTTACTTGTTCATAAGTGAAGATTCCTAATTGCTGTAATTTCTGTTCCATTACCGGACCAACCCCACTAATCTTTTTAAGATCATCTTCTGTTTGTGTTGCTGAGTCAAAAGAACCTAGTTTGTTCAATAATGCGATAATTTTTTCTTTATCAAATCCATTTTCAACGGCTTCATCTAGCTTGTCTTTATCTGCCGTTGTATTGGTAATTGGTGTTCTTATTACAGTACTGTAATGGTTTACACCATCACCGTGTTCTGCTCTCATTTTCTTATACAACGAACCACTCGATTTTAAGATAGACTTTACCTCTGCTTGCGCAATTACTGGGAACGTCCTAGCGTACAATAAAAATAATACAAAAAAGAATCCAATGGTTCCAATGAAAATTCCAATATCTACAAAAGTAGGAGAAAACATCGTCCACGATGATGGAAGGTAATCTCTATGCAATGATGTTACAATAATTACAAAACGTTCAAACCACATCCCTATATTTACTACTATCGATATAAAGAAAGAAAACATGATACTCGTACGTAATTTTTTAAACCACATAAATTGAGGAGAAATAACGTTACAAGACATCATTGCCCAATATGCCCACCAGTAAGGACCTGTTGCTCTATTCAAAAATGCGTATTGTTCGTACTCCACCCCAGAGTACCAAGCAATAAACAACTCCGTAATATATGCAACACCTACAATAGAACCTGTAATCATAATTACAATGTTCATTAATTCAATGTGCTGTATTGTGATATAATCTTCTAGATTTGAAACTTTTCGCATTATAATTAGCAATGTATTTACCATTGCAAATCCAGAAAATACTGCTCCCGCAACAAAATATGGAGGGAAGATTGTTGTGTGCCATCCAGGTATTACAGAAGTAGCAAAATCAAAAGATACGATTGTGTGTACTGAAAGAACAAGTGGTGTTGCTAAACCTGCCAAAACCAATGAAACTTCTTCAAAACGCTGCCAATCTTTTGCACGACCACTCCATCCAAAAGATAGAATTCCGTAAATCTTCTTTGTGAAAGGTGTTACTGCTCTATCGCGAATCATAGCAAAATCAGGCAACAATCCTGTCCACCAAAAAACCAACGAAACTGAAAGATATGTCGAAATTGCAAATACATCCCAAAGCAATGGGGAGTTAAAGTTTACCCACAAAGAACCAAACTGATTAGGAATAGGCAATACCCAGTAAGCCAACCAAGGACGACCCATGTGTATTATAGGAAACAATCCTGCTTGTATTACAGAAAAAATGGTCATTGCCTCCGCAGAACGGTTAATGGCCATTCTCCATTTTTGACGGAACAGTAATAATACTGCAGAAATTAATGTCCCTGCGTGACCAATACCTACCCACCATACAAAGTTGGTAATATCCCAAGCCCAACCTACGGTCTTGTTCAATCCCCAAACTCCAATACCGGTAGAGACAGTGTAAATAATACAACCTAGTCCCCAACCAAATGCCACAAGGGCTATGGTAAACACAATCCACCAGGATTTGTTGGCTTTTCCTTCAACAGGAGCTGCAACATCCACAGTAATATCGTGGTAGTTTTTATCTCCTATAACTAAGGGTCTTCTAATAGGTGCTTCGTAATGCGACGCCATATTTAATACTATTTCTTAGTTGATTATACTTCTTTAGAGTTTCTCACTTTTGTCTTATAGAAAACATTAGGCTTTGTACCTACGGCTGCTAATAAGTGATACATTCTCTCATCTTTCTTCTCTTTATATACTTCACTATCGTGGTCATTGATATCTCCAAATACCATTGCTCCACTCTCACAAGCTGATGAACACGCTGTTTGAAATTCTGAATCTTTTACTGGACGCCCATCTCTCTTTGCTTCAAGTATTGAATACTGTGTTTTCTGAATGCACATAGAACACTTCTCCATTACCCCTCTTGATCTAACGTTCACATCAGGATTTAATACCATACGACCTACGTCGTTATTCATATGGTAATCAAACTCATCATTTTCATTATACAAGAACCAGTTAAAACGACGTACTTTATAAGGACAGTTATTTGCACAGTATCTAGTACCCACACAACGGTTATACGCCATATGATTTTGGCCTTGACGACTATGTGTTGTTGCAGCAACCGGGCAAACAGTCTCACAAGGTGCGTGGTTACAATGTTGACACATTACTGGCTGAAATGCTACTTGTGGATTTACACTAGGATCTTCCAACTCTCCAAAACCTCCTAGCGATCCATTGTCTCCAGACAATCCTGAAAAACCTTCTTTCTTGTCTTTATCGTCAATAAATGTTTCATCAGAAGAATAATATCTATCTATACGCAACCAGTGCATATCGCGGCTACGTCGTATTTCAGTCTTACCTACTACAGGAACGTTGTTTTCTGCGTGACAAGCAATAACACAAGCACCACATCCAGTACACGCGTTTAAATCTATCGAAAGATTAAAATGATGTCCTATTGAACGGTCAAAAGAGGTCCATAAATCTGCATCCGGAGATGTTACTGGAATTTCTTTATGATCTTTAGAAACCATTGGTACTGGATTCCAATCACGTGCCGTTTTTGTATTAAAAACCTCTAGACTTGTTTCGCGAATAATATCGCGACCCATCATTGTATTGTGTAACTGTACACAAGCAAATTCGTGCTCTCCCTCTACTTTCTCTAAAGTAACATTTTGAATAGCACTAAAGTCTTTATATAATGCATAGGCATTAACACCTGTTTGCATTTCTTCTTGAATTGAAGCAGTTTTACCATACCCCAAAGCTAATCCAACAGATCCTTTAGCTTGACCAGGCTGAATTAATACAGGAACATTTTCTATCACCACATCACCCATTGTAACATTTACGAGGCTTCCGTTAAGACCACCAGTTGCAACGTTCACATTTTCAAGACCCATTGCCTCTGCATCTGCTTTTGAAACGGTAACATAATTATCCCAAGAAGTTCTTGTAATAGGATCTGGCATTTCCTGCAACCAAGGATTGTTTGCTTGCTGACCATCACCTAAACCTGTTTTTGTGTAGAGTGTCAATTCTAAACCACCATCTTGTAAAGTACTCAAAGCACCATTTGATGTTTTTGAAACAAACTCTTCAGATACTGAATTGGCTTCACTTTCTACCTGTGCGTTAGAGGATAAGACCCCTGCTTGTAAAACTTTATTCCAAGAAGACCCATCTAAAACGTCTGTCCAAGTATCTTTTATATAGTCGTAATAATTTTTTGAATTACCAGTCCATTGCAACAATGTATCTTGAAATTGTCTCGTTGAGAACAACGGACGAATCGTAGGCTGCATTAAACTAAAAGCGCCTTTCTTTATTTGTGCATCTCCCCATGACTCTAAGTAATGGGGTGTTGCAGCAACCATATCTGCTAATTCAGCAGTCGCATCTTTTTTAGACGCAAAAGCTAATTTCATTTCTAATTTACTATATGCGTCTGCAAATTTCGCGCTGTTTGGAAATGAATACACAGGATCTACTCCCACTGTAATCATTCCTTTAACGGTTCCATTAAGGACACCTTGCATTACACTTGCAACCTCAGCGCTATTACCTTGGCGTGTCAATCTTGGCCTTTCAGCATCCATAACAACACTCTCTGCATTTGCTCTCAATGCCATCGCCTGGGCTTCAGCACTTGGTAATCCTGTGATAAGAACCGCTTTATTTCCTGCCGCTAATAACTGAGCTTTTGCAGAATTTACAGCTGCCACTACCCTTTCAGGAAGACCAGACGCACTTCCGCCAGTTAATGCTTTTATCACCTGTAATTGTTGACTTGGAGTTACTGGTACACGCTTATCAGCATTTGCCCCAGATAATGTCATATTGGCCTCGAACTGAACATGGCGTGACATTTTACCATTCTTAGGAATACGACTCTTTGAATATCCTGCATCAAATCCTCCCCCTTGCCAATCTCCTAAAAAATCTGCTCCTACTGACACTATTACTTCAGCTTTGCTAAAGTCGTAATCAGCCATTGCTCTTGTTCCATAAATACTCTGAAAAGCGTCTAACGCTTCCGAAGAGGAAACAGTGTCATATATAACGTGACGAACATTTGAAAACTTCGTCGTGAATTCTTTAATTAATCTTGAAGTAGATGGGCTTGCAAAAGTCTGTGTCAACAACACGACATCTTTGCCCTTCATCTCATTCATTTTTCCTGCTGCCGCTAGATCAAAATCGGCCCAAGAAACTTCTTCACCTCCTACAAGTGGCGCTTTTAATCTGCGATTATCGTATAATGATAATACAGAAGCGTGTACACGAGCATTAACCCCGCCTGAGGTAGACAAGTCATTCCGCTCTATCTTAATAGGACGGCCTTCTCTTGTTTTTACCAATATGTTTGCAAAATCAAAACCATCTGCAATTGTGGACGCATACATATTTGGCACACCAGGAACAATTTCGTCTGGAGCAACAACATAAGGAATAGATTTAATCACTGGACCCTCACAAGCCGCGAACGATGCTGCAGCCGTTGTGAAACCAACGTACTTTAAAAAATCACGACGCGTCGTTGATGTTGCATCGAGTGTTTCTTTATCGCCTAAAAACTCATCTGTAGGTATTGCAGTTACAAATTCATTTTGTTGTAGCGTCTCAACAATAGTGCTGTTTTCATTCAGCTCCTCAACACTTTTCCAGTATTTCTTGTTTGATGCCATTTATAAACTTTTAGTTTTCTTAATTTTTAAAAATCACTTATTAATAGTGACACTTACCACATTCTAAACCACCCATTTGCGCAGCTGTTAACTGCTCAACTCCATACTTCTTGGATAGCTCTTCGTGAATTTTTTCATAATATTCGTTTCCTTCAACATTAATGTTGGTCTCTCGGTGACAGTTAATACACCACCCCATTGTTAATGGAGAGTATTGATACATGATTTCCATTTCCTCTACAGGACCGTGGCATTTTTGACAATCAATACCAGCAACAGTAACGTGTTGTGAGTGATTAAAATACGCAAAATCAGGTAAATTATGTATGCGAACCCATTTCACAGGTTCTTCCTCGCCAGTATATTTCTGATTTTCTTCATCCCAACCCACTGCCGTGTATAGTTTTTGAATTTCTTTATTATAATCTATACCATATTCTTCAATTCCTTCAGCATACACATCTTCAGAAACCTCACCAATATTTTTATGACAATTCATACATACATTAAGTGATGGAATACCAGAATGCTTACTCTTTCTAGCAGATGAATGACAGTAGTTACAATCTATTTCATTACTTCCAGCGTGGATTCTATGCGAATAATGGATTGGTTGAACAGGCGCATAGCCTTGATCTAAACCTACCTGCATAAAGAAACCATACATAAAATAAGCCGCTGTTAACAAAAGGAAGACTGAAGAAACCAACATTAAGAATTGATTTTCTACGATTCGCTTCCAGATTGGAGTCCCTTTTTCTTTCTCTTCGTAAACAACCCCGTTTACAGTTGCAATTCGCTTTAAAGTTTTTGTTACCAACAATAGCATTGTCACTAACAATAAAAACACTAAACCTAGGGCGCCCAAAATAATATTATTTGAAACACCACCACCGCTTCCTCCGCCTCCAGCAGCTACTACCGCACTAACTGGAACTGCTGCCACCACTTTTGGCAAACTTGTATAGGCTAAAATGTTATCAATGTCCCCATTACTCAAACCTGGGAAAGATTGCATTACAGATTTGTTATACTCTTCGTAGATTGCATTCGCTTGTGAATCTCCACTCGCAATTAAAGCTGTGCTATTTTTTATCCATTTGTAAAGCCATTCTTTTTCGTACTTCTCTGCCACATTTCTTAACATTGGCCCAGTCGCTTTCTTATCTAACTTATGACAGGCTGCACAATTAGCCTTGAAAAGCGCTTTTCCTGCTTCAGCGTCAGCCCCACCTTCAACCATAGCCGCTGGAGTTGCTGTCTCAGTTTGAGAAAAAATGGTTGTTGAGCAAGTAAGCAAAAACGCTAACAATACTAGAGACAAAATGAAGCGCAGTTTATTAAAATTTACCTTTTGCATATTGAATAGATACTATACATTATAAATTTGGCATGTAATTAGTTGTAAATTGAACTAAAATTTTCGGTTAAATGATGCCCTAAATAAGGTTGCAAAAGTAGTACATAAAGTCCATTTTTTTTCTCTAATTAAAGCGTTAACAGCTAATTTATAATTATTCTAAATAATAATTTTGTATTCAAAAAGTTAAACTCTTGTACATTTGCATAATCATCTTCTTATTATGGAAAACAAACTTATATTCAACCTATTTACAGTCAGTATTTTGCTATTGGCTTTCTCTCAAACGCTAAAAGCACAATCGGGAACCGTGACTATTAGTGCCGATTCAAAAATCAATGAATTCTTAATGTTAAAAAAAGACCTTGAGAAGGAAAACAAATTGAGTGACGGGTATACCATTCAATTATATTATGGAGAACTTAACAAAGCAAACAGCATTATAAGGAATTATAGGGCAGCTTATAGTACTTGGCCAGCTTCTATCGAATATGAAACTCCTAACTATAAAGTATGGGCTGGTAATTTTGCTACAAGACTGGAAGCAGATCGTGCACTTATGGAGATTCAAGAAGAGTTTGGCGGCGCCTTTATTCTTGAAAAGAAAAAGTAAATTTTAAACTTAGAATTGTAGTTTCCTATTGGCAAATGATGCATTTAGACCACCTCTATTTCACTACTTTGAAAGCCAATTTTTAAATTTTTAGGCCTCCTGATTTAGAATTATACTTCTAGAATTATTAAGCTTCTTTTTTTAATTAAAAAAAGAAGACTTTGTAACGATTAACCTCCTTTATTAAAGTTTTTCCAGGTCACATTTTTAGACTTAGATAAAGAATAAAAAAAATACAAATAAAATTATCAACATCCTTGACCACTGGTCTACTTATACCAACAAATCTATAAAAAATTTAATAAGCAAAATATAATATTATGCTCTAACAGGGGGGCGCCTTATTTACTAAAGGCTCCGTTCTTAGATTTAATATGCCCAAAATAGAGAATGTACCCATAACATAGAATAACTAGTAATAACGCAGTTTTAAAACCTACGTTGTCTATTAACACGCCGTATAATAGCGGGATAATAGCTCCCCCCACAATTGCCGTACATAACATCCCAGAAACCAGCGGTTTCAAATCGCCTTGCCCCTCAATAGTTAACGTAAATATCGTAGGAAACATAATGGAGTTAAACAACCCTACTGCTAAAATTGTCCACATTGCAACAAGACCATTAGTAGTCATAGAAACTACAAGCATAAGAATAGCAAGTGACGCAAAAATGGCTAGAACTTTACCTGGCTCAATAATTCTGGTCAATACGGCTCCTATAAATCTCCCAGCCATAGCTCCGCCCCAATACAAAAACACAAAAGACCCCACAATTGCTTTTGCATCTACCTCAATTAAGCTTCGACCAAGCATATTAGTTGAAATAGTATTCATAAATTGATTTTCTACAATCAGCGTTGCCAAATTCATATCTAAAAAATACAACACTAAAAAACTTCCTATTGCAACTTCAGCACCTACATAGAGAAATATACCAACTACACCCATCATTACAAGCTTGTTGTTAAGCAATTGTAAATAACCATCCTTTGGGCTTTTTTTTAAAATTTTAGGAAGTTTTATAAAAATGAAAATAAGCGCTAAAAATGCAATGCAAGCAGCCAGTATTAAAAACGGGGAAGAGACGGCAGCAGCTTCCGCAAAGAAATATTCCTTTTGTTCTGATTCTGATAACTTTGTAATAGCATCAGAAGACATTATGGTATCACTTAATAAAAATGACGCCCCAACAATTGGTGCTATAGTTGTACCTACAGAGTTGAATGCTTGGGCAAGATTAAGACGGCTTGAAGAACCTTCTTCGCTTCCTAAAACGGCAACATAAGGATTTGCTGCTACTTGTAGAATTGTAATACCAGCAGCCAAAGTAAAATAACCTAGTATAAAGACAGCAAAAACACGTTCGCTTGCGGCAGGAGAAAATAAAACGCAACCTAAAGCCATCACACCTAAGCCTAATACGATGCCTTTTTGATACCCAATTTTAGACAATATCCAACCCGCAGGAACTGAAAAAACAAAAAAGGCACCAAAAAAAGCTAACTGAACTAATACAGCCTGAAAATTTGAAAGTTCAAATACATCCTTTAACCTTGGGATTAAACTATCCACCAATACGGTAATAAAACCCCAAAGAAAAAATAAGGTTGTAACAATAATAAAAGCGATAGTGTAACTCTTTTTTGATTGATTCATAGTACTGTATTGTATTGCTTTTATTTTTTATTGTAGAAATCTGGATGGACCGCTTCATTTCGACCCCCTTGGTAAGTGGTCGTCATAAAACCTTCGTGAATGGAGTAAGCACCTGTTTCACCTTTTTTATTTACCGCAATATAACCCACTTGAAAATCTTCAAAATTCGGTGATTTGTTAATGACTCTTTTTACGGCTTCTTCGCAGGCTTCTTGAGGTGTTTTTCCTTGACGCATTAGTTCAACAATTAAAAAACTACCCACTGTTTTTAATACTTCTTCGCCTAAACCAGTAGCGGTGGCAGCTCCTATTTCATTATCAACAAACAATCCTGCGCCAATAATAGCTGAATCTCCAACCCGGCCTGACATTTTATAAGCAAGACCGCTCGTTGTGCAGCCACCAGATATATTCCCATTTTTATCCACGGCAAGCATTCCTATAGTATCGTGATTTTCTATATTGATGATGGGTTTATATTTTGAAGTTTTTTTCCACTCCTCCCAAGCTTTTCTAGACGCATCTGTTAATAAATTTTCACGCTTAAATCCTTTTGAAACAGCAAACTCTTCAGCTCCAACGGCTGCTAAAAGCACGTGTGGCGTTTCTTCCATTACCTTTTTTGCAACTGCTATAGGATGTTTAATATGCTCCATGCAAACCACTGCTCCATAGTCACCGTTTTCGTTCATCACGCAAGCGTCTAACGTAACACGACCCTCCCGATCTGGCAATCCACCTATTCCCACAGATTGTCCTTCAGCATTTGCTTCTTCTACCCCGCAACCATCAATAATAGCGTCCAATGCAGATTTTCCTTCTTGTAACGACTTCCAGGCTTTCTCAGTAGCTCTTTTCACATCCCAGGTTGCTATGACGACAGGTAAAGCAATTTTTCCATTTCCTTTAGCTACAATAGCTGCTGTATTCTCTTTCTTAGTTTCCGCACAAGCAAGTATTGCTGCTCCAACTGAAACTCCAACACTACCAAGTGCTGCACGTTGTATAAATATTCTTCTTTTCATTCGTTTATAATTTACGCTCTAAAAGCGAAGGTTTATTTTAATAAACCCCTTCGGAGATAGGGGGATTCATTATTCAATAGAAATTTCATCTACAAAAATCCACGCATCACCATCAGGTGCTCCTAAATGCCAAGGAGGTAATTTTCCATAAGTTTCAGCTACTATTTTTATATATTGAATATTCCGTTTATTGATTACAAAAGACATTGTTTTTAGACCTGGTTCGTCATTATTAATTCCTGCATCGATCTCTCGTGTTCTTGATAGTCTAAATTTTTTATCTGCTCCCGCAACATAGACTTTTACGTTTTTAGGAAAAAAAATCCAACTGCCTTGATCCTCTAGAAAATTAACTGAGATAGTTCTCACAAGACTTGGTTTACTCCTATCTATGGTAGCAATTACATCTTTGCCCCAATAGCCCTGCCAAGCACCAGTCCTAAAATCTTTACTCCCACGAATACCGTCTATTAGTGCATTTTTACCACTAGCGCTGTAGGCATTATCATATTTGGTTTCTAGGGTTAGACTGAGGTTTTTATCAGTTTTATAAAATTGGGTGGTCAACACTTTACTTTTTTGATCCCCGCGTTGAGAATAGGTTTTCAGCGTTGTTGCTTCGGAGATTTTAAAAGGTCTTTCATATTTTTTAAATTCTGAATCGTTTAAACTCACAAAAATTGCCGCCTCTTTTTCTGAAGTCATTACGTTGATTTCAGTCGTTTCCTTGAATGCAATGTCCCCTTTTGAAATAAATGGGGGTAGCAATATCATATTTTCAGTTATTTCGGTCACAGGAATTTCTGAATCTTTTGTACCCCATTTACTAGGCTGATGAGTCATTTCAAAAAGCAATGTTCCGCCATTCATTATTTCGTCGTGTTTAATAAACGTGCGATTTAATTTATTTCCGTTTAACGAAACCGATTTGATATAAAAATTCTTTTCAGAAACGTTTTTTGCTTCCACAGTAAAACTTTTACCGCTTTCTAAATTAATCGTGGCTTTTTCAAACAAAGGTGATCCAATGATATAATTATTGCTTCCTGGAGTTACAGGGTAAAACCCTAAAGAACTAAAGACATACCAAGCGCTCATCTGCCCGCAGTCCTCATTACCACTTATTCCGTCTGGTTTATTTTGATATAACGTAGTTAGTATTTGACGTATGAGTTTTTGTGTTTTAGCGGGTTCATTTATGAAGTTATATAAATATGCCATATGATGGCTGGGTTCATTACCGTGGGCATATTGACCAATTAAACCGGTAATATCTGCTTGATTACGACCTGATGTTTCTTGCTTCGCTGCAAAGAGATTGTCTAAATGTTTTTTCAATTTTTCTTTACCTCCCATAAGCCTCATTAAGCCAGAAATATCCTGCGGAACATACACACTGTATTGCCAAGCATTTGCCTCGGTATAATTAAAGTTCACCTCGTACGGATCAAAAGGGCCGAACCAAGTGTTGTTAAATCTACCCTGCATAAAGCCCGTTTTAGGATTAAAAAGATTCTTGTAAAACTGAGCTCTCTCTGAAAATAATGTATGGTCTTCAGTTTTATTCATTGCTTTTGCCATTTGTGCTATCGTCCAGTCATCGTAAGCATATTCTAATGTTTTGGAAACACTTTCGCTTTCTTCTTCAACCGGAATAAAACCAGTTTCCTTATATGCTTTCAACCCTAGTTTATCTTGCATTGCGCTATGCTTAATAGCTTGAAATGCTTTTTCAGTATCATAGCCTCTGATCCCTTTTAAATAAGCGTCTGCAATTACAGAAACTCCGTGATATCCAATCATACAACCGGTATAATTTCCACTTAGATCCCAGATAGGAATGATACCGCCTTCCTCATATTTTGCAAGCATAGTTTTAATAAAATCATTGGTGCGGTCTTGCTCTATAATGGTGTACAAAGGATGTGCCGCACGATAGGTATCCCAAAGAGAAAAAACCGTGTAGTAGTCAAAATCTTTCGCTTCATGTATTTTTAAATCCATCCCTCGATACCGCCCATCCACATCTTGATATAGATTTGGAGCAATCATGGTATGGTATAATGACGTATAGAAATTGTATAGAGTTTCTTTATTAGAATCTTCTACCAAAATTTTTCCTAATTGATGCTCCCAAGCCAACGTGGCTTGGTTTCTCAAAGCATTAAAAGACTTATCCCCAATCTCAATTTCGCGATTATTTTTTGCTCCGACCTCATCTACCGCAGAGATCCCTACTGAAATATAAACAGGTTCGTTGTTAGGATTGATAAATTGCAAAGCCACTTTTCTTCCACCAGCCATTCCTTGAACTGGAGGAGACTGTAACCTATCGTTAAAAGGATGAGAAGTTTTAATATGGAAGTACACCCGTTGGTCTGAAGCCCACGCTTCACTAAATCGATATCCTTGAATTTCGGTGTTTGAGATAATTTCTATGCTGGCATCCAACACTTTGTCTCGATGCAGTAAATCAATAATCGCAATTTGATTTTCAGCTGAAGGAAATTGGTATTTCTGCATTCCAGCTCTTTCAGTAACTGTTAATTCCACATCAATATTAGTGTCGTCTAAATGAACTTTATAATATCCTGGGGAAGCTTTTTCAGTAGTATGAGAAAATTTAGAACTATAACCTTCGGTTCCATCTGCTCCATTATTAAATATAATTTTATTGGTGGGCATTAGCAGGATATCGCCGTAGTCGCTAACGCCAGTTCCACTTAGATGGGTATGAGAAAAACCATATATAACAGTATCGCTATAATGATAGCCACTACAACCATCCCAGCCATCTAAACGCGTATCAGGACTTAATTGTACCATCCCAAAGGGCAAGGTTGCACCAGGATAGGTATGCCCATGACCTCCTGTACCTATAAATGTGTTTACATAGGACGTTAAAGGTGTATTGTTATTTAACGCAGCACCTTTTGTATTAGGTGTGTCGCATTGCAGCAAAATGGATGCTATTGCAAATAAAAAAAGGTTTCGCATTGGTTAGATTGAATAACAGATTTTTAAAGATACTAAAAGGTTTCAAATCCAAAGTTTAGATACTCTTTATTTAGCCTAAATTCAATGGGAAACACTCCGAACAAACTCCTCCCGTCCTACAACGGGACAAGCCCTCGAGGGTAGGTGAAAAATATTATTACTTATTCAAAATCAAAATTCGGTTTTAAATTTCTAAGGCGACCTTTTAGAATTGAATTATCTTTAAGCCATAAAAAATCCTATCTATGTTGCGTTGGCTCATTCCTATTGTTATTTATCTTTTAGTAGACGTCTATGCTTTTCAAGCAGTTAGAACTGTCACTAAAAACCCGATAATTTATAGTTTCTATTTCTTAAGCTCTCTCCTTATTTTGGGATTGGTCATCTATACACTATACACCGGCACAGCAAGGACCTCTCCAACTGCTATGTATTATTTTGGGGCCTTTTTGATGCTTTTTGTCCCCAAGCTTTTTATACTTGTAATTGTTATGTTTGGCGAGGATATCGTGCGCTTATTTGTTGGACTTTTTTCAGCTATTGGTGGCGGAGACGAAGGTTTTTACCTGCCCTCACGAAGAAAATTTGTGAGTACAATCGCTTTGAGCGTTGCTGCGGTCCCATTTGCTGGTTTGCTTTACGGAATGATTAAAGGAAAATACAACTACAAAGTATTAAAACACATACTCGAATTTGAAGATTTACCCGAGGCTTTTGATGGCTACACACTCACACAAATAAGCGATGTACACAGCGGAAGTTTTGACAATGCCGAAAAAGTAAAATACGCGGTAGATCTTGTGAACAACCAAGAAAGTGACCTCATCCTTTTTACAGGTGATTTAGTAAATAATCTGGCTTCAGAAATGAACGATTGGAAAGAGGTCTTTGGAAGTTTTAGGGCGAAAGACGGGGTGTTTTCAGTCTTAGGAAATCACGATTATGGAGATTATGTTTCTTGGAATTCTAATGCCGAAAAAGAAGCCAACCTAGACACATTGAAAAACACTCAAAAGCAAATGGGGTGGCAACTCCTCCTTAATGAAAATCGAACATTTGAAAGAGATGGCCAAACCATAAAATTAATTGGCGTAGAAAACTGGGGTGCAGGTGGTTTTAAAAAAGCTGGTGATTTAGAGAAGGCATGCGAAAACCTTACAAAAGAAGACTTTAAAATATTAATGAGCCACGATCCTTCGCATTGGCAAAGCCAAGTGAAGGAAGATCCTAAGAATATTCAATTAACCTTGAGTGGCCATACGCACGGAATGCAGTTTGGCATCGAAATCCCTGGATGGTTTAAATGGAGTCCTGTAAAATACCGTTATGAAAATTGGGCTGGAGTCTATGAAGAATTTGGAAGGTATATAAATGTAAATCGTGGTTTTGGCTTTTTAGGCTACCCAGGAAGAATTGGAATCTGGCCAGAAATCACTGTTATAACCCTAAAGAAAAAGGTGGTTTCTAGCTAATGCACTATATTACATTCAAAGTGTTATATTTGTATTAGAATATCACAAATTAAATAGACGTGTTATGTCAAAGTTTGGAGAATTAATTGAAACCAACGTCCCCGTTCTTTTGGATTTTTATACTGAAAAGGATGAAGCCAGCGAAATGATGCACCCAGTTTTACGCGATGTAGCTGCGGCATTAGGCGATAAAGCTCGTGTCATAAAAATTGATGTTGAAAAAAACGAAGAACTCGCTGAAGCATTAAGAGTAAAGGGTCTTCCTACTTTAATGATTTATAAGAGTGGTGAAATGAAATGGCGCCAAAGTGGCGAGCAAGATGCTAATACACTTATTGGGTTGGTAAAAGAATATGTGGGGTGATACATTAAATCCCAAAATCAATGTTTTACGAAATAAGGTGCTCATTCATTCCTGTTGGAATTGAAACACATTGCCAATTATTCATTTTGATATATTCCAAAATTTTCGGCAACACAAATTTTAAATTTTCTGCAGCTTTTAAGCTATCGTGGAAAACAACAATACTTCCAGGTTTTAAATTATTTAATACATTAAGAAGGCATTTTTCTTTAGAAATTGTAGTCTTGTAATCTTTACTTAAAATACTCCACATAACTATTTTATAGTCTTTTTCTAAAACTATTCTAGCCTGTTTAGAGGTCATTTTACCATACGGCGGACGGAAGATATTGTTGATTTTAGATTGCTGATTGCTAATTGTTGATTGCTCTTTTAAATTCTCATCCTGATGGCTATTGGGACTGAATACTGCATTACATTTCTCTATATTTTCTATATATACTTGAGTTGAAGTTTTCCAACCATTGAGGTGATTATAGGTATGGTTGCCTACGGCGTGGCCTTCTTTTAAAATCTGAGAATAGATTTCGGGATATTTTTTTATATTCTCCCCAATACAGAAAAAAGTTGCTTTTGCCTTGTATCGCTTTAAATGCGAAAGCACCCAAGGAGTAACTTCGGGTATTGGACCATCATCAAAAGTAAGGTATACTTTATTTTCGGTTTCAGGAAAGGACCACAGTCGCTTTGCATATATTTTTTGAATGATGCTTGGGACTATGACCACTGTTTTCTAATTTGCTACTGGTTTGGCTCTTCTATTGCGTCGCTTTCTGGTGCAACTTCTTGAATTAATTGCAATAACGTAGAATCTAAAGGGATGCCCATGTCAAATTCACGGTCAGGTTCATTTTTTAGATCAATACCTTCATCAGGAGCATATAAATAAGGGAATAACTTAATGTATCCATTAAATGTAGCCGCCTCTTTTTCAGCCATTTCCTTGCTGTCTTTTTCTACAATGATGTTTACAATGTTTCGGTAACGCTCCATATCTGTATAGATTTCTCTTCTTAAATCTATTTGATCTTTGGTTTTCATACTGCTAAAATAGAGCAACTTCTCTTGATAAATAATAGTCAACTGCTCGTAGATCTCTCTCCCTTTTTCAGGCTTACTTATTTCATAATACCCTAAAATATAAGAGTCTAAAAGTGAGTAGAATTCAAATTTATCTACTGGCATCTTCTCCATAGCTAAATCTAAGATGTTTTCAGCTTTATCTAATTTATCTTCGTTGATTAGGGCTTCAGCCAATCGTGCTAAATTGCTGCGATAGGTTAATCCATTGCGGCGTGTTTCGATATCGTGGTAGATGTCCGGATCACCACTATTACCCCAATCCCATTTTTGAACAATATCATAGGTCAAATCTGCATCTACGCGTCCCATATCAAATGGATTGTCTTTGTCTTGTTTTGTTTTAATAGGCACCAATTTATAAACAACGCCATCCATCTGAAGATAATCTTTCATCCATAAATAATCATCATCACCAAAACTTCCACCACTAAAATAGATAGGACGTTTCCAATCATTATTAGCAATTATATCCAACATCAACAATCTATTTTTATAAATAATATCATCCCCTATCGTCATATCAATATACGGCACAATTTTATCAGCGTCTTTTTGTTGTACAACGCCATTTGCTAGAACAGCAGCTTTATCCACAGTAATTCGAACTGTTTTTGACGGAAATGTATTTACTGTTTGCCCACTTCTAGGTATCGTAAACTTAGTGACTTCACTATCATTTGCAATCCAATTCATCCACGTTTTGATATCTACTGTATCTTTTTTTGTGGGATTGTAGATCACATAGTCGTTCGTTCCATATTTATACTTATCGTGTGATAATTGAGACGGAATTGGATCGCTTTCAAACGCTTTCTTTTTCATATCATCAATATACCAGTCTGTCGCAAAAAGCGCTGTATTAATGACGCGTACATCTCTTCGATATCCTTCAATATTTTGCAAGTACCAGAGCGCGAACGTGTCGTTATCTCCAATGGTAAAGATGATTCCATTTTTCTCAATACTGTCTAAGTACATTCTTGCCATAGACTGCGCTGTATAACGGTTTGATCTATCGTGGTCGTCCCAGTTTTGTGAGGCTAGCAAAACAGGACCGGCTAAGGTTGTTATTGCCAATACAACTGGCAGTGCCAGGCTGGGTTTTATATATCCTTTAACAATATCATAGAGTGCGTAGACCCCATAACCAATCCACATGGCAAAAACATAAAATGAACCTACCAATGCATAGTCACGTTCCCGCGGCTCGAAGGGTCTTTCATTTAAATATACTTTTAAGGCCAATCCTGTAAAAAGGAAAAAGACCAACAACACCCAAAAACTTTTCTTATCATATTTTGCGTGAAATAGCACTCCTAAGATCCCTATTAATAAGGGAAGGAAAAAATACGTATTCCTTCCTTTGTTAAGGAGCGCATCGCTGGGTAAATTTTCCTGTGGACCCGTTAAAAATTGATCTACAAAGGGGATCCCACTAATCCAGTTACCATGCAAGTTGTCATACCTACCTTGAACATCATCTTGTTTTCCTGTAAAATTCCACATAAAATAACGCCAATACATATATCCAAACTGATACTCAAACATGAATTTCATATTGGTAATAAATGATGGTTTTTCGATAATCAAATAATCACCAAATTGTTTCAAAAATTTGTGGTAATCTTCACTATCCACAAGTCCTTCATTATAGGCTTGCTTAAATTTACTAACCTCATCAATTAATAATTTTTCTCTACTATATTCTGGTCTAATTGTAAACTCAAGCGGCCCTGTTAATTCAATATAATTAGCGCTGTGTTCAATACTCCACATTCTAGGAAGTAACGATTTATGGGCATCGTCAAAATTTTGTTTTGCATTTTTTACATCATTTACAATGACGTATTTTTTTGTTTTTAGATCCTTTTCATACTTTGGTTTATCGTCTAGAAAAGGCTTGTTTTCATCGAGACCTGAATAATCTTCACTAAACTGTGGACCGTAAAACAAATGTGTCTCTGGGTATTGTTCTCTATTATAATAGGCAAGTAATTCACGTGCGTTGTTAGGGTTATTTTCGTTTATAACCGTACCTGCATTTGCCCTAACTGGTAACATAAACCAACTGGAAAACCCTATAAATATAAAAAGTATACAAAGCAAAATGGTATTAAACTGAATATAGCTTTGCTTTCTGGTATACTTTAAACCGAAGTAGAATACCCCAATAAAAACGAACAATGCGATGATTGTTCCAGAGTTAAACGGAAGACTCATCGTATTCACGAAGAAAATTTCCGAAGCACTAAAAAAGCGCAATGTCATTGGCAGCAGCAGCTTAAAAATAAATAACAAAATTGCCACGGTTACAAGATTTGCAATGATGAAGTTTTTTATAGTGACTGTTTTGTAATTTTTAAAGAAATATAAAAACCCGATAGCTGGAATAGTCAATAAGCCCATAAAGTGAACTCCAAAAGAGAGTCCTACTAAAAATGCGATTATAATTACCCAACGATCACCGCGTGGTGTATTCATTTCTCGTTCCCAACGCAGTGCACTATAAAACAGCACACTCATTATAAAGGCTGCCATAGCATATACCTCTGCCTCTACCGCACTGTACCAAAAACTATCTGTAAACCCAAAAGCTAATGAGGCAACTGCCGCACTTCCTAAAATAGCGACTTGATTATTTTGAGTGAGTTCGTCATTCTTTTTCACAATATTGGTTAATAAAATTGTGAGCGACCAAAACATAAAGAGTACCGTAAATGCACTTGCAAATACACTCATTAAGTTAATGGTCAAGGCAATATTGGTAGGATCCATTGCGAAAATCGAGAAAAACGCCCCCATTAATTGGTACAATGGCGCTCCAGGTGGATGACCCACTTCGAGATTACTCGCAGTGGTTATATATTCTCCAGCATCCCAAAAGCTGGCGGTAGGCTCTACTGTTAACCAATAGGTTAGCAATGCAATTGCGAAGACAAACCAGCCCAATATTTTATTCCATTTTGTAAAGGAAAATGACCCCATAGATGCGTGTTTTTTTTGTAGTGGCGAATTTACTAATATTTAATGTACTGTAAAGTCTAAATGAAGCTAACGTGCGGTATGGTCACATATTTTACTGAAAAATAAATTTTATGCTATTTTTTAAACAAAATAATTTGTGGGGGTTACAATTTGTACTAAATTTGCATCCTCTTAGATAAAAATGATTGTTTAAGAAATTTTCGTTAATTATAATACGAATTTTGTCCTATGGTGTAATGGTAACACATCGGTTTTTGGTACCGTCGTTCTAGGTTCGAGTCCTAGTAGGACAACAATATAAGCTCGTAAGCTCAATGCTTACGAGTTTTTTTGTGCTTTCTTCCAAACCATTTCCCAACGAATGAAAAAGACTGAGGCCCTTAAATGCAGTATCTAGCAACAAATTTTCACCCACCACAAACCTTGGAAATCTACTTTTTTCTATTACTTTTACCTTAAAGCCTTTATTGTGAATGTATGACGAAGCAACAGCTCAAGATGGTCCCGCTCCAATTATCAATATTTAAACAGTTTCATCTCTCCTCATTGAATCTGCTTGCATTTATTATTTTACATTTACGACCTAAAGTTTAAAGATCTAAACACAATAAAAATGAAATAACCATCAAGGTAAGAAAAATCTATAGCTAACTATTATCAAGCTAATTTCTCAATACTATCCTCCAATAATAACCTTGTATATATAGATCCATTATTCTTGTCAATATTAACAACACGCAGTGCATTGCAGGTTCTTCAATTTTTTAATAACCAATTAAGGTCTTAATCAAATTCATCTACAAATGAGGGAGCCAAAGTACTTCCATAAACTTTAGACTTACTTATTCAAGGAGATTAGTTCTCCTGAAAAGAACTATTTGTAATCTCTTTCTTGGTAGCTATTCTTTCAAATTTTAGCAAAATTATTTTAAATCGCCATTGCAATTTCCAATGATCTCCCCTTTTGAAATAATAATTTTAATCACTTTAGATTCAGGAACTACTGTCTTAATCATAGTCGTTATAACCTTTGATTCTTCTAAAAACACATTCCTATTCTGTTTGGTAATTGTACCGTAGAATAATCCCATAAAGAACACTAAAAGAAAAACATATCTGAAGTTAGAGGACACTAATAATAAGTGTTTTCTAATTTTGCATCCTAAATGTAATTACTGGCATATTGGCATGATTAACTAGATCTTCACTAATACTTCCATTAAAGAAATGTGCGAGTCCTTTTCTCCCGTGTGTGCTCATACCGACCAATTGCGCATTTTTCATTTTTGCAAAATGTAAAATTCCTTTTTCAACACTAAAAGCATTATGAATGTTTAGTGTGGAATTTTCAGCACCTATTCCTCGAACAAAGTTTTCCATAAGTTCATTTGCATCCTCAGTAGTTTTAAACCCTGCTGGAGTATTTACGTATAGCAAATGCATTTTGGCGCCCACTACCTTAGCAAATTTTTGAGCCTCGCGCAAACTCCATCGGCTTTCTTCGCTAAAATCGGTTGCAAACACAAAATCATTTATTTCTAATTGGCTGTGATCATTTTTGATGACAAGTACCGGTACCTTTGCGGTTCTTACTACTTTTTCAGTATTACTACCTATAAATAATTCTTTAAAACCACTTGCGCCATGTGATCCCATAACAATAAGATCAATTTTCTTAGCATCAACGGCCTCATTAATATCATTATATATCTCTGCATGTCCTATGGCTTCATGAACATCAATTGGCCCTAAATATTCTTTTTCAAGAAGTTCCTCAAAATTTCTTTCAGCCAGTTTTATAAAATAAATTGACTCTGTCATAGCGCTCGCATTTTGTACTCCTCTAATCTGCGATGGCATATCCAAAGAGTGTAATAAATAGATTTCACAATCGTGTTTTGTTGCAATTTCAGCAGCAACTTTCAGTGCATTTTCTGCTTGTGTCGAAAAATCTGTGGGTACAAGAATACGTTTCATAAGTTTTGTTTAGTATAAGATTGTTTGTCAATTAGATAATTTGTAATTCATCAAAAATTGATTTGTAGACGAATAATTAATCAATAATCAAGTTACAAAAATTTAGACAGTTATACTTCTTTTTTTTAAAACCAAATAATATAGTATATTTGCAGCGAATTTGTGACGAAGAAAAGAGGGGACATAGCGTCCCCTCTTTTCATAACTATAAAGGAATGCGAGAAAAAGTAACACAACTTGTGAATGATGCGTTGACAGAACATCCTGATTTATTTTTAATAGATCTTGTGATTTCAGCAGACAATAAGATTGCAGTGGTATTAGACGGAGATCATGGTATTACGGTTGAAGACTGTATTAAAATGAGCCGTGCTGTTGAGCACAACCTAGATAGAGAGGAAGAAGATTTTAGTCTCGAAGTAATGAGTGCAGGGGTTTCTGAGCCATTAACACTTCCTCGACAGTTCAAAAAAAATGTAGGTAGAACTTTGAACGTGACCACAGATAAAGGGGAAACAATTGAAGGCAAAATAACCCAAACTACCAACGAAGCAGTAACGCTAGAGTGGAAATCAAGAGAACCAAAACCAGTAGGCAAAGGTAAAGTGACTGTCCAAAAAAAAGTAGTGCTGCCCTATAAAGAAATTATTAAAGCAAAAGTTATGGTAACATTTAATTAAAATGATATGGAAAATTTAGCGTTAATTGATTCATTTTCAGAATTTAAGGACGATAAACAAATTGATAGAGTAACGTTAATGGCGATACTTGAGGATGTTTTTAGAAATGCCCTTAAAAAGAAATACGGAAGCGACGACAACTTTGATATTATTGTAAACCCAGACAAAGGAGATTTAGAAATTTGGAGAAACCGTGTGGTAGTTGCAGATGATGAAGTAGAAGATCCTAACGAGGAAATATCATTGACTGAAGCCCGAAAAATTGAAGACGATTTTGAAGTTGGTGAAGATGTATCTGAAGAAGTAAAACTAATAGACTTAGGTAGACGTAGTATTTTAGCATTGCGCCAAAACCTAATTTCAAAAATACACGAGCACGATAACACCATTATCTATAAGCAATTTAAAGACTTAGAAGGTGAAATTTATACGGCGGAAGTGCACCACATTCGTCACCGTGCAGTAATTTTGTTAGACGACGAGGGAAACGAAATTATATTGCCGAAAGACAAACAAATTCCTTCAGATTTCTTTAGAAAAGGCGATAACGTTCGTGGAATTATTGAAAGTGTTGAGCTTAAAGGAAATAAGCCTTCAATCATAATGTCTCGTGCAAATCCAGTCTTTTTAGAGAAGCTCTTTGAACAAGAAATTCCAGAAGTTTATGATGGTCTAATTACGGTTAAAAAAGTAGTTCGTATTCCTGGAGAGAAGGCAAAAGTTGCCGTAGACAGTTATGACGATCGCATTGACCCAGTTGGTGCTTGTGTAGGTATGAAGGGATCTCGTATCCACGGTATCGTTCGCGAGTTAGGAAATGAAAATATTGATGTAATTAATTATACAACGAACATCAATTTATTCATAACACGAGCATTGAGCCCGGCGCGGGTAACTTCAGTTAAATTAAATGAAGAAACAAAACGTGCTGAAGTCATTTTACGACCTGAAGAAGTAAGCAAAGCAATAGGTCGTGGAGGACACAATATCAGACTCGCAGGTCAATTAACAGGATACGAAATTGACGTGTTAAGAGAAGGTGCTGAAGAAGATGTAGAGTTAACTGAATTTAGTGATGAAATTGAAGGATGGATTATTGACGAATTCAAAAAAATAGGACTAGACACTGCAAAAAGTGTGTTAGACTATGATTTAAAAGACTTGGTTTCTAGGACAGATTTAGAAGAAGAAACCATTCAGGAAGTAATTAGTATTTTAAAGGAAGAGTTTGAAGAATAATTAAGCATCATCGCTTAGTTGAACTTGCTCTTATATTATAGTTAAAAGAACAGAGAAGCATATTTATGGCTGAAGTAAAATCGATACGACTTAACAAAGTACTCAAGGAGTTCAATATCTCACTTGATCGTGCCGTGGAATTTTTAAAATCCAACGGTGTGGAAATTGAGGCACGCCCTACGACCAAAATTTCGAATACCGAATACGAACGCCTTTCTGAGGAGTTTGCTAAGGACAAAGAAAAGAAGGTAGAGTCAAAAGAAGTAGGTGAAGAAAAGCGCAAAGAAAAAGAAGAACTCTTTAAAGAAAGAGAGGAAGAGGAACAGCGCAAGGCGGAAGCTGCTGAAGCTAGATCCAAAGTAATTGAAGCTAAAGCAACCCTAAAAGGCACAAAGCAAGTTGGCAAAATTGATCTTGACGCTAAAGGTAATGTAAAACCTAAAGTAGAAGAATCTGTTCCTAAAGTCGAAGAAATTCCTGCTCCCGTAACTGTTAAAGAGGAAGCTAAAATACCTGTTGTTAAAGAAGTAGAGATCGTTGCACCCGTTAAAAAAGCAGAAAAAGCAGAAAAAACGGAAACCACTAAAAAGGTTGAAAAGGTTGTAAAGGTTGAAAAAATTGAGAAGGTCGAAAAAATTGCCAAGAACGAAGCTCCTAAAAAAGAGATTCCTAAAGTAGTTGAACCCGTTGCAGAAAAAGTTGAAAAAGAAACGCCTAAAAATGTTACTAATGAAGCTTCTACCCCTGTAGCTGAGGAAGCAAGAGAAGGATCTGATAGGGTTGAAACTAAATACAAGAAACTAAACGGACCAAATTTTACAGGTCAAAAAATTGATCTTACTCAATTTAAAAAACCTGAAAAGAAAAAAACAGAAAAGCCTGAAAAGAAAAGTCGTCGTCGTCGCATAAGTAAGGATGTTCCTGGAAATACAAGTCGAGGAAGCAATACCAATACCCGTAACGATAGAGGAAGAGGGAAACCTGTAGTAAGAACAAATACACCTAAAGAGGAGCCTAGTGAGGCAGACGTACAAAAACAAGTACGCGAAACTTTAGAAAAACTTCAAGGAAAGTCTTCTAAAGGAAAAGGTGCAAAATATAGAAGAGAAAAACGTGATACACACCGTCAAAAAACGGAAGTAGAATTAGCGCAGCAAGAATTAGAGAGTAAATTGCTAAAAGTAACAGAGTTTGTTACCGCTAGTGAGGTTGCAACAATGATGGATGTTCCTGTAACAAAAATTATTTCAGCGTGTATGTCGCTTGGAATGATGGTAACTATGAACCAGCGTTTAGATGCAGAAACAATATCTATTGTTGCTGAAGAATTTGGTTATGAAGTAGAGTTTATTACTGCAGATATAGAGGAAGCTATTCAAGAATATGACGATGCTCCAGAAGATCTTGTAGCCCGTGCTCCAATCGTAACAGTGATGGGTCACGTAGATCACGGAAAAACATCATTATTGGATTACATTCGTGAAGAAAATGTAATTGCTGGTGAAAGCGGTGGAATTACGCAACACATTGGTGCCTATGGCGTTCAACTAGAAGGCGGACAAAAAATCGCATTCTTAGATACTCCAGGTCACGAGGCATTTACTGCGATGCGTGCACGTGGTGCTCAAGTTACAGATATAGCAATTATTGTTGTTGCGGCAGATGATGATATTATGCCACAAACTAAAGAGGCAATCTCTCACGCACAGGCTGCGGGAGTGCCTATCATATTTGCAATTAATAAGATTGATAAGCCTGATGCTAATCCAGAAAAAATCAAAGAAAAGTTAGCTGCAATGAACTTACTTGTAGAAGACTGGGGTGGAAAAATCCAATCTCACGATATTTCTGCAAAAATGGGAACTGGAGTTAAAGAGTTATTAGAAAAAGTATTACTAGAAGCAGAATTGTTAGAGCTTAAGGCCAATCCGAATAAACTAGCAAACGGAACTGTTGTCGAAGCGTTCTTAGACAAAGGACGTGGATATGTTTCTACAATTTTAGTGGAAGGTGGAACATTAAAAGTGGGAGATTATGTGCTCGCAGGACAGCATAGTGGTAAGGTAAAAGCAATGCAGGATGAGCGTGGTAAAAAAGTGAAAGAAGCTGGACCTTCTACCCCAGTTTCTATATTAGGTTTGACAGGAGCACCACAAGCAGGTGACAAGTTTAACGTTTTTGAAGATGAACGTGAAGCAAAAGATATTGCAAGCCGACGTACACAATTACAAAGAGAGCAGTCTGTTAGAACACAACGCCATATCACATTAGATGAAATTGGACGTCGTATTGCACTTGGAGACTTTAAAGAATTAAACATTATCTTAAAAGGTGATGTGGATGGTTCAGTAGAAGCATTAACCGATAGTTTCCAAAAACTTTCTACGGAAGAAATTCAAGTAAACATTATTCATAAAGCGGTAGGACCAATCACAGAAAGTGACGTATTATTAGCTTCAGCATCTGATGCAATTATTATTGGATTTAATGTTCGCCCAATGGGGAATGCTCGCCAAATTGCAGATAAAGAAGAAATAGACATCCGTACCTACAGTATTATTTATGCAGCCATCAATGACTTGAAGGATGCTATGGAAGGTATGCTTTCTCCAGAAATGAAGGAAGAAATCACTGGTACTGCTGAGATTAGAGAGACGTTCAAAATTTCTAAAGTTGGAACTATTGCAGGTTGCATGGTATTAACCGGTAAGATTATCAAAAATGCTGGAATACGCTTAATCCGAGAAGGCGTCGTAGTGTATACTGGAGAATTAGATAGCTTAAAACGTTTCAAAGATGACGCTAAAGAAGTTGCCAAAGGATATGATTGTGGTATGCAGGTTAAAAACTACAACGACATTTATGAAAGAGATATTATTGAATGTTTCCAAGAGGTAGCAGTTAAGAAAAAATTAAAATAATTTTACTTAAGTCTATAACAAATAGTATTGCCCCGGTTCAAAAAATGAATCGGGGTTTTTTCATGCAAAATTTGATTTAGTCAAAAAAAACATTAACTTTTTGTTGAAGTAAGCCTACATTAAGTCCTCCAGAATAACCAGTACCGTTGTTATTTTAAGTAATCAGCAACTCTTTTAATTAAAGAACAATTCTTTAATTTCATCACTCTTCAGGATATATATTATAAAAAAACGCTGTCCAGACAACTAAAATTCAGGCGGAATCCGCGGATATACTTTTAGCGTATTAAACCAAAATAAATAGAGGATAGTAAAAAAGTGAATTATATAATTGGTTATTTTTAACATAACAAAAGTCACAAAAACACAGTGTTTTTAAAATCTAAATAATGAATGGAAAACCGCAGCTTTTTCTATTAAAAACTAGTGTGGTACATTTAATAAGCTAAACCAAATGCTATAAAAAAGCTTTCTAAAGAAAGTAGACAGCACTTAAAATACGCTATGGGATTACAAACAATGACTGGCACTACGGGAGCAAGTAATGCTGGATTTGGGTATCGCGCTTTATAGGCAAATAACGCCGGAACTCCTAATGCAACTTCTGGACTCGAATCTTTAACCGCAAGTGTTGCCGGCAATGACAACAGCGCCTTGAGATACAGCGCTGGTTTTATTAGTACAGGTAGCAGCACTACTTTTTTAGGTTCTGGAGCTGGAAATGATGCTCTGGAAGAGAATAACTTTTCATCAACAATACGGCTGCTGACGAAGATAGTGCCTTGCTTTGTGGAGAATTTGGCACCAATGTACCACCACAGGAAATCGATCAAGAACCAATGGCGAGCTTCAAATAGGAAATTCAAGTTCGACTGCTGGAGAAAATACATTTTCTGCCGCATTTGTATTTGATGAAAGTGACGTACTTACATCTGCAGACGGAAATTTTTACGAATATCTAAATGATAAATAAAAGTAGTTCTCAAGACATCCAAATCCTTGAGAATAAAAAAGACCGCATCAACTGGGTCACGGTCTTTTTCTATGGATTACTTTTTTGATTTATTGTTCCGCAAAAATCTTCTCCCCACTATCTTCTTGTGCCTTAAATTTTTGAACCAATGCTAATGCGTCTGGGACTACGTCACTACACAATATAATAAGCGAATCTTTTTTAGCATTATTTACAGCATGCGTGATGGCTTCTTTTTCACTTGGAATAATTGTTATTTTGATCGTTGAGTTTGTCTTTTTAATTCCGTCATTTAACATTTTTATCAATTCTTCTTCGGTTTTACCGCGTAAACGTTTGTCTTGACGAATAATAATTTCATCTGCCATTTCAGCAGCAATACTCCCTATCATATTATTATCTTCTTCCCTGCGGTCTCCAATCCCTGCAATGATACACACTTTATAACTTGCCTCTAAATTATCTGAAAAACCTTTCAATGCTCTCATTCCTGCCGCATTATGGGCATAATCTAATAATATGCTAAAATTTTGAAACTTGAAAAGATTTAGTCTCCCTGGGGTTTGAGCAGCCGAAGGTATAAAGGTTTCAAGTCCTGCTTTAATATCTTCATTGCTAATTCCCTGTACATTTGCTGCTAAAATGGCTGCTAACACATTTTGTATCATAAATTTAGCCTTCCCACCATAGGTCAACGGAATTTGTGCTGCTTTCATTAATCGCATTTTCCATTCGCCTCGACAAATGGTTACATAGCCATTTTCATAGACTGCTGTAATACCGTTTAAACGCTGCAACGCTTTAATTCTTGGATTGTTTTCATCCATAGAAAATAAGGCTACACTGCACTCTACGGTGCGGCGCATTTCATAAACCAAATCATCATCAGCATTTAAAATTGTATATCCATCTGGTAAAACCGTTTCAGGAATTACACCTTTAACTTTTGCCAATTGTTCAACAGTATGGATTCCTTTTAGACCTAAATGATCTGCCGCCACGTTGGTAACAATACCAATATCGCACTTTTTAAATCCAAGCCCAGCCCGCAATAAACCTCCACGAGCACACTCTAAAACAGCAAGATTTACAGTTGGATCTTTAAGAACAAACTCAGCACTTGAAGGCCCGGTACAATCCCCTTTCATTAACAGTCTATTTTGAATATATACGCCATCACTGGTGGTATACCCCACTCTGTACCCATTCATTTTTGCAATATGTGCAATTAGGCGTGAGGTTGTGGTTTTTCCATTAGTACCCGTAATCGCAATTATAGGAATACGTCCTGTATCTCCTTTTCTTGGAAAGAGTTTATCAATTACAGGGGCAGCAACGTTACGAGGTAATCCCGATGTTGGGGCTAAATGCATTCTAAAACCAGGTCCAGCATTGACTTCAAGGACAGCACCTCCGGTTTCAGATAACGGTTTGGTGATGTCTGTAGTCATTATATCAACCCCGCAAATATCCAAATCAATAATTTTTGAAATTCGCTCTACCATACTCACATTTGCAGGATGCACAATGTCAGTTATATCTTCAGCTGTCCCGCCTGTACTCAAGTTTGCTGTATCCTTTAAAATAAGTTTTTCGCCTTTAGAAATTATAGCATCTAAGGTATACCCTGCGTCTCTTATAATGGTTTTAGTTAAATCGTTTACTGTAATTTTAGTGAGTACATTTTCGTGACCAAAACCACGACGCGGATCCTTATTAACTTCATCTATTAACTCTTGAATGGTTGATTTCCCATCACCTATAACATGAGCAGGAGTGCGTATAGCAGCAGCTACTAGTTGGTTATTAATAACTAACAGTCTATAATCCTCACCTGTTATAAATTTTTCAACAATTATAGCACCACTCTTCGAGCTTTCTTTAGCTTGATTAAAACCTTCTAGCGCTTCGTTATAATTTTGAATGTTAACAGTAATACCCCGGCCATGATTGCCGTCTACTGGCTTTATAACTAAGGGGTACCCTACATAGTTACAGGCAGCTTCAAGGCTTCGTTCACGACGAATAATATCGCCCCGTGGCACATCAACTTCAGCCTGTTCTAATAAATATTTGGTGTCTTCTTTATCGCAAGCCAACTCCACACCAATACTACTAGTTTCGCTCGTTACCGTTGCTTGTATTCGTTTTTGATTTGCACCATACCCTAATTGACATAATGAATATTTATTAAGTCTAATCCACGGAATACCCCTACTTACAGCCTCTTCAACAATAGAACCCGTACTTGGACCAAGGCGTTGTTCTTCTCGCAATTCGCGCATTTTTTGAATGTCGTCTTCCAGTTCATAGGTTTCGCCGGCAATTAAAGCTTCACAAATTTTAACGGCTGCTTCTGCCGCATATCTGCCCGCATCTTCCTCTATGTATGAAAACACAACACTATAAACGCCCTCTTCACCATACCCACGAGTACGACCAAAGCCCGTATCCATACCTGCTAAGGTTTGAATTTCCAGAGCAATGTGCTCAATAATATGTCCCATCCAAGTACCTCCATCTACACGCATAAAAAATCCGCCTTCACAACCTTCAGAACAACGATGCGAATACATGGAAGGAAACAAAGCCTTTAGTCGCTCCGGAAAACCATCAATTTTATTTGACGGTAATTGTTCCATCTCTTCTAAATCAAGTACCATAACTATTAATTTATGGCGGCGTACAGACCAGTAATTTGGCCCTCGCATGGCGTTTATTTCACGTATCTTCATATTGGATTGGTTTATGAGTTATAGCACTTTTTTAATCTGCTTAGAAAGATAAATAGAGCACAGATTATTCTATTTAATATTGAGATTTAAAACTGAATTTATAAACTCAGATCTAAAACTCGTTTTTTTAAGCATTACAAATTTTGGTTGCGTTTAGCGTTATTAAATAATTGAACAAAGGTTAAATATATCAATTTTCTCTTTGCAAAACTTGTATTTTTACAAACTATTAATAAAAGCATACGATGAACGCAAAAGGAATCTTAATACCTATTGGTGGAAATGAAGACAAGGGAGTTGAAGAAACGGAGATACACCATCTAGAATTTATTGAAGAAGGTATTTTATCTCGTGTAGTACGAGAATCGGGAGGTGTTAATGCTGAAATTTTAATAATACCAACCGCCTCTAGTATTCCGGAAGAAGTGGGTGAAAACTATTTGCAAGCTTTTGGCAAATTGGGATGCACAAATCTATTTGTTATGGATATTCGTGAGCGCGAAGATTCTGAAAGACAAGATTTTATCGATCGTATGAGAACTGCAAATTGCGTTATGTTCTCTGGCGGAAATCAATCTAATATTACCCATAATATTGGCGGCACACAATTGCACGAAATAATGCTCGATCGTTATCAAAAAGAGACGTTTGTAATCGCAGGAACAAGTGCTGGAGCAATGTGCATGAGTCGTGAGATGATTGCTGGCGGCAGCAGCCAAGAATCTTTCATAAAAGGTGCAGTCAAAATGACTAAAGGAATGAGCTTTATTCCAGATTTAATTATTGACAGCCATTTTATTCGTAGAGGACGTTTTGGCCGCATGGCTGAAGCAGTAGCTAAGTTTCCAAAGTTAATTGGCGTTGGACTTGCTGAAGACACTGGTGTTATTATCAAAAACGGAAAGTTTGAAGTTTTAGGCTCAGGAATGGTTATCCTTTTTAATGCTAAAAGAGCAAGACATAATAATCATGCTCTTTTAGAAGAAGGTACTTCTATGTCATTAGTTAATTTAAAAACACACATTTTAGCTAGTGGTGATCGTTTTAATATTAAGAAGAAAAAAGTAAGGGTAAGTCCTTTGGCGTTGCCAGTTACTTCTGAGCAATTTTAACTCAGCAACCCTCAATTGTTCTATTCCATTTAACATCGTTAGCGGTACCGTTTTAATTAACATCATTCAAATTACTCTAGAAATCTTTGGTTCCTGAGTAATTCAATAAAAATGAGCATCCTTTGCTGCTCATTTTTATTAAATAGTATCAAAGGACTCTTTATAAATAGAAACCACAGTCTCTCCGCTAGATTTTTTAAAAGCGCGATACATCCCTTCTGTATTAAACGGCATTGTGATATTTCCTTTTGTATCTACAGCTATTAATCCTCCATCTCCCCCTATTTTTAAGATTCGGTTTTGAATCACTTCTTTGGCAGCTTCTTCTAAAGAAAGTCCTTTATATTCAATCAAGCAGCTTACATCATAAGCGACAACACCCCGAATAAAAAACTCCCCGCTTCCTGTGCAACTTACCGCGCAGGTTTTGTTATTTGCATACGTTCCAGCACCTATCATTGGGCTGTCTCCTACTCTACCCCATTTTTTATTGGTCATACCACCTGTTGATGTTGCTGCCGCTATATTTCCGTGACTGTCTAAGGCGACCGCACCAACAGTACCAAACTTTCCCTCCTTTTTTACCGAATGATCTAACTGAAACGTATCACTATCTTTTATAGTTTGCCATTGCTGATAACGCACCTCATCATAAAAATAATCTGCGTGCTCAAGCTTGTATCCTTGTTTTTCTGCAAACTGTAATGCACCACCTCCCGCTAAAAAAACATGATCGCTTTTTTCCATTACGTCACGTGACAAGGATATTGGATTTTTAATACCTGTAATTAATGAAACACTACCAGCTTGTAACGTTTTTCCGTCCATAATCGCTGCGTCCATTTCGTGAGTTCCAGTATGGGTAAAAACAGCCCCTTTTCCCGCATTAAATAATGGCGAATTTTCTAACATTTTTACAGCAACCTCAACTGCATCGAGTGAAGTTCCTTTTTCTTCTAATACCCTAGACCCGGCGTCGAGTGCCGTTTGTAATGCGTTTTTATAATCCGTTTCTAAAGCTTGCGTCATTAAACCTTTTACTAATGTTCCTGCTCCCCCATGAATGGCAATTGCATATTTATTCATATATTATTCTGATTTTGATTCCAAAAATACATTTTGATTTTGAATGCATTACTTTTAAAGTAAAACTTTTATAAATTAGGGACTCATTTACTTTTTTTAAAAGGCAGTATCTTTTATTCCTCAAAAAAACTAGCTATTGAAATAAATCTTATTGATTTTATTTCCGTTTATTTTATCATTAACAAGGATACTTCTAATTGTATTTTCAAGACATTCAAAAGGCAAAGATAACCCACAAGAAGGAGGTTCAAGACTATATTGATAATGCTTAAGAATATACATTGTGCGAAAATGAGAGTACACTTGTTTATATGAAAAAGCATTAAACCATTCTAGGAATCAAGTCATAACCTTGTGGAATTATAGATGATAAATTTACAGGACGAAACTTCTCTATTGGAAAAAACACAGCAGCATTGGGAAAAGTTGAAATTGAATCTACAGATAAATTAAGAACACTCCAATTGGCAAATAGAAGCGCTATAGCCAGTATAAAAAATGGAATATATAATTTGATCGCTACAACAAACGCCAATGGAACTTCCACAGGACTATCAAATGTAATTACCGGTTCAGCCTTTTTCAAATATGGGGTAGTGAATTTTATTGGAACCAATTCAGCAACAACCATTAATGAGGTAGGCTCAGAAAATCATATAACTCCTACTGGCACAGTACAACTTTGGGTACACAATAATTTTTATCAACCAACCACTGCCAACAATGGTAATTTTATTGGACTTGCTAATGCCTTTAACTCCAAGCAACTTGGACGAGTAACGGGATGTAATTCAGGTACAAATGTGTTAATTTATGGTGTAAATAATAATATTAGAGGTTGAGTAAGCACAATTGTTATTGATACGAATACAAATATCACAACAAACAAATTTATTGCTCGGCAAACGAGCATTTATTGAATCTGCACATAAATTACTATGGACGCCGCGATAGGCCATGGCACTTTTGATGTGCGTATCCTTGTGAACGGGGCACAACAAAGACAAACAGAATATAACCATACAATTAACGCACAACAGGTTAGACAGATTTTAATTGTCATTACTCTGAATATGGTTGATGCCATACGGAAGCGCAAGGCTCCTTAACAGGTAAAGAAAGCACCTGTTCTGATTATTAAAAAAAAACATAAAAACTAAAATTCAACATTCTAGTTTCAATATCTATGCTTTAAAAGAATAAAAGGCACTGAAAAGATGCGTCTCCTTTCGTATTCATTTTTAATTATAAAGTGTTCAAAATACGAAACAACCAAAATATTTATTACCTTATACCCTTTATCTACTATGTTATCAACCTCAGAAAAAAACCAGTACCGCAGTGAGTTATTTAGACACCTAGATGGCATTGGTATTGCCCCCGTTGCATTCGCTTTAAAAGAAAAAGGAATTCTTGGTTTTATTTTAAAAGAACACCCTGTTTCATTGGCACAAATTTGTACTGCTTTCAATGCAAACGAAGGATATCTTAACGTGGGTTTACGTTTGCTTGCTTCTCAAGGGTGGTTGGAACATGCTGTTGATAATAAAGAAGATAGCGTTACCATTTCAACAAATACTAATAGTGATATAGTTTTTAGATTGATCGAGAGGTATAAAGACATCTCGGCATTGCTAAAAATTTCTGAAGAATTTCACCCTCGCCATTTTGAAGCAGGACAATTTTCTGCTATTAATAAAATTTTTAACAAGTATAAAAATGGTGATTTCAACGTTGTTTCTGAAGATGAAAAAGAACAAGAACTTGAAGCACAAATCAAAGCACATATTGAAGGAGCCTTAGTTGGCCCCATTACTGTTTTTCTAGGGATGGACGGTATGTTTCATAAATACTTTATGGAAGCCTCCTTTAGTGCAGATGAGTTTCATGAAGACCCCATTAATTTCAGTAAAATATTAGATTTTTTAACCTTTTTAGGCTGGTTTGATAAAACAGGGGATAACTATCATTTTACAGATAAAGGATTGTTTTTTGCTAGAAGATCTTCAGCATACGGAGTAACAGTTTCATACATTCCAACCTTTAGAAGAGTGGATGAATTAATGTTTGGCAACGCATTAATTTTTAAAAGCTCCATCCCTAATGCGCACGAAACGCATGTAGACCGAGAAATGAATGTATGGGGAAGTGGGGGCGCACACGCTGCTTACTTTAAAAAAATTGATCAAATTATTATTTCGCTTTTCAATAAACCCATAGAAGAACAACCTAAAGGAATATTGGACATGGGCTGTGGTAACGGCGCGTTCCTTATTCATTTATTTGAGGTCATTGAGCAACGCACTAAACGTGGTGAAATGCTTGAAGAATACCCTTTATTTTTAGTAGGCGTAGACTATAATAAAGCTGCTTTAAAAGTGACACGTGCCAACTTGATAAAGGCAGATATTTGGGCAAAAGTAATTTGGGGAGATATTGCAAACCCAAAACAATTAGAAATTGATATACGAGAAAACTATAGCATCAAACTCTCTGATCTTTTGAATGTGCGCACCTTTTTAGACCATAATAGGCCCTGGAGTACTCCCATAATAGCAGCTGCTAATAAAGAGAGTGTTTCTACTGGAGCTTTTGCTACCTGCGGCAAACGTATATCTAATAGGGAAGTAGAACAAAATCTAAGGGAACATCTAGAAGGATGGAAACCCTACATTGGTTCGTTTGGATTGTTATTAATAGAGTTACATACCTTAGATCCAAAAATTACTCAGGATAATCTTGGTAAAACAGCTGCTACAGCTTATGATGCAACGCACGGATTTAGTGATCAATATATTTTAGAACTCGATGTATTTCGCACCGTAATTGAAGATATTGGACTGCATTCAGACCCAAAACATTTTTCGAAATTTCCAAATAATGAACTTGCCACTGTTAGTATTAACTATATAATTGAACCCAATTAAAAGAGGCTGTTTCGTTTTGTTTCGCGTTAAATAAAAAAGCGAATACCCAACAAAATCAATTTTGTCCCAAAAATATAACTGGCACAGTAACTGATTTAGAAAAATAGCCATAAACTTAGAAGCAAATAACACCAAGAGACTGGAGATATCCTTCTAACAGTTTTATGGTAGCAGGTAAATATTTACGAAGGTCTTTTTGAAAATTAACGGTTAATTCGCATACATCAGATTGGTCGCCTCCAAAAAATATTTCACTAATAACAGCCATTTTACTAAAATTTATTTCTAAGGTTTTAGGGAATAATAATAATATTGCAGAAGACTGTATATCTAGGTTATAAAAAAAACAGTACTTCTCTTTTCATATTAATAGCTACCGTTGTGTTTGCCCAAGAAAATACTAAAATTGATAGTTTAAAAACAATTATTAAAGCTGCCCACAGCCATTCACTAAAAATGGATGCCTACAATAGATTAAGGTGAGTTATCTATTATTCTGATGTGGCCTCATCTAAAATGTACCCTCAAAAGTATTTAACATACGCACAAAAATTTAAAGACTCCCATAATATTATTCTAGCACGTTTTCTCTAAGAAATGCCTAAATATTGAACGGAGATTATGACGGTGCTGTTAAAGACCATCTAACTGTTGCAAGTTATTACTAGCATAAAAACATAGCGCATGGCTCACATCTGTTCTCAACTCATTAGTGACGATACCTGAAAAGATTGAGCAAGATTCGCTCTCATTGAAATAATGCTTACAAGTCAGAAAATTGGATAAATCTTTAAAAGATTTAAGAAGAAGCAAGATTACTTGAGTAAACATAGGAAATATTTGCAACAGACAAAAAAAGCTTCACCATGCCAAAACCTATCTTGAAGATGCCATTTAAAGACCTTATTATTAAATAAGTGCAAATAATTCTTAGTTACCGCAGAGAAAAAAATAGTAAATGTATGCGCTAAGAAAAGCAATATTAATGATGGACTAAAATCGTATAATAAGATCTTGCTAAAAATTGATACGGTATCCGATAGTTATTATTATTCCATCTCATTACGCAGTAAAAATAACCTACACAGAATAGATAAATATGACCTTTCACCTAAAAAAAAGGACGTTGCACTAAAAAAAAATATAAAACAAAAAATAATTATTAAATCACAAATTGTATTTATATATTTATCAAAAAAATAAATATAAATGATGAAAAAACTACTTTTTATTGCATTGCTGCTTTCAGTTACTGTCAATGCGCAGTCCATTGTAAAATCTAGTATCGATAGCGGTGGGACTTCTGTTAGTGATGCAAACAATCAAGTGCTTTATACCATTGGCGAGGTCATGGTGCAGGAACTCAACGCAGGAATGATTCAAGTTAGCGAAGGATTTATAAATCCAATCATTGTTACGTTCAGCCCTTTGGGTGACCTATGTTTTACTAATTTAGTAAAATCGGGCCTTGGCGGAGGATCTCCAACAGGAGGTATTTATTCTGGACCTGGGGTTTCCGATGATGGAAACGGAATGACCTATAGTTTTGATCCTGCAGCTGCAGGCCCTGGTATTCATACAATAACCTATCATTATGCAGCAGAAGCTGCAGCTAGTGGTACTGTTGAAGTTTTTGCACTTCCAACAGTAACCTTCACAGCACCAACTGATCTTTGTTTAGGCGCAGGGAATCAAACTGGACTTGGTGGAGGACTTCCAACAGGAGGCGTTTATAGTGGACTTGGCGTTACCGATGATGGCGATGGAATGACCTATAGTTTTGACCCTGCAGCAGCAGGCGCTGGTACTCATACAATAACATATACTTTTGAGGATGGCAATGAATGCTCAGGTTCAGCACCAGACGATGTAGAAGTATTTACTACACCATTAGTAGCTTTTACGGCTCCGGTAGATGTATGTGTTGACGCAGGGGTTCAGACAGGCTTAGGCGGAGGACTCGATTCTGGCGGTGTTTATTCTGGACCCGGTGTTACCGATGATGGCAATGGAATGACCTATAGTTTTGATCCTGTAGCAGCTGGCGTTGGAATACACTCCATAACCTATACCTTGAATGATTCAGGATGCATAGGCACTGCAATGGATACTATAGAAGTATTTGATCTTCCAGTAGTAGCGTTTACCGCACCAGCAGATATCTGTATCGATGCAGGAGTGCAAGCTGGTCTTGGGGGAGGAACTCCAACAGGAGGCCTTTATTCTGGAACAGGCGTTACCGATGATGCAAACGGAATGACCTATAGCTTTGACCCAACAGCAGCAGGCATTGGGCCAAATACCATTAGCTACACTTTTACAAATGGAAATGGATGTACAAATTCAGCTTCTGATGATGTGGAAGTACTTGCCTTACCAATAGTAACCTTTACAGCCCCTGCAGATCTTTGTGTTAATGCTGGCGTACAGGCTGGCCTTAGTGGCGGCTTAACAATAGGAGGCATCTACTCAGGACCCGGTGTTATTGATGGAATGTTTGGAATGACCTATAGTTTTGATCCAGCAGCTGCAGGTGTTGGTACTCATACAATAACATATACTTTTACGGATGGCAATGGATGTTCAAGTTCAGCATCAGATAACGTTGACGTTTTTGCAATACCTATTGTAACATATACAGCACCGGCAGATTTATGTATCGATGCAGGTGTGCAAACCAGTCTTGGTGGTGCTACGCCAGCAGGAGGTATTTATTCTGGATCTGGCGTTACCGATGATGGTAACGGAATGACCTATAGCTTTGATCCAGCTACTGCAGGTGTTGGAATACATATAATGACATATACTTTTACGGATGGTAATGGATGTTCAGGTTCTGCAACCGATAATGTAGAAGTCTTTGCACTTCCAACAGTTACATATACAGCTCCGGCAGATCTTTGTGTTGATGCAGGAGTGCAAGCTGGTCTTGGTGGCGCTACGCCAGCAGGCGGAGTTTATTCTGGAACTGGCGTTACCGATGATGCAAACGGAATGACCTATAGCTTTGACCCTGCAGCAGCTGGAGTAGGAACACATACCATAACCTATGATTATACAGATGCAAATAGTTGTTCAGGTTCTGCAACCGATAATGTAGCAGTCTTTGCACTTCCAACAGTAGTATTTACGGCTCCGGCCGATCTATGTATCACTGCAGGCGTACAAGCTGGTTTAAGTGGTGGCTCTCCAACAGGAGGTGTCTACTCTGGTGCAGGTGTTACCGATAATGGCAATGGAATGACCTATAGTTTTGACCCTGCAGCAGCAGGCGCTAGTACTCATACAATAACATATACTTTTGCGGATGGCAATGGATGTTCAAGTTCAGCATCAGACGATGTAGAAGTATTTACTACACCAGTAGTAGCTTTTACGGCTCCGGCAGATGTATGTGTTGACGCAGGAGTTCAGACAGGCTTAGGCGGAGGACTCGCTTCTGGCGGTGTTTATTCTGGACCCGGTGTTACCGATGATGGCAATGGAATGACCTATAATTTTGATCCTGTAGCAGCTGGCGTTGGAATACACTCCATAACCTATACCTTGAATGATTCAGGATGCATAGGCACTGCAATGGATACTATAGAAGTATTTGATCTTCCAGTAGTAGCGTTTACCGCACCAGCAGATATCTGTATCACTGAAGGTGTACAAGCTGGTCTTGGGGGAGGAACTCCAACAGGCGGAGTATATTCTGGAACAGGCGTTACCGATGATGCAAACGGAATGACCTATAGCTTTGACCCAACAGCAGCAGGCATTGGGCCAAATACCATTAGCTACACTTTTACAAATGGAAATGGATGTACAAATTCAGCTTCTGATGATGTGGAAGTACTTGCCTTACCAATAGTAACCTTTACAGCCCCTGCAGATCTTTGTGTTAATGCAGGTGTTCAAACTGGTTTAAGTGGTGGCTCTCCAACAGGAGGTGTGTACTCAGGAACAGGTGTTACCGATGGCGGTGATGGAATGACCTATAGTTTTGATCCTGCAGTTACAGGAGTAGGAACTCAAAGTATAAGCTATACCGCGGGAGCTGTAGGCTGCACAAATACAGCAGCTGATACGGTTCAAGTATTTGGTTCTTCAATAGTAACTTTTAACGCACCGGCAGATCTATGCATCGATGCAGGTGTTCAAACGGGTCTTGGTGGTGCTTTGCCAACAGGAGGAACGTATTATGGACCTGGTGTTAGCGATGATGGCAATGGGATGACCTATAGTTTTGACCCAGCAGTAGCTGGTGCAGGAGTACAAACATTGGTATACCTTGTTGGAAACATAGGTTGTTTAAGTACAGGAAATGATACGGTGGAGGTCTTTGATGCACCAACGGTCACCTTTGTAGTGCCTACTCCAAATATTTGTGTGCTCGATGTGGTTGTAACTGGCCTAGGCGGTGGAACTCCAACGGGTGGTATCTATTCTGGAATAGGTGTTAGTGATGATGGCAATGGGATGACCTTTAGCTTTGATCCAACAGCCTCTGCCCCAGTGGGAGGAAACATTCCCGTGACCTATACCTATGCCGATACGAATGGCTGTTCTAATGACACCACCGAAAACATCTTTGTTAATGATGCTATGAATTGTGATGCTTGTCAAGCCACAGCTACCTTTGGTGCTATGGGTTGGGGTGCAGTGATGCCCAGTATTGACAACCTAGTACTCATCGAAGCAGATTATGATACGGCGCTCTTAGGTTCTTTTGAAGCCTGTAAGTTGATCGTAAATCCAGGAGCAACCCTTCGTGTTAATGCGGGGGATTATATCTTGGTAAATACAGATATTACCGTATCTGTGACGGGAAGTTTACTAGTAGAACACACCGGAAGTGTGGTACAAGTAGAAGACAGTGCGATGGTTACCAACGATGGTACCATCAACGTCAATGTGACCACCCCAGAGGTAGCTCCTAGAGACTTTATCCTCTCTGGTAGCCCAATGACTATGGAAATGCGCAATGGGGTTTATAACAACTCTTTTAGAGTCGTAAAACATTTAACGGCAGCGTTTAATCCAGACCCAGCTGTGGATGCTTTCTATATGCCTAACGTCGTGGCCAACTTTGTGGATGTTGATTTTAATGACTGGGTGTTCCATACAGGAATCATCAACCCTGGCGAAGGATATTTTGTATATCCACAAGCTAACTTAGCCGACGGAAATTCAACCTATGACTTAGTCTATGAGCAAGGAACCTTAAACAACGGAGTTATTACCTATGCAATGGAGTTTAACGGCGATGCGAATTCGAGTCCCTCTATGTTAGCCAACCCATATCCATCTGCTATTGATGCCTCCCTATTTTTAAATGCAAACCCTGAGATTGATGAAGTATATTTCTGGGAGCATATTACCGAGCCAGGGGCATTCCCAGGAGGAAATATAACTACTGAAAACTTCTCGATGGAAGACATCTCGATGTACAACCTCTCTGGAGGTATTGGAGCAGGAACACCCGCAACCAATGGGAGTACAACTCCCAATGGTATGATCGCTACCTCGCAAGGTTTTGGTGTAAAAGCGAATGCAATGGGAACCGCTATCTTTAACAATGCAATGCGGGTAACCACAGGGAACAACACCCTAAGGAATACTGTATCAGAGGGCAACAAAATCTGGTTACAGCTAGAAAATGCGCAATACAGTCTCAGCAGTGAAGTATTAATTGCCTTTATGCCAATGGCAACAGAAAGCTATGATTCAGGATATGATAGCCATCAGATTGGTAGCCTTGTATCGCTATACTCCCATTTACCAGACAATACGATGTCTTTAGGAATTCAAGGTAGAGAAGTCTTTAATAAGGAGATACAAATCCCAATGGGATATGCTTCTCAAATAGACGAGACTACCACCTTTAAAATTACCATTAAGCAACTAGAAGGAGTCGACATTGAAAACGCGACCGTATATCTAATAGATAAGGCTACAAGAACCATTACCAACCTTACTAAAGAAGGGGCCTATAAATTTAGAAGTCGAAAAGGAAACTTCCCAAATAGGTTTACACTTCAGTTTATGGCCTATGATAGATTTGGAAGAATACTAGGAGATGATGCTGCTGCTATTGCCGCCATTTCTGTAGTGCCTAATCCTACCGATGGACTCTTGTTTATCAACTCCCCTAATTCAATAATCAATACCATTACCCTTACAGATATGAGAGGAAGGCTCGTGCGAAACCTAAAGAATATTGACGGGTTGAACTCCACCATCGATATCTCGGTATTAGATAGTGCTGTGTATTTCTTAAAAATTGAAACCGAAAAAGGAACCTTGGTCAGAAAGGTTATGAAAGAATAGTTTCAAGCAAAATAATTTAAAGATTAAAAAGCCGCTTTCAGTATAAAAACTAAAAGCGGCTTTTTTTATTAATGGTGACAGTAGCAACTACTCCCGCGCAAATAGAAAATCTAGCACTCACCTATGCTAATGCACAAATTACCAATGACGTGACGGATTCTTTCTATGAGGTTGATGTTATTGCTACAAAAACTGCTACGTCACCTGATTTCGAACTAGGAACAGGACAGTTTTATGAAAAATACAATGATGCTGCTTTTGGCACTAGTATTGGTGATGCAACTGTTGATTTTGAATATCCAGAAGGATCGATTCTTGGAGAAAATACACCAGGGGGAATTTGGCAGTACTTTTTTCTTTTATGCACCTCCAATTATTAATAATAACACAAATGGAACGGTGTCGATTGCCTATGAGCAACAAGCTTCTGCAGGAGCTATGATTGATAATATAACTGCAGTTTCTGCGGTATTAGAACATTTAAAAACTCAAATGAGAGATCTTAATGCATCGCCAGACATTTGTTTCAATATTACAGGTAACACATTTGACGATCAATTTTCACCGCTTGCGGTCCTTTTGATACCGCAAATCTAGCAAATGGTTGTGGTTTTCTAGGTATGCAAATAATCAACTATGATGGATCTGATTATTCCGGTTCAGTTATCGTTGCGGGTCCTTATGCAGGTGGTGTTACTACTTGGATGGTTAATGCTATGACTATGCTCACTGATTGGGACAATGGTGTGCCAGACAATACAATGACAGCTATTATAGACGCTCCTTATAACTCATCAACAGCAAGTTTAGAGGTATCTACATTAACAATCACAGCAAATGGTGATGTTAACATAGCAGCAGGAGACTTTATTTCAACACAAAAGGATATTACAAACGATGGAAATTTAAGTGCAGTGCATACAGGTAGTATAGTGCAAATTCTTCCAAATGCAGTAACGGTTAATAACAACACAATAGATGTAAATGTTGCAACGCCCATGTTGGACCCACGAGATTTTATGCTTTTAGGGAGCCCTATGAGTATGGAAGTTAAGGAAGAGTTGTCAGGATTTAGAATATTACAACACGATACAAATCAGTTTGACATGTTTAATGATATGACTTTAGCTGATGCCACAAATTTTGTCCACGGAAATGGAAATGATTGGACCCCTAATATTGGGGTGCTTGCACCAAGTGAAGGATTTTATTACATTCCAAGGTACAAATCTTGCTACAGGAGGTTCTTTTGATTTAGTTTTTGATAATGGAACCCTTAACTCTGCTAGTATTCCGTATCCCACAATTTTTACCGGTGATATCAATGACAGTACTAACTTTTTATCAAATCCATATCCAAGTGCTATTGATACGGATATGTTACTAGGAGACAACGCTGCAATTAATGAGGTGTATTTTGGGAGCTCAACTCGGCACCATCACCAGCGTTCCCTAGTAGTTTAGGAGACAACTATAACATGGAAGATATTTCGGTTAGAAGTGTAGGTATGGAAATAATTTCTTCAACAGGAGGTGCAGAGCTAACACAATTTATGTCTACCCCACAAGGATTTGCAATCAAAGCAGTGTCAGGAGACCCTGTAATGTTCACAAATGCATTGTGCGTAACTGGAAATAACGCATCATTAAGAACACCAATGGTTGCAGAAAGACTGTGGCTCAACGTCACTAATGAGGAGTTCGCACTTGCCAGCAATGCAGGTGTATTTTTCTCAGACCTTGCTACAGATGGGTTTGAAGGACAGTCCGATAGTAAAGGTCTAGGAACAAACGTATCATTACACTCTCAAATAGAAGAATCTGACAATGGGTACACTACTCAAGGACGAGAGTCTTTTAATACTTCATTAGAACTTCCTATGGGATTCTCCTCGAGAGTCGCTCAAGAAAATGCTGTTTAAACTGTTAGTATGGTAAAAAGAGAAGGAATTGCTATTAAAGCAGCTACCGTATATTTGATAGACAAGGAATTAGGAACTATTACACACTTAACACTGGAAAAATATACATTTGTTAGTGGAGAAGGGAATTTCCCGAATAGATTTAAAGTTGTGTTTAGTGAAGAAGAAATATTAGGATTAAATGCAATTGCTTTAGATGTGATTACGATCCATCCTAACCCCGCTAGTAATTTCATCACTATAGATTCTCCAACTGCGCTTATTTCTGACGTTACACTTCGAGATATGCAAGGTAAAACCATTGCTTTTCAAAATAATTTAAATACGAATGGATAGCAACACTATAGAGATAAGTACCCTTCAAAGTGCTATTTATTTTGTTACTGTGAATATTTCAAAAGGATCCATTTCTAAGAGAGTAATTATAGAATAATGAATGCTGATTTAGCATTAGATATGCTATTTCTAAAAAGTTGTTTTATTTAACCTATTAATGTTTTTGACTTGATTGATGAAACAAGGAATAAAGTTAAAAAACAACAATAAACTTAAAAAATACGAATCCAACACAATTACATATTTACAAACCGAAGCACCAATTGCAAGCTAACAATTTTCAAGTTTTTCAAGAGCCGCACATTTTAAAATGTGCGGATCTTTTTGCTCTATTCTAAAAATATTGAGTACTCCCATCCATCTGTGAATATTTTTGTTACAAACTCCATCATTCTTTCTTCTTTCCTCTTTTATCTTTTTCTATTTTTGAGGAAATTGATAACCAATGTCAGAACCACAAAAAAGACTCTTTCTAGTTGATGCTTTTGCCTTAATATTTAGAGGATACTACGCACTCATCAAAAACCCGCGCATCAATAGCAAGGGCATGGACACCAGCGCAATTATGGGGTTTATGAACTCATTTTTAGATGTTATCAAACGCGAGCGTCCAGATCATCTTGCCGTTTGTTTTGATAAAGGAGGAAGTGCCGCCAGAAACGAAATGTTTAAAGACTATAAGGCAAACCGCGATGAAACTCCCAATGGCATTGTAATCGCCATTCCTTATATTCAAAATATATTAAAGGCCATGCATATTCCTATTATGGTTAAGGAGGGTTTTGAGGCTGATGACGTAATTGGAACACTTGCTAAAAAAGCCGAAAAAGAAGGCTATCAAACGTTTATGGTAACCCCAGATAAGGATTTTGCCCAACTGGTTTCTGAAAATATTTTTATGTATCGCCCTGTCTTTGGAGGTGGTTACGAAACGTGGGGCATCCCGCAAGTAAAGAAAAAATTTGAGGTAGAAAACCCACTCCAAGTAATAGATTATTTAGGAATGATGGGAGATGCTAGTGATAATATTCCAGGGCTCCCTGGGGTTGGAGACAAAACAGCGAAGAGATTTATCAAGCAATTTGGTTCCATGGAAGGCTTGTTGGAAAATACAGATCAGCTTAAAGGTAAAATGAAAGAAAAAGTGGAGGCAAACGCTGCGTTAGGAATACTATCTAAAAAACTCGCAACTATCATGCTCGATGTTCCTGTAGCATTTAACGAGAAAGATTTTGAAATGTCTGAACCTGATGTTTCTGCAGTTACTGAAATTTTTGAAGAACTAGAATTCCGTCGCTTGACAGATAATTTTGTAAAAGCTTTTTCAGTCGAAGGAATGGCTTCAAAAGGGACGTCGCACGAAGAAAAAACCACACCTTCTGAAACAAAGAAAACAACATCCTCTAAAATCGATGCTAATGCGGGACAAGGGCAATTTTCACTTTTTGGTGGAGATGGCGAGGCTACTTCCGAGTCTCAAGTATTCAGCAGTAGAAAAACCATTAAGGACACTGAGCATTTTTATCAAACTGTGCAATCAGGAATGGGTACGAGGTTGTTTATTCAGAATTTGATGAAACAAACCAGCGTTTGTTTTGATACAGAAACGACTGGTTTAAATCCATTAACAGCCGCGCTTGTTGGAATCGCTTTTTCTTGGGAAGCTGGTAAAGGTTTTTACCTCCCTGTGCCAGAAGACAAGGAGGACGCGCAAGAAATCATAGAACACCTAAGGCCCTTTTTTGAAGCTACTGACATTGAAAAAATTGGGCAGAATTTAAAATACGACATTAAAGTACTTAAGAAATACAACATTACCGTAAAAGGAAAATTGTTTGATACGATGTTAGCACATTACCTTATCAATCCAGATATGAAGCATAATATGGATGTCTTGGCAGAAACATACCTCAACTATACCCCTGTTTCAATTACAGAACTTATTGGTAAAAAAGGTAAGAATCAAAAGTCGATGCGGGATGTTTCTATTGAAGAACAAACCGAATATGCGGTGGAAGATGCAGATATTACGCTTCAGTTAAAAGAACATTTCAGTAAAGAATTAGGCGAAGCAAATATTCAAAAACTCTTCCATGAAATCGAATTGCCACTACTTCGTGTATTGGCAGATATGGAGCTAGAAGGGATTAACCTGGATGAAAATTTCCTAAAATCGCTCTCAGGAGATTTAGAAACAGATATAAAAAGTCTAGAAGAAAACATCTACATAGAAGCGGGTGAGGAGTTTAATATTGCATCTCCAAAACAATTGGGCGAAATTCTCTTCGGAAAGATGAACCTCGTAGACAAACCAAAGAAAACAAAGACAGGCCAATTCTCAACTGCTGAAGATGTCTTGAGCTACTTAGCCAAAGACCATAAAATTATTGCCGATGTGTTAGCATACCGAGGCCTAGCAAAATTAAAATCTACTTACGTTGATGCGCTTCCAGAACAAGTGGAACCATCCACACATCGTGTACATACCGATTATATGCAAACCGTGGCGGCAACGGGTCGCTTGAGCAGTAACAATCCTAATTTGCAAAATATTCCAATACGCACCGAACGTGGTCGCCAAGTTCGAAAGGCATTTGTTCCTAAAAATGATAATTATGTATTATTAGCCGCAGATTACTCACAAATAGAACTGCGAATCATCGCAGCTTTGAGCAAGGAAAATACGATGCTAGATGCTTTTAAGAATGGAGAAGACATTCACGCTTCTACAGCTGCTAAAGTTTTTAATGTACCACTAGAAGAAGTAACGCGCGAGCAACGTGGCAACGCAAAAACGGTAAACTTCGGGATTATTTATGGGGTTTCGGCCTTTGGACTTTCCAATCAAACTGATTTATCACGAGGCGAAGCCAAAGAACTTATAGATACCTATTACAAAACCTATCCAAAACTCAGAAATTACATGAGCGAACTCGTAGATTTTGCTCGTGACAATGGCTATGTAGAAACAGTTATGGGTCGCCGCAGATATCTAAATGGCATTAATGGCAGCAATGCAATAGTCCGTGGCGCAGCAGAGCGAAATGCCGTAAATGCTCCAATACAAGGAAGTGCAGCAGACATTATTAAAATTGCCATGATCAACATCCACAAAAAACTAGAGGAAGGAGATTATAAAACTAAAATGTTACTACAAGTGCATGATGAATTGGTTTTTGACGTCTATAAACCAGAACTAGCCGAAATGAAAACAATGATTAAACACGAGATGGAGAATGCCTATTTAATGGATGTTCCTTTGGATGTTGAGGTAGGTATTGGTAATAATTGGTTGGAGGCGCATTAAAATTAGTAGGCGGTAGCGGTATTCAGTTCAACGTTTTTCTTAGGCGCAGAGTCAGTTTTAAAACCTCAAAGACCTTTGAAATATTGATTTTGATAAGAATCTTAAAAAGTTTAATTTAAAGGAGTCAAAATAAAAAACATGAAAAAGACATACGCATTAGCACTGCTTTTTTTAGCAACTTCAATTGTACCAACCGCCTCTTTTGCGCAATGCGATGATGTTACAATCGCGAGTTTAACAAATCCAGGTCCTTTTGAGATAGCAACACTTACCGAGGCCGACGGCCTTAGAAATGGTTCAGATTATTTAGGTGCCACGGTATATTACCCTACCAATGCAACACCCCCTTTTGCTAGTATCGCCATTGTACCAGGATTTAATTCGTTTCCTGAAAGTGTGGAAGACTGGGGACCTTTTTATGCCTCTCACGGTATCGTTACAATCATAATAGGCACCAATTCAATTTTTGAATTTCCAGAGGATAGAGCGATTGGGTTATTAGACGCTTTAGAAACAATGAGACAAGAAAACACTCGTACTGGATCTCCTTTAGAAAACAATCTTGATGTTGATAAATTTGCAGTGAGCGGATGGTCTATGGGAGGCGGCGGCGCGCAACGCGCTGCTGTATTAGACAACACTATTAAAGGCGTTGTGGCACTATGCCCGTGGTTGCCTAATCCAGACTTAAATCACAATAGCCCAGTAGTTATCTTTAGCGGTGAAAACGATGGGGTGGCCCCTCCAGACATTCACGCAAACGTGCATTACAACGATACCCCAGAGAGCACTAATAAATTACTTTTTGAAATTGATAATGGGGATCACTCCGTAGCAAATACACCCAATGGTGGTAATGGGGCCATAGGCAGAATAGCACTTTCTTGGCTCAAATTATATGTGGAAGAAAACGACTGTTATTGTCCCTTGTTAACAGACGATCTTTTGGCAGATGCAACTGTAGCATCAGATATTCAATCTAGTTTTGAATGTGAATTACTAGGCGTGGCAGAACAAACAACACCTATCAATATATTTCCTAACCCAACAGATGGATTGTTATCTATAAATACACAACAACAAACCCCATTTTATGTGTTTTCTCCTGTTGGACAATTGTTGCTTGAGGGACAACTTCAAGGAAATGAAAAGCAAATTGATCTGTCTAGTCTTAATGCTGGGGTGTATTACTTGCGTATTGGTCAAGAAACTATTAAAGTAGTGAAGAAGTAATTCTTTTTGAATACAAAACACAAATAACAACATTCAAATCACAAATACTCAAATTCCAAATTGTGGAACGATAATCGTTACCTGTTAGAAGCTGGTGGCTCTCTGGCCTATAATAGGTAATTTTTTTACCTTCAATAGCGAAATGAGTAAAAGTTAGGGGACAACCGTTTCTTTTAGATCTCGAAGTTATGGGTGTAGCAATCATTGTAGGACTAAAGATGACAATAACGATTGGTCTATCTGCGTGTTGCTCGAATTTTTCCTAGTCTTATGCCGCATCGCTTAAACCAAATTAATTCCTAAAACATCAAGCGAAGTGTCGGGATTTAGAATTTAACATGATACTACATCTTCCATAGAAATTCCTATCTTTAAAAAATGAACATATCTTAATTTTCTAGAAGCTTTATCGATGCAGAAACTAATCTCAAAAAAAAAACCTACCTATCCGATTACAAATTCGCTTTCAGAATATTTGACAAAGTATGCACGTACTATTAAAATCCCCATTTTTTATGATGATTTACTGCGCTATCAAGGATCTGTAACGGTTTATGATAAACACGGCAATGACTCCTTATGGATTCAAGTATATTATTCTGAATATGAGCGAAAAGAAATAGAACTAAGTCTAAAACAAATGTATTCAATCCTTCATAGTGATGGGTCTGATACTTTGTTGCCCTATTTAAATATAGATAGCATTGATTATTGCACCTTTGGAAACAGTAAGCCCTTTAGGATCAAGGTTCGAAATGTTTTAAACGACAACTACATCTTTCTTTACATTAAAAAGGCAGATGCTAGTAGAATTTATGGATTGGAATTAGAGCATTTATTATCACCCAATCACATTAATTTTTTAGTCTATGGTAACACTTTGATTGAAGAACATATTTCAGGAATTCCAGGAGACGATTTTATAACACATCAACTAGAAAAATGTTCTGAACAAGACAAAAGAGAAATTGCCAAAGAATTTGTAAAATTTAACGAACGGTGTTTCGTTCGTCTTCTTGGAGATATGCGCTCCTATAACTATGTAATGGTTTTAACCAACGATTTTGACAGAATCCAATATAGAATTCGTGCCATTGATTTTGACCAGCAAAGCTATGAAGGCAATGTAAAAGTATATAGACCACAGTTCTTAAAAGAAAACAATGAACTCGTTGAATTGGTATCATCAGTTCTCAAACAACCCTCTGTTGAGCAATATAAAAGAGAAGAACGTTCCTTACTTGCAAAAAGAGCTACTAGTGAGAACAGCCGACTCAAAAAACTTATGCTGTGTATGCGAGAAGACGAAATCTCTCAACCCGCTAAAATTTCAGAATTAAAAAAAGGACTCTTTGAATTAACAGGAGATATTGAGTTTAAAAAATCCAAAAACATGGGGGAAATCCTAGGTGCAGCACTTGACTTTATTATTCGGAATTATAAAAATGAAAACCCTTTTTTGAGGTAGTATATTTTCAAAAAAACCAAACTAATTTATACTATGCACGCATAGTAAATAGTATCTTCGTAACAAGCATCTATTTTAAACAACTCGACACCATGAATATTAAAAAAGTTTTAGTCGCTAACCGAAGTGAAATCGCAATACGTGTCTTACGAGCGTGTGCAGAAATTAATCTTAAAACAGTTGCTATTTTTACCTACGAAGATCGATATTCTCAACATCGTTTAAAAGCAGATGAGTCCTATCAAATTGGAGCCGATAATGAACCTTTAAAACCGTATCTCGACATTCAAGCTATTGTAAAATTAGCCAAAGAAAAAAATGTAGATGCCATACATCCAGGCTACGGTTTCTTATCAGAGAACTCAGATTTTGCTAGGGCTTGTAAGGAAAACGGTATTGTCTTCATTGGTCCAGATCCAGAAGTAATGGATGCTTTGGGAGATAAAATAATGGCAAAAAAGATTGCTGAAAAATGTAACGTTCCAACGATAAAAAGTAATACGAATGACCTAACATCACTTAAAATTGCACTTTCAGAAGCTACTGAAATTGGGTACCCTGTAATGCTTAAAGCAGCTTCAGGTGGCGGTGGGCGTGGAATGCGAGTAATTAATAAGCCAGATGATTTAGAAAAAAACTTTGATTCAGCTAAAAATGAGGCTTTTAATTCTTTTGGGGACGATACCATGTTTTTGGAAAAATATGTCGAAAACCCCAAGCACATAGAAATACAAATCGTTGCAGATAATCACGGGAACATTCGCCATCTTTTTGAACGCGATTGCTCTGTACAACGTCGCCATCAAAAAGTGGTCGAGGTAGCCCCTTCTCATAATGTCTCTCAAACTGTAAAAAATGCACTCTATAAATACGCAATAGCAATTGCCGAAGAAGTAAACTATAATAATGTAGGTACGGTAGAATTTCTCGTAGATCAAGACGACACTATTTATTTTATTGAAGTAAATCCAAGAATACAAGTTGAACATACAGTAACTGAAATGGTTACTGGTATTGATCTTATCAAAACTCAAATTTTTGTTGCTGGCGGGTATAGATTAGACAGTCAACAGATTAAAATTTATGCCCAAGACACTTTGGCTACTTATGGATTCGCACTACAATGTAGATTAACTACTGAAGATCCCTCAAACGACTTCACACCAGATTACGGAACGATCACAACGTATAGAAGCGCCTCTGGTATGGGGATTCGTCTGGACGCCGGAAGCATATACCAGTCTTATAAAGTGAGTCCATTTTTTGATTCCATGTTAGTGAAAGTTTCAGCACAAGGACGAACACTCGATGGAGCGGTTCGTAAAATGAGTCGCGCTCTAAAAGAATTTAGAATTCGAGGCGTAAAGACCAACATTCATTTTCTGCAGAATGTAATTTTACATGATGATTTCAGAAACGGAAAAGCTTCCGTAAATTTTATTAAAAATAACCCGTCTTTATTTAAAATTAAGATTCCGCAGGATAGAACTACTAAGATCACCAATTATTTAGGCGAAGTGATTGTTAATGGAAATCCAGATGTAAAAATAATCAACCCAAATGCAGTCTTTAGAATCCCCAAAGTTCCCGCTTTTGACCCTAATGCTTCCTTCCCAAAAGGAACCAAGGACTTGTTGACAGAATTAGGCCCAGAAGGGTTTAGTAAATGGTTGAAAGCAGAAAAGAAAATTCATTATACAGATACAACCATTCGAGATGCACACCAATCATTGCTTGCAACCAGAATGCGCTCAAAAGATATGATTGAAGTAGCCGAAAGTTATGCTAAAAATCACCCTAATATCTTCAGTATTGAAATGTGGGGAGGTGCCACTTTTGACGTGTGTATGCGTTTTTTAAATGAAAGCCCTTGGACACGATTGCGTGAGCTTAGAAAATTAATGCCTAACGTTCTTTTCCAAATGCTCTTGAGGGGATCTAATGGCGTAGGCTACAAAGCATATCCAGACAATTTGATTGAAAAATTTGTCGAGAAATCTTGGGAAAACGGGGTAGATGTATTCAGAATATTTGATTCGTTAAACTGGGTTAAAGCAATTGCCCCAAGTATTGAGTTTGTTCGTAATAAAACAGGTGGCTTAGCAGAAGCTGCTATAAGCTACACAGGAGATATCCTAGATAAAAACAACACAAAATACAACCTTAAATATTACACACAACTTGCAAAAGACCTTGAAAATGCAGGCGCACACATCATCGCTATTAAAGATATGGCTGGTTTATTAACTCCTTATGCGGCGACTGAATTAGTTTTGGCATTAAAGGATACTGTTGACTTGCCTTTGCATTTGCACACGCACGACACTTCCTCTATCCAATCTGCAACCTATTTAAAAGCCATAGAAGCGGGAGTGGATGTGGTAGATGTTGCCTTGGCTGGATTAAGTGGATTGACGTCACAACCCAATTTTAACAGTGTGGTTGAGATGATGAAACATCACGAACGTGCAAACCCAATAGATTTACCATCCTTAAACTCGTACTCAAATTACTGGGAAGACGTTCGCGAATACTACTACCCTTTTGAATGTGGTTTAAAAGCCGGAACTGCTGAAGTATATGTGCACGAAATTCCAGGCGGTCAGTATTCTAATTTAAGACCACAGGCAACTGCTTTAGGTTTGGGAGAACGTTTTGGCGAAGTTAAAAAGATGTATGGTGAGGTAAATAAACTCTTCGGAAACCTCGTAAAGGTTACTCCTAGCTCGAAAGTTGTGGGGGATATGGCCATTTATATGGTGACCAATAATTTAAGCCCCGCAGATATTTTTGAACGAGGAAGGTCTATGTCGTTTCCAGAATCTGTTGTAAAGTTTTTTAAAGGAGATCTAGGGCAACCACAAGGAGGATTTCCAAAAGAGTTGCAATCCATTATATTGAAAAATGAAATCCCATATACTGACAGACCAAATGCACATTTAGCCCCCATTGATTTTACAAAAGAATACGCAGCGTTTGAGAAAAAATTCCAAAAAGACTTTAGCAGACCCATTGAGTTTGAAGATTTCTTGAGTTATAGCTTATATCCGCGTGTTTTTGAAGATGCACATACCAACTATAAGAAATACGGCAATGTTGCTATCCTTCCAACAAAGAATTATTTCTATGGAATGGATCAGCGTGAAGAAATTATGATTGAACTAGAACCTGGAAAAACTATTATTGTAAAATTACTCTCGGTAACACCTCCTAATGAAGAAGGGAAGCGCATAGTTTTCTTTAAAGTAAACGGAGAAAACAGATTGGTTGAAATCACAGATACGTCCCTTAATATTTCAATACATCAAAATATCAAAGCAGAGGAAACAGACCAAAATCAATACGGCGCGCCGTTGCAAGGAATGTTATATAAAGTATTGGTAAAGTCTGGTCAAAAAGTAAAAGAGAACGATCACCTTTTCATTATCGAAGCAATGAAGATGGAAACCACAGTAACAGCATTAAAAGACGGGACTGTTTCAGGTATCGAATTAAAAGAAGGGGTAATGGTAATGTCTGGGGATTTAGTTTTGACAACAGAATAACCTCCTCGCAACTGAAAGGTAATAATCCTGCGATTTCTCACGTTCATCTTCGATTACGATTTGAAAAGGTTCCCTTCCCTATTTCGGGTGGCAGTCTTAAGGTTTCATTACAATTCGTTTATTGAAACCCACCTTCCCCTGAAGCGTGGGTGCATTATTAGAAATTTCATTATTAATTGTAAGCCGCTCAAGGAGGTAGTAGGATTATAATCGTTTATTTTTATGTAGACGAACTTGAAAAGTTTTCGTCCTGCACCGAATGACCATACTTCCAAATTACCATTGTGAATTACTCAATTTGCGCCCCTTCAAATTTCAGAGGCAAAACGAACTCTAAAAGGCAATAAAAATATTCGCGTGGCTATTTGTCAATCAAATAAATAACAGTACTTTTGCCGTCCATTAATTTGGGATAGAAAATAATTATTAACATTAGACAAAGAACATAATGGATACATTAAGTTACAAAACAGTATCTGCTAATAAGGCCACAGTAACAAAAGAGTGGTTAATGGTAGATGCGGACGGGCACACTTTAGGTCGTCTTGCGAGTGAAGTTGCAAAACTTCTTCGTGGTAAGCACAAACCAAGTTTTACACCTCATGTAGATTGTGGTGACAACGTGATTATCATCAACGCAAGCAACGTCCAATTAACAGGAAACAAATGGACAGAAAAGTCTTACATACGCCACACGGGTTACCCAGGTGGACAACGTAGCTTGACTGCCACTGAATTGAAAGACAAAAATCCAGCACGCGTGGTGGAAAAAGCTGTAAAAGGAATGTTACCTAAAAACAAATTAGGGGCTGCAATCTTTAGAAACTTGAAAGTGTATGCAGATGCAAACCACGGCCAAGAAGCTCAAAAACCGAGAGAAATCACTATTAACACCGCGACAAAATAATGGAAACAATACACAAAATAGGAAGAAGAAAAACCGCTGTTGCGCGTGTTTACTTAAGCGAAGGTAAAGGTGAAATTAGCATTAACAAGCGTGAGTTTGACAACTACTTTACGACCCCTACATTGCGTTACAAAGTAATGCAACCACTAGTAATGACAGACAACGAAAAGACGTTTGACATTACGGTAAATGTATTTGGTGGTGGAATCACAGGACAAGCTGAAGCAATTAGACTTGCTATATCTCGTGCAATGTGTACACTAAACGATGAGAATAGAGGCATTCTTAAGCCTGAAGGATTACTTACAAGAGACCCAAGAATGGTGGAACGTAAGAAATTTGGACAGAAGAAAGCACGTAAAAAATTCCAATTCTCGAAACGTTAAATTTCGATTTCACTCAATCTACGAGCTATATTTTATTACAAAATGTGTTTGTGGTATTTCTTTGGAAATAGTAATGGGTAGAAAGCGAGTAATTAGCAATGTTATTTTAACAGCATTGACATCCCGTCGAAAGGCGATATGTCTCCGAGTTAGTGAAATTTATCTTAAAATAAGTTCATAGAAATACAATTATATTAATAAGCTGTTAGTCCCGCTCTGCCGGGTGGGACAATTAGTTTAGTATCTAAATCAAGCCTTATTCTCCTTTGCTAACGCTGCGGATTACACAGGAAGATTGACGTCTAAACATACAGAACGTAAACTAAAAAAAACATGGCAACAACAACAAACATAGAAGTTAAAGAACTTCTAAAAGCAGGTGTACACTTTGGACACCTTACAAGAAAATGGAATCCTAACATGGCGCCTTACATCTACATGGAGCGCAACGGAATCCACATTATAAACCTTTATAAAACTGCTGCAAAAATTGACGAAGCTAACGAAGCTTTGAAGAAAATTGCTGCCTCTGGACGTAAAGTACTTTTTGTAGCTACAAAAAAACAAGCAAAAGACATCGTTGCTGAAAAAGCAAAGGCAGCTAACATGCCTTACATCACAGAAAGATGGCCTGGTGGAATGTTAACAAACTTTGTTACGATTCGTAAAGCTGTTAAGAAAATGGCTACTATTGATAGAATGAAGCAAGATGGAACGTTCATGACACTTTCTAAAAAAGAACGTTTACAAGTAGATCGTTTACGCGCTAAATTAGAAAAGAACTTAGGTTCAATTAGCGAGATGTCAAGGCTTCCTGCAGCTCTATTTATTGTAGATACTACACGTGAGCATATTGCAGTTGCTGAAGCAATTAAGTTAAATATTCCAATTTTTGCGATGGTAGATACAAACAGTGACCCTAGAGTTATTGATTATGTAATCCCAGCAAATGATGATGCATCAAAATCTGTAGAGAAAATTATGGGTTCTGTTTCTGAAGCACTAATCGAAGGATTGTCTGAGCGCAAATCTGCTAAGGATGGCGATAAAAAGGACGATGCTGAAGAAATGAAGACTGCTGCTAAGGCTGACGCGAAAGAAGCAAAAGAAGAAATCCCTACTACAGATGCAAAGCAACCTGTAAAGGTTGAAGCAAAAAAAGAAACAGTAGAAGCTACTAAAGAAGAAGAGTAGGTTTCAGTATTCAGTTTTTAGTGCCTGGTAATTAGAAATGATTACTATTTTTATAAAAAGCTCGATAAAACTTATAGTACAATATAAAATCGCCAAGTTCATTTCTAATTGAAATTTGCGAAGCGATTTTTTTTTAAAATTAATTTAATTAACAAGATTCCCACATTCGTGGGAATATAATCTAAGATTAAAATGGTAAAAATAACTGCCGCACAAGTAAACGAATTAAGAAAAAAGACCGGAGCTGGGATGATGGACTGTAAAAAAGCCCTTGTTGAAGCTGAAGGAAATCTAGAAGATGCAATTACTGTTCTACGTAAAAAAGGACAGAAAATTGCTGAAAAAAGAGCAGACCGTGACTCAAGTGAAGGGGCGGTTGTTTCTAAAATAAATGATGCACACACAAGAGGTGTTGTACTAGCATTAAATTGTGAGACTGATTTTGTTGCAAACAATGACTCGTATTCTGCGATGGCACAAGAGATGGCGGCAATTGCAATTAACTATAATACAAAAGAAGAATTTCTTGCTGCAAAATTTGACACAAAAATGACGGTTGCTCAAAAATTAATTGAGCAAACTGGTGTTATTGGTGAGAAACTAGAAATAGGTGGTTTTGAAATACTAGAAGCTCCCTTTGTAGGAACCTACATTCACGGTAAGAAAATTGGTGCTTTAACCGGTTTAAGTACTCCAATGATGGGTGCTGAGAAATTAGCGAAAGAAGTATCAATGCAAGTAGCTTCTATGGGAGCTAGTACATTATCTTACAAGGATTTTACACAAGAATTTGTAGCCAATGAAACGGAAGCACGTATTGCTGTAATTGAGAAAGATAATATTGAACTTGGACGTTTAGGGAAGACTTTAAAAAATGTCCCTACATTTATCTCAAGAGTACAATTAACGGATGCTGTTTTAGCAAAAGCTGAAGAAGCTGCTAAAGCGGAGTTGAAAGCTGAAGGAAAACCAGAGCAAATCTGGGACCGCATTCTTCCTGGAAAAATGGAACGTTTTATCGCTGATAACACAACATTAGACCACGAGAAAGCTTTACTAGATCAAAACTTTATTATGGACGACAAGAAAAACGTAGGAGACTACGTGGCAGCGCACGGTGATGTTGCTGTTGTTGGCTTTAAAAGAGTTACGCTAGCTTAATGAGCGTTAATCGTAGCAAATGACAGTAGACAGTTGTTACTCTAAAATTATAATCTGCCTTTAGCTTTTGCTGGAGGCAGATTTTTTTATTCATTCTACTTTGCAAATAGCTGCAAAAACTCTTTTCGATTTGCTTTAGATACGGGTGTTGTCTTGCGGTTTTCTAGTATTATGTATCCTTCGTTTTTAAATTGGGCTACTTTGTGTAGGTTGATGATATGTGATTTATGGCACTTATAAAAATTATCAGTGACCATTTTTTCAAACTTGCCAATATTATATGAACTTACAATTTCAGAAGTGTTTTCCAAATGGATTTTTGTATAACCGTCGTATCCCTCTACGTGCATACTCTCATTATAATTTATAAACAAAAATCCGTCATTTGTGGGAATCATCAATTTGTTTGCTTGGTTGGATGTGCTTATTAATGATCTAAGAGTATCTTATTTTTCTCTAATGCCTTTTTCGCATCTACATTATTTAAGGCATTAGTGATTGCTGTTTCTAGTTCATATGAGTCTATCGGTTTTAAGACATAACCCACGGCACAATGCTGAAAAGCCTCAATCGCATAGTCATTATAAGCCGTAACAAATATAATTTCAAAATTTTGATTTTAAATCTTGCTAAGAACATCAAAACCAGTCAATACCGGCATTTCTATATCCAGAAAGAGGAGGTCTGGAGGATTATCATTTACAAAAGAAACTGCCTTTTCTGGATTCTGAAATGCTCCTGCAATTTCTATCTCAGGAAATTGCTTTTTAATCTTAAGCAATAATCCTTCAAGCGCTTTCTTTTCATCATCAACTAAAATAGCTTTAATCATGTTGTTTCTTGTTAAAAGTTAATAGCACTGAGGTTCCGCTGCTTGTTTCTGTTGTTAAATCTGTTATTGTTTGAACTATATTCCAGTGACCAGAATTATTAATTAAATGAAGACGGTCTAGAATAATCTCAGAAGATTTTGACGTGTGTGTTTTTATCGATTTCGCCTTGACCTCTTTAGCTCTTTTAAAGCCAACTCCATTGTCTTTTATACCTACTGAAAAGTCATCATTACTTTGGAGCTTTTTAAATACTATTTTCAACCTCACCATTTATTTCTAGACGAAATAGGCCATGATTCACGGCATTTTCAACAATAGGTTGTAATAACATAGAAGGAATTTTAATGTCTTTATTCAACTGAGGATCTATATTAAAATGGAATTTAAAATCGGCTCCAAAACGCATTTTTTCTATTTCGAGATATGCCTTTAGTAGTTTTAGTTCTTTGTCAATGCTAATAAATTGTTCTCTAGAAAAATCGAAAAACATTCTAATCAACCTTGAAAATTTCACGAGGTATTTTTCAGAGAGTCCAATTTCGTTAGTATTCATATAGTATTGAACTGCGTTTAAAGAATTAAACACAAAATGCGGATTCATTTGAGACCGCAACGCATGTAACTCGTGAGAAATTGCTTTCTGTTTTGCTTTCTCATGGGTTATAATCTTTTTTTGAATTCGAGTTTTAGAAACTTTAAATGACCCATAAAGAAAAAGGACACTGCATACAAATACTACAATTTTAAACCAAAAGGTTTGATACCATAAAGGTGTTATCTCAAAATTTATCGTTTTGCAAACACTGAAATGTTGATGATTAGTAACTTTGAGTTCTAGAATATATTTTTGTGGCTTTAAATTTGTAAAATAAATTTCCTGAAAATTAGTCGAGATCCATTCTTCGTTAATTGGATTTAATTTATAGGCATATTTTAAATTGATTTGATCAGAAAAATCAATAACTCCTGCTGAAAATGACACATAGTTATTACTTGCGTAGGGTATAGAGAGTCCGGAGCTTTTTGTTGCTTTCCCATTAACGACAATTCCTTTATTAAAGATAGCAGACCACATATTCCTTGTTTTATCTATAAAAGAAAAGTGTGCATCTAAAGATTAGGGAACAGATTTAAGATTTTTAAACCTCAGATCCTCCCCAAGGTAACGCACAAAATTTAAACCCGTTAATTGAACCTCATTATTAACTTGGTGATAGCGCAAGTATTTAAAATCGCCTGAGAATTCTCGAGAGCCATTCAATACTTTAGAAAGCTTTTCTGTGTTTAGATGAACAAAGAAATAATTCTCTTTATTTATAAACATATACAAGCTATCATTTAATTGGCCGTATTCCGTTAAAGTTTTTAAAGAATTAACGTCAAAGCACTTGGTTTTCATTTCATTTATAGCAAGCACATAAAAATAGTCATCTATCCAGCTAATTCCCTGATGATCGATCTTTGGATGAAGGACTTTCTGTTTTAAATATGTGGAGTCTGAACTAAATTCATTTTTTTGAGAAACCCAAACACTATCCTTTAAAGAATAAAAATATTCGCCATCATCCATTGCAATTTGGTTTCCAGATTATAAAATAATTCGAGGGAAGAAAATTTTATTTCTATCTAAAGGAAAGGAATACACAATGTCATTCTCTATATACCCCAACTTGTTAGTCTTTGAGAAAAACCATGTTTTATTATCTGGTGTAATTCTAATTTGCCAAATATCATTACTTGGTAAGCCGTCTTTAATGGTGAAGTTTTTAAACGTTTTTCCATAAAACTTTGACATCCCCTTATCTGTAATAATCCAAATAAAACCATCATAATCTTGTGTAATTCTATACATATGATTGCTAGGGAGTCCGTCTTTTAAAGAATAATTAGTGTATTGCTGGCTAAAAACAAAACTCCAAACCACTAAGAGTACTAATGTGATATGGAGTTTTAGTAGTTTCAAAATTAAGCATTGGTTTAATTCTAATTCTTGTTTGAAAACCAGGTTTTGGTGCCGTTACTGCGTAAGATTCTACTTGCAAATCATTCACCGTACCAAGTGCAGTAATGCAATAATGCAATAATCTACCACGTACTGATTTCCAGTAATCCCAGTCCCATAAATAAAATTTTTAGATGTAGCGGGTGCAACTGGAATTGGCGTAACCGTGAAGTAAGGAGGAATTCCTTGTAGTGATATGGTTACATTTGGGTCTAAAGAATAGGTAGCGTAATTTTCTTGAAAAGGATAAAAGTAAACATATAATTACCAGCACCACTCCCTATAGATACCATATGACACTCTGTAGAAACAATTCCTGAAGGGTCGCAACCATTATTATCTGCGTCAAAATAAGTGGTCCCTGTAATACTGTTTACTGGCGCTGTGCAATCTTGCAAAAAATAATTACCTACAGCATATATATTTTGTAAGTTCGCATTTGCATAGGCAATATCGTCAACACATATTCTTACAGGAGCTAGCCCGCTGCCATTAGCAGACAAAACATTAAAATTAGTAATAAAGGTATTATTTCCATTTTTTAGGTTTGTATCGGTTAAAAACCTTCCCACAATATTTACACTAACTAAGGCCATGTTGCTACTTAAATTTATACTTGGTGCAGTTACAAAATTTGCTCTAAAATTTGTTAAAGCAACAAAGTCTTCAATACCTGTAAAATCATTTACGTCTGGATCGAAACCAAGAAGACTCTGGATTGATAAATTTTTGACGCCCATTATATTTGCCGTAGGCACAAAATCATCTAATGGTACTGAATCTTGGCTTAAATCGATTAATATTTGCTCAAATCCATCATCGGGAACAAACGTTTGTGCGCATGAATTCAAGGTGCCTAAAAGAAAAACTATTGTAAGAATGTAAAAACGTTTCATTTGGATTATTTTAAACAAACTTAAAAAAGGGTATTATCAAATAAAAGACTCATTTAAGCAACCGCTTTTTTCATTCAAGGAACTGACTTTATTATATCTGCACTGTCTTTTTTTAGCAAAAAAATATCAACCACAGATACATTTCACATCTTAAACGCAATAATTTATGTTTTTAGCAAAAAATTTCCTGGTAACCACTGTTTGTAAATGTCCTTTGTAACCGCTTACCACAATTCTCTTCTTAAATCAATAAAAAACTGCCTACCCCAACTGAGTGCTGAAAACTTATTTTTACTATTTTTGCAACCAACAAAACCACACTATGCACTACAAAAGAATACTTCTTAAACTTTCTGGTGAAGCCTTGATGGGCGAACGCCAATATGGTATTGACCCTGTAAGACTTCAGGAATACGCCCAAGACATTAAAGCTATTATAGCTACAGGTGTTGAAGTCGCTATTGTTATAGGTGGTGGTAATATTTTTAGAGGTGTTGCTGGTGCAAGCAAAGGAATGGACAGGGTACAAGGAGACCATATGGGGATGCTAGCAACAGTAATCAACGGACTTGCTTTGCAAGGAGCGCTAGAAGACGAAGATATTCCTACTCGATTACAGAGTGCTATTAAGATTAATGAAGTGGCAGAGCCATTTATTCGTCGCAAGGCTATGCGCCATCTAGAAAAAGGACGCGTAGTAATTTTTGGAGGAGGAACAGGAAATCCATATTTCACTACAGACAGCGCAGCTGTTCTTAGAGCTATCGAAATTAAAGCAGATGTAATCCTAAAAGGAACTCGGGTAGACGGAATTTACTCTAGTGATCCAGAAAAAAATAGCGATGCTACTAAGTTTGACAATATTAGTTTTGATGATGTATTGCGAAAAGGGCTTAAAGTAATGGACACCACTGCGTTTACCTTGAGTCAGGAAAACGAGTTACCTATCATCGTATTTGATATGAACACGAGAGGCAATTTAATGAAAGTAGTAATGGGCGAAAATATAGGGACCAAAGTAAATTTATAAATTCTTCTAGAATTCTCTGAATACTTTAAAATTACTGCTAAAATAAAATTGTTGTTTTTGATCGTTCTGATTTTTGAAAAACAAATTTCAAGTAAGTTAAATTTCTGAAGTATCAATCGGGAGTTTTAATTTAATTAAATTTACCCATCTGCACGGGTGGCAGAACAAGTATAAATAAAAAAAACACAAGCTAGGGATAGTGAGCAAAGTCAAATCATGGAACAAGACGAAATAGATTTTATTATAGACAGCACAAAGGAAGCAATGGACAATGCAATTGCCCACCTTAAAAAGAAATTTGTTAATATTAGGGCAGGTAAGGCCTCACCATCTATGGTAGGAAGTGTTATGGTAAACTATTACGGTAGCGCTACGCCTCTGAGCCAAGTTGCAAATGTGAACACTCCAGATGGGATGACCATTACCATTGCTCCTTGGGAAAAAGGATTGATTCCTGAAATTGAAAAAGGAATACACCTCGCCAATATTGGCTTCAACCCTATGAACAATGGAGAGAGCATCATCATAAACGTACCTCCCTTGACCGAAGAACGCCGTCGCGAATTAGCAAAACAGGCAAAATACGAGGCGGAAGAATCTAAAATAGGGGTTAGAAATGATCGCAAACAAGCAATGAATAGCCTCAAGGATTTAGATATAAGTGAAGATTTACAAAAATCTCTAGAAAGCGATGTGCAAGAAATGACTGACAACCATATCAAGTTAATTGATGAAATTTTTGTTGTTAAGGAAAAAGAAATCATGACGGTTTAAACTATTTGCTGTTTAAAAGCGTTAAACTATATCATATAAAGCGGCTTATAAGCCGCTTTATATATTTGCACCCCTTCCTTATGCATTATTGTTTTATAAATTTCTTCACAGTTTTACGAGAACCATTGGTTACCGCAACAAAATAAATACCTTTAGAAAGATTTGATACCTCTAGGTTTAGATTGCTATCGTGTAATCCTTTTTGTTGTACTAATAACCTTCCGTTAGCGTCATAAAGCAATACCTCGCCATTTAAAAGATTGTTTGAAAACTGTAATTGTAAGTGCCTGTTAACAGGATTGGGAGCAATGGTAAACAAAGCAGCATCTTGATCTTGCAAGCCTAAAAGCACATCGCCATAAATAGCTCTGTCGCCATTGCTATTAGTTAGTGTAAGTTGTTTGTTTCCCTCGCCATCGGTTAATATTTCGTATAAAATAGGGTCGCTCACAGCGCTCGTTTCATGTTTAAAAAAGTCGTCAAAGTAGGTGTTTTTAAAATTACTATTTTCTGGGATTGTACAATCATCAATTGTTAAGAATATCAAGTTATCTAAGGTAATAGTATTTTGACCAAAACTAATATTACCCCCTCCGCATAAGCATACACAAGATGATAAGTTTGTAGTCCCATCTGTATTCTCTAAAAAAAATAAATCAGTGAACTCTAATTCGTTATTAACAGGGGGTATAATATTTTCACCCTCAATTACTAATTCATTTAGATACCAATAAGTTTCTACTAAATCTGGTTCTTGTGCTTGCCCTTGTGCCGTAATCCCTACAAAGCATAGTGCTATTAATATATATTCCATAAAACTCGTATTTTTTTTAAGAACCTTTTTACTTTACAATTCTTCCTGAGTCGTTAAAAAATCCCCACCTATAATACCTATCATTATATTAGGATCACCAGTTGTTATAGACCAAGCTAAAGGTGCTTTAATAAGATCTAAAGATGGGTTTGGTCTATCTTCTTGTAAATTTTCTATATAATCATTGGGTTCATCGTGCATGACTAATACAGGTATTTCCTCATTATAAGGTAAGAGCTGTACAATATCACTGCGTTGACTATATGGAGTTATATTATAACTTACAGGGACCTCCATTAAATAAACACGTTGAAGACGTGTTGTAGTAAAAAGTGGAAAAGCCTTTTCAAATTTATAAATGGGCGCACCATTCACGAAAGAATTAAAGGTGCTTTTATTAGTTGTTATGGCGAGCGTATTATCTGTATTAATTGTTGTACTTAAAACATCCATGTTTTGTCCTTCTTGAAACTCTACATAATAGATAACTGTATCTTGACCGTAAACCAAGCTACAAGAAGTCATAATAAGTAAACTAAAAAATGTGCAGAAGATGTGCGGAAAGTATCTCATAATTTTATTTTTTAGGATTAAAAATGATGAGGAGAAATCATGTTAGATAAAAAAACATAACCTTTTATCTCTTTTGGATACAGTTAAAATATTTAACATTTTACTATTTGGAAAATCTTTTGTTTATTCCTATTTATTCTATGTAAAATAAAGCGGCTTTTGAGCGGCTTTATTTTTGTGCGTTTGGATTTTAAAACATCTAGTTTTCAATACCTGTATGCGTAGCTTTGTCCTTCTATTTTTATTGGTGCTACCCTACCATTTTTTTGCTCAAGAAACGGTAGCACAAACAAAACAGGACTCCACAGCAACTAGTCCTACAAAAAAAGTAAGCTCCTTTAATACGGGCTTTTATCCTATTGGTTTTTTTTGATATTGATTTAAAGTATATTATCAAATACAACAACTACGAAGGCTTGCGATTGGGAGTAGGCGGTATTACTAATGATAATCTCTCTGACCGGTATAAAATTGGAGGCTATTTTGCCTATGGTTTTAAAGACGATGCTATTAAATATAGTATTGGTAATTCACTTAGGCTTAATAAGGAACGTGGCACTGGGTTTAACTTTTACTATATTGATGATATTGCTGAAATAGGTTCTTTTAAATATTTGACTGATGACCGGTTGTACTCTGTTTTTGAACCTCGACTTGTTAATGTAACTCAATTTTACAAACCTCAAACTTGGCAAGCCAACCTCCAAACTGAATTTTAAAAAAAATTTTAGCAGAAGCCCGTATTTCAAGAAGTAGCATTACTCAAATTGAAGACTATGCCTATGTCCTTGACGGCATTCCAAAAACAAACTAACGCACTACTGAGGCAACAGTTTCGGTTAGAATAAGCTCAAAAACAAATTTCATAACTATGGAAGATGGTCGTGTAGGGTCTTTTGATGGTTTCCCAAAAACAAGCGCACAAGTAACTCAAGGTATTAGTGGTATCATTGGTAGCGATTTTGACTACACAAAATTTGGTTTGAAACTAGATTATTATATCAAACGAACTAATTTGTCTTCTATAAGTTTTTTACTCGAAGGCTTATACGCTGCGGGCGATGTACCGCTTACCCATTTATTTCATGCATACCCTAAGCCCCAAAAAAGACCGGGTTTTACAATGTTTTTCTATAACCGGAAGGCGAAGTTTTGAAACCATGTTTTTTGGCGAGTTTTTTAGTGATCAATTGGCAATATTTCAAATAAAGCACGGTTTAAGACGATTTAAACTTACCGAAAAATAGAAACCAGAATTAATTTTTGTCACACGCCATGCTATTGGAGATCTAGATGAAAAGGAAAATCATTTGGGAATTCCGTTTAATACATTGGAGCAAGTTTATAATGAATCAGGGTTCGAACTCAATAAAATTATATTCGGGTACGGTTTGAGTGGTTCCTATCGATATGGATTTTACAACTTACCAGAATTTGAAGATAATATATCTTTCAAGTTTACATTCTACGCCAAGTTTTAAGTTCTCATACAAAACTTTTTTCAACTTACAACTTCATAAAACCTGCAATAGCACTTTTGCCGTCTTCAAAGTTTCGACTCCAACGGCGAGGTAATCTACTAGTTTCAAGAAGTCAATTTATAGTCTGAAGTAAGGATTCAATAAACACCATTAAAAACGTTTCCTTTCCTTATCTCTAAATGGTATCTTTACATTTCATGTATAGCTTTCAAATTTTTGAATAAACTTTTCAGCATCGGTTTTTGGAGTGCCACAGCGCGTTTTATATTGCGCAATCGTGCTGTTATATTAATTATCATTGCGCTGATTACTGTATTTATGGGTATGCAGTGGAAACACATGCGCTTTACCTATACCGAAGCGAACCTTCTCCCAGATGACCACGAAATAAACGAAGAATACAAGCAATTTCTTTCAAAATTTGGCGAAGAAGGTAATTTAATTATCTACGGAGTTAAGGATAGCACGTTATTTACTCCTGAAAATTTTAGAAAATGGAATGAGCTTTCAGCAACTTTCAAGTCCAATCCAGAAGTGGACATTACGCTTTCCATAGGTGATCTTCAAAAATTAGAAAAAAGTGACAAAACAGAAGGTTTTAAGTTAGTACCGCTAGTCAATGATTCTGTTTACACCACTAAAAATCTAAAAAGATTACAATACGAGCTCTTCGAAAAGCTTCCCTTTTATAATGGTCTTATCTATAGCCCAAGTAAAACTTCGGTTAGAACCGCGGTGTATTTAAACAAAGACATTGTTAATACTCCCATACGAAAAGCCTTTATAGAGAATGTAGTGATTCCGAAAATAAAAGAATTTGAAGAAGACACTGGCATCAATGTCTATACTTCAGGGATGCCCTATATACGCACCTTAAATTCACAGAATATCGTAGATGAAATTGAATTGTTTATTGGTGCTGCATTATTGGTAACGAGCCTAATTTTCTTCTTGTTCTTTAGATCGTTTAGGGCCACGTTTATTTCAATGATTACTGTTATAATTGGTGTAATGTGGGCCTTTGGTGTTTTGGGGTTACTTCGCTATGAAATAACTGTTTTAACGGCACTAATTCCTCCCTTAATTATTGTAATTGGAATCCCCAATTGTATTTTTCTTATCAATAAATACCAGCAAGAAATCAAATTACATGGTAATCAAGCAAAATCTTTGCAACGTGTAATAGCAAAAGTGGGTAATGCTACCTTAATGACAAACGTAACCACTGCTTCTGGATTTGCAACGTTTATTCTAACAAATAGTGAATTGTTGTCTGAGTTTGGTACCGTAGCCTCCATCTGCATCATTGCAATTTTCTTATTGTGCTTATTTATCATTCCTATTATTTATAGCTACATGCCTGTTCCAAAGGACAAACATTTAAAGCATTTAAACAGGAAATGGATTAATGGTTTTGTAGACTGGATGGAAAACATGGTGCGCAAGCGCCGCATCGCCATTTACATAGCTTCCATTTTATTGTTGTGTCTAAGTATTATAGGAATGTATAATATCAAAATTTCTGGAAGTCTTATAGAGGACATGCCTAAGAAAGCAGAGTTCTTTAAAGACATTCGCTTTTTTGAAAAGGAGTATGAAGGTATTATGCCGCTAGAGATCCTTATAGATACCAAGCGTAACAAAGGAGTGATGAAACTCGCCACTTTAAAGAGGATGGACGAACTTCAAAACTACATTGAAGAAATACCAGAGTTTGCAAAACCTTTGAGCGTTGTTAATCTAGTTAAATATAGTAAGCAGGCCTATTATAATGGCAATCCAGAATACTATCAATTGCCCAATAGCCAAGAACGAACGTTTATTTTAAGTTACGCAAAAAGCAGCGCTAGCGACACCAACCTGCTCCAAAGCTATGTAGATTCAACAGGTCAATTTGCTAGGATTACCACCTTTATGAAAGACACTCCTACCGATAGGTTTGATAGGATTGAAGAAGATCTAAAGGCAAAAGCAGCGAAAATTTTCCCTGAAGACAGGTACTCCGTTAGCTTTACTGGTAAAGCTTTGGTATTTCAAAAAGGAACCAAATACTTGGTAAACAATCTTATCATTTCATTGTCACTTGCTATATTACTTATTGCTCTTTTTATGGCCTGGATGTTCCGTAGTTTTAGGATGATCCTTGTTTCGCTATTGCCTAATTTATTACCGCTTATTATTACGGCTGGGCTTATGGGATTCTTTGGAGTTCCTATAAAACCATCTACGATTTTAGTGTTTAGTATTGCTTTTGGAATTTCCGTAGATGATACCATTCACTTTTTAGCGAAGTACCGTCAAGAACTTATTGCAAACGATTGGAAGATTAAAAAATCAGTATACGCGGCCTTACGAGAAACTGGCGTGAGCATGTTTTACACATCGATTGTATTGTTTTTCGGTTTTTCCGTTTTTACAATTTCGAGTTTTGGAGGTACCGTTGCATTGGGGGCGTTAGTCTCTATAACCCTAGTTTTTGCGATGCTCGCTAACTTGCTATTACTTCCTTCCCTTTTACTTTCATTAGAAAAAAGCATTGCAAATAAGGAAACGTTTAAAAAACCTGCATTGCTAATTTTAGACGATCAAAGAGAGGACGGGGAAGATATCTCTTGAGTATCTGTTTAAATTATTCAAGGATGGATGCTGCCTTAGGTAAATACTTCCGTCAAAACAGAAAAAAAGCCCCTTCTCGATTTTCAGGTACCAATTAAAATTTATCTTTGCCAAACAATTTTAGGAATATGCAACATACTGATATCATTAAATTACTTTCTACAGCCCCTTCTATGCACCCCGTTACCGTTTGTGGTTGGGTACGTGCCTTTAGAAGCAACCGCTTTATCAATTTGAATGATGGTTCTACCATCCACAACATACAATGTGTCATAGATTTTGAAGCATTTGACGCCGAAATTTTAAGCAAAATTACAGTGGGTGCTGCGATTGAAATTAAAGGGGTGCTGGTAGAAAGTCAAGGACAAGGACAAAAGGTGGAGATCCAAGTTAGTGAAGTTACTGTTTTAGGAGAAGCAGATCCTGAAGAAGTAAAACTAACCATCCTTTCGCCTAAAAGACACTCGCTCGAGAAACTTCGCGAGCAAGCGCATTTAAGGGTGAGAACCAATACCTTTGGCGCGGTCATGCGTACGCGCTCAAAATTATCGTTTGCAGTACATGAATATTTTCAAAAAAACGGATTTTATCATATGCATTCTCCAATTATCACAGGAAGCGATGCAGAAGGTGCTGGCGAAATGTTTAAAATATCCAATCTACCACACAACAATGCTCCCGTTAATGAAGATGGCACGATAGACTACAAACAAGATTTCTTCGGAAAAGAAACAAACCTTACGGTAAGTGGCCAATTAGAAGCTGAAACCTATGCGATGGGCTTAGGAAAAGTGTATACGTTTGGGCCTACTTTTAGAGCCGAAAACAGCAACACATCACGACACCTTGCAGAATTCTGGATGATAGAGCCAGAAGTTGCCTTTTGCGATTTAGCAGGCAATATGGACTTGGCAGAAGATTTTATTAAATATGTGGTTGCCTACGCTTTAGAAAATTGTGCTGATGATCTAGCCTTTTTAGAAAAGCGATTGATAGATTCAGAAAAAACGAAACCTCAAGCGGAGCGCAGCGATATGGCACTTACAGATAAGCTTAAATTTATCTTAGAAAATAATTTTAAGCGTGTTACGTATACGGAAGCTATTGAAATCTTAAAACGCTCAAAGCCTAATCAAAAGAAGAAATTCAAATATATAATTGATGAATGGGGAGCAGATTTACAAAGTGAACACGAACGTTTTTTAGTAGAAAAACACTTTAAATGCCCAGTGATTTTATTTGATTATCCTGCAAAAATAAAGTCTTTTTATATGCGTCTTAACGACGACGGCAAAACCGTAAGAGCAATGGACGTTCTATTCCCCGGCATTGGAGAAATTGCAGGGGGTTCTCAACGTGAAGAGCGCTATGAAGTATTGGTTCAAAAAATGAAAGACATGAACATCCCTCAAGATGAACTATACTGGTATCTTGATTTGAGGAAATTTGGAACCTGTGTGCATAGTGGTTTTGGTTTAGGGTTTGAACGTTTGGTTCAATTTGTAACAGGAATGGGGAATATTCGTGATGTAATTCCTTATCCTCGGAGCCCAGGGAACGCAGAATTTTAATAGATATCGTCGTTAAGCGTGCTTAAATTTGCTGCCACTTAACGAAAACACCCAATATTTTAATAAATCCAGCACCATAAAGCTATCGGTAGCTGGATTTTTTTTAACTTTATAAGTACGTAAACAACGACAATGTTAAAACAGCATCTTTCATTTAAATTATCTCAAAAATTATCGCCTCAACAAATACAATTGATGAAGCTTATACAATTGCCTACGCAGGCTTTTGAGCAACGCATCTCTCAAGAAATGAATGAGAACCCGGCACTTGAAGGAGGTAAAGAAGAGGTGGAAAAATTTGATGAAGACATTAATGATGATTATGAAGATGAAGAATACGACGACGGTACCGAAGTGATAGAAACAGAAATAAATGTTGATGACTATCTGAGTGATGATGAAACTCCCAGCTACAAGTTATCTGCAAACAACCACAGTGCAGATGATGAAGAAAACACCATGCCATATGCATCAGGAATTTCTTTTAACCAAGTTTTATTACAGCAACTTAGCACCTATCGACTTGATGATGAAGATAAAGAAATAGCAAAGTTCTTAGTAGGAAGTGTGGATGAAAGTGGCTACATCCGAAGAGAAATTGCAGATATTGTTGACGATCTTGCCTTTACCCAAAACATATACACTACTGCAGATAAGGTAGAAAACGTATTAAAAAAAGTACAGGAACTAGATCCTGCAGGGGTAGGTGCTAGAGATTTACAAGAGTGTTTATTATTGCAATTGGAAAGAAGAACACATACACCCTCCGTTCTTTTAGCGATTGCAATTTTAGAGGATGCTTTTGAATATTTTACGAAGAAACATTACAAAAAACTAATCGCCAAATTTGATATTACAGAAGATCATCTTCGGGATGCCATTCATGAAGTAGAACATTTGAACCCAAAACCGGGAGGATCTATTTCTACCGGAACTAGGATGGTGGAACACGTGGTGCCTGATTTTTCGATCAAAATTGTTGACGGAAATTTAGACCTTACGCTTAATGGTCGAAACGCTCCAGAATTGCATGTTTCTCGCGAATATTCCAATATGTTAAAAGGATATAAAGCATCTAAGACAAAATCTAAATCTCAAAAAGATGCCGTGATGTTTATTAAGCAAAAATTAGATGCTGCTAAGTGGTTTATAGACGCCATAAAGCAACGACAGCAAACACTGTTTGTAACTATGAATGCCATTATGCATAGGCAAGAAGAGTTCTTTTTAACTGGTGATGAGCGTAAGTTGAGACCGATGATCCTAAAGGATATTGCAGATACCATTCATATGGATATATCTACTGTCTCGCGAGTAGCAAACAGTAAATATGTTGACACTCCCTACGGGACAAAACTAATTAAAGAATTTTTTAGTGAATCCATGAAAAATGATCAAGGAGAAGATGTCTCCACTCGTGAAATTAAAAAAATTCTTGAAATAACTATTAGTGAAGAAGACAAGAGAAAGCCCTTAACAGATGACAAACTTGCTAAAATTCTAAAAGAAAAAGGGTATCCAATTGCGCGAAGAACAATAGCAAAATACAGAGAACAACTTGACTTGCCAGTAGCAAGATTAAGAAAAGAAATTTAATGAACCGTTTCTTAAAGATTGCCGGCTATGTACTCCATCCAATACTTATGCCGTTATTGGGTGTGCTTATTTATTTTAGTGTCACCCCTAGATTTGTAGATTCGTCATTTATGAGTGCAAAATTAATAGCCATTACTATTATTACGGTATGTATCCCAATCATTACTTTTTTCCTGCTGAAAAATTTAAATCTCATTCAATCCATTCATTTAAAAGAAACATCGGAAAGAAAATATCCATTGATGATTCAATGTTTATTGTTGTTACTAATTCTAAAAATGGTGTTAGACCCGTATGATGATATTGAATTATATTACTTTTTTGTAGGCATCCTATTTACAACCTTAACAGCACTGTTTCTAGTTTTTTTTGGATTTAAGGTAAGTTTGCATCAAATGGCAATTGCAGGTGTCACTATGTTTTTAGTAGGGTTAAGCGTTCATTTTAAAGGAAACCTATTAGGACTAATTTCGTTATTTCTTATTGGGAACGGCTTGGTAGCAACTTCGAGATTACACACAGACTCACACTCCGTGGCTGAACTAACGATTGGGTTTTTCATAGGCGTAATTCCGCAAATACTAATGCTGAATTTTTGGCTATAAAATATAGAAGATAAAACCAAGTTTTAAAGGAAGCATATTTACAGTCTCTCCTTGAGTAGTAACAGCACCATCAAAAAAAGGATTTAGGCTATACTGCGCAAAAAAGTTAACTGTATTGTAGCCAAACGATAGCGTTGCACTAAGCCGGACGGGATTAAATTCTGGAATATCTGTCTGATCTACATTATTACCTCCTTGTTTAAAGGTAGCTTTATACCAATAGGCATATCCCAATCTAAAACCTGTGTATACTCGCCAAAACTTATAGGTTTCAGGAGCTGAAGAACGCCATCTTAACTCAAATGGCACTTCTATTACGGCAGTACTAAAACCATTGCGGTCAAAGTCTATGTCACCCTCGTCTAAAACCGTAAAAACAGAAGCTCCTTGTAATGTTTCACCGATAAATAAAGTGCTTCCATATTCATTAAAAGATGCTCCTAATCCCATCGCTATGGAAATATTTCGCCTCTCATTTAGTGGCATATCCCTTAAAAAACCAAAATGCATACTTCCTGATAGCCCCTTAGAGATAGCGTCTTGAGGTTTAAACAAAAGAAGATTGTACCCAACACCAATGTAAAACTGATCCTCTCTATATTTTGAATCATAATCAATAGTATCTGTTTGAACTTCTTGTTGCGCTGTTGCATCGGTAGCACCTATAAACAAGACTATCAATAAACATATTTTTACAACTTTAGAAATCATTCTTTTACCATTAAGAGTTGATGATGAAATCATTTTAATGTCTGTTTGAATCCGAAAAATTCGGCTTTTGTATTCTAATAAGTAACTTTTCTTGCATTATAAAGGCAGTTACAGTAAAAAAGACAAAATTAGTGTACAAAATATAAGATATACAGATAAAACAAAAACTAAATATACAAAAAAACCCTTCCGAAATTTGAAAGGGTTTTTAATAAATAGTTTTGTTATGGGTTTAAAATTATTAATTTTTTCCTACATCATTACCTGATGCAGCAATGTAAATAATCTTAACCATATTAAGTTCACGTAACTTCTCCTTAATATCAGTAACTAAACCGGTGTTCGTTTCTTCATCTACTTTTAAAGCGACTACAACACTGCTTTGAAGCTCTGGCAACAACTTTGAACGTTGCTCTGTTAATGCCGCTTTTAACGCCGAAACATCTGTGAATTTATCACCTACTTGTATTTTACCTTCCGTACCATACTTTTCAGCATAGCGTGAACTAGGCTTTCCAGCATAAATAAAAACAGAACGATCTTTCTTAAGTTTTTCAACTTGATCTGCTTTGGGTAATTGTTGCTTTACTAATAAATTGTCTTTTCTCAATACAGTTACCACCATAAAGAAAAACAACAACATAAAAACAATATCAGGAAGCGATGCAGTGTTTACCGCTGGCAATTCCCCACTTTTTTTCTTTGTAAATTTTGACATTTGTTACCGTTTTATTGTCCCGCTGTTTTTGGTTCAGCTTCAGATAATTTCATTGGAAATAAATCCTGAATGGTTTTCATTTTTTCTTGTGCAGCATCCTTATTACCTAGGTAACTACCTTCACCAAGAGCACGTTTTACTTCTGTAAATTTCCAGCCATACAAGCGCTGTGATTCCCTATCTCTTAAAAAACTATACGCAGCCACCAATTCATTTTGAACCTGTATATATGTTTTATAAGAAGTTTCACGATCATTTTGAACCGATATAATTGCCTTGTCAGGATTATCTGACGAAGCAGGATCTCTCTTTCCTTTACAGAAAGTACAAGAACCATCGCCTCCATTATCTAAAAACTCAATAGCAGCTAATCGCAAATCTATAATATTCATTAGATTGTCTTCCACTAACAATTGATCACTCTTATTGACATTAACAATAAAAATATTTTTCTCTTTAAGTTTTGGTGGATCAATGTTCTCAGGCTGTTCTGGTGGTAATTGTCGCGCGATTCCTTTATCCTTTTCAATAGTAGTTGTTACTAAGAAAAAAATAAGCAACAGGAATGCGATGTCCGCCATAGAACCTGCATTTACTTCTGGTGTTGCTCTTCTACCCATATTATTTTGATATTAATTTTTTAGCACCACCAAATAGCATAGATCCTATTGCTAGTATCGCCATAATATAAAAAGCGTAAAGCCCAGCACCTATATATTTAGATGTTTGTGCAGTGACAAGTTCTCCATCTTTTGTAAATGATTCTGTTCCTTCAGCAAGAAAATAAGAGATAATAAAAATTAGTACAACTCCTCCTAAAGAAATTAATGTTTTCTTAATATCACCAGCAAAGACTCCTTTTATTACAAACAAAAGAACAATTACGCAAATTATTACCATTGTGATATAGGCTACATATAAGAATCCGTCAAGGCCTTCTCCCCCACTATCTCGGATAGCATCATCCCCTTTAGCAACAATTATCGCCAATAAAACGACTCCCGCCAAACTAAGGACTAATCCTATTATTTTAAATATTTTATGTAAAGACATTATTGAATGGGTTTTAAATTATCCTTTGTTTTTGTAAGCCACTAACATATCGATCAATGTAATAGAAGCGTCTTCCATACTATTAACGATACTGTCAATTTTTGCAATGATATAATTATAAAAAATTTGAAGAATAATCGCAACGATTAAACCAAATACAGTTGTTAAAAGTGCTACTTTAATACCACCAGCAACCAATGAAGGATTCATATCTGAAGCTGCTTCAATTTTATCAAACGCAACAATCATTCCGATTACTGTACCCATAAATCCAAGCATAGGTGCTAAAGCAATAAATAATGAAATCCAAGATACGTTCTTCTCTAACTGTCCCATTTGTACTCCACCGTATGCGACTACTGCTTTTTCTGCAGCTTCGATGCTCTCATCTGCGCGGTCTAGTCCTTGATAGTAAATAGAAGCAACAGGTCCTTTTGTGTTGCGACAAACTTCTTTTGCAGCTTCGAGACCTCCGCTGTTCAGTGCGTCTTCAACAGATTCAGCAAGTTTTTGTGTATTTGTTGTAGATAGGTTTAAGAAAATAATTCTCTCAATTGCCATTGCCAAACCTAAGATAAGACATAAAAGTACAATTCCCATAAATCCAGGGCCTCCTTGGATAAAACGTTGTTTTAAACCTTGATGCCATCCTAATGGTTCTGCCTCTTCATCGGCATCATCTTGAGCTAAGGTAACTGTAGTAGACTCAACTATTGAGTTTGTTGTTGTTGCAGAGGCTAACGCTGCTGCATTTGCAGTTAATGATCCCGCAAATACAAGTGCGGCAATTGCCATAATAGAAAATAATTTTTTCATTGCTATCGACTTAAGTTTGTTTTTAGTTTAAGGTTTTAAAGATATAAAATAAATATGTTAACAAACAAGAATATTGGACGTGGTCTTTAAAATTAGTGTGATTTAATATTTTTACAACTGTCTACTTATACTATACCTTACTATGAAATAACCTGTTGTAATAAAGTTGATGTTGTGAAAATTTAATTTGAACGCTTTGCTATTGACTGAAATAGCGGCTCTTTTGCGCTAATATCAAGAGTTTTGCAACAGACGTATACGGCTAAGATAAGCGCATAACAAATCAAATATTAGCTAACAATCCAATACGCCAAATTAGGATAATAACTAATGGTACTTGGTTGCTATTTATATTAAATACGGCATCATTGCTTTTTTACGGCAAACCCAATCCAAGATTATTTTTTCTAATCGAGTAAAATTTGCTCCAACCGTTTTAAAAATGAAATCTGAGTTTTCTTTATATTAATATTTAAAGCTTCTATACTAAAACAGCTGAAGTCCGAAAAAATGACTGTAAATCAGAAGCAAAGGCCTATTTACAATCAAAAGGTATTTGCACCTATAAAACTTAAAAAAGCCATTTAGCTCTGAAAGAGCTCTTATTATCAACTAACACCTTATGTAACTTGGAGTTTTTTACTAAAAAAATGTACGTGTTACTCTTATTTTTATTGCCAATAGCCACCGCACTATTTGCGCAAAGAATAGAGGACTATGAGTGGATAAAATTTCTAATTCAAAAGATTCCCTATTATGTATAATCACTTTATTATTTTTATACATGACTGTTTAAAATTATGTAGCTTTTTTCAGAATGGACCATACTGAAATAGGAACCCATGTTTTTCTTTTGGAATCCAAAATATTATGCATTTGCTGGGATTAACTAATGTTGATTCTAGAAGATTGTCTTTTGCCGAGCATAGAAACCCTAAAATACCAGAGAAAGGCATTTAGGATTCTGTTTTTGAGGCTATTTCACGTCTTTGACTTGGTCCCTTTAAAAAAAAAGAATCCTGAATCTCTCGATACAGGATTTCCTCTTGCAGAAAGGAAGGGATTCGAACCCTCGATACGTTGCCGTATACACGCTTTCCAAGCGTGCGCCTTAAGCCACTCGGCCACCTTTCTATTTTACCATTGCAAATAAAGGTCTTTATACCCTACCATTCAAAGCATTTATTTTAAAAATTTATGAAATTTCTCCACGCAAGGAGGTTTCAAATTGTTCTTTAAAGCCTACATCTTGCTTTCTGTTTGCTAATAGAAACATCAATTTAGTTACGGCAGCCTCTGTAGTGCTATCCTTACCGCTTATCACTCCCATTTTCTTTAAAGCAACACTTGTTTCGTAATTTCCCATTTCCACACTTCCGCCAGAACATTGGGTCACATTTATAATAGGGATGTCTTTATCAATTAGCTTTTTTAATGCTTTTAGAAACCAAGTTTCCGTAGTTAGATTTCCGCTGCCATAGGTTTCTAGAATGAGGCCTTTTAAATTAGGCGCAGCAAATAAGTGGTGTATCGTTGCTTGATTAATGCCTGGAAACATCTTTAAAACAAAAACGTTGTCTTCCATTTTTGTATACGTCTTAAATATTCTAGTCGTGTCTACTTTTAACAATGCCCTGTATTCTATAGCAAGATAGACGCCGCTCTCAGCCAATGCGGGATAATTTAAAGAAGCGAATGCTTCAAAATGTTCGGCATTTATTTTTGTAGTTCGATTGGCTCGATAAAGTTTATATTCAAAATACAGTCCTACTTCTTTTACTACAGGCTCATTATTTTCGCGCAATGCTGCAAGTTGGATAGAGGTAATTAAATTCTCTTTAGCATCTGTTCTCAAATCTCCAATAGGCAATTGAGATCCCGTAAATATGACTGGCTTTGCTAGGTTTTCAAGCATAAAACTTACTGCCGATGCCGTATAAGACATGGTATCGCTGCCATGTAAAATAACAAAACCATCAAATTCTTCATACCTGTTTTCTATAATCCCAACCAATTGTTCCCAACAATCGGGATTCATGTTTGAACTGTCAATAGGCGTCTCAAAACTGTGCGTATCTATTACACAATCTAATAGATTAAGCTCAGGAACGTGCTGTAGCAATTCATCAAAGTTGAAATTTTTAAGAGATCCTGTTTCAAAGTCCTTGATCATCCCAATGGTTCCTCCCGTATAAATAAGCAGTATGTTGCTACTGTGTTTCTTCATAATATTGCTCGTATTTCAGCTCCGCCCAATGTAAACTTAAATAAGTGTCTTTTAATTAATGAACCCTTAAATATTTACTAAAAACCGCTTCTGCATTTTTAGTCGTTTGTTCTGCTATTTCGGTTGTGCTTGATTGGTAGATTTCAGCAACTTTAGCACATACGTATGCTAAATAACTACTTTCATTTCTTTTACCACGGAAGGGTGCTGGTGCTAGATAAGGCGAATCTGTTTCAAGCACAATTTCGGTTAACGGAATTTGATCTAAAAAGGTGTTAATTTTTCCGTTTTTAAAAGTAACTACGCCTCCAATGCCTAATTTCATATTAAACGAAATCGCTCTTTTTGCCTGTTCCAAGGTCCCTGTAAAACAATGAAATATTCCGAAGAGCTCGTCTCCATTTTCAAGCTCCAAAATTTCAAAAACTTCATCAAAAGCATCACGACAATGAATTACAATGGGGAGTTTATATTTTTTAGCAAGCTGAATCTGAAACCTAAATGCTTCTTGTTGGATTTCTAATGTAGCCCTATCCCAATACAAATCAATCCCAATTTCACCAATAGCTACAAATTCTTTTTGTTCCAATTGAGAAACCACAAAAGCCAATTCTTCTTTGTAATTATCCTTAACAGAGGTTGGGTGCAACCCCATCATTAGATGAACTTTATCTAGATACGTCTTTTTTAAATCATACATAGCATTGGCGTAGGAGCTATCAATTGCGGGAATAAAAAACTGTGTGACACCAGCATCTATAGCTCGTTGCATCATCGCCTGGCGATCTTCGTCAAATGCTTCACTATAAAGGTGGGTATGGGTATCTATTAACATCGCTACAAAGTTAGTTATTTTGTTGACTATCTTTGCTACAAAATTTACATTTGGAATTAAGAGAATTACTTACCAGAAAAAACTTTGAAAGAATCCCCTTAAAGCGATTGGCATCTGGACATTACACCTGTGACGTTAAACTAAACAATGTCACAGGATTATTTATACTAGATACCGGCGCATCAACAAGCTGCGTGGGTTGGGAACACACCCTTTTTTTTAATTTAAAAAGTGAGAACAGTGAAGTCTTAGCTGCTGGCGCAGGAGCTACAAATCTAGAAACAAAAATTGCATTAAATAATTCCTTACTAATTGGATGTTTAAGCAAACATAATGTTGACCTAATTTTATTGGATTTAAGCCATGTAAATGAAGCCCTTTTAAAAGTTTCGACTAACACCATACACGGTATTTTAGGCGCAGACTTTTTAAAAAAACATAGAGCGATTATAGACTACGGTCGCAACTGCTTGTACTTATTATAGGACAAATTCATCTGTTTTGCTATAAATCAAGACGAAAACAGGGGTTTTCACCTATTGACTAGTGTAAAGATATGTAGCATCTTTACACCATGGCAAAATGGCTTTTTGATTATATAAAAACAGAAGAAACAAACACAAAAACTAAAGTAGTTATAATAACGCTTATTATTGTATTTGTAGGCATTATAAGCCTAAACTTGATCGACTACTTTATTTAAAAAATACAGTATATTAAAAAAGTCCGGTAGCGTTGCTATCGGACTTTTTTGATTTTTACGCAAATGGTTTTAAAGCTCCAAGGCTTTCTTAACATCTCCATTCATTAACAACTCTGAAGGGTTTTCCAGTGCTTCTTTAACAGCCACTAAAAATCCCACAGATTCTTTACCATCTATAATACGGTGATCATAACTTAAAGCTACAAACATAATTGGAGCAATTACTATTTGACCATCCTTTACTATAGGACGCTCTACAATGTTATGCATTCCTAAAATCCCAGATTGTGGTGGATTGATAATTGGAGTAGACAACATACTTCCGAAAACCCCACCGTTTGAAATTGTAAAGGTTCCTCCCGTCATTTCATCTACTGTAATTTTACCATCACGTGCTCTGATTGCCAATCTTTTTATTTCACTTTCTACGCCTCTAAAACTCAAATTCTCCACATTTCTCATTACTGGCACCATCAAGCCTTTAGGTCCAGAAACTGCAATAGAAATATCTTTATAATCAAAGGTTAACATTTCTTTGCCATCTATCATACTATTGACTGCTGGATACATTTCTAAAGCTCTAACTACGGCTAATGAAAAGAAGGACATAAAGCCTAAACCTACCCCGTGTTTCTCCTTGAAGATTTCTTTATATTCTTTTCTTAGCGCAAAAATTGGCGACATGTCTACTTCGTTAAACGTAGTAAGCATTGCAGTTGTATTCTTTGCTTCTACCAATCTTTCCGCGACCTTACGACGCAACAAAGATAGTTTTGTGCGGTACGATCCGCGACCACTAGAACCTGCTGTCCCCATAGACGGCATTGCATTTTCTGCATCGTGTTTTGTGATGCGACCAGCTCTTCCTGTTCCTTTTACATCAATGGCTGGAATAGATTTTTCATCTAAAATTTTCTTAGCAGCTGGCGAGGGTGTTCCAGTCGCGTAGGTTTTATTTTCTACAGGCGCAACTTTCTCTTTTACCTCCAGTTTTTCACTAACGGGTGTTTTTTGAGTTTCTGCAGCATCAGTATCATCATCTGCTGGTTTTTTAGCATCGGTATCTATTAAGCATACGACAGCACCCACCTCTACGGCGTCGCCTTCTTCCGCTTTTAGCGTAATTATTCCGCTAGCTTCTGCAGGCAATTCTAAGGTTGCTTTGTCACTATCAACCTCAGCGATTGCTTGATCTTTTTCAACATAATCACCATCTTCGACAAGCCATTGTGCGATTTCAACTTCCGTGATGGACTCTCCCGGTGAGGGAACTTTCATTTCTAACATACCAATAAAATTACATTTTACTTTTGTAAAATATTATTATCTATTTTAGTCTAATTCTTTATTAAAAACAGCATCAATTACTTTTTGATGTCTGGCCTTTGAGCGCGTACTACTTCCTGCTGCTGGCGCACTGTAAACACGCCTAGAGGCCAATCTTAATTTAACAATATCAAAATTCATTAACATAAAGCCCCAAGCCCCCATGTTTTTTGGTTCTTCTTGTGCCCAAACATAGTCGTCTGCGTTTGGGTATTGTTTAATTATTGCTGCTATTTTTTCAATAGCCAATGGGAACAATTGTTCTACTCGAACAAAAGCGACATCCTCTCTTTGGGTATTTTCTCTTCTTTCAATTAAATCATAATAAAATTTTCCAGTACAAAATACTAAGGTAGTAACCCTCTTTTTATCTACTGCTGTGTCGTCTATTACTTCTTGGAATTCACCATTAGCCAATTCTTCTTTTGTCGAAACCACTTTTGGATGTCTCAACAAACTTTTAGGAGTAAAAACAACTAGCGGTTTTCTGAAATTCCATTTCATTTGCCTTCTCAACAAATGGTAAAAATTAGCCGGAGTTGTCACATCTGCTAGTACCATATTATTACGAGCACACAATTGCAAGTATCTTTCCATGCGCGCACTAGAATGCTCAGACCCTTGCCCTTCGTATCCGTGAGGCAATAGCATTACCAAGCCGTTTTGTGTTTTCCATTTTGCCTCTGCTGCTGAAATGTATTGATCCAGCATAATCTGAGCACCATTTGAAAAATCTCCAAACTGAGCTTCCCAAATAGTCAATGTTTTAGGCGCTGCCATTGCATACCCATAATCAAAACCAACCACAGCATATTCTGAAAGCAAGGAATTGTATATATACATCTTGCCGTCAAGACCTAAGTTGTTATGCAAGTTTATTTCCTCCGCATCATCTTCTGTCTTTATGGTTGCGTGACGGTGAGAAAAGGTTCCCCTTTCCACATCCTGTCCTGACATTCTCACATCAAACCCTTCTTCCATTAAAGAAGCATACGCTAATAACTCCCCCATTGCCCAATCTAGATTATTGGTTTCGGTATAGCGTTTATTGCGCTCGTTAATAATTCTTTCAATTTTACGAATAAAATTTTTATCCTTCGGCAACTTGGTAATTCCATTTGCTAAAGCATCTAATTTTTTTATTGGAAACGTGGTGTCTACTTTGGCTAAAATGTCTTCTCGCATTCCCAAAATATAACCATCCCAGTCATCTGCAAGAATTTCAGTGATGACGGTTTTATCTTTTTTTCTTGAAGCCTCTAAATCGTTTTCAAGATCTTCTTTATATTCTAATTCTAATTGTTTGATGTGTCCTTTTTCAATAACACCTTGTTCAATTAATTTTTTTCCGTAGATATCGCGAGCATTCTCGTGTTTTGAAATTGCTTTGTACAATTGAGGTTGGGTGAATCGAGGCTCATCCCCTTCATTATGCCCATATTTTCTATACCCTAGGATGTCTATAAAAACATCTCTGCCAAACTCCATTCTAAAATCCAATGCAAATGCGAAGGCGTGACAGACTGCCTCAACATCATCTGCGTTCACGTGCAATACGGGAGAAAGTGTCACCTTTGCAACATCTGTGCAATAGGTTGACGTGCGTGCATCTAGGTAATTAGTAGTAAAGCCTACCTGGTTATTGGTCACTATGTGTAATGTTCCACCTGTAGTGTACCCCTCTAATTGCGCCATTTGCACAAATTCATAAACAACGCCTTGACCTGCTACTGCAGCATCACCGTGCATAAGAATGGGTAGTATTTTTTTTGTGTCACCCCCTAAAACATTATCAAGTTTTGCGCGAGCAATACCCCCAACAACAGCATTTACAGCTTCAAGATGCGAAGGATTGGGCGCTAAATCCATACGTACTCTTTTCCCTTTTCGCGTTTCGCGAAAACTTGTCCACCCCATGTGGTATTTTACATCGCCATCAAATAGCTCTGCCTCGTCATATTCTTTACCATCGAATTCACTAAAGATTTTTTCTGGTGGTTTGCCCAAAATATTGGTTAGCACATTAAGACGACCTCTATGTGCCATTCCTATAACGTATTGCTCAATTCCTTTTTCAGACCCCGTCTCCATTAAATGGTCAAGACCTGGAATAAGTGCATCTAATCCCTCCACTGAAAATCTCTTCTGACCTACATATTTTGAATGTAAAAATGTTTCAAAAGAAAATGTTTGGTTTAACTTTTTAAGGATGTGTTTTTTTTCTTCGGCCGAAAAAATTGGATGATTCTCGTTGTTATTGAGCCAATTCTGAATCCATTTTAGCTCTTGTGGATTCCTAATATACATGTATTCGATACCAATAGACTCACAATAAATTTTCTCTAAATGGGCTAAAATAATGGAGAGTGTTGCCTTTCCGAGTCCTAAAATAGAGCCTGCCTCAAATTCGAGGGTTAAATCAGATTGACTTAGTCCAAAGTTCTCCAAGGCCAAGGTAGGCGTATAGTTTCTTCTTTCACGGACAGGATTTGTTTTTGTAAACAAATGCCCTCGTGTTCTATAGGCATCTATAAGTTTTATAACCTTAAACTCATTAAAAACATTTTCTGGAATGTCTTCGGAAGCAAAGCCTGCTTCAATGGCTGAACCGCTTTCAATACCAAAATCAAATCCTTGAAAAAACGCTCGCCAGCTAGGCTCAACACTGTCAGGAAATTGTAAGTATTTATCGTAGAGTGCCGAAATCTGTTCGGGGTGAATGGCGTTTAAGAAAGAATATTTATCCATACTCGGAAAACTGGGTAGTTGTTTAAAACAAAGACAAAAATACAACAAAAACTCAAATTACAACTTTGGTTTTACTATATTTATGAGCCTGAAATCCTAAAATATTCCCAATGCTTTATTTAAAATTTAGACTTTTAAAAAACTATATTCTTGTGTTTTGCTTGATACTTTATAGCGCCATATTGTTTTCTCAAGAAACCAATGTGGAAACTCGTTTTTGGGACAATGTAAGTATTGGAGGAGGCATTGGTTTAAATGTTGGGAACGGAATTTTTAGCGCAAGCATTTCTCCGAGTGCTGTTTACAATTTTAACCAATATGTAAGTGCAGGACCCGGACTTCATTTTAGTTATCAAGATGGGCGTGATTTTAATTCGACCTTGTATGGCGGTAGTTTTATTGTGTTGGCAAATCCCATCCCTCAAATACAACTGAGTGCAGATTTAGAACAATTGCGTTACAATATTAATGGAGAAAACTTCATTGCTCTGTCTAACGGAAGTTTTGTAAACTTGCCATTTGAAGAATCTGGATGGAATACCGCACTTTTTCTAGGAGCAGGATTTCGTGCAGGTCCAGCCGTATTGGGCCTTAGATATAATGTCCTCTTTAATGACAATGATAATATCTATGCTACCGCTTGGGCTCCTTTCGTGAGGGTGTTCTTTTAACCTTTAATACAATATGTCTTCAATACAATTTTAAATAAGTTTTGCTTCGCATCTTATTAAAAGCACTCCTTCACCCTAGCTCGGAGCATCTCATTTGTATTTATTGCAATTATTTTTTTGCAATTCTGCCAGGATAAATTGAATCTTAGTAAAGCGTTATTATTGAGTTCTCAACGCACTTTTTAAAGCGCTAATAACAGTTCTTTTAAGAATACTGAAGGCGGAAAAATAATTGTTTTCAAATTCAAAAGCTGAAGCCATTTTTGTGCCATCACTATCATAACAATAAAACGAAGCTTTTGTTATAGCTACCACTGTTCTCATAATCAAATTTATTACTTGAATATAAATTTAAAAACTTGAAATTTTAAGTTTTATGTGTCTCTAAAGTTTTATTTTTTTAGAGTGTTTAATCAAACAACAAGTCAAAGTTGACTGAGTGATTTTGAAATAAAGCGTAGTTAATTTCAAAATTGTCCCGATGTCAGACCGTCCTTTTCATCAACCAATTCCCAAAGCTTTTAAGCGAATCCTTTTTATCATTTGGTAATTTTATATCGGCTAGCAAGGCATTTGCTTTTTTGGTATAGTGTTCAATTTCTGCAAGGGTTGCATCTTTAGCTCCAGATACTGTAAAGATTTCTTTAACCGCTGCTATTTTATGGGCAGGATTCTCAGAGGTTTCTGAAAACATTTCTTTTAGCGTCGCCGCATCTTCTGCATTTGATTTTTGTATGGCAGTTAAATACAAAAACGTCTTTTTATTGGCAATAATATCACCTCCCACTTGTTTTCCAAAGGTTTCTGGGTTTCCAAAAGCATCTAAATAATCGTCTTGTAATTGAAACGCAATCCCCAAATTACGACCAAAATCATAGATATTTTCTTTGCAAGTAGTGCTTGCTTTAGCCACAATAGCTCCCATTTTTAAAGCCGCACCAATTAAAACAGCTGTTTTATAATCGATCATTTTAATGTATTCTCCAATCGTAACATCGTTGCGAGTTTCAAAATCTACATCGTATTGTTGCCCTTCACAAACCTGTAATGCCGTTTTACTAAACAGTTTAGCTAACTGCTGAAACATGGCCGCCTCATACCCTTCAAAAAGTTGATAGGCAAGAATAAGCATGGCATCTCCAGAAAGTATACCTGTATTTAAATCCCACTTTTCATGAACAGTTTCTTGTCCTCTGCGCAAGGGGGCATTGTCCATAATGTCATCATGAATCAGCGAAAAATTATGAAACAACTCGACTGCAATAGCAGCGTTGACAGCTTCTTTATAATCCTCAGAGAAAAAATCTGCCGCCATTAAAGTAAGAATAGGACGCAAACGCTTTCCTCCTAAAGAGATGATATATTCTATAGGCTCATAAAGCCCTTTAGGCTCGTGTACTTCAACAATGTTTTCAAGGTTTTTTGAAAGTGCGTCAGCATATTTTGAAAGTTCCTCAAACATGAGATCAATGATTTTCTGCAAAAGTAAGTATTCACAGTACAAAATCAATTGAACTCATCTTGACTTTTTGTTTGGAACCAAGAATTACAGCTTTTATGCTGTAATGAAGCTCTTTTTATTAGCATCTGCCCCGGCGGAAGGTAGTCAAGAACGTTAAATTGAGAACTCAAAATGGCTAATTATCAGGTAAAAGAAAAATTCAAAATGCGTTCATTAAAAGTATTTGCTTCAAAAGTTAAGCAAAAGTTAAATACATTAAACTATGGAAACTTTATTTGTTTTTAAAGTTTCCATGGTTATATTTGCTCGCTGTATTAAAAAAATTCTTGTTTCCAAGAACATAAAACATTCGCCTTCGAGGCAATAAAAATGAAAGACAATATCATACATAAAGCTTCAGAAATGTTTATGACCCTCGGGTTTAAAAGTGTCACTATGGATGATATCGCTAGTGAAATGGGGATTTCTAAGAAGACTATCTATTCTCATTTCAACAATAAAGAAACGATCGTTGCGGTAGTTACCGATGCAATTTTTGAAAAGGTTACAAAAGATATTAACGGTATCTGTTCATTTAATAAAAACCCTATAGAAGAGATATATGATATCAAAAAAAGGGTGATGGAGCATATGCACAATGAGAAGGCTTCCCCTTGGTATCAACTTCAAAAATACTACCCATCAATCTACGGGAACATTAAAAAAAGACAGTTTAGTTTTATGCAAAACTGTGTTGTGGAAAACCTTAATAAGGGGCTCGATCTAGACTTATATAGACAAAACATAGACGTGCAATTTGTTGCTAGAATTTACTTTAACGGAATCACTGGTATAAAAGACGAAGACCTCTTTCCTACTAGTATGTTTAATGGAAAGTCCTTATATGAAATGTATCTAGAATACCACCTAAGAGGTATCGTAACGCCCTATGGAAGAACAATACTTAACCAACTTATACAATCAAATCAAGACTAATGAAACAGTACATTTTTATACTATTAGTGACACTTTCTGGAGTAACTTTAGCCCAAAACAACACGCGCTACAGTTTTACATTACAGGAGGCAATTTCTGTTGCACTTGACAGTAATTACAGTTCAATTAATGCAAGACGGGATATCGCAAAAGCACTTCAGCAAAAATGGGAAGCCACTGCTGCAGGTCTTCCACAAATTAACGGTAACCTATCGTATCAAAACAATTTAAAACAACCTGTCACGCTAATTCCTGGAGAATTAAATGGGGGTGCGCCAGGAACATTTGTCCCTGTTATTTTTGGGGTTCCACAAAACGTCAATGCCACAGCAACACTTAACCAACTGATTTTTGATGGTAGTTATTTAGTAGGTTTAAAAGCAGCAAAATCGTTCCTTCGATTTTCTGAAAACCTTAATGAAAAAACAAGGCTTGAAATAAGAAAAGGTGTTGTTAATGCGTACGGCAGTGTGTTGCTTTCAGAAGAATTAATAACCGTTTTTGAAAAAAATAAAATAACGCTCGAAAAAAACCTTTTTGAGACCCAAAAAGTTTTTGAAAATGGGCTTACCGAAGAAGAAAGCGTTGAGCAGTTAGAAATCACATTATTAGAAACATCAACACAACTTAGCAATGCACGTCGTGCCAATACCATCGCACAACAAATGTTCAATATTTCATTAGGCATTGATGTCCAAGCCAATGTTGTACTCACCGATAATTTAGACGATCTCGCTTCGCAAAACGGCAACATCGCATTGCTTGAACAAACCGCTTCGATTGAAGAAAATGTAGACTACAAAATTGCGCAAAACTTAACAGAGCAACGTGATCTTGAAATGCAATTGGAAAAGAGTCAATATTTGCCAAGTTTGTCTGCATTCATAAATTATGGAACCGCTGCTTTTAGCAATACCTTCACTTTTGTTGACAATTCTCAACCTTGGTTTCAATCGTCTCTATTTGGTGTTAACTTAAATGTACCCATTTTTAGCAGTGGAATGCGAAATGCTAAAACAAAACGAGCAAGAATTGCTTTGGATCAAGCTAAAACCGAATTAGAAGAAACAAAACAACAAATACAATTAGAATTAAATACTGCAAAAAGCAATTATCAATATGCGATTGAAAAATATGAGAACTCAAAAAAGAATATTGGATTGGCAGAAAGAATACAAAATAAAAATCAGATAAAATTTACGGAAGGACTCGCGACTAGTTTTGATCTGCGTCAAGCGCAAACGCAACTATATTCTGCACAGCAACGATATTTTCAAAGTATGTTAGATATGATTAACGCAAAAGCTGCTATTGAAACGGTACTGAATACACCGCAGTTGAGGATTACTAGTGACGAAATAAAGACCAATTACAAATACTAACAAACCCATTATTACAGGTTAAAACCAAATACTTTAAAATGAAAAAACTCCTAACAATACTAACGCTCGCATTATTAATCGTCTCTTGTGGCGATGGTAAAGAAAACACTGTCGAAGCTGTTATCGCCAATGGTGATGTTGCCGCTATTCAGAAAAAAAGAGATGTAATTGTAACGCAACAGCAAGCGCTCAATTCACAAATAAAACAACTGGATGATAAATTAAAAGATTTAAATCCAGAAAAAAACATTCCACTAATAACGGCCATTATTGCAAAAGATACTGTCTTTAGCCATTATGTAGAATTACAGGGTAGTGTAGAAACTGATGAAAACATTTTAATAACCCCAGAAATGGGTGGTGTCTTGCAACGTGTTTATGTAAAAGAAGGACAACGTGTTAGCAAAGGACAAACTTTAGCCATTGTTGATGACGGCGGTATGGGCCAACAATTGGCGCAAATGCAAGTGCAGGCGGATTTAGCAAAGACAACTTTTGAGAGACAAGAACGACTTTGGGATCAAAAAATAGGGAGTGAAATACAATACCTCCAAGCAAAATCTTCTTACGATGGGCAGCTTAACGCTATAAATTCTATGAAGCAGCAAGTAGGAAAGGCAACCGTAAGAGCACCTTTTTCTGGCACTATTGATGAAATTATAACTGAACAGGGAAGTGTTGTTGCCTCTGGGCAAACACAGTTAATGCGTATTGTAAGTCTAAGCAATATGTATATTAAAACTAATGTCCCGGAAACGTATATTTCGAACATCATTAAAGGAAAAAATGTTGAAGTTTTTTTCCCAGTACTCGGCAAGAAATTAGATGCAAAAATAAATCAAACAGGAAGTTTCATTAACCCAGATAACCGCACCTATAAAGTTGAAATTGATGTTCCAAACTTGGAGCACACGATAAAGCCAAATTTAACGGCAAGATTAAAAATCAATGATTATACCAATGACAAAGCAATTTTAATCCCGCAAAATATTATTAGCGAAAATGCAGCTGGCGAACAATACATCTTCATTTTAGAGCAAGTAAAAGATAACAAAGCGGTTGCTAAACAAGTATTTATCAAAACAGGCAGAACGCAAGCGGGTTTTATCGAGGTTTTAGAAGGCTTAGAAGACGGAAATAAAATAATTCAAGAAGGAGCCCGTAGTGTAAAAAATGGGCAAACGGTAAAAATTATTACGTACTAATCGAGAATTTTGAATTCAGAATTATGGGTTTATAAAATTGGGACTACTACCATTAGCTCACTTTTACTCCCCCATAAGACAGTAGCAATTATTAAATATAAGAAATTAATTAAGTAACCAACTGTGGGTGAATATTATGGCAACTAAAAAGAAACAAAATACCGAGAAAGAGTTCAAGTTATCTTCTTGGGCAATTAATAATAAGACGACCATCTATATGTTGATGGCGCTTATTTTATATCTAGGATTTCAGGCATACTTTAATATGCCGCGCGAAAACTTCCCAGAAATACGAGAAACCAAAATTTATATTAGCTCCCTATTTCCAGGAAACACAGCTGAGGATATTGAAAAACTAATCACAAATCCGCTAGAGGATAAATTAAAAACGGTGAGTAATGTGGTTGAAATAACGTCCACGTCGCAAGAAGATTACTCGATGGTTATTATTGAATTTGATGAAGGGGTTTCGGTAGAGCTAGCAAAGCAGAAGGTAAAGGATGAAATAGACAGCGAAACTTCTGGAGAAGATTGGCCCACATTTAATGGTGCAAAAGTCGAACCCAATGTTTTTGAGTTGAGCATGAGTGAAGAAATGCCTATTCTCAACATTAATTTATCTGGAGATTATACGGTTGCAAAGCTCAAGGAATACGGAGAGTATTTACAAGATGAGATTGAAAACCTTCCCGAAATTAAAAAGGTAGATATCCGTGGCGCACAGGAAAAAGAAGTAGAAGTCGCCGTGGATATTTATAAAATGATGGCCTCTTCGGTGAGTTTTAATGATATTCAAAATGCAATCACCAATGGCAACATGACAATGTCTGCAGGTAATTTTATTGCAAGCGGACAAAGACGAACTATTCGAATTATTGGTGAAATCAACGATCCGGATCAATTAGAAAATTTTGTTGTAAGCTCTCAGGATGGAAACATTGTTTATTTAAAAGATATTGCAACGGTTACATTTCATGAAAAAGACCGCACCACTTATGCGAGAGAATTTGGTGAAAGGGTTGTAATGCTCGACGTTAAAAAAAGATCTGGCCAAAACATGGTGACGGCTGCTGAAAAAATTGAACTCATTGTAGCAGACGCGATAGCCAATGTACTCCCAAAAAATCTAAAATTAACGGTTTCCAATGACCAATCTACAAAAACAATTGGGCAGGTAGATGATCTTGTAAATAATATCATCTTCGGTATTATTCTCGTAGTTGTCGTTTTGATGTTTTTCCTAGGTTTTAAAAACGCACTCTTTGTTGGTTTCGCAATACCTATGTCTATGTTTATGTCATTGATGATTTTGAGTTTCCTTGGCTACACTATGAACACGATGATACTCTTTGGACTCATTATGGGACTGGGGATGCTCGTAGATAATGGTATTGTTGTAGTAGAAAATGTCTACAGATTAATGGATGAAGAAGGCTTGAGCCGCTTAGAAGCTGCAAAAAAGGGAATTGGAGAAATTGCCATACCTATTATTATTTCTACAGCAACTACTGTAGCGGCTTTTATTCCTTTAGGACTCTGGCCAGGAGTGATGGGGCAGTTTATGAAATATTTCCCTATTACACTATCTGTAGTTTTGGGCTCTTCTTTATTTGTCGCAATCTTTTTCAATTCAGTTTTAGTATCTCAATTTATGACTACTGAGGATAAAGATATGCCACAGCGTAATATTATCATAATTTCAGCCATTGTTGGATTCGTGGGTGCTATTATTTTAGTGTTTGGAGGCGCATATAGAGGGTTGGGTACAATAATGCTATTTACAGTTCTGATGTTGTGGGTATATAGATTTATCCTTCGGAAAATGGCCAATAGGTTTCAAACAAAAACTTTGGTGCGCCTAGAAAATTGGTACGAACGCAACCTTACTAAAGCTTTTAAAAAGAATCGCCCCGGATTTATTGTGGGCGGAACTTTCTTATTACTCATTGGTGCTTTTGTAGCCTTTGGTGCTTCCGTAGACTCTCAACGAACAAAAATTGAATTTTTTCCAGACAATAAACCCAATCAAATTATTGTCTACATCGAGTATCCTCAAGGAACAGATATTGAAAAGACCAATGTTATGACAAGAGAAATCGAGGAGAAGGTATATACTGTACTCAATGATCCAGAGTACATAGAAGATGGAGAAAATTTCTTAGTAGAAAGTGCTGTTTCACAAGTAGGTGAAGGCGCGGGAAACCCTCAAACTGATGGAGGCTCAGCAGCCGAAATGCCCCATAAAGGAAAGATTACTGCCTCTATGCGCGAGTATAAATACCGGAACGGGAAAGATAGCGAGTTCCTGCGTAAAAAAGTACAAGAAGCATTGGTTGGCATTTATCCTGGTGTTCTTATTTCAGTCGAGAAAGATCTTAATGGACCTCCTTCTGGCCCCCCAATTAACATCGAATTGGAAGGCGAAGACTACATCGAATTAATCGCTGCAGCAGAGACTATGCGTGAATACATCAACAGTAAAAATATTGCTGCAATAGATGAATTAAAAATTGACGTAAACAAAGATAAGCCTGCAATGCAAGTTTCTATAGACCGCGAAAAAGCAGGAGAATTAGGGGTTAGCGCTGGACAAGTTGGAACACAACTGCGCAACTCATTATTCGGTACAAAAGCCGGGGTTTATAAAGAAGATGGAGAAGATTATGATATCTACATCCGTTTTAATGAGAGTAGCAGGTACAATTCCAGTGCACTTTTCAATCAAACCATGACATTTAGAACTAATACAGGACAATTGCGTGAGATTCCTGTTTCAGCAGTGGCTACACAAAAAAACAGCTCTGGTTTTAGTGCCATCAAGCATCGGGACACACGCCGCGTTGTAACCGTTTATTCTGCTTTAGCGCCTGGCTATACAGATGCGGGTGCAGTGGTTGCACAGGTTCAAAATGAAATGCGAAATTTTGATGGAATACCAGACAATATTAAGATAGATTTTACCGGACAAATTGAAGAGCAAAATAAACAAATGACCTTTTTGATGGGTGCATTCTTTAGCGGGTTAGGGTTGATCTTCTTGATTTTGATATTTCAGTTTAATTCTCTTTCAAAGCCCTTAATTATTATGATTGCTATCTTCCTAAGTTTTATTGGAGTATTTGGCGGTATTGTAATTTCAGGATCTCCATTTGTTATAATGATGACGATGATGGGGATTATTTCGTTGGCTGGTATTGTTGTAAATAATGGTGTAGTACTACTGGATTATGCGCAACTTCTCATCGATAGGAAGAAAAACAAACTTGATATCAACGAAGATGAATATTTGAGTAAAGAAGATTTGTTAGCGAGCATTATTAAGGCTGGTAAAGCGCGTTTAAGGCCGGTACTGCTAACTGCAATTACCACTATTTTAGGATTGATCCCGCTAGCAATAGGCTTAAACATTAACTTTTTTACACTCGTTAGCGAATTTGACGCCAATATTTATATGGGCGGTGACAATGTTATATTCTGGGGACCATTGGCTTGGACGGTAATCTACGGACTTATAATTGCCACCTTCCTTACTTTAATTGTCGTTCCTATTTTATTCTATTTAGCGACGAGATTAAAGATGTGGAGACACTATCGCAACAATCCTTCAGCGGAAGACAATGATGACATTAATGTAGAAGCGGCAGAATAATATTTTATAAATATAAAATCAAAAAGTCGCCTATAATAATATAGGCGACTTTTAGTATGAAAGACTATAATCATGTAGGCTAAAACGTCTTTTTGGCATAAGCGGCTAACATCCCTGTTAGTTAATTAGCTTCCCATTATAGAACTTTAAGTGTAATTACTAAAGACTAAAAATACGGTTCTTCTTCTCATTTACATTGAGAATTTACATTTTGTTTTCAACAGCTTTTTCAACAGTTGATATACAATCATTTATAATTTTCATTCAAAGCATTACTTGTTGAAATTTGTATTGAACCCTATTAAAAAGTCTAAATGTTTTTCAAGGAAACTTATTTTGCTTCTTTTTCCCGAAAAACTAGAATTATTAATCCATCATTTTCAACATCTATGGGTATATCTTCTTATTTTTGAGCAAATTTTTAGAAGATGTATAGAACACATACAAACGGCGAATTAAGTGCTGAAAACATAGGACAAGAAGTTACACTATCTGGATGGGTGCAAAAAGCACGTGATAAAGGTTTTATTGTTTGGGTAGATTTAAGAGATCGCTACGGCATTACACAACTTGTCTTTGATGAAGAAAGAACGCCAAAAGAAATGATGAAGCAAGCCCAAAAATTGGGTCGTGAGTTTGTGATTCAAATTACAGGGGATGTTATTGAGCGTGAATCTAAAAATCCAAATATGCCCACGGGTGATATTGAAATCTTAGTAAAAAAAGTCACCGTCCTAAACGAGTCTTTAACTCCCCCGTTTACTATTGAAAACGAAACGGATGGCGGTGAAGATTTAAGAATGAAATATCGTTATTTAGACATTCGTCGTAACCCAGTTCGCGAAAATCTTATATTCCGTCACAAGGTTTCTATGGCGGTACGCAACTATCTTTCAGAACAAGGTTTTGTAGATGTTGAAACACCTTATCTAATTAAGTCTACGCCGGAAGGTGCTCGTGATTTTGTGGTGCCTTCAAGAATGAACGAAGGACAGTTCTATGCCCTGCCGCAGTCTCCTCAGACCTTTAAGCAATTGCTTATGGTAGGTGGGCTCGACAAGTATTTTCAAATTGTAAAATGTTTTAGAGATGAAGATTTAAGAGCGGATCGCCAGCCAGAATTTACACAAATTGACTGCGAAATGGCTTTCGTTGAGCAAGAAGATATTTTAAATATGTTCGAGGGCTTAACCAGACATTTACTAAAAGAAATAAACGGTATTGAAATAGGCGAATTCCCAAGAATGCAATATGACGATGCGATGCGTTTGTACGGTAACGACAAGCCAGACATTCGTTTTGGAATGCAGTTTGGCGTATTAAATAAAGTAGCACAACACAAAGACTTTGGTGTTTTTAATAATGCAGAATTGGTTATTGGTATCGCGGTCCCTGGAGGAAATAAATATACCCGTAAAGAAATAGATACATTGATAAATTGGATAAAGCGACCTCAAGTAGGGGCTTTAGGAATGATCTATAGCCGTTGCAATGATGATGGCTCTTTTAAATCTTCTGTAGATAAATTTTACGACCAAGATGACTTGGCAAAATGGGCTGAAGGTACTGGGGCAAAAACAGGTGACTTAGTGTGTGTGCTTTCTGGAGAAACGAATAAAGTAAGAGCACAAATGAGCGCTCTTAGAATGCATTTAGCATCGGAATTAGGCCTGCGTAAAGCAGATGAGTTTGCACCATTATGGGTCGTAGATTTTCCATTATTGGAGCTTGATGAAGAAACGGGACACTACCACGCAATGCACCACCCATTTACTTCGCCAAAACCTGGGCAATTAGAATTATTAGATTCAAACCCTGGAGAAGTTAAAGCAAACGCTTATGATTTAGTTTTAAATGGAAACGAAATAGGCGGAGGTTCTATAAGAATTCACGATAAAAAAACACAAGCTATTATGCTCAAACATCTTGGTTTTAGTGATGAAGAGGCAAGGGCACAATTTGGTTTCTTAATGGACGCTTTTGAATACGGTGCACCACCACACGGGGGCATTGCATTTGGATTAGACAGGTTGGTTGCAATTCTTGGAGGGCAGGAAACGATTCGTGATTTTATTGCTTTCCCAAAAAACAATAGTGGTCGCGATGTAATGATAGATGCACCAGCACCATTAGACCAAGCGCAACTAACTGAGTTGAATCTTGCGGTAACACTTCCGAAGAAATAAAAATTAAGACCTCACAGGTTTTGAAAACCTGCGAGGTTATCTTTAATTATATTTAAACCTATGCGAATTCTTAAAATAGTCGTTTATATAGTTTTAGGGTTTTTTATCTTTACAATACTCGCTGCCTTTGGCGGATATCTATACTATGCGAATAAATTTCCTGTAGATGAAATTTATTATCCAAATTACATAGCATACATAGATCAAGAAAATGCTACATTAAATGATGTGTACACGCTTTGTGATGCGGAAGCAATTTATTATGTGCACCACGGCGCTGCCGAAGAAGGCTATGCAGGAAATAAAAAACAATTTAGAAATAATATCCTAGCAAGCTACAAAAATGAAAAATATAAAGATTCTGGCTATTTAAATTTTAGATTTTTAGTCTCTTGCGAAGGAAATCCCGGCTGGTTTAAAATTATTCAAGTAGACGAAGCTTATAATCCCACGCAATTTTCAAAAAGACTGGTTGATCAATTATTAGCACTTACAGCAAAACCAGAACACTGGAATACTATAAATGTTAGAGAAAACCCTGTAGACTATTACATGTATGTTTCTTATAAATTAAAAGATGGAGAAATTACCGAAATATTACCTTAGCTTATTATTACTAGCAACTTTGTTTATTTCTTGTGGCAATGATATTTCAAAAATGACTGCCGAAGAAAGAAAACAACAGTCACTTGCCCTATATCAAGAAGCAGAAAGCTTGCACATCGGACAAGGATCGCCGGCGATAATGACAAAATTACAAGAAGCCGCTGCGATGGATCCAACAAATTGCGATGCCGTTCGAGAACTTTCGGTTGCCTATTTAAAAAGGGGAATGATTGACGAATGGAAACCAAAATTTGACAAAGCAGTAGCCTGCAATCCAAAAATATGGGTGCCTTGGCGTGGCTATTTGTACCTTCAGTTTTATCGAGATTATGAAAAAGCAATTGCAGACTTTAACGCCAGCGATACACTAACCCTCAATTTTAAAGATGCTCCGCAAGGGCAAAGCGTAGACTATTGGCGCGGAATTGCGTATTTAGGACTTATAGATTATGAAACATCAGTTGCCTATTTTGATGAATATATTGAAACCATCACTGCGGAAACTGGTGAAGATTGGGCAGAACCAACTGCTTTTTTATATAAAGGGATCGCTTTATTTAAGGACAATCAACTAACCGAAAGTGAAAAAGCAATCGACACCTATTTAAAATACACAAGAGGTGTTACCGCAGATGGCCATTATTACAAAGCAGCCCTATTGCTAAAAAATGGATACTGTGAAGCAGCAAGAAAAAGTATTCTTTTAGCTACCTCAAATTTTGAAGCAGAAAATTTTTACAAACACGATTATACAGAGGTTTTACATCAACTATATGCTGAGGATATCCAGTCACTCTCAATTCAAATTGATAATTGTTTAACCATTAAATAAATTTAAAATGAAAGCAGCACTCTACATTCTATTTTTCCTTGCGGTAATTTCAGCTATTTATGGTTTTTATATAGGTGATGAAGATCCTGAAAAAAAGCATCTTTTTATAGGTTTAGGGGTCGTTTTTTTATTCCTTTTATGGATGCCCGCTTTTGTGTACCATCGCTGGAAAGACAAAAAAGTAAGCAACTATATGCTGGACAAAGACAACATCTATAAAATGCGCAACTACACAGATAACAATAAGTTATAATTATTTTGATAATCTTAAAAATTTGACCTTTAAATAAATAGGGTGTTAAATTTTAACTACATTTACGTAATTATTAATTTATTTACATTACAATGGAAGGAACAGTAAAATTTTTTAACGAATCAAAAGGTTTCGGTTTTATCACGAATGATGACACTGGAAAAGATATTTTTGTGCACATCACAGGACTCAGCGGCGAAGCGCTTAATGAGGGTGATAAAGTAGAATATGTTGAAGAAGAAGGCAGAAAAGGAACGGTAGCAGGTCAAGTGCGTGTTATCTAGGAATAATATAAATTTAATTTATATAAGATATATCTTTTACTATTGATTAAAAATCCCACTCAATTGATTGGGATTTTTTTATAGGATACATTTATGGTTACTCTTGATCAATCCTAAATAATTAACATCATATATTTAAATGCCAAATATTCCTTTACTTGAGCCAGCCAGGATTGATAAATATTCTGAAATTTTTCGTTAATTAGATTTTTCCCTTAGAAGTCTGGACCGTTTTGAACCTCTATCATTCACCGCGGTCATTGCACGAATCAAGACTTTTTCATTACTGGTATAACTATTTTAAAAACTATTTATTCGCGGATCGTGCAGACTTGCTAGCAAGACGGTTCCCGTTGTAAAATAGGGACAGGCTGTGAGTCAAAACGTCCAACAACAGCTAAAGATGAAATCGATTAGGACATTTCAACTATTGTGACTAAAAGCGGATCTGTAAATTTATTTTTATAAAAAGCAACGCGGTTGTTCACTTTGGTAAACATCAATTAAAATTTCTTTTTTCTATAAAAAAGCGCTTTAGTAATGCGGCGCATTCTTCGGCAAGAATACCACCTTCCATTTTGGTTTTAGGATGCAATGTTGTTCCCATCGCAATACAACCTCTTTGTAAATCACGCGTACCATAGACAATTTTAGAAATTTGACTCCAAAAAAGAGCACCGGCACACATTTGGCAAGGCTCTACAGTTACATATAAGGTACATTTCTTTAAATACTTGCCTCCTAAAAAATTTGCAGCGGCAGTGATGGCTTGCATCTCTGCATGTGCCGTTACATCATTGAGACGTTCTGTAAAATTGTGCGCGCGTGCAATTATTTTATTATCAATGACAATGACAGCGCCAATAGGAACTTCTCCTTGTTTGTATGCTTCTTGGGCTTCTTGCAAAGCGCGGTTCATAAAATAAGTGTCGTCGTAAGGTTCAATCATTGTTGGAAAAGTGACTTGCCGAAGGCATCCCTTCGGGGAATTTAGAAGTTTAAAGTGTGCTAAAGTTATTTAAAATATTTCACCCGCTCTTACTAATTCAAAAATACTGAATTAACTATAAAGGTGATGTCCTCAATGTTTGTTAAAAAGCAGGAACTTATAGAGAAAACTATCTAGATATAGATCTGACAAAGAATTCTCATCTTTATCATCCAGTATTTTATCTAAACTCTAAAATTGAAAATAATTTTCACATTTTAAAGAGGGTCTCACTAGCAGGCTCACTAGGATTATCACAGAGTGAAATGGATACAGAGGGGCTTGACTTTTCGGTGCTTTTAAATCAAAATAATCCAATAGCACTAACCTTATAAGACCATAATGAATTTAGTTTACAAAATGGAATGGAAGAATCTACCTATGCGCTAGCCATACCCGCGACTATAGATCTCAATTCAAAATCAAGTTTAGAGGGATCTAATACAACAAAGTTTCAAATTAAAAGTCTTACCTATAAAGTAAACGTAGGTGAAAACGGAATTAGAGATCAATTTCCTTTTGACCAGACAGAAGGCGCTCCAGCCTCGAATTATGGAGCATAACCTAAACAGTATTTCAATATTTAAAAGAACGTACTATAAAGAACCTAAAAAAAGCACTAATGTAGTCTTGGCAATTTTTGTGAATGCAAGAGGATTTGATATTGCAATATTGGAAGATGCACTTACGGTGCTGAATGTTTAAAATGTAGTTATACATTCATACCCTATTTGTAACAAAAAAATATTAGAGAAGATAAAAGAAAACTAGATTTTTATTTGCGTTCTGTAGTTGTTTTAGAGGATGCCGAAGGTTGCGGATGCCGAAAATCTAAACGAGTGAAAAAGATGATTACATGAATAGAAGAATAGAAGAATATGCAGAGAAGAAAAGTTTATTAATAAACAAATATTCCCGAAATGATATTCGTTTTGTTTTTAGCTCTTTTAACGCACATTCTAAGTATGAAATAGCAAAAGTAATTACAGAGAATATCAAAAATTTGCCAGTGGTTCTTCCTAACAAAAGAAAGTCACACCAACCTAAGCATTACTCAATGTCCATATTTGACGCAATAGCTTTGGGTACCACCCATTATTACCCCTATTCAATACATTTTAAAAAGACAGTAAATCTAGAAAGCGCCTCAAAAAAATGGAGCGAAAATAAGTGCTAGAAACATTAAAGATTATGGCGCGGCACACAAAAATATTACACTATTCGCTTTAGAAAATAATTTTGACCTAAGAATTTGTGATGCCAATAGACTTTCAAGAGAGGGAATATGTTTCTGAAAATAACTATCGGAAAAAATTTTATAGCTATTTTATGCAATACCTATACAAGAAGGGCTACCACGATCGTTATGTTGGAAACAATATTAAAATAGCAAGATCCATCTTTGATTATTTAGAACTTGAAAAAAATATGCATACGCGTAATTTCCTTAAATCTTTTTATGTGAAGAAAGCATCTATAGCAATACTAGTTTTATCTCCATACAACCTTATTCAAGAACTACTAATGATTTACAAGCACCCATAGCAGATAAACAGAAAAAAATTAAACAATTCCATTTAACCATTCAACCAATTTAGTTTACCACTATCTTTGTTTTGTGCAAATACCTCTATTAGATACAATCAACTTGCCTAAAGACCTTAGGGAAATTCCGCAGGAAAAATTACCCCAACTTGCGCAAGAACTTCGTGATTTCATCATTAATATGGTCGCTACTAAAGAAGGACATTTGGGAGCGAGTTTGGGGGTGGTCGAATTAACAATTGCCCTCCATTATGTTTTTAATACACCTCAAGATATCTTAGTATGGGATGTCGGCCATCAAGCGTATGGTCATAAGATTTTAACCGGCAGAAAAAACGTTTTTGACACCAATAGAAGACTTTACGGGATAAGCGGATTTCCAAAAATGGACGAAAGCGAATATGATGCCTTTGGAACCGGCCATAGTAGTACCGCTATTTCAGCAACTTTAGGAATGGCAATTGCAGCACAGTTAAAAGGCGATACTTTACGACAACATATTGCTGTGGTAGGTGATGCTTCTATAGCAAGTGGTATGGCATTTGAAGCATTAAACCATGCAGGAATTACCAATACAAATTTACTTGTAATACTTAATGACAATGCCATAGGGATAGACCCAAGCGTAGGTGCTTTGAAAGCTTATTTTACAAAAGTTAATCTTGATGGAGCTCCTGAAACGGACAACATTTTTGAAGCGCTCAACTTTAAGTATTCTGGCCCTATTGATGGGCACGATATAGCGATGGTAGTTTCAGAATTAAAACGACTCCAAAAAATAGAAGGTCCAAAAATATTGCACGTAATTACCAAAAAGGGAAAAGGACTTCGACAAGCTGAAGAAGACCAAATTACCTATCACGCTCCTGGTAAATTCGATTCCATAACAGGAAATAGAATTCAAAAAAATGAGGAACATCTGCCTCCTAAATTTCAAGATGTATTTGGACATACGATCGTTGAATTGGCTGAAAAGAATGAAAAAATAATTGGCATAACACCCGCCATGCCCACAGGAAGTTCCTTAAAGTATATGATGGAAGCGTTTCCTGCACGCGCCTTTGATGTAGGCATTGCAGAACAACACGCCGTTACACTTGCTGCGGGTTTGGCTACTCAAGGATTGTACGTTTTTTGTAATATCTATTCCACATTTTTACAACGAGCCTACGATCAAGTAATACATGATGTTTGCCTTCAAAACATCCCCGTTATCTTTTGTTTAGATAGAGCTGGATTGGTAGGCGAAGATGGCCCCACCCATCACGGCATTTTTGACATCGCATTTTTAAGATGTATTCCTAATTTAATTATCGTTGCGCCAAGCAATGAAATAGCATTAAGAAATGTTCTTTACACAGCGCAACTAGGATTAAAGTATCCAATAGCCATACGCTACCCGCGCGGCAGAGGAACTATTATAAATTGGAAAATGCCTTTTTCTAAAGTTATCATTGGAACCGGTGTTACGGTAAAAAATGGAACCGATGTGGCAATTATTACCGTAGGAAACATGTTAGAAAATGCGCGTAAAGCAATTGAGTTATTAGAGCACCCTAGTGACGAAAAGCGAGTAGCATTATTTGACATTCGATTTATCAAACCTTTGGACGAACAATTGCTGCATAAAATTTGCAATGAATTCAAACAACTAATTACTATCGAAGATGGCGTGATTTCGGGAGGTTTTGGTTCTTCGGTTGCTGAATTTATGGCGCTACATCACTATAAAAATGATGTGACTATTTTAGGCATTCCCGACACTTTTCCGCAGCATGGAACGGTAGCACAATTACAAGATTTAGCTGGGATTTCGGCTAAAAAAATAGCGACTCAATTAGACCTTCTTTTAAACGCATAAAAAAACCGCTTAATTTCTTAAGCGGTTTTTTTAATACTATTTGAATTATATTAATTCACTATCAATTTGGTAGTGTGCGAATAATTCTGACCTTCTATAGTAAGAATATAAATACCACTTGTTAATTCTTGGGTATTGATTGTCAAAATATCCTGCATCAACACATCTAGGTTATATACATTACGACCATTGATATCAAAAATTGAAATCGTTGCATCCCCTGCTGGCTGCAAGGTTCTAATATTTATTAAACCGTCATTTGGATTAGGGTATACGATAAAGTTATTATCAAGATTTCCTTGATCTTCGTTCCCTAATGAACATTGAGATGGTAAGTCAAATGCTTCAGATTGGTCTGTTCTACTAAAAGGACTTCCTTGCGTTGCAGAAAAGCCTAAGCCCCGGCGTGCAAATACTTCCCAAATTAAACATTCGTTGACACCGTCATTAGCGAGTTGATCTGCTTCTAAAATACCGTTACGTCCATCTACAAATCCTGGGCTACACCCCTGAAGCTTTAGACCATCAATGACTAATTGCATTGCAAGATTATTTCCTCCTGTACCATTATAAAGATCTGGATCATATCCATATTGATCTATCAAGGCCCAATTTAAATCCCATAACATAGTAGACCAAACAAATCCAATACCGTGCGGTTGAGAGATTTGTCCTGTATTGTTAGTGTTACCATAGGTAAATCCATTTACCCCAAAATCTGTATTGTAAGGAGCGTTTCGTATTCCTTGACCGTCTGTTGGCTGCCCTATTGCATAAGTCCCTATCCCTCTATTTGTATTTGATTGATCTCCTGATCTTTGTGTTAGCATTAAACCAAACCAATCACTCCATCCTTCACCCATTTGCTCATCGTTTGTTAAGCATCCTGATGTACTTGCACCCCCTGTTAATCGAATTGAAATACCGTGTCCATATTCGTGCGCAATAATACCATTATCAAGATCACCATCAATTCTAAACGGCCCTGCATTTAATAAGGTTCCATTTACTGTATCTCCGTTTGAAAGTGCCGTAATGAGATTTTCACCAAAACCCTGCTCCACCATTATACTAGGAATAGTAACTTGATCTCCAAAATCTCCTCCTCCCATTCCAAAGGGTGCTTCATTCACATTTTGAACCATAATCACTGCCACTGCTCCTTGTGTTTCTGCTGCAAGAACTTTAAGCCCAAACTCACATCCACCTCTTCGGATCACTACAATTTTCCCATTTAAATCCGTTCCATTTGTAATTTGATCACAAGAATCATTTTCATCTACAGAATCACCAGCATTATTATCCAATACCAAAACCAAATCAGAGGTTATTGCAATATCCTCTGGAAGTGGTGCTCCAAAACCAGCTGAAGCTCCAGTATATCCTCCTGTTAAAGGATGTCCAGCATTGATGGTGAGAGGATCCCCAGCAGGGCCTTGTGGATCCCATAAATACATTTGCATTCTAGGGTTGTTTCCATCTGGAGGCGTCGCAAAGTTTGCGTTGTTTGTTCCGCTGCCGTCTTGCGCTTGTGCATCCACAAAATCTGACGCGTTTCCACCATTTCCATAATTATTATCTTGGAAATTACCACTCGCTTCATCAAAACCATATTGGTACCAAACATCGTGCATAATATTATTCCAATAAAATAGATTCGTAATTGCAGAATCTAATACATTATTGGGATCTGTATTAAAATTGTAAGGAAAATCGAACGTTAAGCTGGCGCCTCCATCTGGAGAAAAACCACCTGAATTATTAGCATCTATATCATCACGAGCAATCACGTTATTACCTCTTGTAATTGTAAACTCTGGGCCCGCAGCACCATTCGTATCGTGCCACCCAAAAGGAGAAGCAATTGCATCTGATGGATCAATAACTATAAAATCTGCTCCGTGGCTTGGGCTTTCTAAAGGCAAACCAAAAACTCTGTAGGAGTTTCCACCTGCGCTATTCACTTCCATTTTTGTAGTGTTTTCAGCAAATAAAACACTTGATTCTAAATTTTTAGCTGCGTGACTGTGATCACCCTTACCAAAATCACAACTAATAACCCAATCATCTTTTTGTAGTAAGGTACCGGTAAGCGCATCTATCCTAGCACTAAAATAGTGGCTCCCATCCAGCAGGTAAATACTTAAATCCCAAGCCAACTGTAATGCTCCATCTTGCATTGTTTGATACACTAGTTTTACAGGGATATTGTTAGAAGAGATTCCACCTGTATTAAATAGAAAATCATTGGCACCCAATGTTTCTTCTATTTGTAAATTTGTAGCGGAGCCCACTTGCAATTGTGATGAAGCTCGTGTAATTGCGTCCAACGCCGAAATTAATGGGTTGGTAGCATTTACTTTTTGCGCTGCATTTACGGTAAAAGAAACCTTAGCGCTTAGTACTTGATTGTTTTTAACTGCAAATGAGGTATTTGAATTGTATACTTCAATTCCATTGATTCGCTGTGTTGCGTAAACGTTGTCTAATTGCATACTCTTAGAAAAACTATGTGAAACTACTTTTAACTCTTCATAGTCGGAAGATTGCAGTCCAAGTTGGGATCTATTGGTATTTAAAAAGCTCTTGAGTGCTGCGTCATACTCTTGGGAGAATCCAAGGGATACAATGAACAACGCGCAGAGTAGCATAATTTTCTTAGTCATAATGGTTTTTTTTATTTAGTTTCAATTCAAAAATATCTAACAAAGAGTTGCTTTACTGTTAAATTAATAACTTTAACACCTTTTGTTAAAATCTCATACATTTCCCGTGATTTTTCTGAAAATATTGAGGGCATTCCCATCGGTTAGCTTTGAAATATAAGTGCAACAAAGCATCACGTACTCATAAACGGAAAGATCCTCTTTCAAATTCTCTTCAAAATCATGTAAAATCAGTCGGTCATAATGTCTAATCTTACGGTCGCTATAATAATTCTCGACGGCAATGGTAAACGTATCGAGTAGCGTAGCAATGATATGATATCCTGAAATTTCTTTTTCAACCACTTCTTTACTTTCATATACTTTCTCAATACTGATTTTAATAATATCATCAATTTGAGCTTTGTACTTAGATTTATCAAGCAAAGATTCTGAATATTTCCCTTTTAAAATAGCCTCTTCATTTTCAATAAACATAGCAACTGCTTCCGTAATTAATGTGTTTATGGCGAGGGATCTTAAGTACGCCAATCGATCTGATGTCCTTGAAAGCTGGTTGTATTTTTCAGTATTAATCGTTTCCTTTACCAGTGTTATTAAATACTCTAAGGCAAACTCTTCGTCTATTAAACCTAGGTTTATTCCATCTTCAAAATCAATTATCGTATAACAAATATCGTCTGCGGCTTCTACTAAAAATGCCAAGGGGTGCCGGCAGTAATTAAAATCTCCAGTGAGATCCCTTTTAATCAACCCCAATTCTTGGGCGACTTCTTCAAAAAACACTTTGTCAGATTGAAAAACACCGTATTTTTTGTCTCCTATATAAGGAGTGGGTTTTTTAGGAAGTGACTCTTTTGGGTATTTCATAAAAGCACCTAACGTTGCATAGGTTAATCGCAAACCTCCCTCAACACCATTTCTTGTTTCGGTTAAAATCTTAAATCCATTTGCATTGCCTTCAAAATCAATAATATCTTGATATTCTTTAGCGGTAAGTTGGTTTTTGAATCTTTTCCCATTTCCGTTAGAAAAATAATCCCCTATTGCTTTTTCACCGCTGTGTCCAAAGGGAGGATTACCAATATCGTGTGCTAAAGAAGCGGCAGCGACAATAGCTCCAAAATCATTAAACTGAAAGCCATGAACAGATTTCAAATATGGATGTTTTTCTAAAACCGCCTTTCCTACCTGGCGCCCAAGAGAACGTCCCACAACTGATACTTCCAGACTATGTGTTAACCTAGTATGTACAAAAGAAGTTTTTGAAAAAGGGATTACTTGTGTTTTATCTTGTAAACTTCTAAACGCGTGAGAAAATACAATACGGTCATAATCCACTTCAAAACCTAATCTAGTTTCATCCTCCTCAGTGCGCAAGCGCTTGTTACTAACCCCTTGCTTTTTTAAAGATAATAGTGCTTCCCAATGCATCATACTATTTAATTTTATTTGTTCCCGCAATATAAATTAAAACAAAGTAGCAAGCAATATCTGCGCTATCATTACTCCTTAACATTGAGATAACACAACAATAATAAAACGGTAACCACAGGGTAACATCAACTTTACACTAAGTCACTTTCTTTGTGCCAACAATTAATAAGAAAATGAAATACCTTTTTACTTTAGTTTTATTCGCAATATGTTTGACTAGCGTTGCTCAAAATACAGGATCAATTGTCGGAAAATTAACCGACAAAGATGCTGACAATAGTCCTCTACCTTTTGCTAGTGTAATCATTAAAGGAACCATCACTGGAACAACTTCAGATTTTGATGGTTTATATGCAATTGACAATCTCGACGCCGGCGAATATATTATACAAATAAGTTTTGTTGGTTATAAAACGGTTGAGTTTTCTGCAAAAGTAGAAGCAGGTAAAGTAACAACTATCAATGTTCCTTTAGGAGCTAGTGCAGCTGCATTAGACGAAGTAATTATAACGACCACCGTAAGAAGAGAAAGTGAAGTCGCCTTACTTTTAGAACAAAAGAAAGCAACTACTATTATACAAAGTATTGGATCTGACGAGCTAGCCCGAAAAGGTGTTAGTGATGCAGCTGGTGCTGTAACCAAAATATCAGGTATCTCCAAACAAGAGGGCGGTAGCAATGTCTACGTGCGCGGACTTGGTGATAGATACCTAAATACTACGTACAACGGGCTCTCTTTGCCTTCAAACGATATTGACAAAAAGAATATAGATTTAGGCTTATTCTCTAGTGATGTTATCCAGAGTGTTGGCGTGAGTAAGGCATATTCTTCTAAATTTTATGGCGATTTCTCTGCTGGAAATATAAATATTGTCTCTAAACAATATACAGGAGATGGTTTTTTAGACGTTAATTTGGGGTCTGGAATGAATACAAATTCGATAGGCCAAAACTTTGTAAAGAGCGAAGGAACTAGCTATTTTGGTTTTTACAACAGGTATGATAATAATCCTTTTGCCGTTATATTATCACACGGTATAGATCCAGTTTCTGCGGGAGCACCAGTTGCTTTAGAAGGTACTATTAGTGGAGGAAAATCTTGGGATATTGGAAGCGATGATCGTTTTAGTGTATTCTTTACTACCTCATTCAATAATTATTTTGAATACAGACAAGGACCCGCCGCAGAGTTTTCTACAGAGTCTAAAAAGAGTTTTGAAAATGCAGAAGAGTACGAGTATTCAACAACAACAACTGCGATGGCTAACTTCATCTACCGCTTTAATAGCGATCACAAAATAAGTTACAACTCCTTATTTATAAACAGCGCAAGTGATGTTGTGGGTTATTTTGGATTAAATGGTAAAGGTGCTTTTAGAGATGCAATCTTGGATACTGACAGAGGTTTCTTTCAACAAAATGCTCAATTTGACCAAGACATGATTTTTGTGAATCAAATTTTAGGAGAGCATCAAATTGATGAAAAGATTAAAATTGAATATGGTGTAGGTTATAACAAAGTGTTTTCAAGACAACCAGACCGTCGCCGTATTACTTTAGAGCGCTATGACCTCGCTCTCGATGGAGACCCGAACACAAATCCGTTCTTTTTCAATAATACCAATTATGACAACCAACGTTATTTTCAAAATATTGAAGACGAAGAACTCAACAGTTCTTTAACCATAGAATATAAAGTTTCAGAAAAATTAAAGGTTAATGTTGGGTATAACGGGAGAACAAAGGAGCGTGTATTCGACAATATTAGATATGGGTATACCTTCGAAAATAATACAATAGAAGCACCAGACGTAAATAATTTTGACGCTATTTTTTCAGTAGCAAATTTTGGAAGTCTTTACAACACAGAAGTGTTTAATGCAATTGCACCAGAAAACGGTGTTGGAAATGAAAACCGCCCAGGACTTCCTGAAAATACTTATACGGGAAATTTAAATATAAATGCTGGGTTCATAAATGCTGAAATTATTGTTGGTGATAAACTTCTAGTTGTTCCAGGGATACGTTTTGAAGGGTTTAAACAAGAAATCCAATACGATGTTATTAATTTACTTGCATCTGATCCTGGATTTAGAGAAACGCAACAAGAATTCTTTTTACCTAGTCTAAATTTAAAATATGCATTATCGGAAGATTCAAACTTAAGATTTGCTTTTAGTAAAACGGTTTCCGTTCCGGAATTTAAAGAAGTTGCGCCATTTGTTTATGAAAATATTTCTAATCAAGTGGGAGGTAATCCAGATTTACTAAATGATCCATCATTTTCTCAAATCTATAATTTAGATTTAAAGTATGAGTCTTTTTACGGAAGAAATGAAATATTCTCGATAGCGGCGTTCGCAAAACAAATAAACAATCCAATAAATAGAGTTATCGCCAATGATGCTACTGGAACCCAACGTTTTTTTAGGACGGGTGACAAAGCAGAGGTTTTAGGGCTTGAAGTTGAAGTTAGAAAAACGCTGTTAAGAAATGAAGATGAAAAGTCAATACTATCTGCCGGTGTAAACGCTACTTATACCTATACGCAACAAGATTTAAGAAGTTCTGAAGGGCTTTTTAGCACCACCTTTGATGAAGGAAGAACAGAGGATTTACAAGGAGCATCTCCAATTATTGTAAATGCTGACATCAATTATACTCCCGTAGTGAGTGAAAATTACGAACCACAAATAACAGCAGTATTTGCTTATTTCAGCAATCGTATAGACGCTATTGGTTCTGGGCAATTGGGAAATATTATTGAAAAAGGGGTTCCAACATTAGACTTGGTTTGGAAAAATAAAATAGGTGAGCACTTTGAAATAAATGCAGCAGCAAAAAACCTTCTTAACCCAACAATAGAATACTATAGAGAAACATCCATTGGAAATATTCCTGTAACATCCCCTAACGGAACTGGAATTGCATCGTATACAAGAGGAATCAACTTGGGAATCCAAGTCGCTTATAATTTTTAAATCTGAAAATCACAATTAATACTTAAACAAATGAAAACAAATTATTTTTTATTGACCTTAGCCGCATTAGCAATGTTATTTGCTTCTTGTGAAGCTGACGATACAGCTGATATCACAATCAACGACAATAGCGTTGACAACAGCATTGACAACTCTGGTAATGGAGGTGGCTCAACAGGTGGAGGGCAATCTTCTACAGAAAACTTGGGCGGAGAATTTAATGAAGACCTAACATTATCTGCAGATATACTTTACATCTTAACAGAAGCTTTGATTATGAATGACGGAAGTACGCTTAACATTCCTGCTGGAACGGAGATAAGAGCAAACTCTGGATCTGATATATATCTTGCTATTACACAAGGCGCTAAAATCAATGCTGCTGGTGGACCTAACAATCCAATCATTATGACTTCTAACGATCCTACTCCTAATGCTGGAGACTGGGGAGGTCTTATTGTTTTGGGTCGTGCTCCAATAAATTCAGTTGCAGGTGCTGGAACTTCTACTAGCGAAATAGGGAACCTTCCATATGGTGGTGGTGACGTAAATGACAACTCTGGAGTTATTCGTTATGTACGTGTTGAATATTCTGGAGGAGCGGCATCAGGATCTTCAGAAAACAATGGTTTTTCATTCTACGGTGTAGGAGCTGGAACAAGCATTAACTATATCCAAGCTTTTGAAGGCGCTGACGATGGTGTTGAATTCTTTGGTGGTACTGTAAATGCAAACTTTATTGTAGTAACAAATTGCCAAGATGATTCAGTTGACTGGACAGAAGGATTTAATGGAACTTTGACAGACGTATATATCAAACATGGTAATGTTCACGATAAAGGAATTGAGGCAGATGGATTTAATACTGACATAGGGAATAACTCTAGCCCACAATTCTTTTCGAAGCCAAATGTAACTAATTTAACTATTGTTGGTTTAGGATCAGGGGCACCCTCTACTCCAGAAGCGATACGTTTAAGAGCAGGAACACAAGGTATTTTTACCAACGTATCTTTACAAGGTTTTGATGAAGGTTTTGATCTTGACGGAAACATGGGAGATAGCCCAACGGGCCAAGGAGTTTTAGAGGGCAACTTATCTGTTACTGATGTTCTCTTTACAGATGTAACTACCAAGCTAAAAAATGATACTGAATTTGTTTTTGGCGAAGAAGACTTCATCGCTGGTGATGGGAACGGTACTGGAACAAATTTCTCTGTCTGGGCATCTGGATGGACTCGTAATTAATTAGCCAAATTTTTTACTGAAAGAAAGAGTCGCCATGTGGGCACTCTTTTTTATTATAATGTTGTTAGTCAATCAAGGTCTATTTGAAACTACTCGAGTGTCAGTAATTGAATACGTATTAACAGCCGCGATAGCGTCTTTATCATAAGAAACTTCTTTTAAGGTAGTCCCCTGGTAAAACAACCAAGTCCCCACTTTTTTTCCAGCATCATAATATGCAATGGCTGTTTTATTTCCTTCTGCATCAAAACTAATCCATTTGCCTTCTAATTTGTTTGCTTTCGTATAAGTACCTGTTTGAGCTACTTCTCCATTACCATGGAATAACGTTGCTTTAATTATAGCACCGTCTTGAACATAACTATTCTTGATTTCTTTCTTAGCACACGTTTTTGAACATTCTTGTGCATTCATCATACTTCCTGAAAATAATACTGCAATAACTAAAATTATATTTTTCATAATAGGGCCATTTAAATTAAACTTATGATACAAATTTAAGTAGTAATTTACAAATAAGCAATAATTTGGTAACATTAATTTTACATTAATCCTTTAACTATTTGATCATCAGATATATATATATATATATATTTTGTGAAAACATTAAATAAATTTAGCTGCTTATCCGTATAGACAGCGTTTTATCCAACTATTGCTTCAAAAACAACAATTATAAAAGTCAATCTGTAAATTCCTTAATTATTCCTTAACATTAATTTAATATATTTAAACTTCATTTGCAGCGAACAACAATCTAGCATACAACCAATGAAAAAATCACTTACAATGCTGTTTACTGCATTAGTATTTTTCTTAGATGCAAATTCTCAAGAAGTCACCAGTGGAAAATTTGGGAAAGGAATGCTTAATATCGTGGCAAAAGACAGCTCTTGGAGCATGAAATTTGCACCAAGAATTCAAGCTAGATTTAATACAACTTGGGATCACGACGGAACAAATTATGGAAAAGCTGAACACGATTTTCTCATACGACGTGCACGTTTAAAGTTTGACGGGTTTGCATATTCACCTAAATTAAAATACAAAGTAGAACTAGGGCTTTCTAATAGAGATGTCTCTGGCGCAAGTGATTTTAATAGAAATACGCCACGCATCATTCTAGATGCTGTTATTAAATGGAATTTTTACGAAAATTTTGAGCTTTGGGCAGGACAAACAAAACTCCCAGGCAATGTAGAGCGCGTAGTTTCCTCTGGAAACCTTCAGTTAATAGATCGGTCGTTACTTAACAGTCGTTTTAATATAGACCGAGATGTGGGTATTCAACTTCGTCATAAAACTAGATTAAGAGGAAGTTTTATAATGAAAGAAACAATTGCCATTTCTCAAGGGGAAGGTAGAAATGTAACACAGGGGAATGAAGGTGGATTGCAATATACTGGTCGGGTAGAATTTTTACCACTAGGCTCTTTTATTTCTAAAGGAGATTATTCTCAAGGAGATTTAAAAAGAGAGCAGACCCCTAAGTTAATGGTTGGTTTTACATATGACTATAATCAAGACGCTGTAAAAACTCGAAGTAATTTAGGAAGATACATGCTCCTCGATGATGGTTCGCTTTATGAAACAGATATTACTACCTTTTTTATAGATACAATGTTCAAATATAAAGGCTTCGCTTTTATGGGAGAATACGCAGCTCGTAAGGCGGGAAGCGCTATTGCTAGAGAACTAGACGGCACCTCAACAGGAGACATCGTAAACGTTGGTAATGCGATCAACACACAATTGAGCTATTTGCTAAAAAGCAATTATGAAATTACTGCACGTTTCACGACCTTAAGCTTTAAGGATATTACAGGATTAAGTGATAAAAATCAATACACCTTGGGATTTTCGAGATATATCGTTGGACACAAACTAAAAATACAAACCGATTTAAGTTACTCAACTGAAGGCGGAAATGAAGACGGAATTGCCTTTCGAACGGGTTTTGACCTGCATTTTTAAAGTTTTGAGAAATAACAATTAGATAACAATCAAGATAGAATTAATTAAGACATTTGTCGCAGTGTAACTTAGATACTATGGATAATATTTACATTTTAATGATTGTTGCATTAGCTGCATTAGCTATTGCAGATTTAGTAGTGGGCGTTAGCAACGATGCGGTAAATTTTTTAAACTCCGCAATTGGCTCTAAAGCAGTTTCTTTTAAAACCATTATGATTGTTGCTAGTTTGGGTATTGCTTTTGGAGCACTTACTTCAAGCGGTATGATGGAAGTTGCCCGTAAAGGTATTTTTATGCCTAGTGAGTTCTATTTTGATGAGGATCATGATCATTTTTATGGCAGTGATGATAACAGACATTCTGCTATTAGATTTCTTTAACACCTTGGGAATGCCCACTTCAACTACGGTCTCTATTGTATTTGAGTTACTAGGCGCTGCAGTAGTAATTTCATTGATAAAAATCAGCAATACCACTGGAGAATATTCAGACCTCGGAAACTATATAAATACTGCTAAAGCCACCGAAATTATTTTAGGAATACTACTATCTGTCGTCGTGGCCTTCTCAGTGGGCGCTTTTGTTCAATGGGCATCTAGGCTATTATTAACCTTTAATTTTGAGAAAAAAGCAAAATGGGTTGCTGCCTTATTTGGGGGTATTGCTGCAACCGCAATCACATACTTTATTTTTATAAAAGGATTAAAAGGAGCAGGATTTATTTCTGAAGATATTAAAGAATTTGTATTTACAAATACCGCTGTTATCGTCGCTATTTCATTTGTTTTTTGGACAGGATTATGCGCACTTATTAGTGGTGTATTTAAAATGGACGTTTACAAGTTTATCATAATAATAGGAACCTTTGCCATTGCTATGGCATTTGCTGGTAACGATTTGGTAAATTTTATTGGGGTTCCTATTGCTGCTTGGCAATCTTACGAAGCTTGGTCTGTTTCAGGTATCGCGGCTACTGAGTTTAGTATGGAAGTTATGTCTAAAAAAGTACCAACTCCTTCTGTATTATTATTTATAGCTGGACTTATTATGATATTGACCTTATGGTTTTCAAAAAAGGCACGTGCTGTATTAAAAACATCCATAGATCTTTCTAGTCAAGATTCAGTAAAAGAACGCTTCGAACCTAATTTTCTTTCTAGAGGTTTAGTAAGAATTGCTACTACCATCTCAAAATATAACGAAGCTTTACTACCCGCTTCTTTAAAAAAGATAGTAGATCAACGATTTAAAAAACCAAAATTTATAAAAGTCATTGATAAAAAAGATGGCCTACCCGCTTTTGATACAGTGCGTGCTGCCGTTAATCTTATGGTTGCAAGCATCTTAATATCTATTGCAACTTCAATGAAGCTTCCCTTATCTACAACATATGTAACATTTATGGTAGCTATGGGTACCTCTCTTGCAGATAGAGCCTGGGGCAGAGACAGTGCTGTTTATAGAGTAGCAGGTGTTTTAAATGTAATTGGTGGTTGGTTCTTTACTGCCTTTAGCGCATTTGTTGCAGCAGGAATTATTGCTTATTTAATTCATCTTGGTGGGACTGTGATGATCGCTGTGTTATTATTGTTGACGGTGTTAATCTTAGTAAGAAATTATATCAGTCATAAAAACAAAAATAACGAAAATGACGGTTCAAGTGGTGCTGGCTTAAAGAAGACAGAAAGCAAAACGGTACAAGGGATTATTCAAGAAAGTGCTAATCACATATCTAACGTAGTTTCAAGAACTAATAAAATTTACTCCACTATGTTATCTGGTTTAGCAAAAGAGGATTTAAATAAAGTTAAGAAGAGTAGACGTGGAGTAGAAAAACTAAATACAGAAGTAGATGAACTTAGAGATGACATCTTCTATTTTATTAAAAATCTTGATGAAACTAGTGTGCGGGGTTCTAATTTCTACATTATTATTTTAGGGTACTTGCAAGATGTTGGACAATCTCTCGATTTCTTAACTAAATCTAGTTACAAACACGTAAATAACAATCATAAGGCGCTTAAATATAATCAGATTAAGGATTTACAAGATATCAATAAATCATTTGAAGGTTTATTAAATGAAATTGAGACTATTTTTAACAATCGTGAGTTTGAAAAATTAGGAGACATTATTAATAGAAAACAAAAAGCTCAAGATGATTTGGCCTTAAAAATCGCAAGCCAAATTACAAGAACACGTATTGAAGATGATGCGAGCCCTAAAAACACTACTTTACACTTTAGTTTGTTATTAGAAACTAAAGATTTATTAGCGGGGATTATGAATTTAATTGAAGAATATTATAATAGCTATAAGAGTGAGTAAATAGTATTTCAATGTTTTATAAACTCCATATTTACAGAAGTTCTTATGGGGTTTATTATATTTTTAAGAGATGGCAAGCAATAGCAAATTAAAAGAAGTTGGCCTTGTTTTTTTCAAACTAGGTTGTTTTGCTTTTGGTGGTCCCGCCGCCCATATTGCGATGATGGAAGACGAGGTGGTCACGAAGCGCAAATGGATGACTCGAGACCATTATCTTGATCTAATAGGTGCGACAAACTTAATTCCTGGACCTAATAGCACTGAGATGACTATGCATTGTGGTCACGAGCGTGCAGGTAAAAAAGGACTCTTTGTTGCCGGTATTTCATTTATATTTCCAGCCGTATTTATTACTGGAATCTTGGCCTATCTATACGTTACATACGGCACGCTCCCAGAAGTAGCCCCTTTTATAAAAGGAATACAACCGGCAGTATTAGCAATTATAGCTTCTGCTATTTTTAAACTTGGTAAAAAAGCGTTAAAGAATTGGGAGTTAACCCTTATTGGAGCATTTGTTCTAATTGCAAGCCTAGTAGGCATTCACGAAGTTTTGGCGCTGCTAATTGGCGGCATTGTTGGCGGAAGTTATTTTTTTCTAAAAAGTAAATCCCAAAATAATACCCTTTCAAGTTGTTTTCCATTTCTCCTCCCCTTTATTACGTCAGAAACATTCTCTTCCATTGGCACTTTAAAGATATTTTTAACTTTCTTAAAGGTAGGAAGTATTCTCTACGGAAGCGGCTATGTACTCTTCGCCTATTTAGATGCAGAGCTAGTTGCCACCGGCTTATTAACCAATGCAGCGCTTCTTGACGCCATAGGTATTGGGCAGTTTACACCTGGACCTGTTTTGTCCACAGCAACATTTATTGGTTTTCAGCTAGGAGGATTATGGGGCTCGATTGCCGCCACAGCCGGTATCTTTTTACCTTCGTTCCTGTTTGTACTTATCTTAACCCCATTTATCCCTAAAATGCGAAAATCACGCGTTTTAGGCTATTTTCTAGACTCCGTGAACGTGGCGGCGGTTGCCGTAATGGCAGCAGTATTGATCACCATGAGCATTGCCACATTGAGCGATTGGCGATCTGTTATAATCACTATTATTGCCGCTATTTTAATCTTTTGGGTGAAAAAAGTTTCGGTTATTTGGGTCGTTATTATTGGCGCTAGTCTGGGGTATTTGCTTACCTTTTTACCTTTCTAAAGGCATGAAGTAAAACCACTGCACTAAAGAGGAAAGAAGAAAGGCTTTATATACTAAGTACTTGACCCTATCATAAATTCAATCAAACCCTAGTTTAATTATGAGAAATAGCACACTACAGGCTCCCTTCGTTATTTATTTTGCGCTGTGCATACCCTTTTCTAACACCGTTTCTGCTCAAGAGTTAACAGGCACTCAGTTATTAGAACAAGCAATAAAATTTCACGATCCATCTAATCAATGGCCTACTTTTAATGGAGCGCTTCAAATAACAATGAGCACTCCTAAAGGCAGCCCAAGGGTCAGTGATATTGCCATTAACTTGCCGCAAGAATATTTCAGCGTAACAGCAAAAAGAGATGCCGTCATAACCACATACACAATAGACAAAGGTATTTGTACTACTTCTATTAAAGAAGAAGCCGCAGAAGGAAAAAGAACGCCTTGCGAGACGGCACAACGCTATAAAAACTACTACACTTATCTTTACGGTCTTCCTATGAAATTAATGGATAATGGGACGATCATTACCGAAGTTATAGAAAGAAAAACCTTTAAAGGAAAAGAATATCTGGTTCTCAAGGCAAGCTATGATAAAACAGTAGGGAGCGACGTCTGGTATTTTTACTTTGACCCGAAAACATATGCTATGGAAATCTATCAGTTTTATCATGATGAAACTAACAATGATGGAGAATATATAATACTATCTGAGACTGCGATTATAGGTGGAATTAAAATGCCTAAAAAGCGAGCATGGTTTACGAATAAGGAAAACAGATTATTAGGGACCGATATTTTAAACTAGTTTATTAAAAATATCCACAGATCCCCAATTTACAAACCCCATTTTTTTAAACCTATTAGGACTAAACTAGTATGTTTTATTGAAAACAATTCTACCCTAAAAAATGATAGTAGCGCTAAAAAAAATGAATAACCGCCAAGTAGAAGCCGTCGAAATAATGAACGAAAGGGAGTTTTTACCATTTTATAAAACCATTAAACATATCTTCATTTCTCAACTAAACTGCTCTTTATTGTATTTTTTACTCAAAATATTGGTCTAATAAAGCACAAAAAAAAGCAGGATTAAACTTCTATTTCTAATACCTACCGCTACACATATTTTAACCCTGTAAACAATAATTTTATGACAGCATTTTATGTTCTAATCACTATTTTAGAAGCTATTAAACTGTTATAAAACTCCTTATAGTTTAATAATGATAGTATTTAGGCAGAGCACTTCAACTACGATGGATCTCTAAAATTGTCAAGACCTAGTGCATAAAAAAAATGATACCCTTTCTTTATACAACTAGAAGCACTCCAAGGGTTCTCATTAGAACAATTAATGATTTAAATTTTTATAGTTTATTGTTTTTCAGTAGATTAAGTATGTTTTTCTTGTAGATAACCTCCTATTTTTCTCACAGTATTCCTAAGACATTTTGAAAATATCTTGCTTTTATTATTAAAAAATAAATCAATTTTCATACAAATCATATTTATAGTTATTGGAAAACAAAACAATACTTCTTAACAAATGGGTGTTGATATTTTACATTTTGACGTGAACTACTGTCCTTATTGATTATTTAAGGTTTTGTTAATAACCGTGTTGAGAACACAATTTAATTATCTTCATTTTGTTCCGTAATTAATAAGATATTTACTTAATTTTATTGAACAAACCACCACTTGAAACTTATGGAAATCACCCACATTAAAAAAAGAGATTATACCACAAAATCTTTTCATTTAGATAAAATAACAGCCGCTGTTCTAAAAGCGATGCAACCAATTAATACTGGATCTGAAGAAGATGCTCAGAATGTTGCAATATCAGTCTACCAAGTATTACTGGAACGTAAAAATAATGACGAAAGTTATATCCCGACGATAGAACAAGTGCAAGATATTGTTGAAACAAAATTAATGGAATGTGGATTCCCCGAAGTTGCAAAAGCATACATCTTGTATCGTAACAAAAGAGCACAAGAGCGACAAACAGATATTTTTGAGAGACGTATAAGTCTAAAACCTTACGAGTATCCACAATTATATGAATACGTTCCTGCTATACGTCATTCATATTGGATTCATACAGAGTTTAATTTTACCAGTGATATTCAAGATTTTAAAACGAGACTAAATACAACGGAGCGTGGTGCTATAAAAAATACGATGCTCGCCATTTCTCAAATTGAAGTAGCAGTAAAATCTTTTTGGGGTGATTTATACCACAGAATGCCAAAACCAGAAATAGGCGCAGTGGGATCTACCTTTGCAGAAAGTGAAGTTCGGCACGCAGATGCCTACTCACACCTTCTAGAGATTTTAGGACTGAACAAAGAATTTAAGGCGCTTAAAAAGAAACCTGTCATCATGAAGCGCGTACAATATCTAGAGTCCGCACTTCGCAACTCTAGAAGCGATGATAACAAAGAATATGCAGAAGCAGTTTTATTGTTCTCTTTATTTATTGAGCACGTATCATTATTCTCGCAATTCTTGATTATTATGGCTTTTAATAAGCATAAAAATATGCTGAAAGGTATTTCTAATGTGGTAGAAGCGACCTCGAAAGAAGAACAGATTCACGGTGATTTTGGGATCGACCTTATACTCATACTAAAGGACGAGCATCCAGAGTGGTTTACACCAGAATACCACAAAAACATTCAGCGTCTATGTAAGGAGGCATTTAAATCTGAAGTTGCTTTAGTCGATTGGATCTTTGAAGAAGGAGAACTAGACTTTTTACCTAAAAACGTGATTAACGAATTTCTTAAAAATCGTTTTAACAAATCACTAGAAAGTATAGGGGTTGAAAAAGTATTTGAAGTAGATGAAAAACTCGTTCGCGAAACTGAATGGTTTGATGATGAGATCATAGGAACAAAACACGGTGATTTTTTCGTGAAAAGATCTGTAAACTATAGTAAAAGAACCCAAAGTATAACTAGCGACGACCTTTTTTAATATGACCCAACAAGAAAAAAACACCGCACAGTCAGCTCAAAAGGCTACAAACATGAATGATGAATTACTTGTTGCAAGAAAAAAAACACTTGCTAAAGGAGAAACTAACAGTGAAAGTTTTTTATGGCTTAATGAAAATAGCCGTAACTTTCTAGAAGCTGGTTATCTTACAGAAGGTGTAAGTCCTGAGCAACGCATTAGAGAAGTTGCAGTACGAGCAGAGGAAATATTAGGAATGCCAGGGTATGCAGACAAGTTTTATGGCTATATGTCTGAAGGATATTACTCACTAGCATCTCCTGTTTGGTCTAACTTTGGCAAAAAAAGAGGACTGCCTATTAGCTGTTTTGGATCTCATATAGATGATGATATAGGAAACATTTTATACACGCAGTCTGAAGTGGGAATGATGTCTAAATTAGGGGGAGGTACTTCTGGTTATTTTGGAAAAATACGCCCCCGTGGTGCAGCCATAAAAAATAATGGGGAAGCTTCTGGTGCAGTACATATTATGCGCTTGTTTGAGTCTATGGTAGATGTTGTAAGTCAAGGATCTGTGCGTCGTGGTCGTTTTTCACCATACTTGCCTATAGACCACGCAGATATTCTGGAATTCCTAGAAATAGGAAGTGAAGGAAACCCAATTCAAGAACTTACGCACGGCGTAACGGTGACTGATGCTTGGATGGAAGACATGATTGCGGGAGACCAACAAAAAAGAACAATCTGGGCAAAAGTATTACAAAGTCGCGGGGAAATGGGCTATCCATATATTTTCTTTACCGACAATGCAAATAACAAGGCTCCAGAAGTATACCAAGATAAGAATCATCCTATTTACGCAAGTAACTTGTGCACAGAGATTATGCTTCCGTCTAATCACGATTGGTCCTTTGTGTGTGTGCTTTCAAGCATAAACGTATTACACTATGATAAGTGGAAAGATACAGATGCAGTAGAAACAATGGTCTATTTCTTAGACGCTGTAATTACTGAGTTTTTAGAAAAACTGGAATCGTATAAGAATTCAGAAAATAGAGAAGACCGCCAAACGTTTTTATTCATGGAGCGTGCCTATAATTTTGCGAAAGAAAATAGGGCATTAGGACTTGGAGTACTCGGATGGCACTCCTTACTGCAATCAAAAAAACATGCCTTTAATAGTAAAGAAGCTTTTGATCTAAACAGTGAAATCTTTAGAGAGATCAAAGAGCGCTCTTATAAGGCATCGGAAGAGCTAGCAGATGTATTTGGTGAGCCGGAAGTATTAAAAGGATATGGTAGAAGAAATGCCACGTTAAATGCGGTTGCTCCTACAACATCTTCTGCATTTATTTTAGGGCAAGTATCTCAAGGGATTGAACCTATCTGGTCTAATATCTATGTAAAGGATATTGCAAAAATCAAAACGACAATAAAAAATCCATTTTTAGTAGAACTCCTACAAGAAAAAGGAATGGACACGAGAGATGTATGGCTAGATATTCGAGATAGAGATGGCTCTGTACAGCATCTTGACTTCTTGACAGATAATGAAAAAGACGTCTTTAAAACCTATTCTGAAATAGACCAAATGGATATTATATACCAAGCTGCAAACCGTCAAAATCATATAGACCAAGGACAGTCTGTTAACATCATTGTACATCCTGACACACCAACTAAAGAAATAAACAAAATACACGTTACTGCCTGGAAACTAGGATTAAAATCGTTGTATTATCAGCACAGTATGAACGCAGCGCAAAAATTTAAACAAAAGAAAGATTGCGCGAGTTGTGAAGCTTAAAACAGAAGATTGCATCTGGTCTTTACCAACTATTACTAGTTAGTAAAGACCAGATTTTTTTTGATGAAGAGTTTACTAATTATAAATTATTAGATCCTTAAACACGAAGAACATTTCCGAGTATCTCTCAAGGAAAGTGATTGGTTTTTATTGTGGTAAATATTCGATTTACGAGCTATTTTATTGATTCAGCAGCACAAGATACCGGCTCTTGTGAAGAACGATGAACCAGCAATAAAAATATGATACAATGCCCACAGGGAGGAATACTTGAGTTTTGGAAGGAAATATTTTTCACAAAAAGAGATATTGATAGATGTCTATCAACACGCTTTTGTCCTTTTAAGGAAAAACGCTATTGATGACAAACTATCAAATATAAACAGTAGTTTGACCACCTATCTTTTTCGGAATAGGGAAAAACCCCATCTACCAAGAGCCAGCCAGAGTTCTAGGTACGGTAAGCAGTCTTTAGAACGTGCTAGATGTATACCCAAAAGAAATCACAGATTCCTTTTACAAACCCCTAAAAAAAGGAAATCCATAATCTTTAGCAATCCAAAAAGCAAAACAAGGATATTTGAGCAATACCAAAAATGAAATCTTAAAACATTCCTATTATTAGGCTATATTTTTTTAAGCATTAATCATCAATCAATTATCCTTTCTGAAAATGATTTGATTGCATCTGGCATGTTTTAATTGGACTACCTGTAATTGCTGGATTGGTTTTAATAATAAGAACCCAACAACAAAAAAGTTAATATTTCTCTGCAACTTTTTCCAACTCTGCATACCAATTTTTACCAAATTTCCTGATAAGTGCTTCTTTTACAAATTTATATACGGGAACTTGCAACTCTTTTCCCAGGGTACAAGCATCATTACAAATAGGCCATTTATGATAATTTACTGCTGAAAACTCACTGTAATCTTGCACACGAACTGGATATAAATGGCAAGAAATGGGCTTTTGAAAAGGCACCTCTCCAGCGTTGTACGCATCCTCAATTCCGCAGCTTGCGATTCCATGGTCTGTAAAAGTCACATAGGCGCATTCATTTCCATTGACTAATGGCGTTTCGAGTTCGTTTAAATCTGAAACAACATGCGTGCCTTGCGCTTCGATAGCAGCAATCCCTTCTGGTCGTAAAAAGGGTTTTACTTTGGGATAAATTTCCTTTAAAATGTTGACTTCTTCCTTTGTAACCGGAGCACCTGCAGAACCTTCTACACAACAGGCACCTTTGCATGCGCCTAGATTACAGACAAATTCTTTTTCGATTAAATCTTCAGAAACGATGGTTTTTCCTAATTGAAACATGGAACAAAGATACACTTCGATACGATTTTGCAAATATTATTTCAATTTCATTCAATCTTTTAGTGAAAAATAACTCAGCAACCTTTGCAATTGATATTCTGTTAAACCTCAAGCAAAAATGAATTCGGACTTAAAACTTTAAAATCAAAAGGAACGCGGAGAAAAATGCAGCACATTGCGACGCCAAAAACTAAAAGAAAGCTCCCAATAAACTACTATGCTTTTAAACTGCTAAACATTTTAAAAAGATTACTTTTGCAAAAAAATTTAAAAACCCGTGTTGACGGTTATACATGAATTTCAATTTTAAAGAAATAGCCACAGCCACCATGGTACTTTTTGCCGTGATCGATATTGTTGGCAGCATCCCAATTATTATATCACTCAAAGAAAAGTCGGGGACTATAAAAAGTGGCCGTGCTTCTATTATAGCCGCGATCGTGCTTATTGTTTTCTTATTTATAGGAGAAAAAATTTTAAGTCTAATTGGTATTAATGTTTACGAATTTGCGGTTGCGGGTGCTTTTATTCTTTTTTTCATTGCCCTTGAAATGATTTTAGGAATTAAATTATTTAAACAAAATGAAGAAAATCTAGAAATGGCAACTGTTTTTCCCATTGCATTCCCGATTGTTGCTGGACCTGGGAGTTTAACTTCATTACTATCCTTAAGAGCCGAGTTTTCCTTAGAAAATATAATTGTTGCCATCATCATTAACGTGGTAGTTGTATTTATTGTTTTAAGAACCTCTGGGAAATTGCAACGCATTTTGGGCAAAAATGGAATCGCTATTATCGAAAAAATCTTTGGTGTAATTTTATTGGCCATTGCAGTAAAACTATTTACCTCAAATATTCAAGAGCTTTTTAACTAATATATCGATACTATTTTGTAAATTTTTTATTAAATTTAAGATGAAAATATGATGCAACACTCTAAATTTGTTTTATCAATGGATATTATCAATCGAATGTTGTTGATTTAATTAAATACTTAAAAAAACAGTTATGAAAATCCTTATTTATCTTTTAATGCTAGCTTCAGCAGTTCTTATGGTCTTTAATAGTACTCATATTGATGTTACTGCACCTTTTGAAGGAGAAAGTACCGTTGCTGCTATTTGTGTATTGGCATCGGCTTGCGTATTAGTTTTATTGGCTACCTTATTAGTTTCAAAGAAAATTTCAGAGAAAGCTAAATAAGTTCAAAACTTATTGTTGACTTTTTAAACGCCATTTCTATATCTGAATTTTGATAATAATTTTGTAATTTGCTGTCAATCAAATAATTTAGCTATGAAAAATCTTTGTACTATTCTTATAATATGTTCAACTTTTGTTAGTTTAGGGCAGCAAGATATTCTTCAACAGACTGATTGGCATATAGCATATATAGAACTTGACGGCGAGACCTATACTTCGCCAATTATCAACCAAACAGGAATTGTAGATCCTAATATTGTGTTTGAAGACACTAATGCATTTGCGGTATTGGATCCTGAGAGTGATAGCTTTTTTGCTGATATAACCTATAGTGGCACCAGTAACCAATTTACGTTTACAAATGCGGCTATCACGCTTCCTGGCTGTGAAGCTTTCTGTGAATTTGCAGATTTGTATTTTGACCTTTTAGTAGGAGATGGAACTACTGTCGTTTTTGATTACAACATTACTTTTGTGGATTTTCCTCCAAACTTTAGCCTTATCATTCTTACTATTACAGATGCACAAGGAAACATTGCAGTGTATAACGACGCTCCTATTTTAAGGGGAAGTGATTTTACTTTAGACACTATTTCAATACATCCAAATCCAACAAAAGATGTCTTTTTTATTGATACAGAAATTGAAACGCTAGAGGCTATTTTTGTGTATAATGCACTAGGAGAAAAGACAAGGCCCGTTGTTAACCTTGTTACTAAAGAAGTAGATCTTTCTTCCTATCCTTCAGGCATTTACTTTGTTAGTATAGAGGCTAACCAACAAACATTGGTTAAACGAATAATAAAAGAATGATCTAACGTTTCTTAGCTAATTCAAAAGACAAATACCTTAGTCCTCTATTGGCTTTAACCTTGTTCTTCCCTCTAATTCTAATATTTTCTTTAGCATTGGATCATCTTGATTAAGGATCATTTCGTAGGCTAAATTTCCGTAGAGCTGTTGTGCTAGATTTGCTTTGATCGCAGTTTTCAAAGCATCTCTGTAATCTTTAAAGAATGCGCGATCTGTATTGAGTCTCGCATATTCAGAAAATTGGGTTATTAAAGAATCGTCAATTACATATCCGTGCACAAATTGGGCTTCAGTAATATCTTTAAATTCTTCGCGATGCGTATCCAAATATTCAAATGCAAAGTAGCTCATAAAACCATTTCTTGAAACATACTCGATCGTTTCGTTTTGCATACTCGTATCCTTTGGAACAAAAATATCGGGGATAATTCCACCACCACCGTATACAATTTTCCCTTTGGGAGTGACAAATTGCAAAGAATCATCTACCGTTATACTATCGCGACTTTGCAGTTCTCCATTTTTGTAACGACGTTCGTACTCGTTATAATAATCCTCTAAATTGTCGCCGTAGGGTTTTTGGATAGACCGTCCTGTAGGTGTGTAATATCTTGCAATGGTTAGCCGTACAGCACTACCGTCACCCAAGGCCATTTCGCGTTGCACTAAGCCTTTCCCAAAAGAGCGCCTCCCCACGATCATTCCTTTATCATTATCTTGTAATGCACCTGCAACAATTTCGCTCGCTGAAGCAGAGTTTTCATTGATGAGCACATACAAGGTACCTTCTTCAAAACTTCCTTTGCTAGTAGCGAAAGACTCTTGAGAATCGCCATTCTTATTTTTTGTAATAAGCATTAATGTATCGTCTTCTAAAAACTCATCGACGATTGCTTCTGCGGGGTTTATATACCCTCCTGGATTGTCTCTAAGATCAAGTACTAGTTTTGTTATTCCTTGGTTCTGTAATTTTGTGAGTTCTTTTTTAAATTCTTTGTAAGTCGTTTCAGAAAATCGATTGAGTTTTATGTATCCTAAATTGTCGTCTAATGCATACGCTGCATTAACACTTACTAGCGGTATTTCTTTTCTTTTTACTTTAACATCTTTAATCTCGCCTGTACCGCGCTTTTTAATAGTTAGCACTACCGTACTATTTTTACCTCCCTTTAAGTAATTTGAAATAGAATCGCGATCCAATAAATTACCAGAAAGCACATTCCCGTCTGCCGCTATAATTCGATCACCAGATTGTATTCCTGAACGCTCCGCAGGGCTTCCTTCAATAGTCCTTATCACCGCTATACTATCTTGATGTACATAAAAACTAATCCCAATCCCAGTGAAATTACCTCGCATATCATCTGCATTGGTTTCATATTCATCAACAGGAATATACACTGAGTGAGGATCTAGATTTTCTAGAATCCCATTAACAGTAACATCAACAATACTATCTGTATTTACGCTATCTACATATTCATAGTCTATAAAATCTATGAGGCGGTTAAGCTTGTCTTTTTTAGAATTTGTAGCAAAGAGTTGATCCGTGGCATCCTGGAAGTTTAGTTTTGACCCTAAAAAAACCCCCGCTGCTACAGCAACACCAATAATTAAAGGAATGTATTTTTTATCAAAACTCATAAGCTAATTTAATGTGTTTTTAAGAATCTATATCATTAATCTGTATGATGCTAACGCCAGCTTTATCTAAAAACCGTATTCCGCTATCGTCTTTATATCCGTGCAGATAGACCAATCTTTTTATACCAGATTGATGTATGAGCTTACTGCAATCCTTGCAGGGCGACATGGTTATGTAGAGAGTTGCTCCTTTGCAGGACTGCGTACTTGCCGCTACTTTTAAAATAGCATTTGCCTCTGCGTGGAGGACATACCATTTAGTGTCTCCTTCAGTATCCTCACAAATGTTTTCAAAACCAGAGGGTGTACCATTATAGCCATCGCTTATAATCATTTTATCTTTTACGATAAGCGCCCCCACTTGCCTGCGATCACAATACGAAAGTTTACTCCATTCGCGAGCCATTCGTAAATAGGCAATATCATACGCTTTTTGCTTGGTACTCATAGGATATATTGTAAGACGGTAAAGTTAACAGATAGTTACAGGATTTCAAATAATATGGCAGGTCAATTTCTTGGTTTTTTTCCCACAGTCACTCTATTAAAATTTATGTGCCTTTAAATGAACAAAATCATGCCTTATGAAAAAAACATTACTCGTTTTAATGGTATGCTTAGGCATTCAGGCGATTGGGTACAATCCCTATATTTTTGGGAACTAGTATTTTAGTAGCTCCCCATTAGAATTAGAGGCACCAATCCCTTTAATGTTTGGAGATGCACCCCAAAATCTATATATTTTTATTCATCCAGATTATACATTTGAAGGTCTTGCGGCTTACAATACTTTTTCAGGTCGTTTTAATTTTAATGGTGAGGTTGAAATGTGCATTGTTAAAGACTTTGTTCGAACCACGAATGCATGTAGCTCGGGATAAACTTCACTGGACTTGCTTCGACTGCGCTTCAATTACTTAAAAATTTCATCCATTTTTTAGCACTAATTTATTCTCTTGGATTTTTTTAAGGACTGACTTTTGTGATCATTTTTAGGCAATAATAGACATCCCTCTAAATATCATTATAAATCAAATAACAATGAAAAAAAGTCCTTATTTCGAATATAATCACCAAAGACGTTGCAACACTTAACGCAACTGACACACGAGGCAATGCTTAAAAAATTTAAACATCATAAAATAAGACATATCCCCATTCATTGTTAAAGCACGAAGAAGAAGAAGAAGAAGAAGAAGAGTCCATTAAAACAGTAATTATTTTAACTTGGGGAGGATTACAAGGGGGTATTTCTATAGCCCTTGCATTAAGATTAAGTAAAGAACTTTTAGGAGAGATAATACGCTATACAACCTATGTCATTGTATTATTTTGAATTATTGTTCAAGGTTTCCATATTGGGAAAGTTGTAAAAAAGCGGCACCTCTAAATCAGGTTTACTTAATACTTTGCTATTATGAATAATAAATCAAAAGATAAGACAGAAGACAACTATTTAATGGAAGATTAAAACACCTAAAAAAAACTTGCAAAAGTGCACCAAGGTCTGAAGGAGGTTTAGAAACACTATTTAGATTATTGTCTAAAAACCAGTATCCCTTAAATACAATGATAAATATTTTAATATCGATAAACGCTTTAATCTTATCACTTGCACTCGGAACGGTAACGAGCCAATTGAGTATAGAACCACACCTCAACTATCCCGATATAATGATTTTAATTACCAATCTAGTGAATGAAGGAGATGCAACTTACAAAACCATTGCCAAAGACATATCCTATTGAGGAAAAACAATGACCACAAATTTAAATTGCTCCGTATCATTCAACACCTTTCTGCTTGGAATAATGCTCTCTTTACTTGCCTTTATTACCTGTCACGCATTGTTTGGAGGGCTTATATCAGTTTTCAATAATTATACTAATCTTCTCTTGTAACTTAATCTTAAATTAAGACCATATCACTATGTGTATTGTTTTCTGTATTTAGATTTGACAGAGGAATGTGAAATAATCAAACATTCTTTATCTTTATAAAATAAAAAAAAGTAGTTGTTCCTCAAAAAAATCAAATTATTTACTGCCAATAGCCTCACAATATCTTTGATAAAACAGAAGGTTATTTGTAGTGAAATATGAAAAGAATAATGCACACCCATTGAAAAAACACCCTGCAAATATTGTTTGGTTAAAGCGTGATATTCGTTCACAAGACCACGAACCACTGTTTAATGCGGAGCAATCTACTATTCCATATTATATAATTTATTTATTTGAGCCTTCACTCACGCAATACCCAGACACGAGTCCAAGGCACTTAAAGTTTGTGTACCACTCTATTAAAGCATTAAACAAAACACTAATTCCTTTTAGTAGAAGTGTCAACTTATTTTATGGAGAAGCTATTGAAATATTTGAATACTTAAAAGCATCCTTTGATATTCAAAACATTTTCAGCTATCGAGAAAGCGGGACTCAAATATCATGGCATCGAGATAAAAAAGTGACTTCGTTTTGTAAGGAACACGCTATTATTTGGAAAGAATCGCAACGTGACGGTATTTTACGAGGCATTAAAAACAGAGACGATTGGAGCAAAAAATGGCATGTAAAAATGCACCTACCAGTGGTTCAAAACAGGTATTCAATTTCCGAAGAAGAAACGATTAAACATCATTTTTTACTCCCTGAAAAACTAGAAAAACAATTAAAAGAGTATCCCAAACAATATCAACCAGCTGGGGAAGTTAATGCTTGGAGATATCTAAAATCGTTTGCGAATCAAAGAGGATTTAACTATCAAAATCACATTTCAAAACCTACCGAAAGTAGAACAGGATGCAGTAGATTATCGCCCTACTTAGCTTGGGGAAATTTGAGTGTTAAACAAGCCTTTCAATTTATAGGAACACACCCTAACGGAACAAAAAACAGCAAGGCTTTTTCTGCAATGCTCACGAGATTGCATTGGCATTGTCATTTCATTCAAAAATTTGAAGTGGAGTGCAGTTATGAAACCCATTGTATTAATAATGGATACGAGTTATTACCGCATACTAAAAACGAAGCCTTTATTAGGGCCTGGAATACAGGAACAACGGGCTATCCATTAATTGATGCTTGTATGCGTGCCGTGGAGCAAACTGGGTGGATTAATTTTAGAATGCGAGCTATGGTGGTTTCTTTTTTAACACTTAATCTAGACCAAGATTGGCGAGACGGAACCTACCATTTAGCAAGACAGTTTCTAGATTATGAACCCGGCATTCATTATCCGCAGTTTCAAATGCAGGCAGGCACAACTGGCATTAACACCGTGCGTTTGTACAATCCTGTAAAAAACTCACAGGAACACGACCCTAAAGGAATATTCATAAAAAAATGGATCCCGGAACTCACTAACGTACCCATCGCCCACATTCATGAACCTTGGAAAATGACTCCAATGGAACAAACTTTTTGTAGTGTTGTAATAGGAGAGCAATATCCTCTTCCCATTGTAGACTTGCAAGAAAGTGCGCGAATCGCTAGAGATAAAATTTGGGGACATAAAAAGCACCCTGCAGTACAAAAAGAAATGAAACGCTTATTGCAAACGCACGTAAATTCCAGATGAAGGAACCACCTCGATGCAAGAATTACAAGGTGCCAAATTCCAAAAAAATATTCATTCTAAGAGGCCCTAGTGATATGAAGATTCTCTTCGAAAATAGATAGCTTAAAAATACCTCTTAAACAACTGCCTACTATTTTTCCTTAACTCTAAACTAATATTCTTGATTATTAGTTTATTAGGCACAAAAAAAAATAAGCCTTAGCGAATCGCTAAGGCTTATAGTACTCGAGGCGGGAATCGAACCCGCACGACCGAAGTCACTGGATTTTGAATCCAGCGCGTCTACCAATTCCGCCACTCGAGCATTTTTGTCTATTTGACAATGGTAGTGCCGTTATTTAAAACAGACTGTAAAAATAACCAATTATTTAAAATTACAGCAGCAAACAAGAAAACATTCAGCAGCAAACTCCAAACGCTCAACTTAAATTTTGTTAGTAAATCAAAACAACTTTCTTTTTAAGCATTTCTAGATTCACTTACATTTGCGGCAAGACAAAACCAACAGCCATGCCACTAGAACCAACACCTAAAATTTTTGCTTGTAAACAATCACAATCGTTAGCTAAAGATATCGCAGAAAGGTATGGTATTCCGTTAGGAAATATTATCACCTCTACTTATAGTGATGGCGAGTTTCAGCCTTCCTTTGAGGAGTCTGTTAGAGGATGCCGAGTGTTTTTAATTGGCTCTACACATCCTAGCAGTGATAATTTAATGGAGTTGCTCTTGATGTGCGACGCTGCAAAACGTGCTAGTGCAAGACACATTACTGCAGTAATACCCTATTTTGGCTGGGCAAGACAGGATCGCAAAGACAAACCACGGGTCCCTATTGCAGCAAAGTTGGTTGCAAAAATGCTAGAAACAGCAGGAGCAACGCGTATCATTACAATGGATTTGCATGCTGACCAAATCCAAGGGTTCTTTGAAAAACCAGTAGATCACTTATATGCTTCTACTATTTTCTTGCCCTATCTAAAACAATTAAACCTATCTAACTTAACAATCGCGTCACCAGACATGGGAGGTTCTAAAAGAGCCTATGCCTATTCTAAAGCAATGGAAAGCGATGTCGTTATCTGTTACAAACAACGCGAAAAAGCAAACATCATTAGCCACATGGAACTCATTGGCGATGTTCAAGGCAAAAACGTAGTGCTCGTTGATGATATGGTCGATACCGCTGGAACGTTAACAAAAGCCGCAGATTTAATGATGGAGCGTGGTGCGCTTTCAGTAAGAGCAATTTGCACGCATCCTATCTTATCTGGAAAAGCTTACGAGCGTCTGGAAGCGTCTAAATTAGAAGAGCTTATCGTAACAGATTCTATCCCGCTAAGACAAAACAGCCCAAAATTAAGAGTATTAACCTGCGCTACACTTTTTGCAGATGTAATGAAAAGCGTTCATGGCAATCAAAGTATTAGTTCTAAATTTTTGATGTAGCTTCAGTAATTTTTTAAAAAATGTCATTGTTAGGGAAAATACCGATGTGCTTCACCTTGAATATCGCTCAGATACTTCAGGTTGGTGGTTTTATCGATACTATCAATATTTTAAACAAATTTTCCATCTAAGCGCCTTCTCCTAGCGACTGAAGATTTAAAATGAAACCAATAACCTAAAATACCAGACGGAAGGGAAGCTGAATTTTAGTTAAAAGTTAAAATGAGACAGAAAGTTTACAACCCAAAATTGGGAAGGGATCTTACCAAGCTTTCACAATCAAACAAATCCCTGCATAATTTTAGCTAAATAAATATAATACAGTATCTTTGCAGCCCTTTAAAAGGGAAAACAAATAGTTTATAAATTAAAATTTCAAAATGAAATCAATTACAATCGACGGATCAAAAAGAGAAAGCGTGGGCAAAAAAGCAACTGCTGCCTTACGTAATGCTGGTATGGTTCCTTGCGTAGTATACGGAGGAGACGAGGCAATACACTTTCAAGCACCAGAACTCGCTTTCAACAAACTCGTATACACGCCAGATGTGCATACGGTTGTAGTTTCGCTTGCAGACGGAACAAAATTAAATGCAATTTTACAGGACATTCAATTTCACCCTGTAACTGACAGAATTTTACACATTGACTTCTATCAAATTTATGATGACAAAGAAGTAATGATGGAGATCCCAGTTCAGGTTATAGGTAGCTCACGTGGAGTTCGTAACGGTGGGACTTTACGTATCGTATCTCGTAAGTTAAGAGTAAAAGCTATTCCAACTAACTTACCAGATTTTATCGAGGCAGATATTACTGAAATGAAAATTGGTGATAAAATGTATGTTACTGAAGTACAAGATGACAAGTTTACCATCTTACACACAGATAATACTGTAATTTGCCAAATAAGAACATCTCGTACTGCGGTTGCAGATGAGGAAGAAGAAGGTGAAGAAGGTGCTGCTGCAGAAGGCGCAACTGAAGAAGCTGCTGCAGAATAATCACTCCGCGTTAATTATATACAAAGCATTCCGGTAAATCGGGATGCTTTTTTTATTTTTACTAAATAATAAAATACTTCCGGGCCATCCCGTAAAGTTTTAAAATTACAAAAAAAGAAAATTACAAATTCCGATTATAAAAAACACGATGCGAGCCTAATATGATCATACTTCTGATAAGTAGGTTGAGTCTAAAATAAAACAATAGCAAATGCTTTCTTTTCTTCGGAAACTTTTAGGGACTAAAGAGCCTACCTTTGTAGGTCGTACTTCAACCTTAGGGACTGGTAGCGCTTCTAAAGATGAAAGAAAAGAGGAAATAACAAAGAACGCCCTGTCTCCGCAGGAAGTAGATATGAAGAAATTTTTAATCGCAGGATTGGGAAATATAGGTCCAAAGTATGAAAATACGAGACATAACATAGGATTTAAAGTCCTTGACCATCTCGCCGTTACTGAGGATTTGACTTGGGAAACCGTGCGATTAGGTGATACAACAACCTATAAAAAGAAAGGCAGAACGTTTATACTACTAAAGCCAAGTACCTATATGAACTTGAGCGGTAAAGCCGTAAAATATTGGTTGGAAAAAGAGAAAATCCCAATTGAAAATTTATTGGTAATAACAGACGATCTTAATTTGGCTTTTGGGACCTTTCGCATTAAAACAAAAGGAAGTGACGGAGGCCATAATGGCTTAAAAGACATTCAAAATACGCTGCAAACTACAAAATATCCACGATTTAGATTTGGGATTAGCGATGCCTTTTCAAAAGGAAGACAAATAGATTATGTGCTCGGTGAATGGGGTGCAGAGGAAGAAGCCAAGTTAAAAGAGCGATTTGAAAAAAGTAAAGACATTATTACTTCTTTTGGGCTGGCCGGAATTTCAAACACAATGAATACTTTTAACGGAAAATAACATGGAGGAATACCTCAATTCATCAAATTATATAAACGAATCTGGTAGTATCATTACCATAGGAACTTTTGACGGTGTTCACCTAGGACATCAAGCCATTATAAAACGTTTGGTTAGTTCCGCAAATTCGGAAGGGTTGCGCTCCGTATTACTAACGTTCTTTCCGCACCCAAGAATGGTGTTGCAAGAAAATAGCGACATAAAACTACTAAATACCCTCAAAGAAAAAAAGGAACTTCTAGACGATTTACAATTAGACGATTTTATAGTAGAGCCCTTTACGAAAGAATTCTCAAGACTCTCTGCAGAAGCTTATGTAAGAGATTTACTCGTTGGAAAATTAAAAGCAAAAAAGATCATTATTGGATATGATCACCGTTTTGGACGCAATCGCAATGCAGATATTACCAACCTAAAACAATACGGGAAAAAACTTGGATTTGAGGTCGAAGAAATTTCAGCACAACAATTGGATGACGTTGCTATTAGTTCTACCAAAATTCGAAATGCACTGCTCTCTGGAGATATAACTACAGCAAACACCTATTTAGGGTACCCTTTTATGCTCACCGGGGAGATAATTTCAGGGAGAGCCCTGGGAAGAACGATCAATTACCCCACGGCCAACTTAAAATTAGACGAAAACTACAAACTCATCCCTATGAACGGGGTGTATATTGTAAAAGCAATGATCAACGGAATGTTAGAGTATGGCATCACAAACATTGGTTTAAATCCAACAGTAGGTGGCACTGAAACTTCGGTAGAAACTTTTTTCCTTGATTTTGATGAAGATTTATATAACAAAATGCTTACCATTCAATTCTTGACACACATTAGGGATGAAATTAGATTTAAAAGCTTGGAGGAGCTAAAACAAGCTATAAAATCTGACGAAGTATTTGCAAGAAATTATATCAAGCAACATGAATAAATTTTTATTCAAACATATCGATAATACTGGGCTCGTTCTTTTTAGAGTCGCTTTTGGTTTTTTGATTGCTATGGAAGGATTTGGCGCTATTGCGACCGGATGGTTAAAGCGCACTATGATTGAACCAGAGTTTACTTTCAATTTTATTGGCTTTGATTTTTTACAACCCTTACCAGGCAATTGGATGTATGTCTATTTTGTAGTAATGGGGATTTTTGGCGTTGGCGTTATGCTTGGTTATAAATATCGGTTTAGTATGTTTTGCTACGCACTCATGTGGACCTGCGTGTATTTGATGCAGAAGACATCCTATAACAATCATTATTATTTAATGATGCTGTTGTGTTGGATTATGGCTTTTTTACCTGCCAACAGATGGTTTTCATTGGATGCGAAAATCAATCCTGCAATGAAATCACCCTCCATGCCTCGCTGGGTTTTAATACTAATAATACTTCAAATATGGATTGTATATACCTACGCTGCCGTAGCAAAAATATACCCAGATTGGCTGGACGGTACAACTACGTCTCTCTTTATGGCAGGCAAAAAGAACTATTGGCTCATCGGCGGGATCCTTCAACAAGAGTGGATACATTACTGCATCGCGTATGTAGGGATTTTATTCGATTTGCTGATTATCCCATTATTTCTTTGGAAACGAACACGGGTAGTTGCATTTTGGGTTTCGGTGTTTTTTCACTTGTTTAATTCGGTAGTATTTCAAATTGGGATCTTCCCATATATGTCTATTGCATTTTCTTTTTTCTTCTTTTCTTCAGAAACATTACAAAGTAAATTCCTTAAGAAAAAACCATTGTACAAAGAAGGAAAAATTGTTGTTCCTAAATACAAACCAGTGCTCATAGGAATATTTTCGGTATACTTTATCATTCAAATTGCACTTCCATTGCGCCATTGGGGATTTAAAGATGATGTCCTCTGGACCGAAGAAGGCCATCGTTTAAGCTGGCGCATGATGTTACGCACTAAAAGCGGACTCATGAGTATTGAGACTGTAGATAAAGAAACGAAACTGCGAAAAAAATACAATTACGAAGCGCTGGTCTCTAAAAAACAAAGCCGTTCCGCCCTTACAAAACCAGATGTTATCTGGCAGTTAGCGCAACGAATAAAGCAAGTCGAAGCAGAAAAAGGAGTTGATGTTGAAGTGTATGTTAAGTGCAGAGTCAGGGTAAATGGCGGGGAATACAACACACTCATTGACCCCACAATAGATTTAGCTGCAGAAGAATGGAATCATTTTAAACACCACGATTGGATTTTACCTTCGCCCAAGGATTATCATTCAAAATCTGAGCGTGAAGAAAGAATTCATGAATTATTAGACCCTAAGTCCATTTTAAAAAAAGCCAAAGATAGCGCTGGAGAAAATTAATTCTGTATATTTCAATTTCGATTATATAACGATATGCTCAATAGAAAATCAAAAAAGGACAGAAACCGTGAAAGTCAATCAGTCATCATTATCATCGTTTTTGTGATTGTGATTTTGGCCTTTTTGAGGAATAGGATTGGATAAACTTCAAATTGAAATAAAAGCCTCTAACTTTTTGCATTCCTTTTCTGTCTATGTAACTTTGCGCCTTGCAAAAAGCAATCAACTATGCTACAAGTACAAGACATTCGCAATAATCAAGACCACTATTTAAAAGCATTGGCAAAGAGAGGAATTGATGCGAAACAAACGTTTAAGGACGTTTTAGAAGCAGATGAAAACCGGCGTGCTACGCAGGCAAAATTAGACGATACTTTAGCAGAGTCCAATATACTTTCAAAAGAAATAGGAAACCTCTTCAAAAGTGGAAAGGCCTCAGAAGCAACTGCACTCAAAGGGAAAACCGCAGGATTAAAAGAAGCTTCAAAAGTGTTTGGCGACACGCTAAATGAAACTGTTGAAAAATTAAAGCAACTGTTGTATACCATTCCAAATATCCCTCATGCATTAGTCCCGGCGGGAACTAATGAAGATGACAACGAAGAAACATTTCGTGAAGGCGACATCCCTGTTCTTGATGACGGTGCAATGCCGCATTGGGAATTAGCAAAGAAATACGACATCATCGATTTTGAATTGGGTGTTAAAATAACAGGCGCTGGATTCCCCGTTTATAAAGGAAAAGGTGCGCGCTTACAACGTGCATTAATCTCTTATTTTTTAGATAAAAATACCACTGCAGGATATACGGAGTATCAAGTACCACATTTAGTAAATGAAGCATCTGGTTTTGGCACTGGACAATTGCCAGATAAAGAAGGACAAATGTACCACGTTGGAGTAGATGATTTATATTTAATCCCAACAGCAGAAGTTCCTGTAACAAATATGTTTAGAGGCGATTTGCTTCAAGAAAGTGACCTGCCAGTATTGTGCACAGGATACACTCCCTGCTTTAGAAGAGAAGCTGGAAGCTACGGAGCACACGTGAGGGGGCTCAACAGATTACACCAATTTGACAAAGTTGAAATCGTTCGCATAGAACATCCAGATAATAGCCACAAAGCTTTAGACGGGATGGTAGCCCATATAACAGATATCTTGAGAGAACTCGAATTACCGTTTAGAATTTTAAGATTGTGTGGAGGCGATTTAGGTTTTACAGCGACACTAACCTATGATTTTGAAGTGTTTTCTACCGCACAGGACAGATGGTTGGAAATATCTTCGGTTTCTAATTTTGAGACGTTTCAGGCCAACAGATTAAAATTGCGTTTTAAAGATGAAGACGGAAAAAACAAACTAGTGCACACCCTCAACGGAAGCTCACTTGCATTACCACGAGTACTTGCCGGAATTTTAGAAAACTACCAAACTCCTGAGGGCATTAAAATACCCAAAGTACTAGTGCCTTATTGCGGGTTTGATATGATTGATTAAATATCAAAAGAGCCTTATTAATATTGGGAGGTTTGTTTCTTTGAAATAAATCTCCCGACTTGCGTTATATACTAAATGCAATGTTGAAAACTATAGCTAAACTCATTATTTTTATCCTGTTAACGGTGATTACGCAAATTGGCGGAGTGCTATATTTAGTATCCAGTGTACTTATTGGTTCTAGTGCCAAATGGAAATTTATTAAAAGAACGGCTGTTTTTATTGGCTTGTATTTAATTACTACCTTCTATATTGTACCCGTCATTGCTCCCTATTGGGGCAGAGAAAAAATAGTTGAAACCGAATTTCTGGAAGCTCATTCTTGGTGCTATACACTTGCCAATAGAAGCTATGTAAAACCACAATTAAACCGTTCTTTAAAAGAAGTTTCTGAAGCATTTGGAACTAAAAACCCAGGTATAAAATTGGTCTACCTGGACGCGAATTTTCCATTTATTGATGGTTTTCCATTACTTCCGCATTTGAGTCACAACGATGGTAAAAAAATAGACATTGCACTTATCTACAAAGATGGACAAAGCGAACTTACAAATAAGAAACCTTCAAGAAGTGGATACGGAGTATATGAAAATCCAAAGAATGGAGAATTTAATCAAACGGTTGTTTGCAAAAAACAAGAATACTGGCAGTATGATTTCCCTAAATATCTTAGCATGGGAACTACCAATGACGATATTTCGTTTTCAGAAGAAGGAACAAAACAACTTATAGGAATAATTCTGAAACAAAAAAAAGTTGAAAGGCTATTTATAGAACCTCATTTAAAATCTAGATTAATACTCAAAAGCGACAAACTTAAATTTCACGGTTGCAAAGCAGTGCGACACGATGATCATATTCATTTTGAGACAAAGTAATCCCTAATCACATATTTGAAAGTTTTAAGTAAAAGGATCATAGTAACATTCTTTTTAAATGAACGAACCACATAGGAAGACGCAGTGTACAAAAATGGATTTCATTAGTATCGTTATAATTACTTTGTGACCTTTGTGTAAAACTTAGTAAGCTCCGTGGTGGTGATTAGAAGGTGCAAAGTCATTAAAACCTAAACCCAACCCTAAAATACCACTCGCTATTTCCACTCTCTGGAGAATAGGCATATTTTACTTCTAAGGGGCCTAGAAAAGTTTCTAAGCCATAACCAGCACCGTATCCACTATAGTCTATGCGGTCTATCCATTTACCGCTTTCAAAAAAATCATCACCCACTTTGGCAATGTTTCCAAAAATATTAATGTGATTCTTTCTGAAAATTTCATAATCAATAGTTAGGCTTGATTTTAAATAGGTGTTTCCACGCAAGCTTAATGGTTCATATCCATAAAATGGTACAATATTATTAATTTCATTAAAACCATAACCTCCTATAAAGAAATCCAAGGATTCTGTTAACGTACTTCCTAAGCTAAAACCACCTTCGGTCGTTAGAACGCTAGATAGTTTATCTGTCCATTTTTCGGCATAGCCTGCTTTCGCTTTTGCAATTGAAAAAGGTTCAAAGTCTTTATTGCGCCCTTCGGCAAATAAATACAAATGAAAATTGCCTTCAAATAAAAAGCCTTCCTTTGGGAAAAAGACATTGTCGTAGGTGTCGAATTTAAGATAACCAAAAGCACTAAAGTAATTTGTGCTTTCAAAAACAGTTCTTGGGGAATTATTTTCATCAATCCCAATAGTTTCACTTAAATAACGAAGGTATTTATGTTCAATGCCACCACCCAAAAGGAAAATACGCTTAAAAAGTGTTTCGGCATATAACTGATTGGTAAAATCGCTGTACTGAAGTTCAATTTCATTAAGCTGCGCCCCTTCGGTAGAAACAACATCGTTTTCAATAAAATCTATGGCTACATTACTATCAAAGAAGCTGTAACTAGAATTAAACCCTACACTCCAATAATACCCTTTGTCTATATAATAATTAAAGTTGTATCTAATATTATCTCCAACAACAACATCTAAAGAAGCAATGTCATTATTGGTAAAAAGTCGTTTGCGGGTAATGTTTAATAAGGCTCCTGTTCTATATAATTGATCGTAATGAAGCCCTAACCTCAAAAGCATATTTGCTTCGCTTTCCCGTAAATTTAAGGTAACTGTATATTGGTTATTTTGATCTCTTGAAAAACGATAGTCAATATTCTGAAAATTTCCAGTTGCACTTAAATTATTTACTCCATCGCTAAATGCTTCATACGTTAAAAGGGCGGGTGTTTTTATTTTTAGCTTCCCTAAAACATACGATCGGGTGTAGTGGTCTAAGCCATTAATCAAGACCTCTTTAATATAAAATTCTTCTCTGTTTTCAAATTTAATTTCCTTTTGCGCGATTGCCTTCTGCCTTTTTCCAATTTCTTGTAGTTGCTCAAATTGTAAGGTAGCCGCCTCTTGGCCTTCTGCTATAATTTTTCTTCCTTCATCAAAAGAAACAACGGTAAAGTCTTGAATGTTCGGTTTTATATAAATATCAGTTTTAGCGCGCTTTCCATCCATTTGTTTTAGCGCACTGTAATTATTTATTTGCACTAATACATCAATGGCAGATTTAAGATTTTTTTGTTTTTTTAAATCATCTTGAACATCTACTCCAATAATAATGTCTACATTTTTTGCGAGTAATTCTTCTACAGGATAATTGTTTACCACCCCACCATCTATTAATAATTGATCACCTATTGGCACTGGGCTAAATAAAGATGGCAAGGCGCCACTTGCAGATACTGCGAGGGGAAGATATCCTTTTTCTAATAGTACTTGTTCCCCATTTTCAGCATTTGTAGCGACACAAAAAAAAGGAATGGGTAATTTACTAAAGTCATTTACACCATTGACATGTGCTGTTAATTTCGAAAAAAGATTGTACACATTTTGCCCTTTTGAAAGACTCGTAGGAAACGCAATTTGGAATTTATCAAAAGGTAGCGTAAGCGCATATTTCACAGATTCATCCTTTTCATAAAATGATTTTGCTTTCCTAGGAACCTCATCTTGAATAATTTTTGAAAAATCTACATTCGTGAAAATCGAATCTAATTGTGTGGCAGTATAGCCTGATGCATACAAACCACCAACCAAAGCACCCATACTAGTACCAGCAATATAATCTATGCGTATCCCTGCTTCTTCAATGGCTTTTAAAACACCAATATGTGCTAATCCTTTGGCCCCACCCCCGCTTAATACCAAACCAACTTTTAAATCTTGACCAGACTCTTTCTTTTGCGCTAAAACCGAAGTGGTACAGAACATTAAAAGAATAGTAGAAAAAATAAACGCTTTTAACATAAGTAGTTAACGTGTATACTATTTTTTTATTTAATCGCTTTTAAATTTTGAAAATACGCAATAATTTTTTTAGCTCTGTTAGCACCCACTACTTTTACCAGTTCTTCAAAGCTCGCTGCACCAACACGCTTTGTGCTTTTAAAGACCCGCAGTAGTTCTACAACTGTTTTCTCCCCTATTCCAGGGATTGTTTCCAAGGCTGTGTTTAATGCTTCTTTACTTCGTTTTTGACGGTGAAAGTTAATTCCAAAACGGTGCGCTTCATTTCGCAACTGCTGGATTATTTTAAGTGTTTCGCTCTTCTTATCAAGGTATAATGGTATGGGATCGTCGGGATAAAATAATTCTTCTAGCCTTTTTGCGATTCCTACAATAGCAATCTTTCCTCGCAGTTCCAAATCGTCCAGCGCTTTTAAAGAACTAGACAACTGCCCTTTTCCTCCATCAATGATGATAAGTTGTGGCAATGGTTGCTCTTCTTCTTTTAATCTTTTATAACGACGGTACACCACCTCTTCCATCGAGGCAAAATCATCGGGCCCCACCACCGTTTTTATATTAAACTTACGGTAGTCTTTTTTACTTGGTTTTCCGTTTTTGAAAACTACACAAGCAGCCACTGGATTTGTTCCTTGAATATTACTGTTATCAAAACACTCAATATGCCGGGGCTCTTCGCTCAATCGCAAATCTTTTTTCATTTGCGCCATAATCCGATTTTCGTGCCTATCGGGATCTACTATTTTGGCTTGTTTAAAGCGCTCCATTCTAAAATATTTCGCATTTCGAATAGAGAGGTCTAAAATCTTCTTTTTATCGCCCAACTTCGGAATGTGAATTTTAACACCTTCTTCCGCAGTAATTTTAATTGGGACATATATTTCTTTAGACTGTGAGTTAAAACGTTGTCGCAATTCAATGACTGATAACTGTAATAAATCCACATCGCTTTCGTCAAGTTTCTTCTTAATTTCTAGCGTATGGCTTCTTATAATTGCACCAAAGGAAAGTTGCAAGAAGTTAACATAGCCATAGCTTTCATCGCTAATTACACTAAAAACATCAACATTGTTAATATTAGGGTTAACGACCGTAGATTTGCTTTGGTAATTTTGTAAAACATTGAGTTTTTCTTTGATTCGCTGGGCATCTTCAAAATGTAAATCTGCAGCAAGATCTTTCATTTGATTCTTAAACTGAACCAGACTTTCTTTAAAATTACCCTTTAAAATTTCTTTAATGGCTTGGATGTTTTCGTTGTAAGTAGCTTCAAGATAAAGTCCTTCGCAGGGACCAGAACAGTTGCCTAAATGAAATTCTAAACACACTTTATATTTATCGTTTCTAATTTTATCTTCGGCTAAATCATATTTACAGGTCCTTAGCGGATACAAACCTTTAATTAAATCTAGCAAAGTGTACACCGTTTTCATACTGGTGTAAGGCCCAAAATATTGGCTGCCATCTTTAATCATTCTGCGCGTAGGGAAAACACGCGGAAAACGTTCGTTTTTAATACAAATCCAAGGATAGGATTTATCGTCTTTGAGCAGCACATTATACTTGGGCTGGTATTTTTTAATGAGGTTGTTCTCTAATAAAAGAGCATCTGTTTCCGTAGCAACAACAATGTGTTTTATGTCTTTTATCTTTCTTACAAGAATGCGTGTGCGTGCATTATCGTGTTGCTTTGTAAAATAGCTGTTAACGCGCTTTTTTAAATTTTTAGCTTTCCCCACATAAAGTAACTTGCCGTCTTTATCATAGTATTGATAGACGCCAGGCGAATCTGGTAGGGTAGAAATTTGTAAGGGTATGGGTGCTTCTGCCATCCCGTAAAGATACTTGGTAGTTTTTGAAATCAGTATCTTTATCACATGAACATCGCAATCCTTTCGCGCGGCGAAAACCTTTACTCTACACAAAGCATCCTCAAAGCTGGGGAAGCAAACAATCATAAGATAGCAGTAATAGATCCTACCTTTTGCAACCTGATGATCGAAAACAACAAACCAATAGTTCAATATCACGATGAAATTATTGATGATTTGCACGCCATCATTCCTAGAATAGGTGCTTCTAATACCTATTATGGTACTGCCTTGGTGAGACATTTTGAGGCCATGGGTCTTTTTACGATTGCATCATCGCAAGGCATATTGCAGTCTAGAGACAAATGGACTAGTTTTCAAATCCTTTCTAAAGCTGGAATTCCAATGCCAAAAACTACTTTAGGAATGCCTTATTATATAGAAGCCTTCTTAAAAGATTTTGGAGAAAAACCTGTTATTATAAAACTTATCGAAGGTACTCACGGCCAAGGCGTTATTTTATGTAATGATTATAAAAACGCACTTTCTACCGTGGAAACATTACAAACCGCTAACGTTAAATTTGTAATGCAAGAGTTTATAGCAGAGTCAAAAGGAACAGATGTTCGCGCTATTATTGTAGATGGCCAAGTGGTCGCTGCGATGAAACGGCAATCAAAGTCAGACGATTTTAGGTCTAATTTACATCGCGGTGGTTTTGCTACTAAAATTGAATTAACTACTGAAGAAAAAAATATCGCCATCGCTGCTGCTAAGGCGTTACATTTAGGGGTTTGTGGAGTAGACATTTTGCGATCAAAAAGAGGCAGCCTAGTTTTAGAGGTAAATTCGACCCCTGGTCTAGAAGGCATTGAAACGACTACCAAGGTTAACGTTTCAAAAAATATTATTGAATTTATAGCGCGAAATAAGTAATAATCTTCATAAAGTTTTCTAGTAGAAGCGAAACGTATTCAGGGAGTTTAGTACCTTTCCCTCGTTGTTAAAAACTAAAATATTTGAAACGAAAAATAGGAAGAATAGATACCGCAAATTTTCCCTTATTGGAACTAGAGGCTGTTGAAGTAAAAATAGATACCGGTGCTTATACCTCTAGCATTCATTGTACCGCCATAAAAGTGGAAGATGACTTCTTAAAGTGCACGTTTTTGGATGAGAACCAGCTTCAATATCACGGCAAAGAATTTGTTTTTGATCAATACGACGTGCGGGTTATAAAAAGCAGCAATGGGCAAACCCAAAAACGGTATAGAATTTTAACCGAAATCGAACTCTTTGGGAAAATATATCCTATTTTCTTAACATTGAGCGACCGTTCCGAAATGAAATACCCCGTACTATTAGGACGTAAATTCTTAACAAAGAGGTTTATGATAGATATAAACGCTACCAATCTTTCGCATAAAATGAAATTAAAATCAGCCAAAAATAACAGTAGCAAAACAGAAACAACTAAATAATAATTCCGCCTAGTGGAATCCACAAAATGAACATAAAAATCCTTTCGGCAAATGCTAATTTATACTCCACACAACGACTTATAGAAGCGGCGACAAAACGCAAACACGATATCGAAATTATAAATCATACCAAGTGCGATATTGTAATCGAGAAAAAGAACCCAAAAGTATATTACAAAGGAAAAACGATTGAAAACGTAGACGCTGTAATACCACGCATTGGAGCTAGTGTTACTTTTTATGGAACCGCAGTAGTACGACAGTTTGAAATGATGCATTGTTTTTCTACAACCGAGTCTATTGCATTGGTAAGGTCTAGAGATAAATTACGCAGTCTTCAAATTTTATCTCGTGCTGGTTTGGGACTGCCTAAAACAATCTTTACAAACTATTCTAAAAATGTAAAAGAGATTGTAGAACAAGCAGGTGGGGCACCAGTTATTATTAAATTATTGGAAGGAACACAAGGCATTGGAGTTATTCTAGCGGAAACAAGAAAAGCTGCCGAATCTGTTATCGAAGCATTTAATAATCTACAGGCAAGAGTCATCGTGCAAGAATTTATCAAAGAAGCGGGTGGCGCAGATATTCGCGCTTTTATTGTGGATGGCCAAGTAGTTGGCGCAATGAAAAGACAAGGAAAAGAAGGAGAATTTAGAAGTAATTTACACCGTGGCGGAACCGCAGAAGTAATTGAACTTAGCGATGAAGAAGAAACCGCAGCATTAAAAGCAGCAAAAGCCATGGGTCTAGGAATTGCAGGAGTTGATATGTTACAATCCTCCCGCGGTCCTTTAATCTTAGAAGTAAATTCTTCTCCTGGATTAGAAGGTATTGAAAAAGCTACTGGAAAAGATATTGCTACTATCATTATAAAATATATAGAGCGCAATGTGGATTGATTTGTAGTTTAGACATTGAAGTCATTTAAGGGCAAAATAGAAAAAAGGAATAAAAAAACATGAGTACAGAGGAAAAAACCATGATAATTCTTGGAGAGAATATTGCTCCAGGTCAAAGCAAAACGCTTAACTTTAGCTTTGCCAAATTATTTACCTCAACAAAGGTTGAAATCCCCGTAATTGTGGAAAGGTCACTAATTCCAGGGCCCACAGTATTACTTACAGCAGGTATTCACGGCGATGAAATTAACGGAGTAGAAATAGTTAGGCAGGTTATTGCAAAGAAAATAAACAAACCCAAAATAGGAACTACTATAAGCATCCCAATCCTTAATATCTTCGGTTTCTTAAATCAGGATAGAGTGTTTCCCGATGGTCGCGACCTCAACCGTGTTTTTCCTGGAACAAAAACAGGATCATTAGCAAGTCGCGTAGCTTATTACTTTACAAAAGAAATTCTTCCTCACGCAGACTATTGCTTGGATTTTCATACTGGCGGGGCCCAACGATTTAATGCCGCTCAAATTAGAATTGCACCAAAAAACAAACAATTACTATCATTAGCAACCGTTTTTAATGCACCTTTCACCGTCTATTCTTCAAACACCTCAAAATCCTACCGCAATACTTGCGAACAACTAAAAATTCCTTGCCTATTGTTTGAAGGAGGAAAGTCTCTAGAAAGCAATAAACATATTGTTAAAGAAGGGGTGGATGGCGTTATGCGTGTATTAAATCATCTAGAAATGTTGCAAACTACTCTTAGTAAACCAACAGAAAAGAAACCTCCTGTTATCATAGATAAAAGCACTTGGATTCGTGCGCAAAAAAGCGGATTGCTTCACATTAAAATAGACTGTAATAAGCTTGTAAAGAAAGGAGAGTTTCTCGCTACGATAACAGATCCTTACGGCACTATGCGTTTTAAAGTACTAGCACCCAATGAAGGTTATATTATTAATGTAAACCAAGCATCGATAGTAAATCAAGGAGATGCTATCTTTCATATTTCAAAACATATTGTTTAGATGGACAAAAAGAGCGCACGAAAGAAACACAAAGAATTAAGAACAAACCTTACAGAACAACAAATAGAGGATGCTAGTTTAAAAATTGCCAATAATTGTCTTCAACTTCCTATTTGGGAACATACAAACTATCATATTTTTTTACCCATTGAAAAGCACCACGAGGTAGACACAAATTACCTGCTCCATATTTTACATGGAAAGGATAAAACCATTATTGTTTCAAAATCTGACTTTAAAACAATGGAGATGAAGCACTATCTCCTGCAGGAAAATACCGCCTTGAAAGTTTCAAAATTTGGAATTCCAGAACCCGTATCAGGGATTAAAATTCACCCAAAAGTCATAGATGTTGTTTTTGTACCCTTGCTCGCATTTGACACCAAGGGTAATAGAATTGGCTACGGAAAAGGTTTTTACGACCGCTTTTTATCCCAGTGTAACAAAAATGCATTATTTGTAGGGCTTTCTTTTTTTGAAGCTGATGCTATTTTTGAGACCGAAGAAACTGATATTCCCTTGCACCACGTTGCCACTCCAAAAAAAGGATATTCCTTTAGTTAAGCAACTGGCGTTTCCTCTTTCTCTTTGTTAGGAAATGCTTTTTTATTAAAGACAAGCAATAATCCTACACCGGTACTAATGGCAACATCTGCAACATTAAATACTGGATCAAAAAAGGTGAAATATTCGCCTCCCCAAAAAGGAATCCATTGTGGTAAAACACCTCCATATAAAGGGAAAGACAGCATATCTACTACTTTACCATGAAAGACAGTTCCATAAGGGTCATTAGCAAACATAGTGGCTGTGTTCTGCAAGCTAGTGTCAAATATGATCCCGTAGAAAACAGAATCTATAATATTTCCAAGCGCACCTGCAAAAATAAGCGCAACAGCACTCAATAAAATTCCGGAGGCCCTTTTTCTTGCGCTGTCCCATAACCAATACCCTATTCCAACAATGGCAACGAGTCTAAAAAGTGTCAAGAAAAGCTTACCATACTCCCCTGGTATTTTAGCACCCCAAGCCATTCCTTCATTCTCTACAAACAGAATGCTGAACCAATCAAATACTACAATTTCTTCGTGGAGTTGAAAATGAGTTTTAATATAAATCTTAGAAATTTGATCGATTAATAAGATTATAATAATTACAATAATAGATTTTTTAAAGGTCATATTTAGGCTAATAATGCTGGCAAAAATAACATTATTATTTGGTTTGAGTTAGGTAGATATTTCCATGAGTGCTCTCTGCCATAATTTCAAACTTTTGATGTTTTCTGAGCGTATTTTCAACGATCCCGTATTGGGAAATAGCAGTGCCTGAAACTTCTGGAAATGTTTGTATTTTAAGATCCCCTAGTAAAGAATAGAAAACGCCATTACCTTTAAAGTTATTCACCGTACAAGCACCTTGACTCAAGGCAACGCTAAGACACTTAAACACTCCTGAACCCTCAAAATCAGCAATGTCTGAGCCTATCGTGACATTGTTGTCTTCTGGGACAAGTACTTTTAATTCGATGGCTATTATTTTATGCGCTGCTAACTTATCATTTTCTGGAATAAATCCAGGAGTACTTCCTACTCCAAAAGTGATTTCATTAAGGGATGGTTTACTTGTAATCACAATATTCTCGTAGGTTTCTCCATCAATAGTTGCAATTATAGAAATGCTTGTAGTGACAGCCGTTTGTACGTTTATCTTATAGATACCATTGCCATCGATTGTAATAGTATCAATAGTAGTCGCATCAAACGTTTTTTCCAATTGTTTTTGTGCAAATCCAATACTTGGAAATAACAGTAATGATATAACGGTATAAAGTTTCAGCATAAAAAAAACCCATCAACATAGGGTTTTGATTTGTTTAAATATGGTATTTCCTCCCTTTAGTGGTCAGGATTGTTTTTCTACAATCCTGAGGTGGGAAAATAAAAAATAGCAACTTTTTTATTGCAAGTTTTTAGCTTCAATACTCAACGTTGCGTGTGGCACCAATTTTAAACGCTCAGGGTTTATTAGTTTTTTGGTAACACGGCAAATACCATAGGTTTTGTTTTCAATACGAATAAGTGCATTCTTAAGATCACGAATAAATTTCTCTTGACGAATTGCTAGTTGTGAAGAAGTTTCTTTACTCATTACTTCACTGCCTTCATCAAAAGCTTTAAACGTAGGTGAGGTGTCATCCGTACCGTTATTGCTATCATTTCGGTAGGCACTTTCAATGAGTGCTAACTGTTTTTCTGCTTCTTGGATTTTATTTTTTATCAATGTTCTAAATGCTTCTAACTCGGCATCACCATATCTAGTTTTTATTTCTCCTGCCATAATAGTTTATTTATTAATGCTCAATTTAGTTTCAATTTCATCAAAAGCTATTTCTGTACCATTGCTTATTTCTTCTTCAAACTTGAGCGTATTTGTTAATGTTTCTTCTTTAATGTAGTCAATATTCTGATTTACTGCAGCTTCTAGCACTTTATTGCTTTGAAGTGTTACTTCAATCCTGTCAGTAACTTCAAAGCCGGTGTCTTTTCTTAAATTCTGAATGCGATTTACCAACTCTCTGGCAATTCCTTCATTTTTTAAATCTTCCGTAATAATAACGTCTAATGCTACTGTAATCCCATTTTGATTCGCGACTAACCACCCCTCTATATCCTGAGAACTAATGATCACATCACCAAGTGTCAATGTAGTATTTTTTTCTGAAATTATAATCGAAAGTTCCCCCTCTTTTTCCAATAATAATATTTCTTCTTGCCCAAACTGCTGAATTACACCGGCAACCGCTTTCATATCTTTTCCAAAACGAGGCCCTAGTTTCTTGAAGTCTGGCTTTATTTGTTTCACTAGTATGCCTGAACCTTCATCAATCAATTCTATTTCCTTTACGTTTACCTCGCTTTTAATCAATTCGCTCACCGCTTCTATTTCTTTTCTCGCAGCAGCATCTAAAACCGGAATCATTATTTTTTGTAGTGGTTGACGCACTTTTATCTTCTCCTTTTGACGCAAGGACAAAACCAAAGATGCAATGGTTTGTGCCTTTTGCATTCTTCGTTCCAAACCAGCATCCACAAAAGTCATGTTTGCAACAGGGAAGTCACTTAAATGAACGCTGTTTTTTGCTTCGTCAATGTTTGAAAAACGGGCTTCGGTTAAATCTTTATACAAACGATCCATAAAAAAAGGTGCGATAGGCGCTCCTAGTTTTGATACCGTAATTAAACAAGTATACAAGGTTTGATACGCCGAAATTTTATCAGTCCCATAGCTTCCTTTCCAATAACGTCTTCTGCTCAATCGCACAAACCAGTTGCTCAAGTTTTCTTGCACAAAGGCATTAATTGCTCGTGCTGCTTTGGTGGGTTCATAGTCATTAAATGCAGCATCCACCGTAGCAATTAAAGTATTTAATTCGCTTAAAATCCAACGGTCTATTTCAGGTCTTTCTTCTAAAGCAATCTCTTCCTCATCATAGCTAAAACTATCTAGGTTGGCATACATGGCGAAAAAGTTATAGGTATTGTATAGCGTTCCAAAGAACTTGTTACGTACCTCACTTATTCCGTCGAGATCAAATTTAAGATTGTCCCAAGGGTTTGCATTACTAATCATATACCAGCGTGTAGCATCCGGCCCATATTGATCAAGTACCTCAAAAGGATCTGCAGCATTCCCCAATCTCTTGGACATTTTCTGCCCGTTTTTATCGAGTACCAAGCCGTTACTCACTACATTTTTATAGGCTATATCATCAAAAATAATGGTAGCAATCGCGTGCATAGTATAAAACCATCCTCTCGTTTGGTCCACCCCTTCCGCAATAAAATCTGCCTTGCGCCATGTTTGCTCTACTTTCTCTTTATTTTCAAAAGGATAGTGCCATTGCGCATATGGCATAGCGCCACTATCAAACCAAACATCAATCAAATCTGCCTCGCGGTTCATTGGTTTTCCGGAAGCCGAAACTAAAACAATACCGTCCACAATATTTTTATGAAGGTCTATGGCAGCATAGTTTTCTTCGGAATTATTTCCCACTTCAAAGGCCTCAAAAATATCTTTTGCCATAAAACCTGCTTGCACGGCGCGTGCCATTTCGGCTTTTAATTCTTCGACCGAACCAATAATAATCTCTTCTGTACCATCCTCAGTTCTCCAAAGTGGCAATGGGATTCCCCAATACCGCGACCGTGATAAATTCCAGTCGTTTGCATTTGCCAACCAATTTCCAAAACGCCCTTCTCCTGTAGATTTTGGTTTCCAGTTAATGGTTTTGTTAAGCTCGTGCATTCTATCTTTAAACTCGGTTACTTTTATAAACCACGAGTCTAAAGGATAGTATAAAATAGGCTTGTCTGTTCGCCAACAGTTTGGATAACTGTGAACGTATTTTTCAACTTTAAATGCTTTGTTTTCGATCTTAAGTTTTATCGCCAACTCAACATCAATACTTCGCTCTGGCGCTTCGCCATCTGCATAGTATTCATTCTTAACGTACTTGCCAGCAAATTCTCCTAGTTCCGGTCTAAACTTTCCTTGTAAATTAACTAGTGGAACTAAATTACCGTTCTCATCTTTTACAAGCATTGGTGGCACCTCTGGCACCGCTTGTTTTGCAACCAGCGCATCATCTGCCCCAAAGGTGGGTGCGGTATGAACAATTCCGGTTCCATCTTCCGTCGTTACAAAATCTCCTGCAATCACTCTATATGCATTTTCATCACCAGCATCTGGAGTGGCATAGTCTAATAATTGCTCGTATCTAATCTCTAAAAGCGCCGCTCCTTTGCACTCTTCAGCCATAAAGAATGGAATATTTTTATCTTCTTTTGAGTAGCTTTTTAAAACTTCAAGATCCTCGGTTTGAGCATACTTCCCAGTAAATTGCTTTCCAACCAAGTTCTTTGCCAAAATAACATGGACAGGTTCAAACGTGTATTGATTATAAGTAGCGACTACCACATAGTCAATCTTAGCCCCCACGGTTAATGCGGTATTGGAAGGCAAGGTCCAAGGCGTCGTTGTCCAAGCAATGAAATTAAGGTTATCGTACTTTTTAAGAAATTCTGGCAGCGAACTTTCTACCGCTTTAAACTGTGCTACTACCGTAGTATCAGTCACATCTTGATAGGTGCCTGGTTGGTTTAATTCGTGACTGCTTAAACCAGTACCTGCCTTTGGCGAGTAAGGCTGTATGGTGTAGCCTTTGTATAATAAGTCTTTGTTGTAAATCTGTTTTAACAGCCACCAAACAGATTCCATATATTTAGGCTCGTAGGTAATGTATGGGTCTTCCATATCTACCCAATAGCCGTAGCTTTCAGTTACTTTATTCCACACATCTGTATAGCGCATTACGGCTTTGCGGCAGGCTGCATTATAATCTTCTACAGAGATTTTATTGCCAATATCTTCTTTGGTAATCCCCAATTCTTTTTCAACACCAAGTTCTATAGGCAACCCATGGGTATCCCATCCTGCTTTACGGTCTACTTTAAACCCTTTCTGCGTTTTATAGCGACAAAATATATCTTTTATAGCACGCGCCATTACGTGATGAATCCCAGGCAAACCGTTTGCAGACGGCGGACCTTCAAAAAACACGAACGGCTCCGCCCCTTCGCGAATGGCAATACTCTTTTCAAAAATGTGCTCTTCTTTCCAAAAATTGAGTATGTCTTCTCCCAGTTGTGGAAGATTTAACCCTTTGTGCTCTCTAAATTTTGTTGCCATGGTACTGCCCACGAAAGTGGGTATCTTTTAAATTCTGGTCAAATTTGTTTTTAACAGGAACTATTATTAATCAATCATATAATTTAAGGCAGCGAAATTACGGAATTTTGATGTGAATTTTAAACCAAACGCTACAAGACCTTTATTGTTATTTAAAATGCTACTCAAAACATAAAACAAACCATTTTGACTCCGTAAAAGTTTTAGACTAGAGTACTGCCGCTAGCAACCTACAACTTGATATCTCAGCATTAGATAGTGCTGTGTATTTCCTAAAAATTGAAACCGAAAAAGGAACCTTGGTCAGAAAGGTTATGAAGGAATAGTTTCAAGCAAAATAATTTAAAGATTAAAAAGCCGCTTTCAGTTTTAATGTGGAAAGCGGTGTTTTTTAATCTTAGATATATAAAAAACACATCCTTATATTATTATGAAAAAAACATTGCTTATTTGCTCAATTTTATTTGTTGGAAATACATTTGTTAATGAGCAAACAATTGAGGGTTTTTAATCTTCCTCGGTATTACTTCAAGGCTGTTTAGAGAAGTCTGCTATTGCATCTACTGCTATCTGACGGTTAGTTGGCTGGAGTGTTAAATATTTTTTGAGGGTGCTCATAATGACTTGTTATAGAATTAAAAAGCTTGATTAATCAGTTTAATAGTCATGTCTTTTAATGGGTCTAAGCTAAAAAATAAATTCTTTCTTATTTTTGTTGTTGAATAGAGGGAGTTTTCAGTTCAAAAAATTGTAGAGGTCCCGAGTTATTAGTAACGATAATTAGGGACTCATCTATAGCTTTAATTTTTCTTGAATCTAAGTTTTGAGTTGAAAAACCACTTTCTTTTTTTGTTAATGGGGCGAATTTTCCTTTTTTATTGTTTATCAAAACTAATCCATTTGAAGCATCGCTTCTTCCGGATTCTACATCTACACCAAAATTATTTCCTACCACAACTATATCTAAAAAGCCATCCATATTAATATCTTTAATCAAGATATCCTGTACATATGAGAATTGTGCTTCGATAGGTAATTTGCTCATTTTCCACTTCCCATTACCAAGGTTTTCTACATAAGCAGATTCAAAATAATGAGCTGTTAAATAGTTGATCTAAAGAATGTTTTGGATAATAAACTTGGTCTGTTTCATTGTAGTAACAAGGAATAGCATCAAGGTCTTTATTGTCATCAAAATCACCATAGTAAATTTTTGCAGGATGATTTTTGACAGGTTTGAACATCGTGTTTAACCCTCTGTTCCCAACAATTAAATCTAGGTCACCATCATTATCAAAGTCAGCAGTATCAACACAGTTCCACCATCCACTACTTTTTTCTAAACCATTACCAGGTGACTCTATAAATTTATTTAATTTGTTTTTTCTTAAATAGATAATATTCATCCATTCACCAACAACTACTAATTCGTTGTTTGATATTGTAATTGCATCGTTGACTATTCCTAATAGTCCATTATTAGGCAATAACTCTGAGCGATCAATAAATTTACCATTACTATTTTCTAATAACCAACTTTTTTCAGATGTCGGATATTTATTTTTTTTAGCAAAACCTCCTACAAACAAGTCTAAATCACCATCGTTGTCAAAATCAATTGTGGTAACGCAAGAGGTTGATGTTTCCATCTTCGGCAATAAATCATTTTGTTTTTCAAAATCACCTTTACCATTATTAATATAAATTCTATCTTGATAATTGCTTCCTTCTGCAAATTCATTACTTCCACTTGAAACGTAAAGGTCTAAATATCCATCTGAATTAATATCTAAAAATGCACACCCAGCATCTTCGTGTTTTTTATCTTCAATAAAAGAAGATACTTCTTTTTTAGAGAAAGTACTTCCTGTTTTTTGGATATACAATGTGCCAGACTCATCTGCACTTCCTCCAATGTAAAAGTCTTCTAGGGTGTCTCCATTTACATCTCCCACTAAAATAACTGGCCCTTTGTTCGATAAAAAATGTTCCAACAATGGTTCCTGTTTAAAATCTATAAAAGAGTTCTCTTTGTGCGTATAATTAACGAGATTCCCTTTATTTGTAAACAACTTATTATTTGTAGCGTTTAATTTATAATAAGTTGAAGCATCGGCAATACTCAATTTAATTTTTTGATTTACTTCAATGTTTTTTATTATTTGACTTTTCCCATTAGGCCAGATTATTTCTAATTCAAGAATTTCACTATCTACCCCCAAACCAAAATGTAAGTTTTGATCAACAGAAGATAGAAACCCTCTGTAGGGTGTTACTTCTCTAAATTGGTCTCCAGAGCTTGTTTTGATCTTAACTTTTGCTCCAAAGCCGTTAATATTACCTTTATTTCCTTTTAAAGCTACGGCTAAATAGTTTCCTTTATCCTGTTCCCTGGCATTATTGCGATATAAAAAGGCTTCTTGATTAAAATTATTTACAACCAAATCTAGATCTCCATCTAAATCTAAATCAACATATGCAGAACCGTTTGAATGTGATGGTTTATCTAATCCCCAATCTTTAGTTTTATCTTTAAAACGTAAATTTTTATTATTGCGATACATGTAGTTACTTATCTTTGTACTCGTCATTAAATTGATGAGATCAAGTGCTTTTACATGGTCATTACCTCTTGCGAGCTCTACAGCTTCCATAGAACGATATTTTAAATAATCTAGATCGGTAATGTCCTTATAGTGTCCATTAGAGATAAATAAATCTTGCCATCCATCATTATCAAAATCTGCAAATAATGCACCCCAGCTCCAATCGGTGTAGCTTATTCCTGCTAATTTGATGATAAAAACCAAAATCTAATCCCAATTGATATTTATCATAAGAACTGGCATCTTTTAGCTGCTTTTGCCTATAATTATTTTCGGGGGTCATATCCAGATTGACAACATCAGGATAACCATCATTATTGTAATCTGCTATATCCATACCCATTGAGCTTAAAGGAATATGTCCAAACCGTTCTTCTAGTTCATCTTTAAAAGTTCCATTACCTTGGTTGATATATGCATGATCTTTAGAAGCAAAGTCATTAGCAATATATAAATCAACAAAACCATCACCATTTAAGTCTGAAGGCACTGCACTTAAGCTAAAATCATTATTGATAATTCGTGCTTTTTTACTTACATCAGTAAAAGTATTATTTCCATTGTTTCTATATAGCTTGTCTGAATATTCTTCTTTCCAAAATACGGTTCCAGGCTCAAAATTTCCTTTAGAAGATTTAGTGTCGTAGATTGAATGTGCGTTGTCAAAATCTGCTCTATGATTTATTACATATAAATCTAAATCTCCATCATTATCATTATCATTATCAAAAAATACAGATTGATTTGAAAATCCGGCATCTGCAATTCCATATTCTTTGGCCTTATTAGTAAATGTATTATTTTGGTTGTTGATGTAAAGGAGGTTTTCTCTATACTCTATTTCTCCTGCCATTGATTTGCAAAGATAAATGTCCTGATATCCATCATCATTGATATCAACAAAAGAAACATCGGTGGTAAATCCTCTAGTAAATATATTTGCAGAACCTGAAATTTGTTCAAACTCCAGATTCCCTTTATTAAGATATAATCGACCTCCAAAAGTATTTCCTGTCATAAAAATGTCAGGAAGTCCATCATTATTTATATCTCCAATACCAACGCCTCCACCATTATAAAAATATTCATAGGTCATTATATTAAAAGCTTCGGATTGATTGACCTCGTTCATAAAATAAAATCCACTCTCTTCTTGATTTAAAAGTGTAAATAAACTAGGGATGGTAGAGAAAGCTTCAATCTCCTTCTTTTTTGCTGTCTCTTTATCTTTACAACTGAGGATGAATAGTAGAATTAAAACGATATAAGTATGTTTCATTTTTTTAATGTTTTGATTTTAGAAACTACGTGTTGCCCAACTTTATTACCTTGTTCTATTCCATTATAAATTGCTGGTTTATAATGAATACCTCCATAAAGACGACTAACTGCAGCTTCGTCAGAAGCATTGTAAAAGGATATAAATGACCGTTGGGGCATGCCATATGGAGTTTCTGTAGAGTCAATAAATGCATAATTATCTCCAAAGAGATTTGTTAAAACTGTAGAAGCAGCTCTTGATACTACGCTATGTCCACTTGGGTATTCTGGAAAGTTTGGGGTAGATAAAATGGGTGTCCAACTTGCATCAATTTTGTTTTGTATAACAGTAATTGGGCGAATATAATTTGTTGTATATTTTGCTTCCCAGCAACTAATAAATGCATCAAACATACCAATGCATAAACTAGTATATGCATGAGAAACTTCCATCATATTGAAATTTTGTTTTATAGCTGCTGCTCTGCAGATATTCATCCAATGACCGCCTGGAGTTAGCTTTTTTTCAGAATAAGTCAAATGCCCTTCATGGCGAGAAATTATGGGATTACAGTCCCAAAATTTAGCAATAGCTTCAGTAGAATCTGTTTTAGCATTTACTACATTATAAACTTCCATTAAGAGCGCCTGCACATATAGTAGATACATCATTATCTTTTTCTCCACCAGCAAAAAATTATGCAGACGGATCTTGGACAGATTGGTTAAATACTAAAGACCTACTAAAAAGGCCATATCTATTAAATTTATACTTCAACTAAAAAATTTGTATTCAATAAAAAATAAACTATCTTGAATTTATAACCAATCTATAAAAATTAAATTTTATGAAAAAAGTTACTTCATTATTAACTAAAATCAATTCTATTAAAAGAATGACAAAAAATACTTTTACCGTATTTTTTTTCTTTTTTAGTATTGCAATTTCGCTTCAAGCACAGACAATGACTTTTGATGCAGGTGTTTCAGAATCTGGATTTTCCTTTTCTAATTGGGCTCGTCTAACACAATATGCAATTGCTCAGTCTAACCTTGCGAGTCCTTCAAATATTACAAAGGCAGCAGGCACTTGGAACGCTATAAGTTTTACCGTAGGTCCGTGGACAGGAGATAACACAATTACTGTTAGCTCAAACTTAGGACATTCACAAGTTTTTAATTCTGGGGCGACAGGGACGATTTATTTATCTGGATTCACCGGTATTACTACTTTAACTTTTGAACGCACAGCAGGATCAGGGGACTCTGCAGATTATGACAATTTAGTTTATACAACAGTAGCTGCCTGCACAGACCCAGACGTGCCATTAATTACAGCATCCCCAACTACAATTTGCCCAAGTGGTAGTTCAACATTAAGTTGGACAGGATCATTGAATGATGCAACAGCATGGCATGTTTATACAACAAGTTGTGGAGTAACACAATTAACAACAACAACAAGTAATTCATTGGTGGTTTCACCAAGTTCAACAACAACGTATTATATAAGAGGAGAAGGAGGCTGTGTAACAGCAGGATCTTGTGGGTCAAGACCTGTAACAGTAAATTCATTAGACAATGCCTCGTTCTCATATAGTACTTCAGCATATTGTGTAGATGCAGTAGATCCAACACCAATAATTACTGGATTAGGAGGCGGAACATTTAGTTCAACAGGGGGATTAAATATCAATGCAGGAACAGGAGCGATAGATGTAAGTGCATCAACACCTGGAACATATACTGTTACTTATACAACAGCAGGTTCTTGTCCAAATTCAAGTGGCGTTGGAGTAACAATTAATGCTTTAGATGATGCATCGTTCAATTATGGTGCAGCAGCTTATTGTTTAGATGATGCGGATCCTACTCCTACCATTACTGGTTTAGCAGGTGGATCGTTCCTTGCAAGTGCTGGCCTTACAGTTAACAATGTTACTGGTGCAATTGACGTTTCAACTATAACTCCTGGTAGTTATACGGTTACTTATTCAACTTTTGGAGCTTGTGCAAACAGCTCAAGTGTTTCAGTTATAATTAATGCTTTAGATGATGCCTCGTTCAATTATGGTGCAGCAGCCTATTGTGTAGATGCATCATATCCAACACCAACAATTTTTGGATTAGGAGGCGGAACATTTAGTTCAACAGGAGGATTAAGTATAAATGCAGTAACAGGAGCGATAGACGCAAGTGCATCAACACCTGGAACATATACCGTTACTTATACAACAGCAGGTTCTTGTCCAAATTCAAGCGGCGTTGGAGTAACAATTAATGCTTTAGATGATGCCTCGTTCAATTATGGTGCAGCAGCCTATTGTGTAGATGCATCATATCCAACACCAACAATTTTTGGATTAGGAGGCGGAACATTTAGTTCAACAGGAGGATTAAGTATAAATGCAGGAACAGGAGCGATAGATGTAAGTGCATCAACACCTGGAACATATACTGTTACTTATACAACAGCAGGTTCTTGTCCAAATTCAAGTGGCGTTGGAGTAACAATTAATGCAGCTCCAACAGTAACCTTCACAGCACCAACTGATCTTTGTTTAGACGCAGGGAATCAAACTGGTTTAGGAGGAGGATCACCAACAGGAGGCCTCTATTCAGGACCTGGTGTTACAGATACTGGAGACGGAGTCAATTACGCATTCGATCCTGCAACAGCAGGAGCTGGCACGCACACAATCACCTACAACTTTACAGATGGCAATGGCTGTTCTGGAAGTGCGAATGATAATGTAGTAGTGTTTGCATTACCAACCGTAACCTTCACCGCCCTTGCTGATCTATGTCTCGATGCCGGTACTCAAACTGGCCTTACTGGCGGTTCACCAACAGGCGGCGTTTATTCTGGCACTGGTGTAACAGATGTTGGAGACGGAATTAATTATTCTTTCGATCCAGCTGCTGCCGGAGCAGGTACGCACACAATCACTTACAGCTTTACAGATGGCAATAGCTGTACTGGAAGTGCAAATGATAATGTAGTCGTGTTTAGTCTACCAACCGTAACCTTCGCAGCCCTAGGTGATCTTTGCCTCGATGCCGGTAATCAAACTAACCAAACTGGTGGTTCACCAGCAGGTGGCGTTTATTCTGGCACAGGTGTCACAGATGCTGGAGACGGAATTAATTACACATTCGATCCTGCTGCTGCCGGAGTTGGAACCCACACGATCACTTACAACTTTACAGATGGCAATGGCTGTTCTGGAAGTGCCAATGATAACGTAGTCGTATTTGGCTTGCCAACAGTAAGCTTTGCGACGCTAGGTGACTTATGTGTTGATGCAGGGAATCAAACTGGTCTTACTGGAGGATCTCCAGCAGGAGGTGTTTATTCAGGACCTGGAGTTGTTGACGACGGCAACGGAATTACCTATTCATTCAATCCTGCATTTTCAGGAGTAGGCACGCATACAATCACCTACAACTTTACAGATGGCAATGGCTGTTCTGGAAGTGCGAATGATAATGTAGTAGTCTTTGCAGTACCAACCGTAACCTTCACCGCCCTTGCTGATCTATGTCTCGATGCCGGTATTCAAACTGGCCTTACTGGTGGTTCGCCAACAGGAGGCGTTTATTCTGGCCCTGGTGTAACAGATGTTGGAGACGGAATTAACTATTCTTTCGATCCAGCAGTAGCTGGAGCAGGTACTCATACAATTACTTACATATTTACAGACGGAAACGGATGTGATGGAGGTGCAAATGATAATGTTGTCGTATTCGGATTAGACAATGCTTCATTCAGTTATAGTGCTGCTGGTTATTGTTTAGGAGATTCAGACCCAACACCTACAATCACAGGATTGGGTGGAGGTACATTCACAGTATTACCATTAGGTTTAAATATTAATCAGACAACTGGGTTTATCAATATTGGTCTTTCAGCACCAAATACATACACTGTTACATATACAACGGGAGGAACTTGTCTTAATTCAAGTAATGTTGGAGTAGTAATTGGAACTCCACCAGCTTCACCATCTGTTGTCTCACCGATGACAGTTTGTCCAGGAGACGATGTTATCTTATCAGCTACTGGTTCTGGAGCAGGATCTTTAATTTTCTATAACAGCATTCCTGCCCCATTAGGTGCGGTTCCAATGCCACCGGCAACAGCTACTCTTAATATCGGAAGTCTTGCACCAGGAGTTTACACTTTTGGTGTAACTGAAAGTAATGGAACATGTCAATCATTACCAATAGCTATAATTGTGACGGTAGGAGATGTTGTCGCACCAACCGCAATTTGTCAGGATATTACAGTTTACCTAGATGGTACAGGAAACGTAACCATCAGTCCAAACGATCTCGATGGTGGTGCTACAGATAACTGTGGAACTGTTACTGTTACAGCATCTCAAACAGTTTTCACTTGTGCTGATGTAAGCACTGGCCCTGCCCCAGCAAATGATTTGGTAATCAGTGGTGTGATTGACGGTCCTTTAGTTGGTGGCATGCCAAAAGCTATCGAATTCTACGTGATTAACGATATTGCAGACCTTTCTCAATATGGTGTTGGTAGCGCGAACAACGGTGGTGGTACTGATGGAGAAGAATTTACATTCCCCGCAGTAGCAGTGACAGCAGGAACTTACATCTATCTTGCAATCGAAGCTGCTGAGTTTACTAACTACTTTGGATTTGCCCCTGACTACACTAACAATAATGCACCGTTACTTAATGGTGACGATGCTGTTGAGCTTTTCTTTCAGACTACCGTAATAGATGTCTTTGGCGATATCAATCTTGACGGTACTGGTCAGCCATGGGAATACCAAGATGGATGGGCTTATCGTAATGTTGAGACAGGACCTGATGGAAGTACTTTCCAATTAGGTAGTTGGTCATTTAGTGGACCTAATGCTATAGATACTGAGCTTACTAATGCTACTGCAGCAATTCCATTCCCAACTGCAACATTTACAAGATCAGGTGGTCCGGTTGATGTTACCGTAACATTCGATGATGGAAATGGCAACTCTTCAAATTGTATTGCAAACGTCACTGTTTTAGATACAATCTCACCAACAATTTCGTGTCCAGGTAACCAAGTAGGAAGTGTAGATGGATCTTGTAACTTCACTATACTAGATTATACAGGATTAGCAACACCGGCAGATAACTGTTTAGGTTTAGTAGTTACTCAAGTACCTGCAGCAGGAACAATAGTAGGTGTGGGAACAACAAATATTGTATTAACTGCAACAGATGGAAGTAGCAATACAGCAAACTGTAATTTTGATGTGGAGGTATTCGGGTTGCCAACAGTAACCTTCACAGCACCAACTGATCTTTGTTTAGACGCAGGGAATCAAACTGGTTTAGGAGGAGGACTTCCAACAGGAGGCCTTTATTCAGGATCTGGTGTTACAGATACTGGAGACGGAATCAATTACGCATTCGATCCAGCAGCAGCTGGAGTAGGAACTCATACAATTACGTATAACTTCACAGACGGAAATAGTTGTTCTGGAAGTGAAAATGACACTGTTGTAGTATTCGGGTTGCCAACTGTTACCTTCACTGCACCAACAGATCTTTGTTTAGACGCAGGAAATCAAACTGGTTTAGGAGGAGGACTTCCAACAGGAGGCCTTTATTCAGGACCTGGTGTTACAGATACTGGAGACGGAATCAATTACGCATTCGATCCAGCAGCAGCTGGAGTAGGAACTCATACAATTACGTATACCTTCACAGACGGAAACGGATGTTCTGGAAGTGAAAATGACACTGTTGTAGTATTCAGTTTGCCAACTGTTACCTTCACAGCACCAACTGATCTTTGTTTAGACGCAGGGAATCAGACTAACCAAACTGGTGGTTCACCAACAGGAGGCCTTTATTCAGGACCTGGTGTTACAGATACTGGAGACGGAATCAATTACTCATTTGATCCAGCAGCAGCTGGAGTAGGAACTCATACTATTACGTATAACTTCACAGACGGAAACGGATGTTCTGGAAGTGCGAATGATGCTGTTGTAGTCTTCGGGTTGCCAACAGTAACCTTTACAGCACCAACTGATCTTTGTTTAGACGCAGGGAATCAAACTAACCAAACTGGTGGTTCACCAATAGGAGGCGTTTATTCAGGACCTGGTGTTACAGATGCTGGAGACGGAATCAATTACGCCTTCGATCCAGCAGCAGCTGGAGTAGGAACTCATACAATAACGTATAACTTCACAGACGGAAACGGATGTTCTGGAAGTGAAAATGACACTGTTGAAGTATTCCCATTGCCAACAGTAACCTTCACAGCACCAACTGATCTTTGTTTAGATGCAGGTGTGCAAACCGGTCTTGGCGGAGGAACTTCTCCAGGAGGTGTATACTCAGGAACAGGTGTTACCGATAATGGGAATGGAATGACTTATAGTTTTGACCCAGCAGCAGCTGGTGTTGGAGTTCATACTTTGATGTATACATTAGGAATTGCAGGATGTACAGATGCTGCCTCAGACGATGTGGAAGTATTTGCATTACCCGTTGTAACATTTACCGCCCTGACAGATTTATGCATCGATGCAGGTGTGCAAACCAGTCTTGGTGGTGCTACGCCAGCAGGAGGCCTTTATTCTGGATCTGGCGTTACCGATGATGGAGACGGAATGACCTATAGTTTTGACCCAGCAGCAGCGGGAGTAGGTCTACACGTATTGACCTATACTGTTAGTGACTCAAATGGATGTACAAGTTCAGCATCAGATAACGTTGAAGTTTTTGTAATACCTACTGTAACATATACAGCACCGGCAGATTTATGTATCGATGCAGGAGTGCAAGCTGGTCTTGGTGGCGCTACGCCAGCAGGCGGAGTTTATTCTGGAACTGGCGTTACCGACGATGCAAACGGAATGACCTATAGCTTTGACCCAGCAGCAGCTGGAGTAGGAACACATACCATAACCTATGATTATACAGATGCAAATAGTTGTTCAGGTTCTGCAACCGATAATGTAGCAGTCTTTGCACTTCCAACAGTAGTATTTACGGCTCCGGCCGATCTATGTATCACTGCAGGCGTACAAGCTGGTTTAAGTGGTGGCTCTCCAACAGGAGGTGTCTACTCTGGTGCAGGTGTTACCGATAATGGCAATGGAATGACCTATAGTTTTGACCCTGCAGCAGCAGGCGCTGGTACTCATACAATAACATATACTTTTGAGGATGGCAATGGATGTTCAAGTTCAGCATCAGACGATGTAGAAGTATTTACTACACCAGTAGTAGCTTTTACGGCTCTGGCAGATGTATGTGTTGACGCAGGAGTTCAGACAGGCTTAGGCGGAGGACTCGCTTCTGGCGGTGTTTATTCTGGACCCGGTGTTACCGATGATGGCAATGGAATGACCTATAATTTTGATCCTGTAGCAGCTGGCGTTGGAATACACTCCATAACCTATACCTTGAATGATTCAGGATGCATAGGCACTGCAATGGATACTATAGAAGTATTTGATCTTCCAGTAGTAGCGTTTACCGCACCAGCAGATATCTGTATCACTGAAGGTGTACAAGCTGGTCTTGGGGGAGGAACTCCAACAGGCGGAGTATATTCTGGAACAGGCGTTACCGATGATGCAAACGGAATGACCTATAGCTTTGACCCAACAGCAGCAGGCATTGGGCCAAATACCATTAGCTACACTTTTACAAATGGAAATGGATGTACAAATTCAGCTTCTGATGATGTGGAAGTACTTGCCTTACCAATAGTAACCTTTACAGCCCCTGCAGATCTTTGTGTTAATGCAGGTGTTCAAACTGGTTTAAGTGGTGGCTCTCCAACAGGAGGTGTGTACTCAGGAACAGGTGTTACCGATGGCGGTGATGGAATGACCTATAGTTTTGATCCTGCAGTTGCAGGAGTAGGAACTCAAAGTATAAGCTATACCGCGGGAGATGTAGGCTGCACAAATACAGCAGCTGATACGGTTCAAGTATTTGGTTCTTCAATAGTAACTTTTAACGCACCGGCAGATCTATGCATCGATGCAGGTATTCAAACGGGTCTTGGTGGTGCTTTGCCAACAGGAGGAACGTATTATGGACCTGGTGTTAGCGATGATGGCAATGGGATGACCTATAGTTTTGACCCAGCAGTAGCTGGTGCAGGAGTACAAACATTGGTATACCTTGTTGGAAACATAGGTTGTTTAAGTACAGGAAACGATACGGTGGAGGTCTTTGATGCACCAACGGTCACCTTTGTAGTGCCTACTCCAAATATTTGTGTGCTCGATGTGGTTGTAACTGGCCTAGGCGGTGGAACTCCAACGGGTGGTATCTATTCTGGAATAGGTGTTAGTGATGATGGCAATGGGATGACCTTTAGCTTTGATCCAACAGCCTCTGCCCCAGTGGGAGGAAACATTCCCGTGACCTATACCTATGCCGATACGAATGGCTGTTCTAATGACACCACCGAAAACATCTTTGTTAATGATGCTATTAATTGTGATGCTTGTCAAGCCACAGCTACCTTTGGTGCTGCGGGTTGGGGTGCAGTGATGCCCAGTATTGACAACCTAGTACTCATCGAAGCAGATTATGATACGGCGCTCTTAGGTTCTTTTGAAGCCTGTAAGTTGATCGTAAATCCAGGAGCAACCCTTCGTGTTAATGCGGGGGATTATATCTTGGTAAATACAGATATTACCGTATCTGTGACGGGAAGTTTACTAGTAGAACACACCGGAAGTGTGGTACAAGTAGAAGACAGTGCGATGGTTACCAACGATGGTACCATCAACGTCAATGTGACCACCCCAGAGGTAGCTCCTAGAGACTTTATCCTCTCTGGTAGCCCAATGACTATGGAAATGCGCAATGGGGTTTATAACAACTCTTTTAGAGTCGTAAAACATTTAACGGCAGCGTTTAATCCAGACCCAGCTGTGGATGCTTTCTATATGCCTAATGTCGTGGCCAACTTTGTGGATGTTGATTTTAATGACTGGGTGTTCCATACAGGAATCATCAACCCTGGTGAAGGATATTTTGTATATCCACAAGCTAACTTAGCCGACGGAAATTCAACCTATGACTTAGTCTATGAGCAAGGAACCTTAAACAACGGAGTTATTACCTATGCAATGGAGTTTAACGGCGATGCGAATTCGAGTCCCTCTATGTTAGCCAACCCATATCCATCTGCTATTGATGCCTCCCTATTTTTAAATGCAAACCCTGAGATTGATGAAGTATATTTCTGGGAGCATATTACCGAGCCAGGGGCATTCCCAGGAGGAAATATAACTACTGAAAACTTCTCGATGGAAGACATCTCGATGTACAACCTCTCTGGAGGTATTGGAGCAGGAACACCCGCAACCAATGGGAGTACAACTCCCAATGGTATGATCGCTACCTCGCAAGGTTTTGGTGTAAAAGCGAATGCAATGGGAACCGCTATCTTTAACAATGCAATGCGGGTAACCACTGGGAACAACACCCTAAGGAATACTGTATCAGAGGGCAACAAAATCTGGTTACAGCTAGAAAATGCGCAATACAGTCTCAGCAGTGAAGTATTAATTGCCTTTATGCCAATGGCAACAGAAAGCTATGATTCAGGATATGATAGCCATCAGATTGGTAGCCTTGTATCGCTATACTCCCATTTACCAGACAATACGATGTCTTTAGGAATTCAAGGTAGAGAAGTCTTTAATAAGGAGATACAAATCCCAATGGGATATGCTTCTCAAATAGACGAGACTACCACCTTTAAAATTACCATTAAGCAACTAGAAGGAGTCGACATTGAAAACGCGACCGTATATCTAATAGATAAGGCTACAAGAACCATTACCAACCTTACTAAAGAAGGGGCCTATAAATTTAGAAGTCGAAAAGGAAACTTCCCAAATAGGTTTACACTTCAGTTTATGGCCTATGATAGATTTGGAAGAATACTAGGAGATGATGCTGCTGCTATTGCCGCCATTTCTGTAGTGCCTAATCCTACCGATGGACTGTTGTTTATCAACTCCCCTAATTCAATAATCAATACCATTACCCTTACAGATATGAGAGGAAGGCTCGTGCGAAACCTAAAGAATATTGACGGGTTGAACTCCACCATCGATATCTCGGTATTAGATAGCGCTGTGTATTTCCTAAAAATTGAAACCGAAAAAGGAACCTTGGTCAGAAAGGTTATGAAAGAATAGTTTCAAGCAAAATAATTTAAAGATTAAAAAGCCGCTTTCAGTATAAAAACTAAAAGCGGCTTTTTTATGCTACAAAGAGAACAAAAGGAATAAAAAAAAGGAAAAATCTACCTCCACGGAAGCTGGCTCCTTTGTTTTTTTTGGTCGTGTATTTCCGTATCGTTGCAGTAATTTCGCTGTAATTTCCATTTGAGTCTTTTATCCAAATTCTGGCATACCATTGCCTTTTTTTAAACCAGCGACAACATCAGTTGTAGTTATTTTCCCTGACACTAAATGATACGTTAAGATATTCGCTAATACTTTTTTATTTTTTTCTTCCAATAGAGAGCTCAAAGCTTTCGAATCAATTTTAGCGAAGGCGGCGTTTGTTGGAGCAAAAACTGTAAATGGTCCATATACCTGTAAGGTACCAACTAAATCGGCAGTTGTTAAAACCGCAACTAGAGTTGAAAAATCTTCATTACCAACTGCGACATCTACTATCTTTTCTTGTACTGTAGCATTTTTAGATAGGGCTACAGTTATTGTAATTGTTACAACAAGAATTAATTTTTTCATAATTTATAGTTTTAAATATTAAATATATTGGCAGATAGATGCTAAATATTTTTGTTTTGTCCAATGTTATACTATGTTTGTCAAACAAAATAAATGACAATGTTCGGGTTATTTGAAAAAAATTACAAGTTGAAAAACTTAATTTAAGGTATAAAAAGCTTCTTGAGGAAGCATAGAGTTTATCTGCAATTAACCGTAAGATAATTGATTCTAAAATGTCCGAGGCAAATGATATTTTAAAAAAAATTGATCAGAGTTATTGAAGTTGAAATATTTGAACTCATTAAATTTTATTCTATATTATGAATGATATAGTAGCAATGCAATTCTTAGAAAGCACCTAAATGAAGAACTTAATCGTAGGTATTTTGGTGAAATAATGTTTGATAATCTTGTGATAGCAACAATTACAGGGACATGACTAATTACGAATACATAAAACAGTTTTGATATGTACTATTTTCAATCCTTTTTTTTTAAATTATTATTTAAAACACATTTTAAATCCTGCAGTATGAAACAGAAATATTTTTTTAGAGTCCAATGCGTGTGCCTATTTTTTTTCAACAACTACAATTTTAAACGATTTCATAATTTAGGAAAGAAATTTATTCTTTCGATGCTATTTGTTATGTTAGCGCTGCAAGTTTCAGGTCAACATCGATTTAGAGGTTTAGGACCAAACGATTCAGGTGGATCTGGTTTTAAATCAATAGCAACAAATTCTGTCATAGTGGTTAGTAATAATGCAACTGGAACTACTAATGGTTCTGTTGGATCAGATTTACACTCAACGAGTACTACCCTTGGTGGTACTACTACAATTATTTTAAAAGCTGATGGAGTTTATGCAACATCGTTTGATGTAAATAATCTAAGTATAAGTAATTATATAGATGTATCTGATACACCAGCAAACTATACTGTTAATACAAAAATAGTATTTAAAGATGCTGCAGGAACAATCATTCGAACCATGACATTAAATGCTACTAAATCTTTACCAGGGATTGCAACTTCAATTGGTGATTTTTTTGACTATCAAAGTCCATTACCAGTAACCGGTGTCTCATCAATTGAAATCACTATTAATCCATCAACAGTATCAGTTGATGCATTTACAATAGAAGAAATATCATTAAGTAATATAGTTTCTGGAGCTGTACCTTCTGGGGCAGCAACCTTAGATTTTAATAGTTTAGGATTATCAAATAATGATCTGCTTGCCAAAGAAGCAGCCTTTGGACCTTTAAATTTTTATACAAACTCACCGAACGCTGATGATTTAATTATGTATAACTCTAATGAAGGTGCGGGAGGTACAGCAGCTTTGTATGATAATAATGGTAACATTGGAGATATTACCAAATGGATTATAAGTCGTCATGATGGAAGTGAATTTGCCCTCACAAGTATTTATTTGATAAATTCTTTGTTTGGGTCTGATGATGGAACTTTGAAAGCTTATAAAGATGGTGTTCAAGTAGGCGCTACTGTTAATGCTAATTTTAATGGAAATCAAACCCTCAATTCAGATTTCCAAGATATTGATGAATTTTGGATTCAAGGAGTAGATTTAAATCTATTTATAGATGATGTAGCATATAATATTCCTTCATCAAGTGTTATACCTACAGTAATAACAACTGCGGCAAGCTCTATAGCAGCAACTGCTGCTACCTTAGCAGGAAACATAACTGCTGATGGGGGTGCTTTGGTTACTGAAAGAGGAATTGTATATTCAATTACTTCAACAAATTCAAACCCAATAATTAGTGGAACTGGAGTTACTAAAGATACGAATGGAACTGGAACTGGAGTGTTTTCTGAATCGATTACGGGCTTAGCTTCTGGGACACAATACTCTTTTAAAGCATATGCAATTAATAGTGTAGGTATAAGTTATGGAACTGTGCAAAATTTTACCGCAATTAAAGCAAATCAAACAATTACTTTTGGGACCTTAACTGGTAAGACTTTTGGAGATGATTCTTTCGAATTGACAGGAACTGCTAGTTCTAGTTTAGCGCTTACCTATACAAGTTCGAATACTGCTGTAGCTACCGTTTCTGGAACTACCGTAACGATAGTTGCTGCGGGAGCAACAAACATTACCGCTTCTCAAACAGGAAATGCGAATTACGATGCAGCTACTGATGTTAGTCAAGCATTGACAGTAGGACAAGCAAATCAAACAATTACTTTTGGGACCTTAACAAGTAATTGTTTTGGAGATGCGCCTTTCGAATTGACAGGAACTGCAAGTTCTGGTTTAACGCTTACCTATACAAGCTCGAATACTGCTGTAGCTACTGTATCTGGAACTACTGTAACGATACTTGCTGCGGGAGCAACAGACATTATCGCTTCTCAAACAGGAAATGCGAATTACAATGCCGCGGCTAATGTAAATCAAGCATTGGTGGTTAATGCAGCTCCAACAGTAACCTTCACAGCATTAACAGATCTTTGTTTAGACGCAGGGAATCAAACTAACCAAACTGGTGGTTCACCAATAGGAGGCCTTTATTCAGGACCTGGTGTTACAGATGCAGGAAACGGAATTAACTATTCTTTCGATCCAGCTGCTGCTGGTGCAGGTACGCACACAATCACTTACAGCTTCACAGATGGCAATAGCTGTACTGGAAGTGCAAATGATAATGTAGTCGTGTTTAGTCTACCAACCGTAACCTTCGCAGCCCTAGGTGATCTTTGCCTCGATGCCGGTAATCAAACCAACCAAACTGGTGGTTCACCAGCAGGAGGCCTTTATTCAGGACCTGGTGTTACAGATGCTGGAGACGGAATCAATTACGCCTTCGATCCAGCAGCAGCTGGAGTAGGAACTCATACAATAACGTATAACTTCACAGACGGAAACGGATGTTCTGGAAGTGAAAATGACACTGTTGTAATATTCAGTTTGCCAACAGTAACCTTCACAGCACCAACTGATCTTTGTTTAGACGCAGGGAATCAAACTAACCAAACTGGTGGTTCACCAATAGGAGGCCTTTATTCAGGACCTGGTGTTACAGATACTGGAGACGGAATCAATTACGCATTCGATCCAGCAGCAGCTGGAGTAGGAACTCATACTATTACATACACTTTTACAGACGGTAATAGTTGTTCTGGAAGTGAAAATGACACTGTTGTAGTATTCGGGTTGCCAACTGTTACCTTCACTGCACCAACAGATCTTTGTTTAGACGCAGGGAATCAAACTGGTTTAGGAGGAGGACTTCCAACAGGAGGCCTTTATTCAGGACCTGGTGTTACAGATACTGGAGACGGAATCAATTACGCATTTGATCCAGCAGCAGCTGGAGTAGGAACTCATACAATTACGTATAACTTCACAGACGGAAACGGATGTTCTGGAAGTGAAAATGACACTGTTGTAGTATTCAGTTTGCCAACAGTAACCTTCACAGCATTAACTGATCTTTGTTTAGAAGCAGGGAATCAAACTAACCAAACTGGTGGTTCACCAATAGGAGGCCTTTATTCAGGACCTGGTGTTACAGATGCTGGAGACGGAATCAATTACGCATTCGATCCAGCAGCAGCTGGAGTAGGAACTCATACTATTACTTACACTTTTACAGACGGTAATAGTTGTTCTGGAAGTGAAAATGACACTGTTGTAGTATTCGGGTTGCCAACTGTTACCTTTACAGCACCAACTGATCTTTGTTTAGACGCAGGGAATCAAACTAACCAAACTGGTGGTTCACCAATAGGAGGCCTTTATTCAGGACCTGGTGTTACAGATGCTGGAGACGGAATCAATTACGCCTTCGATCCAGCAGCAGCTGGAGTAGGAACTCATACAATAACGTATAACTTCACAGACGGAAACGGATGTTCTGGAAGTGAAAATGACACTGTTGAAGTATTCCCATTGCCAACAGTAACCTTCACAGCACCAACTGATCTTTGTTTAGATGCAGGGAATCAAACTGGACTTGGTGGAGGACTTCCAACAGGAGGTGTGTACTCAGGAACAGGTGTTATCGATGATGGCAATGGAATGACTTATAGTTTTGACCCAGTAGCAGTGGGCGTTGGAGTTCATACTTTGATGTATACATTAGGAATTGCAGGATGTACAGATACTGCCTCAGACGATGTGGAAGTATTTGCATTACCCGTTGTAACATTTACCGCCCTGACAGATGTATGTATCGATGCAGGCGTACAATCAGGACTTGGAGGCGCGACACCAACAGGAGGTATTTATTCTGGATCTAGCGTTACCGATGATGGTAACGGAATGACCTATAGCTTTGATCCAGCTACTGCAGGTGTTGGAATACATATAATGACATATACTTTTACGGATGGTAATGGATGTTCAGGTTCTGCAACCGATAATGTAGAAGTCTTTGCACTTCCAACAGTTACATATACAGCTCCGGCAGATCTTTGTGTTGATGCAGGAGTGCAAGCTGGTTTAAGTGGTGGCTCTCCAACAGGAGGTGTCTACTCTGGTGCAGGTGTTACCGATAATGGCAATGGAATGACCTATAGCTTTGACCCAGCAGCAGCTGGAGTAGGAACACATACCATAACCTATGATTATACAGATGCAAATAGTTGTTCAGGTTCTGCAACCGATAATGTAGCAGTCTTTGCACTTCCAACAGTAGTATTTACGGCTCCGGCCGATCTATGTATCACTGCAGGCGTACAAGCTGGTTTAAGTGGTGGCTCTCCAACAGGAGGTGTCTACTCTGGTGCAGGTGTTACCGATAATGGCAATGGAATGACCTATAGTTTTGACCCTGCAGCAGCAGGCGCTGGTACTCATACAATAACATATACTTTTGAGGATGGCAATGGATGTTCAAGTTCAGCATCAGACGATGTAGAAGTATTTACTACACCAGTAGTAGCTTTTACGGCTCTGGCAGATGTATGTGTTGACGCAGGAGTTCAGACAGGCTTAGGCGGAGGACTCGCTTCTGGCGGTGTTTATTCTGGACCCGGTGTTACCGATGATGGCAATGGAATGACCTATAATTTTGATCCTGTAGCAGCTGGCGTTGGAATACACTCCATAACCTATACCTTGAATGATTCAGGATGCATAGGCACTGCAATGGATACTATAGAAGTATTTGATCTTCCAGTAGTAGCGTTTACCGCACCAGCAGATATCTGTATCACTGAAGGTGTACAAGCTGGTCTTGGGGGAGGAACTCCAACAGGCGGAGTATATTCTGGAACAGGCGTTACCGATGATGCAAACGGAATGACCTATAGCTTTGACCCAACAGCAGCAGGCATTGGGCCAAATACCATTAGCTACACTTTTACAAATGGAAATGGATGTACAAATTCAGCTTCTGATGATGTGGAAGTACTTGCCTTACCAATAGTAACCTTTACAGCCCCTGCAGATCTTTGTGTTAATGCAGGTGTTCAAACTGGTTTAAGTGGTGGCTCTCCAACAGGAGGTGTGTACTCAGGAACAGGTGTTACCGATGGCGGTGATGGAATGACCTATAGTTTTGATCCTGCAGTTGCAGGAGTAGGAACTCAAAGTATAAGCTATACCGCGGGAGATGTAGGCTGCACAAATACAGCAGCTGATACGGTTCAAGTATTTGGTTCTTCAATAGTAACTTTTAACGCACCGGCAGATCTATGCATCGATGCAGGTATTCAAACGGGTCTTGGTGGTGCTTTGCCAACAGGAGGAACGTATTATGGACCTGGTGTTAGCGATGATGGCAATGGGATGACCTATAGTTTTGACCCAGCAGTAGCTGGTGCAGGAGTACAAACATTGGTATACCTTGTTGGAAACATAGGTTGTTTAAGTACAGGAAACGATACGGTGGAGGTCTTTGATGCACCAACGGTCACCTTTGTAGTGCCTACTCCAAATATTTGTGTGCTCGATGTGGTTGTAACTGGCCTAGGCGGTGGAACTCCAACGGGTGGTATCTATTCTGGAATAGGTGTTAGTGATGATGGCAATGGGATGACCTTTAGCTTTGATCCAACAGCCTCTGCCCCAGTGGGAGGAAACATTCCCGTGACCTATACCTATGCCGATACGAATGGCTGTTCTAATGACACCACCGAAAACATCTTTGTTAATGATGCTATTAATTGTGATGCTTGTCAAGCCACAGCTACCTTTGGTGCTGCGGGTTGGGGTGCAGTGATGCCCAGTATTGACAACCTAGTACTCATCGAAGCAGATTATGATACGGCGCTCTTAGGTTCTTTTGAAGCCTGTAAGTTGATCGTAAATCCAGGAGCAACCCTTCGTGTTAATGCGGGGGATTATATCTTGGTAAATACAGATATTACCGTATCTGTGACGGGAAGTTTACTAGTAGAACACACCGGAAGTGTGGTACAAGTAGAAGACAGTGCGATGGTTACCAACGATGGTACCATCAACGTCAATGTGACCACCCCAGAGGTAGCTCCTAGAGACTTTATCCTCTCTGGTAGCCCAATGACTATGGAAATGCGCAATGGGGTTTATAACAACTCTTTTAGAGTCGTAAAACATTTAACGGCAGCGTTTAATCCAGACCCAGCTGTGGATGCTTTCTATATGCCTAATGTCGTGGCCAACTTTGTGGATGTTGATTTTAATGACTGGGTGTTCCATACAGGAATCATCAACCCTGGTGAAGGATATTTTGTATATCCACAAGCTAACTTAGCCGACGGAAATTCAACCTATGACTTAGTCTATGAGCAAGGAACCTTAAACAACGGAGTTATTACCTATGCAATGGAGTTTAACGGCGATGCGAATTCGAGTCCCTCTATGTTAGCCAACCCATATCCATCTGCTATTGATGCCTCCCTATTTTTAAATGCAAACCCTGAGATTGATGAAGTATATTTCTGGGAGCATATTACCGAGCCAGGGGCATTCCCAGGAGGAAATATAACTACTGAAAACTTCTCGATGGAAGACATCTCGATGTACAACCTCTCTGGAGGTATTGGAGCAGGAACACCCGCAACCAATGGGAGTACAACTCCCAATGGTATGATCGCTACCTCGCAAGGTTTTGGTGTAAAAGCGAATGCAATGGGAACCGCTATCTTTAACAATGCAATGCGGGTAACCACTGGGAACAACACCCTAAGGAATACTGTATCAGAGGGCAACAAAATCTGGTTACAGCTAGAAAATGCGCAATACAGTCTCAGCAGTGAAGTATTAATTGCCTTTATGCCAATGGCAACAGAAAGCTATGATTCAGGATATGATAGCCATCAGATTGGTAGCCTTGTATCGCTATACTCCCATTTACCAGACAATACGATGTCTTTAGGAATTCAAGGTAGAGAAGTCTTTAATAAGGAGATACAAATCCCAATGGGATATGCTTCTCAAATAGACGAGACTACCACCTTTAAAATTACCATTAAGCAACTAGAAGGAGTCGACATTGAAAACGCGACCGTATATCTAATAGATAAGGCTACAAGAACCATTACCAACCTTACTAAAGAAGGGGCCTATAAATTTAGAAGTCGAAAAGGAAACTTCCCAAATAGGTTTACACTTCAGTTTATGGCCTATGATAGATTTGGAAGAATACTAGGAGATGATGCTGCTGCTATTGCCGCCATTTCTGTAGTGCCTAATCCTACCGATGGACTGTTGTTTATCAACTCCCCTAATTCAATAATCAATACCATTACCCTTACAGATATGAGAGGAAGGCTCGTGCGAAACCTAAAGAATATTGACGGGTTGAACTCCACCATCGATATCTCGGTATTAGATAGTGCTGTGTATTTCCTAAAAATTGAAACCGAAAAAGGAACCTTGGTCAGAAAGGTTATGAAGGAATAGTTTCAAGCAAAACAATTTAAAGATTAAAAAGCCGCTTTCAGTATAAAAACTAAAAGCGGCTTTTTTATGTCTTCATTCTAATAAGGATAAATCTATCTGATACTTCGTATTTGGAAGCTTTTTTAAAAGTCCTACAGCTACTTCATTTAAAAAAATAAAATCGCCATCAGATTTTAGTGTCTAATCAGCACTAAACCGATCCTTTACGTATTCAATTTCTGTTTTGCCATGAGCGCTTGGTTTTCCATTTTCGCCTAAACTTACCATAATTATAGAGTCAATAGTAATAATAACTTCTCGGGTCATTTTATTACGCACTTCGCAAGCTAAAGTTAATGAACTGTTCCCGTATTTTTTGGGCCTCAACCCTATTTCGATTATATCCCCTTTTTTTGCTGAACTTCTAAAGTTTATTTCACTCATATACTTAGTAACCGTTCGTGGATTTTCTAATTGAATAATTGCATATATCGCAGCTTCCTCATCAATCCATTCTAATAATCGCCCTCCAAATAGGGTTCCGTTTGGGTTTAAATCTTCTGGTTTTATCCATTTACGTGTGTGAAAATTCATAAACTGTAATTTTAATAGTAGAAGGTAATTATTTACGACACTTACATTTTGTGAAATGCGGGAATTCAATAGTTATATACGCGGGTTGTACTCCTGTATTTATTTTTTATAGTTTTCTTTGATTTTCTAATAAACTAAATTACCACAATTGGAATAACCAAAGGGACAATTATCCTCTTTTTTATAAACTTGCAATACCGCTTTCTATGACCTATATTAATTTAAGGTCTAAAATAGAAAATAAATATTGTAATCTATTAGTGGTCTTCCCTTAAAACCGAACTGTTCCGTTTTCTAAAGCTTCTATAAAGTTGTTCTTTTTAATTATTCCGGAGCTAGTCCCAGAAGAATTAAGTTCTGCATATTTTAGACGACACTCATAAAAAGCAGCAGAACTAACTTCGTGTTTCCAGCTAACTATCACATAATAATATCATTGACAAGCTCTTTTAAAGTTTTTCCAATCTGTTTTGTCCAAAATTCACTCTTGGTCACAACGCAGGCATTTGTGATTGGTCTGCTACTATTAAACTGTTCGGTTTTAAAGGAAAAACATATAATAAAGGACTCTTTTGCAATAACGTCAAACGAATACCTTTTAAGGATACTCAAGATATTATTTGACATTAGAAAACCTCCATTCGTCTTCACAGAAGAACCTTTGGTCTACGAGCATAATTTTTCTTTTAAGAAAAACATTTCTTTGTTAAAAGAATATTAATAATGAAAATAATAGCTGTCTGCAATCAAAAGTTAGTTTGTTGTACTATTCAAAAAATAGTGAACCCTATTAAAGTTAATCTTATGAAAATTATTTTAAAATGTTTTTTAATACAGTTTGTCTTATTTTCTTCAAGTAATCTTTATGCTCAAGTCGGAATAGGGACAACAACACCCGACCCCTCTTCTATTCTAGATCTTTCTTCCACCAGTGAAGGGCTTCTAATGCCGCGATTAACCACCTTACAAAGAGATGAAATAGTATCTCCAGCGGAGGGTTTAATGATTTACAATACTACATCAAATGATAGTCAACTAAATATTGGAAACCCCACTGCGCCTAATTGGAAAGGTGTAAAAGAGCAGGAACAGCCTACACTTAACTCTGTGGCTTTAGGAGATAAGATTAATACAACATCCACTAATTCTTTATTGGTTCCGGGCATGACATTATCTGCTAGTCCGGGTACTTATTTAGCCTTATTCAATGCTCAGATAACGGCATTATTTACTGCAGATCAAGGTGTTGCTGATCTGGATATGATATACCAAGATTTAATTGCTATAACTGCGACTAACACTGCTCACGCACTTGTTTTTGGTAATGGGGAGAATTTGCCGCCGGGTATCTACGACGTGGCTGGAGCAGTTTCAATTGCAGGCATACTTACGCTAGATGGCGAAGGAGACTCAAATTCTGTATTTATTATAAGAGGTACCGGTGCATTTACTACTGGAGCTGGGACGACTGTAAATTTGATCAATGGAGCAAGCTCCAATAATATATTCTGGATGTCTCAAGTAGCCCTATCTACTGGTGCTAACTCAACATTGAAAGGAACCTTGGTTTCTCCTGCCGGAGCGATTGGGTTGGGAGCGGGCACGAACCTTGAAGGAAGGATTTTTACAAAGTTAGGAGCATTAAGTATTGGTGCGAGTAGTATTCTTAACCAGCCAGCGGGTGATTCTTATATTGATTTAAGAAACCTTTCCTCATTTGCGATGTTTTCCTCTAGTGGTGCAGTTTCAGACGATGCAACTTCTTCGATCACTGGAGATGTTGGAACCGCATTAGGAGCACTGACAATTTTAGGCACACATTTTGGAGAACAATATCCTGCTAGTGGCTCTTCCAATAATTTAACTACTACAACTTACTGTATTTATCAAAATGGGACAGAAGTAGATAATTCTAGTAGAGCAATTAGTTCATCGAGTTCACAGGTTTCTCTCCTAGCAATGTTTACAGCGCTAACAGCAGGGGAAACCATCGAAGTGCGGTGGAAAGTTGATACTGGTGGAGCCAAGCTTGACAATAGAACACTTTCATTGTTTCGTCTTGGGCTTTAATTGCTTTCAATCTAAAATGAATAAATTCGGTATTTCTAAACAATTTTAATAGGCCTATCCGCCAATGCTCTTAGTATATATAAGGCAGTCCTATAGCCTCCAAAATAATTGGTTTTAACCTCCATAGAAAGAAATATTGTGAATCACGATGGACTCAAAACCACAAAAAAGTAGTGCCCTCTTATAGGCTCAACCCAACTAAATCGAAAGATGGACGATCCTTATTAAAGAAGGAGCCTATAAATTTAGAAGTCAAAAAGGAAACTTCCCAAATAGGTTTACACTTCAGTTTGTGGCCTATGACAGATTTGGAAGAATACTAGGAGATGATGCTGCTGCTATTGCCGCCATTTCTGTAGTGCCTAATCCTACCGATGGACTGTTGTTTATCAACTCCCCTAATTCAATAATCAATACCATTACCCTTACAGATATGAGAGGAAGGCTCGTGCGAAACCTAAAGAATATTGACGGGTTGAACTCCACCATCGATATCTCGGTATTAGATAGTGCTGTGTATTTCTTAAAAATTGAAACCGAAAAAGGAACCTTGGTCAGAAAGATTATGAAGTAATAAGGCTTCAGAGTTCATTGGAAATCAAAAAACCTGTCGCGAAAACATGACAGATTTTTTTTGTTTTGTCCAAGAAGAAAAAGCTAGCACGACCTACTCTTTAAATGGTTGGTATAAAATTGATTTTAAGAGAAAGATTGGAATATACTTTATGAAAAGTACTTTTAAAACTATTTTACTTTTAACTATCATGTGCTGGGGAGTATTTGTTTCAGCACAGGAAGGTACTTCCGAAGAAAAGAAAGAAACCAGAAATGAAGTTATTGAAGAAGGCGTTAACCAATTAATTGAAAATGAGAAAGAAGAATTTAATGAGAATCTTGAAAAAGGTAGGCTAACAGAGCCTTCCATAGGTATGACACAAACCGGATAAGAAATTCTGGATGTTTTAAATATTACAACGGGACAAAAAAACTCAAAAACGAGATGCCAATATATTTTTGAAACTACTATCACCACAAAAATTCAAGATCTTTCTAAACGCCGTCCTAAAAAACAACCGTTCACTCAAAGCTATGGCAGAGGAGCTACAATGACAGTTATAGAAAAAACGCCGGATGATCACAGCTCCTTCTTTGAAAATACTGCCCGATTTATGAGCAGATACCTATGGGAGATTATAAAGTGATAAATATGTTTGTGAATTGACTTAGGTGGTCGCACTAATAATTATTAAACTATATTTATATGCTAAAATCATTTTAATTGGAAAAAACGTGTCCAGAATGTGGCGGTAAAATACTGGGTCGTGCAGATAAAAAATTCTGTAGCGATGGCTGTCGCAATGCCCATAATAATAACCTGAACAAGGACAAAACCAACCTGCTACGCAACGTAAATAACCGCCTTAGAAAAAATTATAGGCTACTTCAAAAACTGAATGCCAAAGACAAAACCAAAGTAAAAAAAGAAACCCTACTCAAGCACGGTTTTAATTTCAATTTTTTTACAGGACAGTATGTTACTAAGACAGGATCTGTTTATTTTTATGTCTACGACCAAGGGTATCTAGCACTAGAAAACGACTGGTACTTGTTAGTAAAGGTGGATATTACTTTATAATTGATTGATAAGCACTCTTGATTACAGCAGCAAAATAAGAACTATTCATCTTTTAAATCAGCACTAAAAAGCCTAGGACGCTGAGTGATTTACTTTAAAAGTGTGTGGTGTTTTTAGAGTAAACTGTATCGAAGTTACCAATTTTGTCCTTTCAACTCCAAAGCGGCTTTCAATACATCTTTTTGGCTAATTATCCCCACTAACTTTCCATCTTTTACGATAGGGAATCTGCGACGGCGAGAGGACAGAAATTTATCGGCTGCATCAAAAACATTCATATCTCCATCAATAGTTTCGATAACAGTACCCATGTAATCTTTTACCTTAATATCTATCATTGGATAGTTATGATACCTGCTGCTACTTATTTGTTTCATACAATCACCTTCGCTAATAATCCCAACAAGTTCATTTTTTTCATTCACCACAGGACCGCCAGAAATTTTCATTTTTATGAGTATATTCATAACTTCTAAAACCGATTGGTCTGGACTAAAGATTATGAGGTTGGTACTCATGTAATCTGAAACTCTAATATTTTCAGAACTACCTTTCGTTTCTTTCGCGCGCTTTCCTCTATAACTTTTAATGGGCATAGTATGAGATTTTTATCACTTAAATGTAGACAATATATAATTGCTAAGGAGGGTTTTATGAAAATTTTATTATGTTCAAAAAAAAATAAACTTGTACTTAAAACTTGTACTTTTAAAAATTACAAACCCAACCTTCCAATGAAACATCTTAGCGCTCTCATTTCAGCAGTTATTGTTATATTGCTCATTGTATTCTCTTTTAAAAGTTTGATGCCCGATTCTGGCGCCTTACTTTCTGCTCCAACCACTGAATTTTCAGCAGAGCGTGCTTTAGTTCCGCTTCGTGAAATTGCAAAAGCACCGCACTATCACGGCACAGAAGAACACAATAGCGTTCGAGAATATTTGAGTACTGCATTAAAAAAAATAGGTTTAGAAACACAGGTACAAGCCAGTTTTGTTTTAAGCAATTCTACAAGAGGACTCATTAAACCTAAAAATATTGTCGCGCGTCTTAAAGGAACTGGTACAGGGAAGTCATTAGTACTACTTTCTCATTACGACAGCGCGCTAGTCCCCTCTCCTGGCGCTAGTGATGCTGGTAGTGGCATTGTAACCATTCTCGAAAGCTTGCGTGCCTATCTTGCTAGCGATAAAACTCCTAAAAATGATATTATTGTTCTATTTACAGATGCTGAAGAAATTGGCCTTGACGGTGCTGCACTCTTTGTGAAAGAACATCCCTGGGCAACGAATGTGGGATTGGTTTTAAATTTTGAAGCACGTGGCAGCGGCGGCCCAAGTAATATGATCGTTGAAACCAATGGCGGTAACACAAATCTTGTTAAGGCATTTTCAAATGCAGAAGTACCATATCCTGTTGCTTCCTCTTTGATGTATAGTGTTTATAAAATGCTGCCAAATGATACCGATTCTACTATTTTTAGGGAAGCGGGAGATATTGAAAGTATATTCTTCGCTTTTATTGATGATCATTATGACTATCACACCGCAAACGATACTGTTGAAAATCTCGATATAGAAAGTCTGCAGCATCAAGGAAGTTATCTTTTACCACTGCTACATTATTTTGCAGATGCAGATTTGGGAAGCTTAAAAGCTATGGAAGATAGTGTGTATGTCAATATACCCGTTGTCACCTTTATCCATTACCCTTTTTCTTGGATTTTACCTATGTTAATTATTGCTTTTGTGCTCTTTTTTATTGTGCTCTTTTACGGGGTTTCAAAACATAAAATACATATCAAAGCGGTATTAAAAGGTTTTATCCCCTTTTTAGTATCGCTTATTATTTGTGGAATCCTTGGTTTTTATGGCTGGAAATTCATCGAGAGCATATACCCACAATATGCCGAAATACAGCACGGTTTTAAATACAACGGTCATTGGTACATTTCATTTTTTGTATGTCTTTCCTTGGGAATTCTTTTCAAAGTATATTCAATATTTCTGAAAAATAACACCGTGCAGAGTTCATTGGCAGCACCTTTGTTTCTTTGGCTACTTATTAACACGGTGGTTTTTGTTTTTTTAAAAGGAGCTGCATTTTTTATCATTCCGGTTTACTTCGGAATTTTCTCGTGGTTTATTTTACTCAAATTTCAAAGTATAAGTTACATCGGGATGGCCTTATTAGCAGCACCCGCTATCTTTATTTTTGCACCCCTCATTCAATTTTTCCCCGTCGGGCTAGGATCAGACCATGTAGTAATTAGTAGTGTATTTGTGGTCTTATTATTTGGGCTACTTCTTACCTTTTTCGGTTTTTATAAGCGAAAACGTTTTTTGAGTTATCTCTTTTTTATTACTGCACTTGTATTCTTTATAATTGCGCATACAAAGAGTGATTTTAATGAAACACGCAATAAACCTAATAGTTTAGTGTACTATAAGAAAGGAGATACTAATGAAGCATTCTGGGTAAGCTATGATAAAATTTTAGACCCCTGGACCAAGCAATATTTAGGCGAAAACCCAGAAGAAGCTTCTAAATATGTACAAAGCTCTGCAGGAAGCAAATACAATACAGGGTATAGGTATGCCGCGAAAGCTCCAAGTATTGCAATTCCAGAACCAATAATTTCTTTGCTGACAGATTCAGTGAACAACGAGAATCGAGTGATTCAATTCTCCATCAAACCACAACGAGAAGTACACCAATTAATGGTGTATAGCGATACACTCAATGTTTTCAAAGAATTAAAATTGAATGGTGTTTTAGCCTCTAAAAACGACAGTGTTGGTAAAAAATTCTATTACCGAAAGAACAACCATTTACTCCGTTATTATAGGGCAGACAATGATTCTTTGACTATTGAATTTAGTCTAGACAGCAATGCCTCTATGCCTGCATTTACTCTTTTAGAATATGGGTTTGATTTGCTAGAGAACGCAGAGCTAAATGTAAATCCAAGAGATAAGACGATGATGCCAAAACCATTTGTAAATACCGATGCCATCATATTAGAACAAACGTTTAGTATAGAAGATTTAAGAATAAAGAAAAATAATTCGATTAATTAAAGTTTCCCGACTTCTCGGGTAATATATATGAAGAAAAATATTGGGATTGCTGGTTTAGGATGGTTAGGCCAACCATTGTTTCAACGTCTTGAACTATTGGGGTATACTGTTAAAGGTTCTGTTACTTCAATTACCAAAGCAACTACATTACAAAAAAAGGGAGTAAATGCCTATCCCGTAAAAATAACCGAGGAGGGCATTACTGGCGAAGTACAAGGTTTCTTAAAAAATGTAGCAACACTTATCGTTATGATTCCGCCTGGATTGCGCGGGCATACAGGAGCTGATTATGTGCTAAAAATGTCTCGTTTTCTTAGTGCCATTGAAGACTCGAATGTTGCCAATGTGGTTTTTATAAGCAGCACTTCGGTTTACGGAAGCTTACAAGGTAAGGTTACTGAAAAAACGATCCCAAAACCTGATACTGAGGCCGGCAGACAACTATTTCAAGTGGAACAGTTATTTTTTAGTTCTAAAAAATTTAAAACTTCCATCGTTCGTTTTGGAGGTCTGGTTGGTGGCAATAGGCAGCCTGTTAAATATCTCGCTGGAAGAACTGGTTTAAATGGAGGTAACGATCCTGTAAATTTAATCCATAGAAGTGATTGCATCGCAATTATTAAAGCAATCATCATTAAAGATGCCTTTGGATATGTGTTTAACGGAGTCCATCCCGAGCACCCTAAAAAAGAAATATACTACAAAGAAAAAGCAACGGAGCTTGGATTAGAGGCCCCAAATTTTGCCGAAACAACGGAGCCATCAGGAAAACAAATAGACAGCGAACTAATAGCAAAAACCCTGGGATTTGAATTTAAAGTAAGTCCTTAATTTTATAATTAATTTACCTAAACTATTTGAAGTAAACCCAAGAAAACAAGCCCTCCCAACCAATAGTTCAAAAGGGAGGTGCAAAACATTGTTTGGTCTATAACTGCAAGGTATATTCACAAAAAAGGAGCTTTTAAGAGCTCCTTTTTATATTCACAAATTTTAGATTTTGATTACCAAATACGCACCCGATTTTCTGGCGCTACATACATTGAGTCTCCTTCTTTAATATCAAATGCTTCATAAAACGAATCCACATTTTTCAGAGGTTCTGTAGCCCTCCATCTTCCTGGTGTATGAGGATCTGTTTTTACCTGTGTACGTAAACTCTCGTCACGTTGCTTTGTTCTCCATACTGTTGCCCAGCTCATGAAGAAACGTTGCTCTGCTGTAAAACCGTCAATATCCTCTGGACGACCGTTTTCTTTATAATACCGTTGTAAACCGTCATACCCTGCAAGTACCCCGCCTAGATCTCCAATGTTTTCTCCTAAGGTAAACTCACCATTTACATATACACTGTCTAAAACCTCAATACCACTATATTGATCAGCCAATGCTTTACCACGTTCTCCAAACTGCTTTAAATCTTCATCTGTCCACCAGTTTACCAAGTTACCATCTCCATCAAAACGAGCTCCACTATCGTCAAAAGCGTGCGAAATCTCGTGACCAATTACAGCTCCAATACCACCATAATTTACAGCCTCATCGGCCTTGTAATCGTAGAACGGTGGTTGTAAAATAGCTGCTGGGAATACAATTTCATTATTAAATGGATTAAAGTATGCGTTCACCGTTTGTGGAGACATACCCCACTCTGATCTATCTACTGGTTCATTAATTTCAGAAAGGTTTTTCTTGAATGACCACTCTCCTACTGCAGTAATGTTATCGTAGTAACTCTTATCTGCACTAACTTGCATCGTACTATAATCTTCCCAAGAGTCTGGATACCCTATTTTTACGGTAAACTTATCTAGTTTCTCGATGGCTTTCAACTTTGTTTCTGGACTCATCCAATCTAGATTTTTTATACGATCTTGATATGCAGCAATCACGTTTTCAATCATTATTTCTGCCTTTTCTTTCGCTTTTGGCGGAAACATTTCATCTACATATAGTTTCCCTAATGCTTCCCCTACAGTACCATTTACGATACCCAATGCGCGCTCATCTGCTGGACGTTGTTTTTTTGCACCACTTAATGTTTTGCTATAAAAATCCCAGTTTGCTTTTTCGATTTCAGTAGTCAAAGCTCCTGTTGCACTATTAAATGTAGCCCATCTTGTAACTGTTTTCCAAGTAGCTACATTATCAGCTTTCATAATATTTTGTACTCGCTCCATATATTTAGGCTGCATCACAATTAAAGTATCCACCTTTTTTTCTATACCTAAATCTTTCAAGGCTGTTTCCCAATTAATTGAAGGCACCATTTCTTGAACTTGGCTAATAGCTCTTGGATTATTAAAATTTCTAAAATCACGACTTTGTACTTTGTCCAATCTAGGCTCTGCTAATTTTGTTTCAAAAGCTAAAATAGTTTCAGCTTGAGTTCTTGCAGAGGCCTCGTTATCCCCTAAAAATTGTAACATACGCGTAATATGATCCACATATTGCCCACGAATCTCAACACTTTTAGCATCTGTATTTGTATAATAATCTCTATCAGGTAATCCCAATCCTCCTGGCGTAAGATATGCCGCATTCATAGCACTATTGCTAGGATTTGGATACGCTGCTACACCAATAAAGGGTTGAGAAACCGTGGTTGCGTTTAACGTCATTAACTTTACAAAATCATCTTTTGTTTTAACCGCAGCAATCTTATCCAGAGCAGGTTGCAAAGGTGTGGTACCTGCTTTATTGCGAGCCATTGTATCTAACTTTGTGTTAAATATTGCAATCGCTTTTGCTTGGTCTGTTCCTGCTTTATATTTCCCACTTTTATCTGCTTTATCTAAAATTCCTAGAACATCTTTATCGGTACTTTTTCGCAACACACCAAATCCCCCCCAACGCACTTGGTCGTCTGGAATCTTTGTGTTTTTCATCCAACTACCATTAACGTAATTGTAAAAGTCTTGTTTAGGGCTTACCTCAGTATCCATATTAGACAAGATGATACCCCGTTCTTCTTTTTCTAATGTTGCGGTTTTCTTGTCATCGCAAGCTGTAAAAACCAAGGCGCTTAAAGCAGCAACAAGTATTAGGTTGTCTCTCATTTTTCTAGTTTTAATTCGTATGTTAGTGTTTAATAGAGTGCAATTGTTACATCATTGCTTGCTCTTTTTGTCTTTTAATTCTGCTTTAAAGATGGAGTCTGCCTTTTTCTTTCTCAGTTCCAATTCTTGCTCTTCGTTATCTGTTCGTTGTCTATCGATCCCATCTTTTTGGAATTTCTCATTTATTTGCACAATGAGATTGTTTGTGGCGGTGTTCATTTCGGCAACAGATTCTTGTACTAAAGACGTGTCTATTTTAGTTTTATTACTCAATTGATGTAAAATCGCCGCTCTTGTTTTAGCTACTAATATTCTAGCGTAAATAGGCTGAGTATCTAAGGTATCCGGAATTCTCTTTGTTAATGAATCCAGTCTAGATAACAATAATTCGCTTCTGGTTTGGAGGCTTTTAAGATCGGTTCCGTTAATTTCAATTGCTTCAGTAGTAAAATCGGAGAAAACGGTCCAATTGTTTAAATACATTTCAGCTTCAGGAGAAATTTTAGCAAACACAATATTTTTTTTTCCGAATAATGTAACCGAAGTATTTTGTGAACCACCATTTCCATTAGCACTATTTTTTTGATCGTCACAGGAGATCGCTAGGATTAAAAAAGTACTGCAAATGATCCAATATTTATTCAACTTCATCTATTTATTATTTGAGAAATAAGAAGATAGTATGCCTAAATCGACCATTTAATATAATTTACAATTTTAAGGACATTTGATACCATAATTCAAATCGTGCACAAATATAGCATTTCTAGCTCAATTGGATTTTTTTTAAGAATGTGTTCCCGTTTGAATTCCTATATTTACGCAGTTAAAAGTTAATCCATACACATGAAAAAAAGAATATTGATCATAGGGGCTGCCGGCCAAATTGGAACAGAGCTAACCATGTATTTAAGAGGTATCTACGGAAATCATAAAGTAATTGCTAGCGATATTACCGAAGCTTCTGAAGAAATTATAAAAACAGGACCTTTTGAAATTTTGGATGCGATGGATTATGATGCGATACAAGATGTGGTGATTAATTATGAAATTACAGATGTATATTTAATGGCAGCAATGCTTTCTGCAACTGCCGAAAAATTTCCTATGAAAGCGTGGAATTTAAATATGAATTCGCTGTTCAATATTTTAAATTTAGCACGAGATGGTAAAATAGATAGAATTTTCTGGCCATCAAGTATTGCTGTTTTTGGACCTACAACGACCAAAGAAAACACGCCACAGCACAGTATTATGGAACCGTCTACGGTGTATGGGATTAGCAAACAAACTGGTGAGCGCTGGTGTGAGTACTATCATAACAAATATGGAGTTGATGTAAGAAGCGTTCGGTATCCAGGACTTATAAGTTACAAAACCCAACCTGGTGGTGGTACTACAGATTATGCGGTAGACATTTATCATAAAGCTTTAAAACACAAAAAATATATTTGTTTTTTAAACGAAGAAAATACCTTGCCTATGATGTTTATGGACGATGCCATTAGAGCTACGGTTAATATTATGTTAGCCGCTCCTGAGGATGTTAAAATAAGGAATGCATACAATTTAGCAGCCATGAGTTTTAACCCGAAACAAATTACAGAAAGCATCCAAAAACACATCCCAGATTTTAAGATTAAATACGAGCTAGATTTTCGTCAAGACATTGCAGACTCTTGGCCACAATCTATAGATGATAGCTTGGCACGCAAAGACTGGGGTTGGGAACCAGAGATTGATCTTGATGAAATGACAAAGATTATGATTGAAAATTTAAAGGGGGCGTACTAAAAACCACTGTACTTCAAGTGCGATTTTTTTTGTGCGTGTCTTAGCAGAACCGCAGAGCGTCCTGTTTCAAATAAAAATAAATGAAAACAAAATACTTGTATACTATAGTTCTATTACTGCTTGGGGGGTTCTATGTGAGCACAAAACACGCCAAACCTTAGCTGTGTTCTAGTAGAGGCCAAAACTTTTGCTGATAACAAAGAATGCGGTTTTCCAACTTCGGGCTGGTGCAAAGATGATAATGATATTTTTATTGAAGATGTGGTGGATTGTGTATTAAGCTCAGAAGGCTTTGCAAGTACCAAAATCCTTTTTAAAAATACAATCTTTGAGCAGATACACTTTTAGCTCACGAGGTGAAATAAGCGTAAAAGGAAAGGGAAACCTGGCAATGCATTTTGTGGATGCTTGAGTACCGTTTTTTGTTTAAGGAACTCCAATAATTTAGGTAGATAGACATACCCCTATTGCTATTTTAAAATCGCGTGCATCGACTTATTATATGTTATGATGCTCGAGTATCCCAAAATCAAAAATAAATTACGATTGTTATCACAGATAGGTCTTACTATAGCTACAGTTCATTCTCATGCATTTAACCTTTTCTTTAAAAGTTTGTTGCGAGAGTATACCCACAACAGCACTAACTGATGTGCGTGACGACAACATCAATGGTTTTTTAGGAATTTCCTTCTTATTAGTCATTGCTTGATTTTTAGATGTAAAACTTAGAGAAAAAGAATTCCATAAAATTTAGTTAAAAATTAAAGTGTATGGTTTTTGTATAGTGTTTTTTTTGGGAATTCGTAATTTTTACCGTTATTTTTGAGATTAATAAAATTTAGTGATTGTTACTTAAAAAATAAATCTCACTAAATTTTTCATTTAACTAATATTAATTAATACTCTTTTACAATGAAAAAAATTACTTTATTATTTCTTTTTGCTCTATTAGGTGGAGTTTTTATGCAGGGTCAAGAACTGTTAACCAATGGCAATTTCGAACAAGGCGAACTAGCTTGGTCTGGAAACGCTTTAAACGTGCAAACTGATGGTGGAAACAGTTTTAACTTCGCAAATGTAATGACGGCGGGAATGCCTTTTGACGTTAACCTTAGTAATGTTGTTGAGATTATTCAAGGAGAAACGTATACGCTTTCATTTCAAGCAGTTACAGACGCACCCGATACTCGTACGATGGTTGTAGGTATTGGACTGAACGAAGCTCCTTTTGCTGCGGCTACAGAGACAGTAACGTTAACCCCAGCCTTGCAAACATTTGAGGTTACGCTTACAGCATCTGACTTTGGAATTCCTAATAGTCGTGTATTATTTGACATGGGTGCAGACGTAGGTGTGGTCGTGATTGATAATGTATCTTTAGTTTTAGGAGGAGGAGTAGCCCCTGTTCTTCCAATAACAGCAGCTCCTACGCCTCCAAATAGACCAGTAGCGGATGTGTTTTCTCTTTTTAGTGATGCATATACTGCACAACCAAATGTAGATTTTGGAGCATTTGGTGCCGGTAGTCAAGATATTACAACCATTCAAATAGAAGGTGACAACACTCAGCAAATCAATTTTAACCAGCCAGACACTCCTTTTTTATTAGTAGATTGGGGTACTACTTTCGACGCATCAGATTTTACTCATTTCCATATGGATTATTGGATACAAACAGATTTAAATGTTGGTTTAGTTGTAAATCCTAAATGGTCTAACCACCTTGGAGATATGGGTGAAACATCTGCTTTTGGATTAACAAATCCTGTCACTACATTTGGAGAATGGGTGTCCACAGATATTCTTATTTCAGATTTTGATGCTGAAGATCCAACGCAACAACGAGATGCTTTACGTCAATTTATCATTACAGTAGCAGGTGCAGAAGCTGGAAACAGAACCTTATTCATTGATAACTTATACTTGCACAAAGCGACACTAGGTGCTGAAGATTTTTCAACGGTAGACGTTTCGGTATATCCTAACCCAACAGCAGAACTTTGGACAGTAAATGCAAGTTCTAACATCATTACTTCTGTAGCGCTGTTCGATATGGCAGGTAGAAGAGTATCAGTAGCAACTCCTAACGAGTCTACATTTGAAATTAACGCTTCAAACCTTAGCCCGGGTATTTACTTAGCGACTATTGCTACTGCGCAAGGAAATAATACGATTAGACTTATAAAGGAGTAAATGATTCGTTAATCTATGAATCATTTTTAGTTATATTTAGTCTTGTTTAAAAAAGAGGGCCATTATCGCAAGATAATGGCCCTCTTTACTTTTACTAAATTTATTATCTCAGTAGGTTGCTCTAATCTTATAAAACTAAAAAATGGTATTTACATCATCCCGCACGATCAAGTAATCGTTTTTGAAATAGCTGTAAATAATGAAAAATACGCTCTAATTTATTGTTTTAGGGTTCTTCTTTAGAACTGCACGAGCACTTTAACCGCATCCTATGTTTTCTCTTAATAGCATTGAAGGAGCTCTTTAGCCTGGTTTATACTAAGCACAACCTATGGATATTTTGGCCTTCACAAAAATAAACCGAGCAATGAAAAAGCTGAATAAAAAATAATCACCGCTTTATTTCATAAAATTGAATCCTTTAATAATCTGTATTGGTTACTTAGGTCTACACACTTTTTATTAAACTTTAAAGAGGCTACATCAATTACAGACCAAAATAGCTATTTCTATAAAATGCATCTATTTTATCTTAATGCGGGAGTGTTTTCGCAATCTCCAATTGTAATAATTCAAGTGGTAAATCCACTCCTTGGTCTTTGATGGTATTGATTCTATGTAAATAAGCAGCACCTTCTAACAAATGATTCGCTACATCAGCAACCTTTCTGTTTTTTGCTTCACTTAGATAGGAGTTTTTAGTCCATTCATTAAAGGCTCCCATTGCTGGACCACACCAAATTTGATAATCCATTACTCTATCCGGAACTCCTGCATTGGCCCAATTGGAAGAGAGGCCCAAATACCAGCGGAAAATCAAAGCCATTTTACGCTTTGGATTACCTTTTGCTTTTTCTATTTGCTCGGGATCTCTTTCCTCAAAGAAGCTTACGCAACCCTCCCACACCTGTTCCAATGTCATTTTAAAGGTCTGTTTTTCTAGTTTTAACCGTTCTTCTTCAGGAATGGCATCAATGCCTTCATATCGATTATACGTCTCGTATAATTTCTTGGCTCTTGCGCCGAACAAAGTACCCCGTTTTAAGACTTGTAATTCTACACCCAATTCAAACATATCAGAAGCTGGGGCCATCGTCACATCTGTAGAGGCTACTTTAGCGAGTAATTCTTTCACAGCATCTGAAGTTCCGGATTCTATACACGCTTGATTGATAGAACCTGTCACCAAATAAGCGGCACCCATAGCAAAAGCGGCTAGTGCAGAAGCAGGAGTCCCTATTCCTCCAGCGGCACCCACTCTAATTTGTTTCTTATAGTGGTGTTTTTTCTGAATTTCATCTCTCAATTGTAAAATGATAGGCAAAACAACAACCATAGGACGGTTGTCTGTATGACCTCCAGAATCAGCTTCCACAGTAATATCGTCTGCCATTGGTACTTTTTGAGCCAATTCATGTTGTTGCTGAGTAATTTTCCCCGTTGCTAATAACTTGTCTAAAAATTGGAGTGGAGCGGGCGACATAAAACGCTCGGCAACTTCTTTTCTAGAGATCTTGCCAATCACTTTATTGGCAATAACAATTTCGCCGTGAGCATCTAAACTCAATCCTACGGCCCTGTATTTTACAATCTGCTCTGATAAGTTCATATAAGCCGACGCTTCTACCACCTTTACACCATGTTCTATATATAGGTTTACGGCGCCCTCTTCCAAAGCTTTTTCAATAGGGCTATGGATCAGATTGCAAGCATAGGCCAGAGTAGGCAAGGCATTCTGAATAACAGCTATGGCTTCTTTAACCCGTGACGGAATCATCCCCGCAGCACCAAAGGAACCCATCATTTGGTTTTTACCTAAAGCAATCACCAAATCTGTAGAGGCAATTCCATTTGCCATAGCGCCCGCTTTATAAGCATATTTAACTTGGTAGTCTTCTTTAAACGAAGCATCCCCCAAATCTTCCGCAGTAAATGCTGGAACGATAGCTTTTAAAAACAAGCCCTTTCCTTCAGATTGAATGGTTCCAGTATTCGTAATTCCAGTGCGTCCTGATAAATCTTTCACTACATAACAAGGTATGGCAGTATCTTTTAATTTGTCAGACATCCCTTGGATATCAAATGAAATTTCTCTGGGAGAACCTATCCATTTTAAGTCAATCATTTTCTTATGTTTTGATTTTTTATATTAGTTTGAAAAAGGAGACAAGAAACAGGACGAACTCAATTGTAAACCAATCCTATTTTTGTTTCCAATGTCCTTTTAAGCTTCTTGAATTCCCAACGCCAAATCTGTTAACTGGTAAATTCTTGTGCCTTCGTTCCATAGATATGCATTGGCAATTAGCACCAAAGTATCTCCTCGTTTTTCTATGGTTTTAAAATGCACTTCTAAATGCATATTCTCTACATTCACTTTTATTTGTCCACGGTATTTCCACTCAGTTTTATGGTTCTCGACTTGAACAAATCGCGGGTTTTTAAAGTCTTTCCCTAAATCTTGTTGCAAAGCAAATAACTGCATCGCTTGTGAAATAGCTTCTACTCCTAAAGATCCTGGCATTACTGGATCAGAATAAAAATGACAAGTAAAAAACCAATCGTATGTATGAATTGCCTTAGAACAATGGATGTATCCTTTGTCAAATTCTCCTCCGTTTTTCACGACCAAACCGCTGTCTAATAAGTTGAGTTGGTCTTCTGCCAAACGGAAGGTATTCGCTTTGTCTTTCTCTTTATACAATTTCATTTTTGCGTATAAAGAATCTAGTTTTATTTGGAAGTAATCCTTGGTTGTCAAATTGTTTTGCACATACCAAGCTGCGACGTCTTCACCTTTATCTAAGCCCACTTGTTGCGCTAAGGCTTCCTTCGGAAAGAATCCAAAAGAAGAAAACCCTTTATAGAATATATGCCCATCTAAAGATACTTCAAACAAGTATTTCTGAATTACAAAACCTCCTAATGCTGTAGAAGAAGTTAAAGTTGATTTGTTCTTAATCACTTTTCCTCTAAAGTCAGTACCTGAAGGCAACTCTAATAGTTCACCATCACCATCTAGGTTTCTAAAGTATAAATCTTTGTCCGGGAACTGCAGCGTGCTTCCTAAATATGCACCTAATAAACCACAAGGCTGTAAGGCAATTTCCATCAATACCGCGTAAGGCATGGTCATTGAAGCATTTTGTTTGTAATACCAAACATCTTGAGGCACGTCGTATTCTGTCCAAATGTTTGTTGCTTTTGAGAAATTAAAACGCTCTCCGTCAATTTTAACCACTCGGCTTACCACTTGTAAATCGGTATTAGGTTGGCGCGACAAAGCTCTGTTGTCATAAACCGCATATTCCGGGCCAAAACAGTCGGCTAATCTTCCCAAAGCAAATGTCTCGATGTCCGTTTCATTTAGCAAAACGTTCTCGGTTATTTTCTTAGGTTGTTCTAAGTATTTCGGATTGTCTTTTTCTCTTATTTGCAATCCTAAATTAGCAAAATGAACCGTAATGACACCATCTACAATAATTTCTAAATCCCCAATCACATAAGGATCAGGCAACAATCCTATCTCTTTAATTACTAGGCGATACGTTAGTACTTTATCATTAGGAGTCACTTCTTTTCTACATCTTACTTTTTGTGGTAGTCCATAAATTGGTTGGAAACGGGCGTCTTTTTTAAGGCGTTGTAATCCGAGCATCATCATAAAGAAACGAAGTAAATTTCCACCCCCTTCTGCTTGCAGAGAACCTGCTAAAACTTGGTCGTCTCTAAAATGACAGGGGAAATACCAATCATCCGGACTCAGGTCTTTTTCCGCTATAATTTCTCCTAAGCCATAAGCACCACCATTGACGTCTGCCTTAGTAATACGGTCTAACATTAGCATTTTTTCTGGAGCAAGTCGAATTGATTTATTTCTTCCATTGGGGAAATAAGAAATATCGTCAAAACATTTATGAGCATCTCCATTGATTAGATGCCTTAAATCTTCAATATCAAAAGAAGTCTTTTTGGTAGTTAAAAAAGGAATGAATGTTTTCTTTTCTACGCCCGCCAACACTTTCTTTTCACTGTCGGTATAAACGACTCCATTTCCTTTACTCAATTCTTCATAGGTAAAGAAACCAGCAACTCCATTGGTCATCTTCAGCACCATACGGTCTTCTACAAAACACTCGTAGCTAAAAAAGAACAATAGATTACGACCATTTCTAACAAACGAATTTATAGAAATATCATACCGCAAAGTTTGCCCTTCGAAAGGCAAATCGTCTATAAAGTTTAAGGTACAATCCAATAAACGATACACATAATCTCCTTTATTTTCTAAATCGATTCCTAAATAAGAAATCAGCATTAAGTCACATTGCCCAGATTCTACAGACACTGCCCAAGGAATTTGTGTGTCGGTTGCATACCCAGAATTGTAAGGAATATCATATTCCGTTTGCATCGTAGAAGGTTTATATTCTCCTAATTTAGCATCTAAACCGGTAACTCTACTCACCAATAAATAAGGATCCATTGGCAACATTACCCTGCGTTTATATTGGTCAATGACATTGTATTCTGCACCAAAAACATTTCCGATTTTTCCTTCTGAAAATTCAATTAAATCTTCTTTGGTGAAAATCACATTTTTATCTTTTAAATGATTTGGATCATTAAAATCTTGTAATTTTAAACCATTTTCTGCAATCTTGACAGTAGTTTTAGCCGCAGTTTTTGGTCTTGAAGTTTCTATCATATTAAATTTTTTTTCTCCTATATGTGTCGTTGTAATCGACTGACTATAGCCTGTATTTATTATTGTATTTTGTGCTTTTTCTTTTCGCTTGATTGTAGCAAACTGATTTTTCATGTTTTCAGATAATAACACATCATAAACAGGCCTTCCTCCTGTTTCTACTTTTTTAGTAAAGCGTTTTTTGAGTTGTTTCTGATTTTTATTAGGATATAATAAGCTTAAATCAATGTCAATTCCGTTAGAGATTAATTGCGCCAAACATTCGTATAAGGACTGTATCGAGCTCGTACCTTTCTTGTCTATAGCACAAGCGGAGTGTTTATTTTGGTCTAGTGTATCCTTTATCCAATTGGTACAGGTGCTATTTGGCCCGAGTTCTACAAACGTGCTAAATCCGTTCGTTGACATTTTTTTGGTGAAAGCGGGAAAATCCACTGTTTTATGGCAAACTTTTGTAGAGTTTTCTGCGATTGTTAAGGAATCCATTGGAATTTTCTCACCCGTTAAACTAGAATAGAAATCAACCTCTGGTTGGTTTTCTAATGGGAAATTATGCATTTCAATCAATCCATCATATTCTTTTTTACAAAATTCGTTATGAATAATATTTTGAAAAGGCACTAGGACAGAAGCACAATTAAGAGCGGCAATTAAAGTCTCACATTGACTTTTATCTCCAGAAATTATCAACTCTTTTTTAGAGTTTACAAAAGTGATGGAGACTTTATCATGGTTTGAAATTTGAGCTTCTACTTTTTCTTTACTTTCTAATAAAATCCAACTTTGCCATCTAGCCTTCGCTTCTTCCGTACTGATATTCCATTCTTCGGCTAATAATTCTAAATCACCGGAAAACTTATTTTTAAAAATTGGGGAGTTGCGGAATATTTTGGTTCCCTCTCCTGGATTCCAAATGTCGAATGCATACCACATAGAACTGCATTCACCCATAGAATATCCCATAGCTGCTTTTGGCTTTACACCGAAATATTCTCGTAAGATATGAGTATACAGGGTGGAATAAAGTACTCCTGCCGACATCATAGAAATCGCATCACCCTGAATGTTTGGCGAAGGAGTTGCACTGTCTTGCTTTTTAGGGAATAAATAATCTAGACCAAAGAAATCTTTAAGGTTTGGAATTCGGTTTTCGAAATCGCTTAAGAGATTTGGGAAAAACTGAAATAAATCTTGCCCTAACCCCTCATAACTCGTTGCTGAACCTGGATATACAAATGCTAAATCTCCTTTAGCTGCACTTGGATTTGGACTAAAGAAAGAACCACTTGGTAATTTAATATCTGTCTTTTTAGCAAATGCTATTTCCAATTGTTTTTCTATAAACGTGATATCTTGAACTATAGATTTCAGACCAGAAGCAATTAAAACAATACTATATGTAGCTTTGGTTTTTGAAGCTTTATCGAAATAAGCCTGCGCTATAAAATCCAGATCATCAACGAGAATGTCTTTACTAATTAGGTCTAGGTTTTCTCTAAGTTCCTTTTGGGTATTTCCTTTTAAAACAAACAAATGCTTTTTTAGAAAATTATCAATTTTATTGTGTTTTGAGTTTGAAGATTCAGATAGTTTTATACGAGAATTTAAACTCAAATTCACTAGTGCTTGTCTAGGGTATTCTGTTTCGTTAATCCAAGGTCTAGACTGGCTCGGAAAATAGTACGCACTATTTTTTAACGCATCGTTTTTTACTGATTTCCAATTCGGAATCCCTGGTATAAATTGATGATACAAACAAAGTGCTGTTTTTACAATGGAGGCCAATCCAGCCGCAGCAAAAGTATGCCCTATATTAGCTTTTACCGAGCCTAATGCAATGCTATTATCCGAAGTATTAGTTAATAATTGGGATTGCTCCAGTTTATCTTCCTGCTTAAATCCAGAAGCCACTAATTCTTGTAAAGCGATATTTTTATCAGTTGCTAAATCTCCTATAGCGTCAATAGTAGCATAAACAGTGTCTGTTTTGGTAATTGCGTCATTTGCTTTTAAAACAATTGCCGATGCTCCTTCTCCAATCAACCAACCATAATCGTCCGTATTAAAGGACAAACTTGGATGTTTCCCTTGATTTACACTATCTACTAGGTTTCTTAAGAGCACAGCTTCCATACTACCAGAAAATTCGACCGCCCCCACAACAACCGCATCAACTTCACCCAAAGACAGCATATTTTGCGCCACTTCTAAAGCTCTTGTTGTACCATTGCTTCCGTTGGTAATTGTAAATGAAGGACCATTAAAATCCCATAAGGCCGAAATACGGCTCGACATAATATTACCCACAAAACTGGTATGCTGAGATGGTGTTTGTACGTCCCCTATTTGATATAATATATTACGACACTCCTCTAAGAGTGTTGTTTTTTGTGTTTCCTCTAAATCGATTCCGGCACTATCTAAAGCTTTATTTAGTTGCCATTCACTGTCCCAACGCGCCAAGTAATTATGTATGGCAAGTTCAGGATTCATAGCAATTAAAACAGCTACATTTTCTCCCATTTTCAAGTTTGAATTTTGAATGGCTTGGTCTGCCACTTTTAAAATCAAAGCTTGCTGTGGCTCCATAGTACCAATTTCATTGGGTTGGATTTTATAACGCATTAAATCCATCTCAAACTCAGATATAAAATTCCCTTTAATGCGGTTTTTAGTATCTAAACCAAAATCGGTTAATAATTCACTATTGTTCTCAAAACCCTTCCATCTATTCAACGGCATCTGAGAAAAATGCTGCTTTCCTTCAAAAATAGATTGGTAAAAACTAGCGAGCGTATCGCAATCACCAAAATGAACTTCCATACTAGTGATGGCCATCTTTTTTAGTGTAACGTCTGTGTGTTTTTTACTTTTTTCTTCACCATGACTTTCGACAACTAGATGAGCATTGGTGCCACCAAAGCCAAAAGAGTTTACAGCGGCTTGTTTATAGTCTGTTTCCCATTTTAAAGTTTCTTCTATGATTTGCTCTCTCTCAAACCAACCATTTTTAGATTGAATTGCCTCAGACATATTAATTCCTGGGGGAATCAAATTATGTTCCATAGAAAGCAACACTTTCATTAAACTAGGCATTCCTGCAGCAGTTAACATATGGCCCATATTCGATTTCACAGAACCTAAACGCAATTTAACTGGATTGTCTCCAAAAAAAATTTCGAGTGAATTAATTTCAGTAACATCACCAAGAGGAGTACCTGTTGCGTGGCATTCTATATAGGAGGTGTTTTCTTTAGAAATAGTTCCATTATAAGCTCTTTCATAAGCCAATGTTTGTCCTTTCGGATTCGGACTCAATAAAAATTTACCCGCTCCGTCATTAGATAAACCAATTCCTGAAATAACGCCAATGATGTTATCTCCATCTTTTTCCGCATCCGATAAACGTTTCAGAAGAATCATCCCAGCACCTTCAGACGATACTAATCCCGAAGAATCTTTGTCTAATGGTGAGTATTTTTTATCGTGGGCTGCATAGGCGTGGAAAATAGAAAACCCCATATGGATAAACAATTGGTCTGAAGAGCAAACTGCACCCGCCAACATCATATCTGCTTTACCTGTTAATAATTCATCACAAGCCATTTTAATGGCATACAGTGAAGAAGCGCAAGCAGCATCTAAATCGAAATTTGTCCCTTTTAAACCTATTATATTTTTGACCAACTCTGAAACATCTCCTTCTAAAGGATTGTTTTTTGGAATTTCATATTCAGTTGCTGGAATTTCAAAACTGTCGTCTTTTAACAGGCTTCTAATTCCTTTTTCGAGGGTTTTTGCGTAGATAGGAGCAAGAATTTTATGGGATGACTTTGTTGGAAAAGATAAATTTCCGAAGATTACACCACAAGTATCTAAAGCTTGGGGGCTACTCCAATAACCCCCGTTAATTAAAGCATCCTTGGTCACTTGCAAGCCCCATTGATACATTTGGTCTAAATCACTTAGGTCCTCAGAACCAAAATCTGCACTATTAAATTTATAATCACGAATATATCCTCCACGTAATGAGTAGCAACGATCTATAACTCCCTTTTCTTTTTTATAAAAGAGTTCTGGATCTGCGCCAAAATCATCTTTTGTAGCCATACCGGTTAAGTCTTTTTTATCCATAAGGTTGTTCCAAAACTCTTGTAAAGTTTTAGACCCGGGAAAAAGGGATGACATACCTATGATTGCTATTTTTTCTTTCATTTTTCTTTTTGATTGTAGCCGTTAGCGCGCACTACCAGGTTAACCCTTCTGAAACCGTTAATCCCGCACCTTCAGTAAATAAAAATACCGCTCCATTTTCATCGTATACAGTACAATCTGCAATCATTTTTGCAGGTGAGTTCTCTTGTATTTTTATGTGTACATAGAAACTTTTGTCTGCAGGAATTTCTCCATACACGAATCCTTTTAAGGTTTGTAAAGGCAGACTATTGGCCCCATTATGAAACTTTTGTACCCATACCACCATCCCTTGATATTGAATATCTAAGAAAAACGCATTCAAGCTAGTGCTAGGAAACTGCCCTTGGTCTTCAAAAGAAACTGCTGGCGCTTTACATTTTAATAAAACTTGCTCCTTATCCATTGACACAACTTCTTCTATACCTTGGTAAAAAGCACCGTGAAATAAAGAACCATCTTTATAAAAAGTAGCCCCATCTAGGTTGTTCTCTTTTAAACTAGGTGTTTGAAATTTAGGTTTATCAGCACGCTTTCGAGAAAGTGTAACTGTAGATCGGTAATGATTTAAAGGGAGCTTTGCTCCTCTACCATACACCGTTACATTACAGACTATATGGTCTGCTGTTTTACTTTGCTCTTTCACTTCTGTGAAATACAGCTCTTTTTCTGTACCATCGAAAACAATCCCTTTAAATAGTTTTACATTTTCTATGCTTGCTAATTTGTAATCTGGGAATAATTTTACACAAGAATCTGCCATCCAAGCTGTAGCGTTTACCATTGGCAAGACAGGACTTCCTTGAATAACGTGATGGTTTAAAAACACATTATCTTTCAGACTTAAATTTCGTTGAATTGTGTAGGTCTTGAGATCCCCAGAAATATCTGAAATACCCGCAGGTAAGGTACCGCCAATAATTACTTGAGGTTGATTGTGATATGCCCCATTTAATTCTTGAACAAAACGAGCAGCTCCGCCTAGATGATTCACTAAAGAAACGCCTGCTTCCTCAAACATTTTCTGTAATTCTGGACTCACCATTCCGCCTTCCCAAGCTCCCCAATTAATCGCGGTAACTTTTGTGTTTGGATGGTTTGTACTAAACAAATGTGCCGCAGTACTCAAAATTTCGTTTGCCATCGCATAATCCGATTGCCCAACATTTCCGTAGAAACCCGCTACCGATGAAAACATAATCAAATGTTTCAATTCATTGATATTGACCATTTTTAAAAGACCTAATAAACCGTCTAATTTTACCGAAGTAACCTTATCAAAAATATCTTCTGTCTTGTCTTGAATTAGTTTATCTGCTAAACGACCAGCGCCGTGAATGATTCCGGTAATTTTTCCCCATTGCTTTTCAATGTCAAGTAATTCAGGCTTGATTGTTAAATTTGTAACGTCACCAGCGACATAAACCGCATCTCCCCCATTTGCTTTTATATGAGCAATGGTCTCTTCAATTTCCTTTTTGGCAACGTATTTATTAAACGTACTATTCAATCCTTTAATCGAAACTTTTTCGCCGCTAGCTTTCATCTCCAGCATTATGGCATTTTTAAGTTTTGCAGGATTATCTTCATTTAAAGCATATGTGGGTAACTCAAAATCTAAAGAGGACCTCCCTAGTAAAATGAATTTAGACCTAAAAGAAATGTTCATTTCTTTGATACAAGTAGCGGTAACGCCTCTGCCTCCTCCGGCTACTAAAAATACATCTTTGTCTGTAACGGTTTGTTGGTAGTTTTTGGCAGCAGGCGATTCGTTAGCGGTCACCTCATACGTCATTCGACCATTTTCATTGATGGCGACATCTACATAACGAACATCTGCATCATGCAATTCTAGGAATACATTATCTGCAATTTCTTTCGCAGCTAATTCGGGTTTTGCATCTATAGCCCTACAAAATACAGGAGACCATTCTAGGTTCATACACTTCGTTAATCCAGATAATCCACCAGCAACTATTGAAATATCAGACCGCTTGTCCATTCCAAATTTTCCGTCTAAACGAGATACTGTCATAAAAGCAGTTCTTTGTGTTTTGCTCGCAGTATTTAAGGGGGCTTGTAAATATTTCGCCAATAAGAACGTTGCTTTTAGCAAGGAGCGTTCTCTGTCAAAATGTTGTGTGAAGTTATGTCCCGAAAATGTAAAATGTGGATGTAAATAAATAAAAGCGCCAATTTCATTTTTAACCAAGATCGTATCTATTGCAGCTTTTATATTTTGATCGTTTATTTCTGAAACAGGAATTCCATTTTTTATAGACGCATTCTTTTTGAAAGTATCGAATTGAATTACGATAACAGTATACCCTTCACTTTCTAATTTTGCCTTTACAGCCAGCGTCAAATCACTTCCTTCATCTGTAATTACAAGAGGTTTTAAGGCCGCAATGTCTTGGACTAATATATCTACTTTAGGAATGAATTTTAAGCCAATCGATTTTCTTGGCACCTTGTGAAAGTTAGTAGGCAAAGAGAATTCTTGCTTTGAAGAATCCTCCTTGATGACTGAATCTTTTTGACCCTTAATTACGCTAGGCTGAGGCTTTTTTTTTTACTTGAAATCCCAGCTTTCTCGGAAATGTAATCAACGATTTCTTGTAAGGTCCTTAGTTCTGTTAGGTCATTAGGATTGATATCTGTTAATTTATCTGATTGCTCAGTAATGGCTCCAAAAATCTCTACACGTTTGATAGAATCGATTCCTAAATCGGCTTCCATATCCATACTCAATTCTAGCATTTCAGCAGGATAACCTGTTTTGTCTGCAACTACGCTGAGCATAAGATCTAACATCTCTGAATTTCCTTCGGAAAGAGCAGTCGTTTCAACTACTGGAGTAGAGGACAAATCATTGGACACAACTTCAGGAGTCACTGCTATTGGTGCAGCAACTGGAGTAGAAGTGGCGCTTATTCCAGCTTTCGCAGAAATGTAATCCACAATCTCTTGTAGCGTCCTTAGTTCTGTTAAGTCGTTAGGATTGATATCTGTTAATTTATCTGATTGCTCAGTAATGGCTCCAAAAATCTCTACACGCTTGATAGAATCGATTCCTAAATCTGCTTCCATATCCATACTCAATTCTAACATTTCAGCAGGATAGCCTGTTTTATCTGCGACTACGCTTAACATAAGGTCTAACATCTCTGAATTTCCTTCCGAAGAGACCGTTGTTTCAGCTATTGGGGTAGCAACGGGAGCAGAAGTTTCAGCAACAGGAGCTATTTCTTTTGGTGTTGCGACAGGCGCAGAAGTAGCGCTTATTCCAGCTTTCGCGGAAATGTAATCCACAATTTCTTGCAGTGTTCTAAGCTCTGTTAAGTCGTTAGGGTTGATGTCCGTTAATTTATCTGATTGCTCAGTAATGGCCCCAAAAATCTCCACACGTTTGATAGAATCGATTCCTAAATCTGCTTCCATATCCATACTTAATTCTAACATTTCTGAAGGATATCCCGTTTTGTCTGCAACTACACTTAACATAAGGTCTAACATTTCTGAATTTCCTTCCGCAGGAGTCCTTGGCTCAGCTATTGGTGTAGCAGCAGGAGCAGAAGTTTCAGCAACAGGAGCTGTTTCTTTTGGTGTTGCAACAGGCGCAGAAGTAGCGCTTATTCCAGCTTTCGCGGAAATGTAATCCACAATTTCTTGTAATGTTCTAAGTTCTGTTAAGTCGTTAGGGTTGATGTCCGTTAATTTATCTGATTGCTCAGTAATAGCGCCAAAAATCTCCACACGTTTGATAGAATCGATTCCTAAATCGGCTTCCATATCCATACTTAATTCTAACATTTCTGAAGGATATCCCGTCTTGTCTGCAACTACGCCTAACATAAGGTTTAGCATTTCCGAATTTTCAGCAGCAGGAGCTGTGCTCACAACCTTTTGGGCTACTGGCTTAGCTATTGGCGCTGAGGACTGAACCGGAATAGGTGTTTCTGTAGATTCCGTAACAGCTGCCAAATTTGCCATAGTTAACGGTGCTTTTGGTGCTTCTAAAACATTTTGTTCAGGGGCATAATTTCCTGATAACAGGCCTAATAATTGCGCCGTTTGTTTGTTTTGTTCCATCAAAATTGTCTGGAACATATCCAATGTTTTAGATTGGTTTTCTTTAATGCCATCAATGGCACTTTTAATAACATCTACCATCATATCGTCTTCTGTTTCTTGGTCTGAACTAACTTCATTTGTATATGTAGGAACTGCGTTTATAACTTCTGAGATAACTTCAATTTCCTTAATATCTTCTTCTGTTTTAATAATATTTGTTGCTCCGCTCACTTTAAATCCGTTATTTAAAACATCTTTATACGCTTTTTGCGTTGTTGGGCTCACATAATTATTCCCAGCGATTTTAACTGCCATTTTAGGTTGGGCTAAGGGAGCAGATTCTTGACGCGCGTTGCTGTCTATAGCTCCTAATTGACATCCTAAAACTTGTAATTGTATCGCAGCTTCTCTAATTTGTAAATCACTGTTTTTAGTCGCTTTTGCATTTGTAGCTACTACAAAATGTTCTTTATCTGCTAAGATATCTTTCACCAGATTTGTTAAAATAGACTTCGGCCCAAACTCAACAAAGACTCTTGCCCCAGCGGCGTACATATTTTCAATTTCACTTTTAAAATCAACCGAATTTAAAATATGCTGTGCTAGGATTTTTTTAATTTCACTGGCTTGAGTTGGGTATGCATCTCCAGTAAAATTTGAGTACACAGGAAGTACTGGGCTTAAAAATTTTACAGCCTTTATACTTTTCTCAAAAGGCTTTTGTGCGTGTCCAACGCAGTCTGTATGAAAAGCAGCAGAAACAGGCAATAAAACAGAGCGGAATTTTTTAGTGTCTAAAAGTGTTTTTACCTTCGTTATACCTTCTGTTGTTCCCCCTAAAACTATTTGGTTTGATGCGTTTATATTTGCTATAGACACACCGGTTATACCAGCAATTAAAGGCTTAATTTCTAAAGCAGAAGCTTTAACAGCTAACATAGTACCTGCATCACCACTTACATTTTCACCTGCCATAGCTTTACCACGAGCAATTGCAAGTGTCATATAGTCGCTTTCGCTGAGTACGCCTGATGCGCAAAGAGCAGTAAGCTCACCAAAACTATGTCCTGCCGCCATATCACTTGCGAAACCAGCATTTTTAAATACCTTATAATAGCCTAAACTTATGGCACCAATTGCCGGTTGTGCAAATTCTGTATTTGTAATGTTTTTTTCTAAAATTGCTTTATCCTCGACTGTAAATACCGGTTTTGGGTACATTTTATTTGCTAAATTATTTCCCTTTTTAGCATCAAAATCGGCAATAGTTTTTTGTAGAGTTTCAAAACTACTAGTCGCCTCTTTTCCCATATTAGCATATTGAGAACCTTGACCAGAGAATAATGAAGCAACCTTCGCTGTGCTTGAAATTCCATTGGGTCTAAAGAATATTCCCTTTGGATGCGACCAAGCCTCCTTGTTACTTTCTAATTGTGTTACTGCTATTTCTAAATTGGCGATACAATCAATCAAAGATTCAGCTACAAAACCTAAACGAGCTTCGTTTTGTTTTGCAGTGCCTTGCTTTGACTTTTCTTTTAAATTGTAAAATGCGGTTGTTCTTTCTTTTGACTTTAAACCAGCGATCGTGTTTTTACTAATGGTTAACAATTCGCTAGCATCTGCAGCTTTTATATAAATACTGTGGAATGTTTGATGCATTCTATCTTTAAACGAAGTCTTGTTTTCATACTCTTCCATTGCAAAATGAACGTTGACCCCACCAAATCCAAAAGCAGATAAACCAGCTCTGCGAGGCACTCCATTTTTAAACCAAGGTCTTGTTTCAGCATTTACATAGAAGGGAGATTTTTCAATCCCAAATTTTTCGTGAGGCTTCGTTACGTTTATAGTACCCGGCAATACTTTATGATATAAAGCTAAAGCCGCTTTTATCATTCCAGCAGCACCTGCGGCTGCCTTTGTATGACCGATTTGCGATTTTACAGAACCAATAGCAATATGGTTTAGTGTAGGATCACTTTTACCAAAAACCATAGACATCGACTCAAACTCAGCAGCATCACCAGCTCCAGTTGCAGTACCATGACCTTCAATTAATTTTACCGTAGACGCATCGTAGCCGGCCTCGTCATAAGCGCGTTGCATGGCTAAAGCTTGCCCGTGAGGACGCGGTGCGTACACTGATTTGTAACGACCATCACTAGAAGAGCCAACTCCAGTCAATAGACCGTAAATTCTATCTCCATCTCGTTCTGCGTCTTCTAATCTTTTTAACACTAGCATCCCAACGCCTTCTCCGATCAACATTCCGTCAGAATCGGTATCAAACGGACGAATACTCCCTTTTTGTGAAAAAGCAGGGGTTTTAGAGAAAGACATATACATAAACGGAGAGTTATCTGTATCGACACCACCGGTTAACATCATATCACATCTTCCTTCAATCAATTCAGAAACTGCCATTTTAATAGCAGATAGTGAAGCCGCACATGCTGCATCCACCACAGAGTTAATCCCCCCTAAATCAAAACGATTGGTGATTCGACCTGAGATAACATTTCCTAACATACCCGGAAAAGAATTTTCATTCCATCCTATATATGCTTTCTTCATTTTTTCAATAATATGTGGAATATCCGCATCGCTAATTCCACTACTCTTCAAGGCTGCCTCCCAAATAGGAGCTTGCAGCCTAGAGGTAAGAGGAGTAATTAATTTTTGACCTCCTCCAACCCCTAGGATCACACCAGTTCTTTCTTTTAAAAGCGCTGTAAATTTATCAGATTCTCTACCATAACCAGCGTCTTCAAAAGCATCTCTAGCCCCTATTAAGGACAGTAGCTGAGATGCGTCTGTAACTTCTAAAATGTTTGGAGGCAAACCAAATTCCATTGGATTGAAGTCTACATCAGGTATAAAACCGCCCTTTTTACAATAGGTCTTATCTGCCACTCTAGGGTCAGCATCATAGTAATCTTCTATTTTCCAACGCGATTCAGGAACATCTACAATACTATCTTTTTGATTGATAATATTGTTCCAAAATTCAGCTACATTGCTTGCATCCGCAAACATAGCAGACAAACCAATAATTGCTACTGGAGTTTTTTTAAGTGAACTATTGATAGTGTCCATATTTTTTTATTCTATGTTTAAGTAAAGGTGTTTTTGTTTTTCAACTTCCAAAAGACCTTCTTCGGTACAAAACCCTCTTAGGTATGCAACCATAATACCTTCAGTAAGTCTGGCTTTCGAAAATTGTTTGGAGGGAAATATTTTTGAATTGTTACACAATTTTAGCAGTGTTTGAATTGCAGCCATTGTAACTTCAGAATCCATATCTTTTCTGAACAAGCCTTCTTTTACACCCCATTTAGATAGATACAGCAATTCGCGAAAGGCAAATTCTACATTCTTTTCATAAGAGTCTTTTAAAACACTAGGATAATATTTTAGTATGTCTTTATAAAAGTTTGAATTGCTATAATCTGCCCTTTTCAAAATTTGTTGTTGAATCATTCCCATTGCTTCAATGGCAGAGCTACAGGTGTTAATGATTTCGTCGTTATTACTTCTAATGCCCGCTAGATATTGCTCTACACAAGCTTGCATTAAATCAGTTTTATCTATAAAATGATTATAAATCGTCCGTTTTGAGGTGCTCAATTCCTTACTGATGTCTGCAATAGTTACAGATTTCACACCATTTTTTAAGTATAATTGAGTGGTTATCTTTACGATATATTCTTTCGTAATCATTTACTTTACTTAAATTTGACTGTTCGGTACTATTTGTTAAAATCTGGTACCAAAAATAATGAATTATAGCGGAGACTATTTGATATATTATCATAAATATTTTACAAAAGGATTGGATGCAAAAAATATCGATCGTAAAAATGCCAGAAAGCAACACTTTTTTCACCAAAGAAATGTTGCTAAAAAACCTTCCTGAATCCACGTGGGAAAGGGCGAACAGGTATTTAGACAAAGTCGATTCTTTGAGTTACATTACTGGACGACTGTTGTTGAAAAAAGCATTGTTTAAAAACGGCATTTCCACTTCTTTATTGGAAGAAATACGCTACTCTGAACTTGGAAAACCGAGTTTTACGACTTATAATTTCTCCATTTCTCACAGCAATTGGTACGTTGCACTAATTTTTGGTACCAAGTTTTCTGTTGGAATTGATATTGAGAAGAAGAAAAATATTGATTTAAAACTATTCAACTATTTATTTACGCAAACGGAGTGGAGTTCTATTATTGAAGCTAAAAATTCTTTGGAGCGATTTTATTGGTTTTGGGTACGGAAAGAAGCTTTGTTAAAGGCCGCTGGATGTGCTTTGAAAGATTTAAAGCAATTAGAAGTATTTGAACATCACGGAATGTACAAGGATAAACGCTATTATTTTGAATCCTTCTATTTTGATGTTGACTTTAATGGAATAATAGCGATGGAGGAAAAGGTCCCTATTGCTGTAGAGTTTGTTGATATAACTAATTTACTGGAAGAATCATTCCATTTCTGATAATCAAATAGTTACTTCTAATACCCATTGTTCTTTTTTGAGTGGATCCCAATTGAGGAAGCCGTTAATTAGTTCTCATTGAAATCATTATGTATTTTTAATCATTTTCAAAAACGGAGCTCTTTTACTTCTCGAGACAGGAATATTTTCATTTCCAATAACCACGCAACCACCATTTAAGTATTTATCAATATAATTTAGATTAAGGAGATGAGATTTGTGTGGCAAATAAAATTCTTGTTGTTCAAACATTTTAGCAAAGTGTCCAATGCTATTAGCACTCATCATGGGTTTACGGTTGTTGATGTGTATTTTGGTATACCCATCTGTACCTTCGCAATGTTTAATGTCGCTAATGGCAATAAACTCTAATCCGTCTTGAGAAGGGATGATGACCTTCTTATCTTGAAGGGTTTTGGTCCCTAAATTTTCAATAATGGCTTTATTTTTTTGAAGCGCATTTTTTTCGTCTATGTTTTCTTTTGCTTTGGCTACTGCTTCTATTAAATCTTCATTATCTATAGGTTTTACTAGGTATCCTATAGCACAATGTTTAATTGCCTCTATGGCATGATCATCAAAAGCCGTAGCAAAAATGATTTAAAAATGGGGCTTTCTATATTTTCGAGTAAATCAAAGCCACTTATTTCTGGCATGGCTGTGTCTAGAAAAACCATTGCTTTTTTAGCATTCTGGCACGTAGCCACAATGTTTAACTCTGGACAAAGTCGTTCTATCTTATTTTTTAAAATTGTGGGCGCCTTGGGCTCATCATCCACTATAACGGTGTCTATACTAGTCATAAGATTGTTTTTGAAAAGTTAGCAAAACTTCGGTTCCAGTCTTAGTTGCGCTGTCTCCCAAGTCTTTTATGCTGTATGTAATATTCCAATCGCTGCTTTGTTGTAACATGGCTAATCGTTCTGCTAAAACTACAGAAGATTTTGATTGATAATTTTTAGATGCGTTTTTATAGATTCCTTTTGCTTTATTAATACCTATTCCATCATCTTGTATTAAAACGGAATAAGCATTCTTATTTTGTAATTCTTTAAACTCAATTAATATATTGCCATTACTTATTTTGTGAAAGATGCCATGATTAACAGCATTTTCAACAATGGGTTGTAAAATCATCGTTGGTATTTTGTAATCTTCAATATCCATAATAGTGACAACCATTATCTCAAAAGACAGTTTATCTTCAAATCTCATTTTTTCTATTTCTAGATAATGATTAAGTAGCAATATTTCTTCATTTAGGGTAATTTCCCGTCTTCTTGAATATTCAAAAAATAGCCTAATGAGTTTACTAAATTTAGATAGATGATTCTCCCTCATTTCAACCTCATTAGGAAGAGAAGTATGGTCTTTACAGTCTAACTCCTATACCGTTATAATACAAAGAGGTAGCTTAAATGCTGGTGTATATCTATTAAAAATAACTAGTGAAGATGGCGCACTAAGAACGACCAAGAAGTTGGTGCTTCAATAAAACATATAGATTCAATATGAAGCTCCTTTCAGTTAATACGGAAAGGAGCTTTTTTATTTACTACAGATGCACCGTACTTAATTTATATTTTGAATGTTTTTGTTGCTTCTTTTATGCCACTTAACTGCTCAAATTTTTAAACTAGTTCAGGAATCATTAATTGACCTGCTCTGGATTTATTTATAGTTTTATCAAATGGTTATTCTGGCAATCAAACGGTTGTTGACCGCAGGATCAACCGTTAGGACAAAGCCTTTTCTCGCCCTACTATTTAAGACGTACCTTGGGGGCACTATTAGCCAAACTAAAATGGCTAAGGCAGCTTATACATGGATATACACTGGAATACCACTATTATTAACCCAGAAGAATTAATTAAAATATCAAGAGGTGATACTAGCATTGTTTATAAATATTTACTTCAATTTCAAGAGTTAATTCCGCCACGGATAGAAAGTTTAGAAGAGAGTTTGAAAGTAGGAGACAGAAAAAAGACAAGACAATTATTACATCAAATGAGTCCACAATTACAATTTTTTGGAATCAAAGATATTGTACAACCCATTCGAAGATTGGAGCTTGAATATGAAACGATGCCATTTGAGGATTTAAGCTCTTTGGTAAATAATATTCTAATGAAGTTACACATAGCTATAAAAGACGTAGCTTTCGTCTTGGAAGAAAATTTCTAATAACTAACCAGATGCAATCAAAACACTTTTTCTTAGCAATAGTACTTTTTGGTTTTTGTTTAAACACACAAGCACAAACATTTACAAAAGTGAAACAAGATTCTTTGATGTTCGTCTGGGAAGACACTTCCCAGCCTGACATTGACCGCCTAAACGCTGTACAAGAGATATCGCAAGAGGGGTATCGGTTTAAGAATCCAGATAGTGCTTTCTATTATGCACAGTTGCAATACGATTTTGCAAGATCAATCAAAAATAAAGAGTTTCAAGTACGTGCTTTAAACGCACAAGGTGATGTATATTTATTAAAAGGTGATCCTGATAAAGCATTTGATATTCTTACAAGTGCATTAAAATTATCTGAAGAGCTTAGTGATAAAAAATCCAAAATAAACACCTTAGGCAATATCTCTAGAATGTTTGAATTAAAAGGTGATTTAGAAAAAGCACTAGATTATAATTTGCAAATTTTGAGCTTAAGTGAAGAGATACAAGACACATTAACAATTGGAAAAAGCTTAGCTACTATTGGTGAAAATTATGTTAGGAAAGGCGACCTAGCCTCTGGTTTAGAACACCTTAATCGATCTAAAAGAATATTTGAAGCCCTTGACAATCAATATAATATTGTAAAAGTACAGTCCTTGATGGCAAATATTTATATGCAACAAGGAAATCCGGATGAAGCACTTAAATTTCTTACCATAAACCAAGTTTACTTTGAAAAAACCGGGAACAAAACACTTTTGGCAGGGTGTTTATCAAATATAGGTGGCGTTTATGCAATCAAAGGTGATCCTAAAAAAGCATTGCAATATTTAGAGAAAGCTTTAGCGCATTTTGAGGAAACGGGAAATACACCATATATCGCTGGTATTTCTCAGAATATAGGGCGTATTTATTATGATGAAGGCAATCTAGAACGCGCATTAGAATACGCAACTAAAAGTTTAAAATTAGCCAAAAAAACTAAAAATGAAAACGTTGCTGCATCTGCAAAGCAGGAAATAGGAATTATTCTTGCGGACCAAGGGAAACATACCCAGGCGATCTCATACGGGAATGAGGCATTAGCCTTTTTCCAGACCACTCATGATGTGATGGGCATTAGCCTGGCCTCTAGAACCCTTGTTAAAAGCTATAGGTCTATAGAAAATTATAAAAAAGCATTTGAGATGAATGAGCTTCATTTTCAAATGAGAGATAGCTTAAATAGTAAGGAAAATCAAAAAGCAATTATTGAATTACAAGTTCAATCTGAGTATGAAAAGCAAAAGGCTTTAGATGACCTTGAAAATCAAAAAGAGATTGCTATAGAAGCCGCTAAGGCAGACGCTCAGCGTAAAATATCCTGGGCCATTGGAGCTGGCTTGTTTCTAATTTCAATACTGGCATTCATAATTTTTAATCGCCTTAAAGTAACGCGAAAGCAGAAAGCGGTTATTGAGGAACAAAAGAATAAAGTGGAGCAATCTGAAAAATATAAGGAACAGTTTCTTGCAAATATGAGCCATGAAATTAGGACACCAATGCACGCCATTTCTGGCATGATAAAAATATTAGAACGTAACGAGCATCCTTCTACTCAGGATGCATACTTAAACGCCATGCGAACGAGTTCTGAAAACCTTGTCGTTATTTTGAATGATGTGCTTGATCTATCTAAGATAGAAGCTGGAAAATTAGAAATTAAAAACACCCCTATGAACCCTAGATTGGTTGTAGAAAATGTATGTCAAATTTTAAAATACAAAGCGGAAGAAAAAGGATTAACGTTGTCTAATAACGTTGCAAATGAGGTTCCAGGTTTCGTAATGGGAGATCCAACTCGATTGAATCAGATTTTGATTAATCTAGCCGGGAATGCCATCAAATTTACGCAGAAAGGGAGTGTGAACATTTCTGTAAGTATAGAAGATGAACAGCTTCAGTTTGAAGTAAATGACACCGGAATAGGTATTCCAAAAAAGGAGCAAGAATCTATTTTTGGTGCTTTTAAACAGGCCAAAGATTCTACAACACGCCATTTTGGAGGTACCGGATTGGGGCTAAGTATTTCAAAACAACTAGTTGAATTGCAAAAAGGAAAAATTTGGCTAGAAAGTACTGAAGGAAGCGGAAGCACTTTTTACGCTACACTACCATTACAAATTGCAAATGCAGGCGAAGAGGAGACAGATCTTATTTCTGAAGAAAAATTAAAAATGATGACAGCATCATTGCAAGGAATTCATATTCTTATTGCCGAAGATAACCCGTTTAACCAAATGATCGCGCAGGACGATTTATCATATTATATAAATGGTGTAAGTATTTCTACCGTTGGAAATGGCGCCTTAGCCGTCGAAAAATTTAAGAAGAATACGTATGATTTGATTTTAATGGATGTACAAATGCCCGAAATGAACGGATTTGAAGCCGTCAAAAAAATCAGGGAAATTGAAAAATTGGAAAATAGAGACATTTCAATTCCCATAATTGCGATGACCGCTAGTTTAATGAAAACTGAAATTGACAGTTGTTATAAAGTAGGTATGGATAATTATATTCCTAAACCATATACCATTGAAGAATTGATTAGACCTATATTTAATGAGTTAAAAACAAGAGTCTAAAAGCAAGAGTCTAAAAGCAAGAGTCTAAAAGCAAGAGTCTAAAAGCAAATATTATTTAAAAAACGACCAATCCCTTAAACAACCACAAAAACACGTATTGTAAATGATACTGCCCTGTTACCTGAAAGATTGACCAATTATTTAGCACAACATATTAATCCATGAATACTGAAAAAATAAAATGCCTGATTATCGATGACGATCCATTTATAGTGGAGTTGCTCCAGGATAAATTAGACCAGCATTTTCCGGAGGTAGCGTTATTATCTACTGCCAGCAGTGGTCGAGAAGGCTTGAAGAAAATTGCCTCGTATTCCCCAGAACTTATTTTTCTCGACGTTGAAATGTCTGACATGACAGGTTTTGAAATGCTCGCTCAGCTTTCAGACATAAAATTTCAAATTATATTTATTACTTCCTATAGTCATTATGCTATCAAGGCCATTCGATTTAATACACTCGATTATTTGCTGAAGCCACTTGATCTGGGCGAATTAAAAAAGGCATTTAAGAGATACAAAACCCACAGTAGAACAATACCCCAAAGAGAGAATATAGCTTTGGCAGTACAAAACAGTAGTACTAAAGATGTTGCCAATCACATGCTGATTTTAAAAACACAGGACGGTGCTTTGAAATTAATTTTAAGAGACATTGTACATATTGAAGGAGATAGAAATTACAGCTATATTCATCTAAAGAATGGCACTAAAAAACTAGTGACAAAAACATTGAGTGATTTGGAAGAATTACTTGACTCCAAGGGGTTTTATAGATGTCATCGATCTCATATTCTAAATAGGGAGCATATCATTGAGGTCAAAGGTGTTTTTGTAATACTTTCTAATGACCTAAAGATCTCCATTTCTAGGAGAAGAAAAAAACAATTCTTAGCCTGGTTTGACGCAGGTAAAATTACCTCTTAATACGACAATTACCGCATTTTCTTTTTCCAACAAAGCTAATCTACCGCTTAATAAACCGTTGGTACAATAGAAACGCCATTGGATAAACCAAGCCACCACTAGATAAATAAACCCTTTAATGTATTGGTTATCAGTCTACATTTGTATTAAGCAATACTGCTTTTTACTAACTACAATTTATATATTATGAAAAAACTACACTCTATTATGTCACTTGGACTCCTATTCATAATGACATCACTGCAAGCGCAGGATATTATAATCCCTGTTTCAGCTTCAACAACACTTGTACCTCAATTTGACACAAGCTTGGTTAGTACTTTTAATGGAAGTGGGCTGGATGAATTTCCAAGCTTGACAACCTCACATGCAATGTCTGTGTTTGGCAATTCATTTGTGGCAAACAACGAGCCTGGCACTATTGATTTTGATCTTGGAGGCTCCTATCTAGTGGACGGTATAGCGTTCTGGAATCAAAACTTTTTTGGCCCAGTTCTTGGAGAAAATGGAATACAAGACGTAATTATTTCTTCTTCCAATGATGGTGTAACTTTTACTCCAATTGCTGGTGCACCTAATGTGTTTGCACAAGCCTTGTGTGCCCCATGTGCACAAGAAACAATTTCTTTCCCTGAAGTGATGGCGTCTTTTATTCGTTTTGACGTACTTAGCAATTGGGGCGAACCTACTTATGTGGCTTTTTCTGAGGTTGCTTTCTCTGGAGCTGAAGTAGCAATAGAGAACGTTATCAATCCTGTATCTGCAACATCAACTCTTGCCCCTGCAGGAACAGATATATTGAATGCATTAAATGGAACTGGTCTCGACGTTTTTCCAAGCTTAAGTGCTACTCATGAACCGTCAAATCCAGGCAATTCTTGGATTAGTCAAGATGTTTCTGGAATGATTGATTTTGACCTTGGCGGACTGTATTTAGTTGATGGGTTTTCTTTTTGGAATCAAAATGCTGGTGGGCCCGGAACGGATGGTACCACGGGAATAAAAGATGTTATGGTTTATGCTTCAACAGATGGTACAACATATACGTTAATTCCTGGAGGACCAACCACCTTTGCACAAATAACAACAGGCCCATCAACACCAGAAATGTTTGACTTCACAGCATTAGAAGCCTCTTTTATTCGTATAGAAGTACTAAATAATCACGGAGACATGTTTACAGGTTTTGCTGAAATAGCGTTTTCCGGAACTGAACTATTAGCGATTAATGAAACCAATTTTTCGGATACCTTTAGCTTATATCCAAACCCTGCGAATGAGCAGATCATAATTAGTACTGGTTCAACTACAAAAATAGAAGGTATCAAGATATACAACATGAATAGTATCTTGGTGCAAAACGTTGAAATAGCAAATACTAGCAATACCGTAGAAATCAACATTTCAGAGCTTTCTTCTGGGATTTACATGGTTCATATAAATGGGGGTCAGGCTAATGTAATTAAAAGAGTGATTAAAAAGTAAAATGGTTTTAAAGATAAATAGGATGTACGCTTTGATATAATTCTAGCTAAATCTAAAAAGGGCTGCACAAAAGTGTGGCTCTTTTTAGGTTTTCACCCTTATGATCTCTACTGGATTACTGCGGGCAAGTTCAACACGCCGAAACAGTTTTTTTACAATGAGAGAAACAACACATCGCTAAAATAAGTCACGCCAGTTTTTCAATAAAGATGCTTTCACATTATTGAGAAGAATCTTAACATTTCGCTTTCCTTTAAATAGGCGCGTCTATTAAGTCATTCTACAGCCGGCATTCGTGGATAATAAAACTTAAATAAATCGCATAAAAAAGCCCTCACATTTCTGTGAAGGGTTTCATTGCGCTCCTCTTCTTGGGATCGAACCAAGGATCCTCTGATTAACAGTCTGTCCTTTAGGTGTTTCACATTTTAGCAAATACTAGTAAATAGCCTGTTTCTCTGTGTTTTAGGAAATTCTATCTTTCATATTCTAATACATCTTAACTTATGATATGCTAAAATGTTTGACCTATGTTTGACCTAAGTCTAAATTTTACAAATCTCTCCATATTTTATCTTTACTATAAGTAAACTCAATTAATTTAGTACTATTCTCTATACTACCTCGAATTGATATTTCATTTTCTACTTTATGAAATTTCTCGAACTTCAATGTACCTTGCTCTAAATACATTTCTACTTGAAATAAGACATCCAAATTGAAGTATAAAAACACATCTGTAACCTCAAACCCTTCAAACTCCTGTATATCATCTTTTGTATATCTGAATACAGTATATCTATCAGCTGCCTCTTCAACTTTCAAATCAAGCCTCAAATTTTCATAATACATACCTAATTTAAATGGTAGTTTCTCTATTTCCATATGTAGTTTTGTTAATAAACTAAGCTCTGCATTGAACAGGATATTATTAATTAATTCTATACTAAGTATTGCCAAAATTCATTCGCTTGTTAATTTAGCAATTTTAGAATCATATTCTTCCTTATCCATTATACCTGCTTTATAAGCTCTCTCATATTTTTGTAATGAAATATTCCTGTGCTCTTGTTTCTTTGTATTCTTTAGGAGTTCATTAAATTCAGTAGAATACTCTCTTTTAATTTTCATTAGTGGAATTCCATACTCATTTTCAATTGCTATAGAGTTATCTGATTTACGTACACTAGAAGTTAGCTCTCTAAGAGAAGATACTTTCTCTTTTGCACTATCTGTTAACTCATCAAACAAGAGTTTACTGCTATTAGGGACTTTGTATATTGTTTTTCCTAATGCTAATGCTATTAGCGCAGAATGAAACTCAATAAATGCAAGTATAAACCATAAAGCATAACTTCTGTTTTGCTTCTTAGCTTCTCTGGCTACGTAGAAGGCTATAATTATCTTTATAACACCTATTATGACATACATCAAAGATGAACCCATTTGAATATTAAAGTAGAGTTCTAAAATTAATAGCAAGATAGTAACTAAGACAAAGAGAATTATTGTAGTGTAGATTAAGTTTTTTGTATCCTGAAAAAGCTTCCTTTTATTTTTGCCTTTTTCCAAGTAAGAAATACCAGTAAATAGAACGGCTAAAATAGATATTGAAACTAGTGTTGTAATGATTATTGTAATAGTTGGTGTTAATTCCATAGTGTTGTATAGTTTAATTGTTAAGAGAAAAGTACTGTTTAGTGTATTTGTGAAACATCATATACTATCATATACGATATGTGTTAGAACAAATTTAAGAGATTAATTGAACCTATCAAATAAGATAGGTATGACTAAAGAAATTGTTTTAGAAAAAGTTGGTAAAAAGATAAGAGAGATAAGGATTTCAAAGGGATTAACTCAGATTGAACTAGTTGCAAAAATGGAAATTACTACTGACCCTAATAATATTTCTAGACTTGAAGCTGGTAGAAGTAATATTACTCTTTTTACAATTTATAGGCTGAGTAAAGCTCTTGAAGTGCCAATGAAAGACTTATTAGATGTTGATTTATCCTAATATAGATTTGGCATTAATATAGCTTTCTTCTTATTTAATAAATCAAATAGCAATGGACTGAGTTTCACAAAAAGAACATAGCTTGAAACCAAAATGCTCTAAATTAACTTCATTAAAGCTTTTGTTTTTAAGACCATAAGTCCATTTCAAATAGTTGATTGTCTTTTTGAATGCACTTTCTCTAAGTTTATAATGCTTATTCATAAAATCACGAATATTTACCTCACCATAATTATCAATAAAATTCTTATCAAAGATTTGATATAATCTTGCTAGCAATTCTTCCTTGGGCAATTTTCTCATCCAATCAAAATTCCTCATTTTTAGAAGATTCTCGTCCTGACACATTATATCACTAGCATATAATATATCCTCTATTTCATTTTTAAAACTATTAACATCAAATGATGATTGAATACCTATAAAGCCAGAATTTGTAATATTTGTTTTGAAAGTATAGTCTAGCGGCAATGTCTTCAAGTTGTGTTTTTTTGCAAAATAGTTGTTGTAGTCAAAAACTATATCATCCATTTTAACGTTTTTAGATTCTAATTTATATCTAAAATCCTTATAAATAAACCAATTTCTAAACTCCTTAACAAGTTTAACCTCGTTCAAAGTAAGTTCTCTTTTAGGGTCAATAAATGGCACAACAAAATCTCTGTAGCTATTGTTTAATGACTGACAGTCTTCATAAATATGATACGTAGGCTTTCCACCTCTAGAAAAAACGTGAGTATATTTATCTTCTTTAATAGGTACCTTTTTAAAATACTTAGGTTCAAAATCATTTCTCAGAATATAAGCATTAATATATATTTTTCTTAAATATAGCTTGTTGAAAATACTATACAAAGTGGGGTTATCATAAATATTCTTGCAAAAAAAATCTTCAGAAATATCTTGTCTCTTAATAATATCTAAATTATTGACAATGGAGTTGTATGAGAAATTTGTAATTAGAGCCACAACTAAAAAATTTAAAGCAATTTACAAATAATAAGTTTTGGCTATTTGGCAATTACGTTTTATAACTGCCCTAAAACCAAGTTGTGGAAACTACTCTACAAAAGAGCATCACATTTTCCCATTAAAAAGCCAAAATAAAAACTCATTTTGGCTATAGTATTATATCTACTTTATTTCCCTACAGCAGGAAATAGCAATAAATGTAGCTTTACAAGCTAGTGCGTGTTTGCTTTCTTTTTACAGGCAACCCTCATCACTAAAACTATAGTAGCTCTCTTTACTTATTATTAAGTGGTCAAGCAAGACTAAATCCACATACTCACAAGCTTGTTTTATTTTAGTGGTTAGGCTCTTGTCTGCTTTACTAGGCACTAAGTATCCTGTAGGATGATTATGTACTAATATAATGGAAGATGCGTGAGTCTTTAAGGCTACACTAAGAACAATCTTTATATCCACAATACAACTTGCAGTACCTCCCCTAGCTAAGTCATAAATCCCAAGAACATTGCTGGCTCTATCCAACAGTAATACCTTCACTTCTTCCATAAACTCAATAATGTTCAAGTCCCAATGGGACAATACTACTTCATAGCTTGTCCTGCTATCTTTTATCCTTACTTTTTCCTTGTTGGTATTTGTGTAGGATACTTTTATTTCTGAAACTTCCATAAGACTGAAAATTAAAAATCCTTCCAGTTTTGTATATACACGTATATAGTGCTCACACAAAACTGGAAGGATTAATTAATACTAAATAGCCTGTTCAGCTAATTCTTGTTGCCCATTACGGGAGAAACTAGATGGATTAGCCATTAGTTGGTCAATAGCTTCATCTTGAATAGTTTCCTCATCTCCTTCTGGGACAAATATCCATCTGTGATTAAGGACAAGTTCTTCTCCTGTTTCCTTTACAACATAGCTATAAGGCTCAACCACCTTTTTAACTATTTTACCTGGCATTTCAGAACCTATTAAGGCTTTGCAGGTTGCCTCATCAAATGTACTTGTAACATTTGCTTTCTTTGCTGTAGCGTAGAACTGTCCTGTCTCTAAAGACTTAACCATTTCTACACCACCTTGTAATTCTAGAGTAAAGAATGGTGTACCATCCTCTTTCTCTCTTCTTTTAAATCCAATAATTCGTACCATTGTATACTAATTTTGAGTTGAAAAAACCTTACTGAATTACTTAAACCTGTTCAATTACAACTATCACCTTGTATTGCAAACTGTTTAAATACTGTAAGGTACAGATTGTTATAATCTGCCATAATTAGCAAGGGTAATTAGTGCGGACTGTGCACGTGGCAGTGAGGGGTTCAATTTAATGGCTCACGGGTTAGCATACTTAAACATACCTGTAGAACAGATGCTAAAACCTAACCTAGAATAAATAATACGTTAAAACATTACCCGTAGATTACAAAGAAGACCTCAACTGTATAGTTTTAATTATTAGCCTGAGAAAAATGCTTTTGTGTCAGATTGGGGTGGGGAAGATTTTAATCTATAATGTTACGGGGGGGTACTTTAAGGGTCTGGTGCGCTCACATTAACAGTGACTAATTTTTTTTAATCTATAAAATAATGTAGTTTTGAACTTCTCCCCTCTTAAAATACATTACAATTACCTTATCATTAATAAATTTAATTTACCATTATGATTGAATTTGTAAAAAATAATTTAGAGTATATAGTCCCAGTAGTTTTAGCAATAATTGGCGGTTCTTTTCTAACCTACAAAGTTGTAGTATCAAAGAAAAAATCTAACAAGGTTACACAGAAAAATATTAAAACGAAATCTGGTGATGTTGTAGGTAGAGATAAAATTAGCTAAACTTATGACTAAGAAAATTTCACAAAAAAACATAGAAACAGAAAGTGGTGATGTTGTAGGTAGAGATAAGATAGTAAACGCCCCTAAACAGGTTAAAATAAGTCATATAAGAAGACTTTTTAGGGATTTGTCTACAGAATATGGCAATGAAGATAAGATAAAGCAGATATGTTTTGAATTAACGGCTTACCAAATAGAAAAAGATGTAATAGGACTAGAAGCAAAGCTTAATGATGCTGGCTGTACAAACAACTATATTGAAAATGCTGAAGTTGTGAAACAGAAGTTTGCAAAAAAACTTTACCACTATCAAGAATATCAATCTGCTCAACGAATTTTTGTACTTCTATTGGCACAAATTTCTGAGCTATTTAGGGCTAAAATCCTTCCTTTACTTAATGAAGGTAAAGATGTAATAGAACTTCAAAATGACATTTATGAAGAGATTATTAACCCTATCTATGAGTTATTAAGCAAAGAAGCTTCTGAAGACAATGTACTTTATCTTAACCCAGAAGAAATAAAAGGAATGATTTATTACCTCACGGGAAGATGTCATATTAAGTGGATAGCATGATAACATATAATGAAGCATTTGATTTAAACCACACCATTTATAGAATTCTTGTTCTACTAAATCATATGCAATATGATTCGGTTGAATATGAGAGGCTAAGGATATGGGATTTCTACATGGCTTTTCCTTATGAAATTGAGAAAATAAGATTTGGCACTAAACCTGAAGACAGAGAGATAAAAAAGCTTTTTCCTAAAAGAGACAATCCCTACAGAAAAATAATAAATTCCCGAAAGCTTTTTGAACGAATGAGTCCATATCAGCTTGCAGCTTTTAGTAAATTATCTTCTTATGGAATAATTGATAAAAGTTTTAACTCAACTGGCAGGGTTAAGGTAACTGATAGAGATAAATTGATATCTGTGATTAGTGATATTGACATACATCTTGAGGTTAGAGAAAGTAATGTCTTAAAGATTCTTACTACATATTTTTATCATATGGATTTTTATGGCAGCAATGGACTAAAAGCACGTACTAACTTATCTGAATATCATTACGATGAATAATCAATTAGTATTAAACAGTTTAAAAATATACACACATTCAGGTAAGGTAGCTTACTATGAAAAATTTAAAAAAGGTGTAAATATAATTAGAGGTGAGAATAGTAGTGGGAAATCTACAATCTCTCATTTTATTTTTTATGTCCTTGGAGGCTCATTTACAAATTGGGTTGAAGAAGCTTTAGAGTGTGAAACAGTTCTTGCTGAAGTTAATCTTAATGGTCTGATTGCCACTATTAAGAGAGAGGTTTCTCAATCTCCAAATCAACCTATGTATATCTATTGGGGTGAGTTAAATGATGCCATTAAAGTCACAGAGCCTGGACAGTGGACAAAATATCCATACAGTACAACAACAAATAAAAAAAGTTACTCTAACCTTCTATTTGAAAGTTTAAATTTGCCTATTGTATATGGTGATGCCAATATTACAATGCATCAGATTTTGAGACTACTATACGTAGACCAAGACTCCCCAACCAATTCACTTTTTTTATATGAACAATTTGATTCTTCACTTACCAGAAAAACAATAGCAGAGTTGCTATTAGGAATATATAATGAAGAGCTTTATTCGAATAGATTAAGTAAAAAAGATACACTAAAGAAAATTGAAATCTTAGAGAGTGAAATTAAAGGAATGAAGAGATTATCAGATAACCCCTTATTACTTCAGCCTTCACATCTATTAACCACTATTGAAAACCTTCGTATTAATAAAGATGAAATAGGGCTACAAATAGAAAACTATAAATCAAATAAGAAAAGGGTTGTATATACAAAAAACACAAAATTAGAATTTCAAAAACTTCAAAAGGTAGCATTGGCTCTTAGAGTATCTTCGGAAAAGCAAGCTGATGAGATTTTCACATTGGACTATGAGATTCAAGACACTACTTTTTTTCTTGAAATGCTGGAAGGAAAAATTAAATCAATAAAAAATTCACTAAAAACTAAGGAGGGATTACGTGAGATACCTTTATCATTTTGCCCTGAATGTCTTTCTACTCTTGAAAAAGCGAAGGAAGGTGATTGTAACTTATGTAAACAACCCATAGAGACTAAAGAAGCTACAACAGCGCTGAGTAAGATGCAACAAGAGATTTCCTTTCAAATAATTGAATCAAAAAAGATAAGAGAAAGACAAAAAGCTCAACTTGTTAATTTAAAAGCAAAGAAAGAAAAGCTTGATTCAGAACTAACCTCTGCCCAACGTGCTGTAAATGACTCTATGAAAGATGTACAGAGCGTAAGAGATGAGAAGATAGACTTACTTTTAAGAGAGATGGGGGAAATGGATGGTCAAATACTTCAATTCTCTACTTTATTGGAAACAGCAACTAAGTTTCAACAATTTCAAGAAGATTTAATTACTCTAAAAACTAAGCTCAAAAGTCTTAATGAAGTAATAAAGCACCAAGAATATGCCCAAAACGAATTAGCAGCTAACACTTCTAAGAAAGTTGAGAGTTTTGCTTTGAATCTTCTACACGAAGATTTGAATAGAGAAGATGGATTCAAAGAGGCAAAATCACTTCATATTGATTACGGTAGTAATTCTATATATGTAGATGACAAACAAAAAAGATTTTCTGCCAGTTCAAACTTTTATCTCAAGAACACTGTAAGATTTGCTTTATTCTTTGCTAGTTTAGAAATTCCAGAAATGAGGTTTCCTAGATTCATACTTTGTGATAATATGGAAGATAATGGTATTGAAGAAATAAGAGCAAAGAATTTCCAGAGACTGATAGTACAGAAAGCCAGTAATTACCCTAATGAATCTTATCAAATTATATATACTACTTCCTATATTCCAGAAGAGTTCAATAACCCTAATTACTGTGTAGGTGAATTCTATTCTAATACAGGGAATAAGAAAACATTAGAAAATATAAGTTAAAAAAAATCTCAGCTATCATACAGATAGCTGAGAAACAATCAACTCAAAAACCAATGGTAATTGGATTCACCATTGAGAGTTTGTGCTAGTCCATTTGTAAACTCAAAGGCATTTACATTCCTATCACTAAAGGTGTCAATATAACTGCTCTTATTAGCTGATGTGAAAAGGTTGTATACATTCCAGAGGTTAATGTTACCATCATTCATACAAAATCTTTCGTCTTGGTAAAAATCTTTTGCAATAGTGGAAACCTGACCATCATTCAGTAACAGTTCTGGTATGTTAGCTTTATTCTCTTTTGAGATATAATTGTACAGCTTAGCCTTCCCTATCATTTGTGCGAATTGTGATTCAGTCAAGCTATACTCAGAGAGGGTTTCCAGCTGTTTTAAATGCTTTTCTGCATCATAACCCATCATTAAGTCTTGCACCTTGCCTGCTAGCTCATTTACACTACCTACACGCATTTCAGAAGAAAACCCATCCGTACTAATACATAAGTTGCAACAAATTAAATTTTGAAAACCAATAAAAACTTGGAATTTCTCTACTGACTTTTTTGAATAGAGGTTCTCCCTGTTATAACTTCTCACCCCACCAATCATTAAAGCTAGTGTATTACCATTTATTGTTTTAGTTATACTAGGTACCCGTATAATGAATGCCATCCTTTCATAATAAGTAGTCTTCTCGTGGTTTAATAAGTCCTTTGCTGACTTATATATTGCACTTGGGATTCTACCTTTTATATTATGACTAGTGCGTATCTCTGGCATTTCCAGGCTATGATTGGGAAATACATTAGCAACACATTGTTGTGCAACTTCTATAAACTCTTGATGGCTTATAGTTCTTTCATTGTCCTTGCTAAATACAGGTATGATACAATCCTGTTGCAAATGAGAAAGGCTAACACTTTTCGTATTAGCCTCTATAAAAGGATTCTTTTTTGCTACTGTTACAGCAGGAACTTGCATCCTGTTCTGTATTGAGTCTTGTTGCCTAACTGGCACTAATTCAAGACGGCTTTTAGGAATGAGTTGAGTTTCCATTTAGTTGAATGTTTTGAGGGGTTAATAAATTAGATTTTACTTCAATAGTTTCCTTCTGAAGTTTGAAATCCTCCAAAAGGTCTTTTATAGTATAGTGTTGTTGGTATAGCTTCCGTAACTGTTCTAAGGTCTTACAAGCTAGTATCTGAACTCTTATTTCATCAATAGTTTCACCATTGTTGCACCAATCTAAAATCTTCTTTCCTGTTGCTGGGTTTATTATGAATTCAGGTTTGGAAGAAAATAGATTAGTTCTATCCTTACTTGCTACTGCAAAATGTTTAGAGTTGATGTCAAATACTAGTGTAAATTCATAATCTACACCATCTCTTTGTACAGCCTTTAAACCTACTTTCTCAGGCACATACTTTCCATCTTTGTGTTGAAGTACATAATCCTGTTTAGTTCGCATTGTAGCAATGATGTGAGCATTAGCCTGTAAAATTTTATCTACAAAAGCTTTTTGGCGAGGCGTGATTTTTGCCCAATTAGAAAAGCTATTGCCTGAGAGCTTAGAGTGAAAATCTAATAACTCATCCCAAACTTGAGATATGGAATCTAGTATTATAACTTCCATCCCTGCTTTAAGACAAATGTCTATAGCTTCAATGTACTTTTCAGGTGTATAAGGTGGTGTTAAGGATAGTACGTTATACTGCCCAATGTGAGCATATAAATCTGCACTACCATTTTCACTATCTATTATAGCAACCTTTGTTAGGTTATTATTTGTTATTCCTTTAGCAAGCAATAAACTTGAATATGTTTTACCACTACCTGCACTTCCTTGGAGTGCCATCTTAATCTTGGCTCTCTTTCTTTCTGATTGTCTTAATTCCATTGTTTAAATTATTTAAGATTAATATTTATAATAGAAAAATGCACCTTACACGAATGTAAAATGCATTTATTTTTACTTGATTTTTAGAAATGGCTATTAGCTACTACTTTTTAAAACCACTTGGATGCTATTTTTGAGAGCCTTATCTTTGTGATAACAAATTAATTACAAAGAAAAGTCCATTATTGGCTTCCTCGTCCAAGCTCCTGCGTTGTTAAATCCAAGATTTTTTAGGGTGGGAAGATTTAAAAAGAAACCCTACAAGTTATCTTAAGATGCTACTCTATAAAAATATCCTTGTTCTGGCTCTTCTAAAAGTTTCTCCATTGCATTATCTAAAACCTCATCATTAAATTCTTTCAAATAGGCTTTAGTCACATTCACATCTTGATGTCCCATTGTCTCACTTATCACATCCATTGAAATCCCAGCATACTTTAAATTTGTTGCAAAGCTGTGTCTAATGGTATAACTAGTAACATTAGTTGTAATACCAACTAATGAAGCAATCTCTTTTAAGTCTTTATTAAATTTTTTCAGAGTTTTTGCTTTCCTGTTCTCAATTTGAGTGGGAGTAAGTTCATTGCTTAGTAAAATGGGAAATATGTAATTTGTCTTGCTGTGTTTATTTCTGTAATACGCTAAAATCTTCTCAACAGGCAGCATTATCTTAGTAGAAAATCTACCCTTAGTTTTTGATCTCTTATACAAAATTCTATTGCCATCAATATCTGACCACTTTAATTTCATCATATCTACGAAATTCATACCACCCATATAGTAACTAAAAATCATATAGTTTTGACTATTAATTAAATGTGCTAGTTGTTCCGTATCAAGCTCCTCCATTAGTCTTATTTGTTCTCTAGTCAGAGCTTTCTTTATATTCTTGCCCTTTAACTTTGAAACCTTATACGCCTTGAATGGATAGTACCTCTCTTGCGTGATACCTCTTTGAATTGCTTCATTAAACAATGCCCTTATCTCTCGCATCTTAACACCTATTCCTCCATCTGTATTGCCTTTTGTTCTTAAATAAACTTCATACTTTAGAAGTAAGTCAGGTGTAATTTGATGGAATTTTAAAGATTTATTTTTCTGGAACTTGAAGAAAGAAGTGCAGGTATCCCTATGTGCTCTAGCATTTCCTGTTCTTCCTACTTGAATAAGCTCCTCAATCTTCTCTTTCCAAAACTGAAACACAGTCTTTTTGTTTTTACTCACACCTTTAAACTGTTCTTCAAACTGCTCTAATGTAAAATCTGTATCTGTTGCAATGTATTCATCTATTATCTTCAATCCTTTTTGTTCTAATTCTAACAAAATTCTATTGCGTTGATTGCAATTAGGGTGACTTCTCTTAAATTTATTAGCCTTTATATCCCAATCTTTTAATAGTGTAGTTATCCCTAAACTAATCAATTTGGATTTTCTGTCTTTTACAACACGCATAACAATTGGGTACTCTCCTTTTGTATTCAACTTCTTTCTTAATGATATTTTTATACTAGCCATAGTTTTGTTATTTGTTGAGAGTAATAAATTCCCTATATAAAAAGTGGAGAAAACATTACTCTAATATTAAAAGTTAATCAATTGCAGATACTTGTCTAATAAGAGCTGCTTTAAGAGTGTTTTTGTATTGAGGAGGTTGTACTTGATAAGTAGCTCATTATAACCCCTTAAATGTCTCATTTTAGTAGTTGCAGAGTATCTATTTATAGTAGTTTGCCAATAGTAAGGATTATTATATCTGATAAGCCTATTGAGGTCTGACTGTTCTATCAAAGACTCATCAATTTGGTCTACAATTGTAAGTTCACTAAACCTTTCAATTACGTATTTGAATAGCAGTCTTAGCTTAAGCTTGTCTTTTAAATCATCTAATTGGTATATGCCAAATTTTTGAAATTCTTTAGATTTTTGAAATCTTATCTCAAACCTCAACAAGTTACTTGGTAGGTTGTACTGCTTACCTTTATCATAAATTTTAACTACATAATTATGGTGGTCAAATTGCTTTAACTTACCCCTGCCATTAAAGAGCCTAGTATGATTTGGACCCTTAGTTTTATGCATTAGAACATTATTTGTAATAATATCTTCAGCAGGGATAGGGGTTTCTATATTAAAACCAAATTCAAATTGTGTAAGCTTAGCAGTATTAACATCAATTACTTTAGAATGGATGAGGTCTATCATTTTACAAATTCCATCATAACCAAAGTCATTATGATTTTGAACCTCTCCTAGGTGTATTTCATTATGGGCTTTGTGTATAGAGTTAAAAACATACCCATATTTAGCAGTAACTTTAACCTCCATTGTATTAAAGCCAGTTCTGTACGGATATTTTATTTGACCTGTGTGTAAACCAAATAAAGTATCTACCTCAGCAAAGTTCTTCTCTTGAACTACAAAGTGTTCGAACCTTGCTTTATCTCTCCAAAATAGTCTTACAAAATCTACCATTTTACTTTATGGTCTGAGTTGTAAATCCTATTATCTAAGTTTTCTAAAACCTCAATATCTGAAGCTACTCTACTAGATTCAATCCAAGTGTTTACTTCTGTTCTTTTGAAGTAAATTTTCTTTCCTCCTGGGTTGTAATGTGGGATTTCTTTTTTGCTAGTAATCTTATACACAGCAGATTTTGATAACCCTAGATATTCAGCTAATTCTTCTACTGACAAAAAATCTTTTACAGGTTTAAAAATCTTTTCAAACCCAATCCTAAATTGTTCTAATTCTTCTACTGTAAAACCTTTCCCTTGAATGTTTTCCATAATATTTGTTATTAAGGAATGTGGCCACATTCGTGTTATTAATTACACAAATAAAGTCAATAAAAAAGCCCTCAAACTTGTAGTGTTAGAGGGGTGTTAGGCAAAGTGTTATGTAAAGTATTAGCTTGCTATTTGCTCTTTACTATTCTAGAAAGGTGATAAGTTATGGCATCAATTTCAGCAGAAGTTTTTTTTCTAAGTCTTTTGTTCGCATTATCTAAATCACTTTGATTTAAAACTTTACCTTGTTTATTTACAAAGGATTTGCTCTTGTTTATTTGGGCTATGCTTAGGTTATTGAATAAAGGCTGAATGCAATTTATAAAATGAGCCGCTATTTCATTATTGCAATTAAATACTATAACCTCATCTGTTTTAGTTGGATTACTAGATAACACGTTAATAAACGTGTCTTGAAAAAATACTTCATCATCAAATATCTTTAAATCACTAGCTATATCAAAAATTTTAATAAGCGTACTACGTTTTGTTTCTGCTCCAAAATATGAAAATTTAGATAATTCAATTTTAGACTGTTTTTTAAAAGAAGCTTTTAATGAATACTTATCCACTATGTAAGTAAGTACATTGAGTAAATTAGCTTCAATAAACCTTAATTTTGGATAAACTATTTTTGCTTTTTCTATTAGTGATGTTAGTTCGTTAGCCAGTGTATTTAAAAACTCAGTAGCATTAATTCCATTTAGGTTTATGTCATTAACTGTTTTATCTATTCTGTTTTTGAGTTGCTCTGTTTGAGTAGTTATTTCTTTAGGAAATTCTTTTGAAAAATCATATGTTACGATGGCTTCAACAGGTTCTCCATTACTATGTTGGTCTGAAAACAACCCCCAATAGTTTACAATTCCTTTTTCTTCATCCACAAAGTCCACCAAACTACCATATCTCTCTTTTAGTTCCCTAAGTGCAGTGTCTTTTAATAAAGACAGCTTATTACATTCTAAGATACTTTGAAAATAATGCAATATATTATCTGATGATTTTAGAGCCATAATGCTAAAATACAACCAATAACTTGATGGGAGAAACTAGGTAATAAAATATCTTATGTCATTATCTATGAATATATTTATGACTTACTAAAGCAAAAAGACATTGACCCAATTACCATTTAACCAAAATCTTTCAATTTCAAAATTATCCTCTGTTTTTAGGAGTACAAGTGCTACATATAAATTTTATTGGTTCTGGGCTATATTAGAAGCTGTTGAAGAAGGTCAAGTTATTATTAAAAAGGAAGATTTATTTTCTAGAATGATTGGGTTGTCTTGGTATACAGTAAATTACTTTAAAGTATCATTTGGAACACAAGATTTGATACAAAATGCTGTTAAGGAATTAAAACAATTAGAGGGACTACAAGTAGATAGTTCCCAAAAAGAAATAACTAATAAACTTATTAATTCCAAAAATGCTAGAACTTATTCTGTACTGAAACATTTTGATAAAAATGTACCTCATAAGTTTTTAAGTCCTTGGCTAGGTTCTGAAAATAAATCTACTAGCTATAGAAATTCTCAGATAGCTACAAACAATACTCCATATAGCCTGTACAATGACTCAATAATTATATCTGATAATTGGCTAGAGTACTTTAAGCTACATAGTGCAATTTTAAAAACATACTGCTATTGGCATCTTAGCCTATTCTTACAAAAGAAAAACCCAAATGTTCCAGACATACCTAATAAAATACTTAGACCTATAAAAAGAGGTAGTTTAAATAAGCACAAAATTAAGTTTTGGGATATTGTAATTAAAGAAACAGGACCTATTGAGTGTATCTACACAGGAGAAAGTCTAGGTATTGGAGAATATGTTATTGAACATTTTTTACCTCATCAATTTGTAGCTCACGACTTAATGTGGAACTTAATTCCAGCTGACCATACTTTTAACTTAACCAAGAGTGACAAGCTACCAAACTTCAGCTTACACTTTGATAAGTTTTATGAATTACAGAAGAGAGGTATAGAAACTATAAGCCAGCTAAATAAGAAAAATACTTTTCTTCAAGACTACTATCCACTGTTTCCAGATTTAGAGGTAAGTAGGGACAGATTTCAAGAACACATAAAGCCTATGCTTTCCATAGCCCACAACAATGGATTTCAGTATTTATAAGACTGAAGTTGTTGTAAGTGAAAAATGAATGTTTGACCTATGTTTGACCTGTATAAATAAGAAAAGCCTCTACATTGCTGTAAAGGCTTGTTCTCTCTGCGCTCCTCTTCTTGGGCTCGAACCAAGGACCCTCTGATTAACAGTCAGATGCTCTAACCAACTGAGCTAAAGAGGAATTTCATATAGAAAAATAAAGACTATTGCCTTTAGCGGATGCAAATATAAATTATTTTTAATCTGTTGCAAAACTCTTTGTCAAATATTTTACCCTCCAAAGAAGTATCTGTAAATATCATTCCCATTTGCAAACAATACCAATCCTATTAAAAGGAAGAAACCAAACATCTGCGCATACTCCATAAACTTGTCATTAGGTTTGCGACCTGTTGCCATCTCGTATAATAAAAACATCACGTGGCCCCCATCCAATGCTGGGATGGGCAGTATGTTCATAAAAGCCAAAATAATCGAAATCAACGCTGTAGTTTGCCAGAAGCTCACCCAGTTCCAAGTATCTGGGAAAAGCCCTCCAATAGCCCCAAAACCTCCCACTTGTGAAGCTCCTTTAGCGGTGAACACATACTTAAACTGTGTTACATAGTCCTTTAAAACATCCACTCCGTAGCCAATACCACCAGTAATACTTTCTCCTAAACCGTAGGTTTTGCGAATGGTGTTATTTTCAGTATTTAAACCAATAACACCCTCTTCGTTAGGGGTTACTTTTAAAGTCAAAGGAGATCCATTTCTCGAAACAACAAATGTATTTTCTGCCAAGCCGTTTGCTTTTACCGCTTCTTGAAATTCGTGCCAATAAGTAATATTGGTTCCGTTTACGGTAGCAATCTCATCGCCCACTTCAAAACCTGCAGCTGCGGCAGGATATTTATCTTCTGCTCCAATTACAGCAATCGTTGGAGTCACGCGCTGCATAAATGGCCTTAACACATCATTATCAAACATAATAGTCCCAATATCTTCAGGAACCACAATGGTTTGTTCTTCGCCATTGGTATGTTGTACCGTAACAGTCTCTACATCTCTCAAGAAAAGATATTTATTAATCTGTGTTACATTATCAAAGTCCTCACCATTTAATTGTAAGATTTTATCTCCATCTTGAAAACCATATTCTTCAAACATTTGGGCAACTTCAAAACCCTGCGGCAATTGTCCGTTTGTAGTGACATCTCTTCCGTAGAAATAAAGAATCCCCATGTAAATTACAAAACCAACAATGATGTTAACGGTAACTCCACCCAACATAATGATAAGTCGCTGCCAAGCCGGCTTGCTTCTAAACTCCCAAGGTTGAGGTGGCAATGCCATCTGCTCCTTGTCCATGCTTTCATCAATCATTCCAGAAATTTTAACGTAACCACCTAAAGGCAACCACCCAATCCCGTAGACGGTATCCCCTACTTTTTTCTTAAAAAGAGAAAACTTAATATCAAAAAATAAGTAGAATTTTTCTACTCTGGTCTTGAATAATTTCGCTGGAATAAAATGTCCCAATTCGTGTAAAACGATAAGGAGGGACAAACTCATTAATAACTGTATTGCTTTAACGACAAATGGACTCATATGTATAAAATAAGATAAAACATTTTTTTACGATCCAACCTTGAAAAATCAGACCTATTCAAACAAAAAACCGTGTTTAGCAGGCTTAAAATTTAACGCACAAAAGTAACCTATTCTTTACGGTTAAAAAAATATGATTTTTAGCAAAAGCATTGCCAAAACATTAACGTACATAAGTCCTTTAAAAATTGAATTGTATGGTACTTTTGTAATATAAAATAAACCCAGAATGTTATAAGGATATATCTGAAAGTAGAAACTTGAAACTATAAAAAATGCTGTCATTTTTTGGAAAATATAAAATGTTTGGAATTGTACTTCTCGTGCTTTCAGTAATCATTATTTCGGTTATTTATTCCATTTTAAAACCTGTTGAAGTACTTCCTGTCTATCAACCATCTAGCGTAAATGCCGAAATGGTAGATCCTTCTATTCAGCATCAAAAAAAATACCACACTATTGGTGATTTTAGTTTGACCAATCAAAACGGAGAGACCATTACTCAAGACAATTACAATGACAAAATATATGTAGCAGATTTCTTCTTCACAACTTGTCAAACCATTTGTCCTATAATGACGAGCAATATGCACACCCTGCAAACTAAATTAAAAGACAATCCAGCCGTTTTATTACTCTCTCATACCGTAATGCCTGAAGTTGACGATGTTAGCCAACTCAAAAAATACGCGATTAAAAAAAAGGTCGATGACCGTAAATGGAATCTAGTAACTGGAGATAAAAGAGAAATTTATGATCTGGCTCGCAAGCACTATTTAGTTGCAAAAGAAAACCCACAGGATCCATTAGGATTGGTCCATACAGAAAATTTTACACTTATAGATAGAGAACATAAAATACGTGGCTTTTATGACGGCACGCAAACCGAGGAAATGGACCGTTTACTTCGTGATATAGAAGTTCTTCAAAACGACGGAAAGAAATCCTTGTTTTTTGGGTTAATCAACTATTAGACACCCATTAAAAATTGTGATTGTTGAAGTCATAATTCTAAATTAAAACATTTACTTTTACTTGTTTAAAATCAATCTAAATAACAAATGCCAACTATAGCATCTCTTATTAAAGGCCAGCGAGCCATCATCAAAGAATTTTCAGTAGATGTGGTTCCGCTAAAATTATTAGAAATGGGATGTTTGCCCGGGAATGAAGTTTCACTGGTTCAAACTGCTCCTTTCAAAGATCCGCTCTATCTTAATGTAAATGGGAGCCACCTAGCAATACGCAAAGAAACAGCAATGCAGATTGAGGTTGAAATTATAAAAAGCTAGAATTTAAACCGAAGAGCTTTCCGACTAGCGGAAAAAAAGAAAACGCTTTGCCTTATATTGAGGGAAGCCGTTACAATTTAAAAAAACGCTCTGCCAAGGTTACTGAGCAAAGTCGAAGTATGGTAAAACAACTCAACGTTGCACTCATAGGAAATCCAAATACTGGGAAAACATCTGTATTCAATAAACTTACAGGACTAAACCAGCAAGTAGGAAACTATCCTGGCATCACCGTTGAAAAAAAACAGGGCGTCTGCAAATTAGATCGCGGCGTTAAAGCACACGTGCTTGATTTACCGGGAACCTACAGCCTCAATGCTTCTTCCTTAGATGAGAATGTTGTTATCGAACTTTTGCTAAACAAAAATGACAAAGACTTTCCCGACGTTGCAGTAGTCATAACCGATATTGAAAATCTAAAAAGAAACTTACTCCTTTTTACTCAAATTAAAGATCTAGGCATTCCCACAATCCTGGCAGTTAATATGGCAGACAGAATGTCGAGGAAAGCAATTTCGCTAGATATTGAAACATTAGAGGAACGTCTTGAAACAAAAATTGCGCTTATAAGCTCTCGTAAAAATGAAGGGTTTGACACTTTAAAACAGCTTATAACCAACTATAAACGTCTCTCTGTGAGCCCTTGTTTAAATGCATCGGGCATCGCACCAGAATATTTTGACAGACTCAGAAAAGCATTCCCAAACCAAGACTTATACAAACTATGGTTGGTCATAACACAGGATGTTAACTTCGGAAAGTTAGATCGTAAAGAGATGAAAGGAGTCGCCACATTTCAAACCGAAAGTGTGGGTAATTTAAAGCGACTGCAACAAAAAGAAACCATTGCACGCTACAAGTTCATAAACAGTATTCTCAGCGAAACACTCACGATAGATACCGCTAATGCTAAAGATTTGCGCAGCCGTTTAGACCGTGTTTTAATGCATAAAGTATGGGGCTATCTAATTTTCTTCGGGATTTTACTCCTCATGTTTCAAGCAATATTTGATTGGAGCACCTACCCAATGGATGCCATAGATACTGCTTTTGCTTCTATGAGCGAATGGACCAAAGCATCACTTCCTGCAGGAGATTTTACAAATTTAATAGCCGAAGGAATTATTCCAGGCTTGGGCGGAATCGTGATTTTTATACCGCAGATTGCCTTCTTATTCTTGTTTATCTCTATCCTCGAAGAGAGTGGGTATATGAGTCGTGTTGTATTTTTAATGGACCGGATTATGCGACGGTTTGGTTTAAGTGGTAAAAGTGTTGTCCCTTTAATTGCAGGAACCGCTTGTGCAATACCCGCGATAATGGCCACTAGGAATATCGAAAACTGGAAAGAACGATTGATCACTATTTTAGTAACTCCGTTTACAACCTGTTCCGCCAGACTACCTGTATATCTCATTATAATTGCGCTCGTAATTCCAGAACAGCGTATCCTTGGAATCTTTAGTTTACAAGCGCTAACACTTATGTTTTTATACTTGTTAGGATTTGGAGCGGCAATACTTTCTGCTTGGTTACTAGACAAGATTTTAAAAATAAAAAGCCGTTCGTTCTTTGTGGTAGAGATGCCCAACTATAAATTGCCGCTGTTTAAAAATGTAGCAATTACTGTTGTTGAAAAAACAAAATCATTTGTGTTGGGAGCAGGTAAAATTATTTTGGCGATTTCCATTATCCTTTGGGTATTGGCATCTTACGGTCCAGGAGATTTTAATAATGCTACTGAAATTGTAACGCAAAATTCTATTTCAGAAGGTCTTTCGGCAAACGAATTAGAAACCAAAATCGATTCCTATAAATTAGAAAACAGCTATATAGGCATTACTGGAAAATTTATCGAACCTGCTGTGAAACCCTTAGGTTATGATTGGAAAATAGGAATTGCCTTGATAAGTTCTTTTGCAGCGAGAGAGGTTTTTGTAGGAACTTTGGCTACCATTTACAGCGTTGGAAGTGATGAAGAAGAAACCATTAAAAACAGAATGGCTGCCGAAATAAACCCTGCTAACGGCGACCCTTTGTTTAATTTTGCAAGTGGTGTATCGTTATTACTCTTTTATGCATTTGCAATGCAATGTATGAGTACCCTCGCCGTTGTAAAACGAGAAACAAACAGCTGGAAATGGCCAATGTGGCAATTATTTGTTATGACTGCAATTGCATATATTGTAGCATTGGGAGCATATCAATTTTTAAAGTAAAAAATTAAATTTCAAAGCAAGAAGAAAGACCGCTTCGCTGAAGATTATAAAAATAAAATGCAAATTGCATTAAAATAAAACTTAATGAAATTAACGACCAAGTTCCTTTCTTTTCTACTACTAGGATTTTGCTATGGCTGCGGAAGTTCTGACGATCCTGGCTGCGTGACCTTGCCTGTTAATGCAAAAAGCTTAGAAAACAGATATGGCTGCGAAAACACAAAAAATTTATTAGAGATAGACACCTCTGAAATATTCGTAATCATTAGTACACAACAACAATTTGAAAATTTAGTAAGTGGGCCTTGTATGCCACAAATAGATTTTACGACCTATGATTTAATTATTGGAGAACAAGTGTTGTCCTCAGGAAATAATACCATTACCTACGAGGAAACCCAAGATTGTACAACAAATATTCTAGAAGTCACGGTGACCTTTAATCAAAATGAATCTGCCGAAGCTCCAACGCTAACGTTTCATTTGTTAGTCCCAAAATTGTCAAACCCAAATACCACTACGGTGGATATTGTAATAAATTAGAAATGCAAACAATCCTAGTTATTCTAACATTTTTATCTGCTGTAGGCTACATGTTTTATAAATTTTTCTTGGCCTCTTTTCTTCAAAAAAAGAGAAAAACAATAGGCACCCTAGATGGTGGGAAAACAAAATGTGGGGACTCAAATTGTGGATGCAGCTAACAGGGAAATTCCAAATATCAAACACAAAATTACATCCTTATCTCTCAATTGGTGAGCTGCCAGAGCAGCTATTCTTCTTCTAAAGAATGACTTTCTTCAGAAATAAGCAACACATATTCCAGCGTATTTTTTGTAGAAGAAATAGGATAAGGTGACAGTTTTACTGCTCTAAACAAAGAAGTTTCTGTTTCGAATAACACCGGCTGTTTCCCATTTTGAAGTAAAACTTCTATATATTCAGAGCCTCCTTCTTTAGATGAGACAAGCACTTTTACTATCGCTTTACCTGCCCAGACACAAACTACATCACTTGGGCATCGACTGTCTTCTACAATTTCTTCCAGTCTAAAATAAATTCCATCTTTAACAATCGTTTCGGCTAGTGGTGCTCTAAAAACAATGGTGGGTGTTTCCACTTTTTTATCCTGCGCGTTCAATGAAAAGGACACTAACAGTAAAAGAATTGCGCTATATTTCATGAGGGGTATTTTATCTAAAGTCTGTAAAAAATATGGTGCGTTTGAGTTAAATCAAAGAAAAGTCAAAAATAGCCGAGTAGTTGTAATCAAATCCTAAAAAAAATAGATGACAATTATACCGAAGTTAGCCTCTAAAAAGAAAGAAATCATCTTTCATGAATTCGATCTTTTCATCTTTGTTTGTAATAATATACTCCAAGGCAAGGTTTGTAAATTCGAGTCCTTTTTTGGTTAAGGAAACGATCTCTTTATCAATCGTAATCATATTGTTTTTTAATGCTAGATTTAGTACCGTTTGTGAACGCACTTTTTGCCAGTTAATGTGTTCATTTAGGTGGTTGATATGACGTTCTTCTGTTTCAATATGATTGTTTAAGTGTAGTAAAAATGTGAGTAGTAACACTTCGGTACGCTGTTGTTTCTGCCTGTATAAAACTGCGAATAAGCCCTTCCGCGGAGCGAAAAGATACACCGCCAGAAAAACAATTCCTAAAACAGTAGTCATAGAACCCGAAATAGACGCGTCTAAAATATGAGCCATCCAATAGCCTCCAATCGCAGAAAACACCCCGATCCCAACCGAAATTAAAAGCATCCTTTTTAAATCGCTCGTCAATAAATAAGCCGTAGCCGCTGGAGCGATCATCAACGCCACCACTAAAATAGCTCCCACGGCGTCAAAGGCACCCACTACCGTTATTGAAGAAACAGACATTAGTCCGTAGTGCATCACCAACGGGGAAATCCCTAATGCGGAAGATAATCCTGCATCAAAAGTACTTACTTTCAACTCTTTGAAAAACATGAATAACAAAGCGAGGGTTATGACTAAAACGGTTCCCATAATCCACAAAGACTTGGGTCCTAAGTCCATTCCAGAAAGTAATAACCGGTCAAAAGGTGCAAAGGCTAATTCGCCTAAAAGTACGGCATCAACATCCAAGTGAACATCGTTGGCATTTTTAGCAATCATAATAACTCCGATGCTAAACAGTGCCGGAAACACCAATCCAATGGCAGTATCTTCTTTAACCAAACCAGTTTTTTGAATAGCCTCAACAAGTATTACCGTAATAACACCCGTAATTGCTGCCAATAAAATAAGCAGCGGCGAGTTTAAATCTTGTGTAATAAAAAATCCTAAAACTATCCCAGGCAATATTGCATGACTAATAGCGTCACTAATCAAAGCCATTTTCCGGAGCACTAAAAACACCCCTGGAATCGCACAAGCAATAGCAACGATAGCTGCAATGATCTGTATTTCTATTTGTGCGTTAGTCATAGGGAGCTTGTTGTGTGTATAAATTTTGTGCTTGGATGAAACCTTTTTCTGTCATCGCCCATTCTTGTTTATCGAGCGTAATCCATTCTTTATCTTCCATTTCTTTGAGACTCTTTTTTGTAAACCCTTGGAAATTATTAAGAATTCGGATGGAATGTGGATGTTCTATATTTTCGTGTGTTTTAGAAATTCCAAACATAAATTGCAAGGTTTTCTGTAATTTGAGATCACTCCTGTTTTTGCTCCTTCTAATTGCTTTAAAAAGTATTCCTCGACCTGGAGAAAAAACAAAGGAAAACACTACAAATACCGTAGCGACTAAAACAATAACGGGGCCAGTTGAAAGATTGTTTTGACTCGCACTAATGGCAGTTCCAAAAACACCTGAAAACGCTCCAAATATGGCTGCCAGAAACACCATTACACTTAGTTTGTTTGTCCATTGTCGTGCAGCAGCAGCGGGCGCCAATAACATCGCGCTCATTAAAACAACACCTACTGTTTGCAATCCTAAAACTATAGCAAGTACAATAAAAAAGGTAATAAGGACATCAATAAACTTAGTGTTGAAACCTAATGTTTTGGCATACTCTGAGTCAAACAGAAGAATTTTAAACTCTTTCCAAAAAAGCAACAAAACAAATAAGCAAATGCCTGTCACAATGGCCATTAATAGCACATCTTTTTCCACTAAAGTTGCCGCTTGACCAAATAAATATTTATCTAATCCAGCTTGATTTGCATTGGGTTGTTTTTGAATAAAAGTGAGTAATAACATCCCAAATCCAAAAAACAGAGACAATACTAAGCCAAGAGCAGTATCACTTTTTAAATGTGTTTTTGTGGTCATTCCACGAATCCAAAAAGTACCTACCAGCCCACTCACTAGCGCTCCCAATAAGAGCACATTTGTGTCTTTTGCTCCGGTTATTAAAAAAGCAATCGCTATTCCTGGTAAAGCTGCATGCGAAATAGCATCCCCAAGCAAGCTTTCTTTTCTCAACACAGCAAAACTCCCCAACATTCCACAAATAGCACCCAAAACAGCCGTTCCCAGCGTAATGGTGCGCAACGTGTAATCGCTAATTAAAAGTTCGAAATATTCGGTTATTGTCATATTTTAGTTGGTAACAGTTAGGGCGCTTCTCTTTTAGTATTTATTTAGACTTATTTTTTAAATTTCGTTTTAATAAGGTTGTTATTTTCGCTAGTTCAGATAACTTTATTATCGCTTTGACACCCTCTTCTTTACTTATAAAATTCTGTCTTCTGGCAACATTAGAGCAAACAACACATTCTTATATTGAATCTCAGGCAATTTGAAAACGCCTATTAAATTGAGCGTCCGCACTCCCAATCCCCTCTATATTATGAAGTGAACCCACATCTCTCTTTAGATGGGAATTTTCTGGTTATCCCGTAGACACCATCAACAAGGTCAAGTGCTTTTTGATAAACTTTTAAATCTTCAAAATTAAATTTAGGCTTTTCCGTTATCATTATTTTTAATTAATTATTACACTATCAAGAAACGAATACTAAAAGTGAAGCGTCCTAACTAGTGCAAAAGAGGGAGGCCAATGTCCTTTTCACTAAAAAACTGCCTACTTATTCACAGCAACCTTATAATTAATCCCATAGGTCTTGGTCAAGTTATCATCATTAAAAATATCTTTAACGGGTCCTGTTGCAATTTTCTTTACATTTAAAAAGGTTACCCAATCAAAATATTCTGGTACTGTTTGTAAATCGTGATGCACCACGACAAGGGTCTTTCCTGCTTTTCTCAATTCTTTTAAAATATTGATGATGGCAATTTCTGTAGATGCGTCTACTCCTTGGAAAGGTTCGTCCATAAAATAAATGGAGGCGTTTTGCACAAGGGCGCGTGCTAAGAAAACCCGTTGCTGTTGCCCGCCACTCAATTGACTTATCTGTCTATTTTTAAAGGCCAACATTCCTACCTTTTCTAAAGCCTCTAAAGAGGCCTTTTTCTCTTTTTGACCGGGACGTTTTATCCAACCCAAACTACCATAGGTCCCCATCATTACTACATCAATCGCCGTGGTAGGGAAATCCCAATCTACACTCCCTTTTTGTGGTACATAGGCTACTAATTTGCGTTGCTTTTCATACGGTTTATCATAGATCGCAACACTCCCAGCAATAGGATCTATAATTCCTAAAATAGATTTTATCAGCGTAGATTTTCCAGCACCATTGGGTCCAACAATTGCCATCAGGACCCCTTCTGGCACTACTAAATCGATATCCCACAATACAGGTTTGTAATTGTACGCTACCGTAAGGTCATCTACTTGTATGGCGATTTTATTACTCATAAAATTATTTTAGTGCGTCCACAATTGTATTCACGTTATAGGCAAACATTCCTAGGTATGTTCCTTCTTGAGTTCCTTCGCTTCCTAGTGCATCACTAAATAACGAACCTCCAATCACAACATCGTGATCTTTAGATTTTACAGCTTCTTGTAATGCTTCTATGGTTCTTCTAGGAACTGAACTTTCTACAAAAATTGCCTTCACTTTATTTTTAATGATAAATGATGATAATCTTTGTACGTCCTTTACGCCGGCCTCGGTTGCAGTTGAGAGCCCTTGCAAGCCAACTACTTTAAAGTCATATGCGTCTCCAAAATAATTAAAAGCATCGTGTGCCGTAACTAAAATTCTCTTTTCCTTGGGAAGTGTTTCAATTTTTGCTTTGACTAAAGCTTCTAAATCCTCTAATTTTTGAAGGTAGACTTTTTCGTTTTCGGCAAAAACAACCGCATTCTTGGGATCTTTTTGTGAAAGTGTCTTTGTTACTTCAGCTGCAAAAAGCGTAAAAAATTGGATGTTAAACCAAACATGGGGGTCATAATTAGACGCAAAATAATCTGACCCTATAAGCTGTTCTTTTGGTAAAAATTCTCCTAAAGCGATCGTGGTTTTAGCTGCTTTCATCTTCTCAAAAACTTCGACTAATTTCCCTTCTAAATGAAGACCATTATAAAAAATAACATCCGCATTGTAGAGTTTTGAAACATCACCTTCGCTTGCTTTGAATAAATGTGGATCTACTCCAGCTCCCATTAATCCTTTAATTTCAATTGCATCTCCTCCAATGTTCTTTACCAAATCTGTTATCATGGTAGTCGTCGTTACTACCTTTAGTGTATCAGATTTCTTTTCAGCATTATTGCAGCTTAAAACTATAATTGCAAGTAACATTAGAAAACTCTTTTTCATACTATTTTTCATTTTCGTGTTCTATTTTAGAATTCTATGACTTAATCCAGCACTCAAACGCAGATCTTGCCCTTGAATAATTCCTGTACCTAGTGTTGCATCAAACTCTAAATTAGGCATCGCTAAAAATGTCAGCCCAGCATCACAACAGTGAATGGCACGATTATCTTCTGGGAAATCACCGTATACTTCTGCATAGCAGCCCAATTTATTGGTTATAAGATATCCATGCGCCATGGTATAAATGTATGCTGCTTCTTGATTATCAGCTTCCCATTGTGCACCAATGTTGCTCTTTTCATTTATTGTATTAACAAAATAAGTATAGAATGCTCCTGTTTGAATTTGTAATGAACCTTTGGGCACTTTTGTTGGAGCTTCTGAAGCATCAGGCATGTGGGTAATTAATTCTGGTCTTTCTTCCTGAGAGAATACCGTGGTTGCAGCCAACATAATCCCTAGTGAAAATGTTATTTTTTTCAGTGTGCTAATTTGTTTGAACATATAAATTTTCTGCTATTTGTTTTGATACAAAAAATTGATCTTTTCCTATTTGAATAACCATAGAGCCATCAAAGAATTCTTTTCCTAAGATAACAATTTTGGTTCCTATACTAATTTTCTTTTTGTCTAAGTACTGCAGGTATTCTGGACTAGATTCTTTGACACCCACACAAATTCCTGTTTGGTTTTTAGTGAGTTCTGAAAGCAGTCTTTTTTCTGCCTTTTTTATATTTCCGTCCTTATCTGGTATGGGGTCGCCGTGTGGATCAAATTCTGGATAACCTAAATACGCATCCAATCTTTTTATTAATTCTTCAGATTGGATATGCTCCATTTGTTCTGCAATTTCGTGCACCTCATCCCAATGAAATTTGAGTTTATCTACAAGAAAAACTTCCCACAAACGGTGTTTTCTAACCACATTTGCAGCGACTCTTCTTCCCGTTTCGGTTAATTGTGTGCCTTTGTACTTTTTATAAACTAGCATTTTCTTTTCTGCTAGTTTTTGCACCATGTCTGTTACCGAAGAAGCCCTCGTTTCTAAGCTCTCAGCAATGGCATTTGTACTCACTTCACTTTGGCGATCTCTTTCCAAGTGAAAAATTGTTTTAAGATAGTTTTCTTCGGCTAGGGTCATTATTCTTTTTCTATAACAACAAAGATAATTTTTTTTATGTAAAAACTAATATTTAGATTTGCCTAAATTTATAATTAACCTAGACTAACTTTAAAGTTTTAATCATGAAAAAAAAATTGTTGCTACTATTGTTTGTTTTTCTTGTTTCCTTTGCCTCGGCTCAAAAGGCAAGCGTAAGCGGGGTCATAACATATGAAGACAACCCTGTTCCTTTTACAAACGTTTACATAAAAGGAACTTCTGTAGGCACTATGTCAGACATAGACGGGAAGTATACCTTCGAAGTTTCAGAAGGCTCTTGGAATGTATCTGTACAAATACAAGCTTACCGTTCACAAACTAAAAAGATAACGATTGCCGCTGGCGAAAGTCAAAATATTGATTTTACACTTACGGAGGATGCGCTAGGTCTTGAAGAAATAGTGGTCAGCGCTACTAGAAATCGAATTAGCAAAAAAGAGGCCCCTGTGATTGTCAATGTCCTAGGTCCTAAGCTTTTTAGCGCAACTCAGTCCCTATCCCTTGCTGACGGGCTTAATTACCAACCAGGAGTGCGTGTGGAAACCAACTGTCAAAACTGTGGTTTTACACAAGTACGTTTAAATGGTTTGGGTGGAGAGTATACCCAAATTTTAGTGAATAGCAAGCCCGTTTTTAGCGCGTTAAATGGCGTATATGGACTCGAGCAAATACCTGTAAGTATCATTGACCGCGTAGAGGTTGTGCGCAGTGGTGGCTCTGCTTTATTTGGCTCTAACGCCATTGCGGGCACTATAAATGTCATCACAAAAGAGCCTGTCAATAATTCTTGGGAGGTCAACTCCAGCCTTGCACTTATAGATGGAACCACGGCAGACAGAAACGTGAATGTAAATGCTTCCATAGTGAGTGAAGACCTTACTAGCGGAATCACTGTTTATGGAATTTATAGAAATAGGGATGCTTATGATGCAAATGGTGATGGCTTTACCGAAATCACAAAACTTACCAATAATTCCCTTGGGGCAAAACTATTTTTAAAACCTAATGACAACAGCAAAATAGGACTAGATTTTACGGGAATTAAAGAATATAGAAGAGGAGGAGATCGCATAGAGTTAGCCCCACAATTCACAGACATTGCAGAGGATTTAGACCACAACACGGTATTTGCAGGATTAGATTATGAACTTTTTGATGACGCCAGAAAAAACACGGTAAAAGCTTATGTTTCGCTTCAAAATACAGACCGTGATAGTTATTATGGAGGTCTAGGAGGCGGAAGAACTCGTGCAGATTCTATTGTAGCAAATAATGCCTTCGGAAAAACAAAAGACCTTGCCGCAGTAGCAGGGATAAAATACACTCATAACTTTAAAAACAACGATGTTATAACAACAGGAATTGAGTATCAGCTTAACGATACTAATGATCGTATCCCCGGCTACAATCGTCTAGTAGATCAACAAGTAAATAGCACAGGACTGTATGGCCAGTATGAGTGGAAACCTATAGAAAAATTTACAGCACTTATAGGAGCAAGATTAGACCACGTAAATGTAGATGGTTTTTATACTATAGGCGATATTGAACGCAGTTCACAAGTAGATGAAATAGTTGTGAGTCCAAGACTTACGTTGTTATATAATATTACGGAGGAACTACAATTTAGAGGGGGTTATGCAAGAGGGTTTAGAGCGGCGCAAGCTTTTAATGAGGATTTACATATTTCCTCTGTGGGCGGTGAACAAAGGTTTGTCATTCTTTCCGATGATCTTGAAAGTGAATTTTCTGATGCTTTTACAGGTTCATTTAATTTTACTAAAGACTTTAATAAAGTACAAACTAATTTTCTTGTAGAAGGGTTTTATACTTCTTTACAAAACCCTTTTACCATTGTAAGTACCGGAAGCTCTCTGCCCAACGGGTCTATTTTAGAAGAAACAAGAAACGGCGTGGGCGCTTATGTTGCAGGGACTAATTTAGAACTGAGCGTTTCTCCTAATAAGCAATGGTATTTTCAGGCTGGGGCTACTTTTCAAAATGCACTTTTTAGGGAAGACCAGATCTTGTTTGAAGCAGATGGAACGGTGCCTGGAGAGCAAAATGTGGTTTTGGAAGAGTTTGTACGAACGCCCAATATATATGGGTTTTTAAATACCAATTGGACTCCAACTGATGCATTTAAAATAGATGTCACAGGTAGTTTTACTGGCCCTATGGTCGTGCCAAGAGTGGTTAGTGATTCTGGCTTTATTGACCTTGTTGATAGCGATTCGTTTTTAGATTTAACCACAAAATTGACCTACCATTTTGACCTTAAAGAAACCTTTCATGTAGAATTAAGCGGTGGTGTTCAAAATATTTTTAATAGCTTTCAAGACGATTTTGATACAGGCGCCTTGCGAGATTCAGATTATGTGTACGGGCCTAACAGACCCAGAACATTTTTTATAGGGCTTAAATTTGGAGATTTTTAAATAGTATTTTATGACCCGTCTTTTATTATTTTTAGTGTTAAACATCTTTATGATTTCAAAACTTTTTGCTCAGCAAAAGGATGAAATAGCTTGGCTTAGTTGGGAGCGGTTAGAACAAGTGCTGGAAGAAGAACCAAAGCCTGTTCTTATTTATTTTACTGCAAAATGGTGTGGGTATTGCAAAAAAATAAAACGGGAAGTTTTTACAAAGCCTACTGTTATTGAAAAAATAAACGACCGATACTATGCCGTACAGATGGATGTGGAGAGCACCGATAGCATCTGGTTTGACAACCAATGGTTTACAAACACACAAGCTCAAAACCGCCGAAATGGCATCCATCAATTACCGCTTTTACTAGCTTCGCGAGAAGGCTATTCATTTTCCTTGCCCGTTACACTTTTTTTATATCCAGATTTCACAGTGCGTGAGCGCGTATTTCAATATTATACTTCTAAACGATTAATGGAGCTTTTAGAGTAAAGAACAAAATTTAAAAACTAGCTAGGCTTTGGGCCCTCTCTCAATTTATAAATGGATGTCAAAACAAAAGAAATCCTGCACATCAAATTACCTTATTAATGACACAATAAAAAAATAAGCCATTTAGTCTACCTGCTTTTGTTTTTTAAAAAATCACAACAACATCGTGCTATTTTCAATATTTGAATGGGAGCCGCTATTAAAAATTTTAACATAATGAGCACATCAGATTTATTAAGCATTGAAAACGAATGGAAGGAAATCACCGTTGTTGGAAACTCTTATTTTGAAGCTCAAAACAAAATAGCACTGTTAAAATATCTAAGGGCATTTTCTATAGCTGAAAAATTAGTGACACATAGTGCTGCTTGTAAAAAATGTAACATCCCAAACATTCAAATATATTTGATTTCCTGCAACAACATAGCCGAAACCTACTGCCAATTAAAAAAATGGGAACAAGCAGACAAAATGTATCGACGCGCTATTTTTTATCTATTATTTATAAATGAATCTGCCATCAACCAAAAAGACACAGAAGAAATCTCAAAATCACTATTTAGGCAGGTATTACTTTATAAAGAGTTTACAACTAAATCTAACGAGTTATTCAATTACCAAATCGTGTTCGATGCCTTTGAGAATGAAGGTTTTTCCTTTAAATCTGAATAAATTAGTTTAAATACCTGTAAAGATTAAAAAGGCAAACACATTCATAAAATTCAGTATTTGATAAAATTTTAAATTAAATAGCATTTGATACAACTCACAAACCATAGGTAGCTAAAGTACCCCAAGTTTAACTACTTTTACAATATACATGAAACCAACGGCATTCATATTATCTCTTATAATACTGCTTTTATCGCTAACGCCATGTTCTGATGGTTTTAATGAAGCAGATGAGCATAAAGATGCTTTAAGTGCAAATCACGATCATCAACAAGATGCTGATGATTCCTGCCCTATTACATGTGTTTGTAACTGTTGTGGCGTTTCTATCATATACCAACCAATAGTACAGTATTCGCTAAATACACGCCACGAAATACCAACATTAGCGTCCTCTAGGTATCAATCAAACTACAGGTTTGATTTCAACAATAGTATCTGGCAACCACCACAAATAATTAGCTAAAATCAAAAAGTAAACAGTATCTATTTTTAGTTAATTAAATTACATTCACCATGAAAATTATGTTGTTGAGCATTATGCTCACAGTAATTTTGTGCCTTTCAACAAAAGCGCAAACAAATGAAGTACCGATAAAAATACTATCAGAAACCGAAAACGAACCCCTTATAGGCGCTACAGTATATTTTGAACAATTAGGCAAAGGCGCTATAACTAACTTGGACGGAGTGGCAACATTCACCGATATTCCAGATGGAAATCACCTAATATCCATTTCGTTTTTAGGGTATAAAAGGCTTGAAACAACTATTAATCTACCGTCTAATTCGGCTTTTATCTTTCGTTTAGAAGAAGGTGGAAATGAATTAGAAACCGTTGTAATACAATCCTCCAGAACTACGAGAACAATAAAGAAAATCCCTACCAGAATAGAATTTATAGGCGCAGAAGAATTAGGAGAAAAAGCAATTATGAACCCCACTAATATCTCCATGGTGCTTAGAGAAAGTACCGGAATCCAAATGCAACAAACATCTTTAAGCAGCGGAAACACCAACATTAGGATTCAAGGGCTTGATGGACGGTATACGCAATTATTGAGAGATGGTTTTCCATTATATGGTGGGTTTTCTAGTGGATTGAGTATTCTGCAAATCCCTCCTTTAGATTTAGCACAGTTTGAAATTATTAAAGGAAGTTCCGCTACACTTTATGGTGGTGGCGCTATTGCAGGATTAGTGAATATGGTCTCTAAAACCCCAGAAAAAGAACCAGCACTGGATATTATGCTTACTCAAACGCAAGCATTAGGGAGTACCGCAAATGTGTTTTACAGTAAACGAAATGAAAAATTTGGCGTGACACTCTACGGCTCTGGTCATTATCAAAAGGCTTATGATCCAGAAGAAGACGATTTTAGCAATTTACCTGAGACGACTTCCATTTCTTTTAATCCAAAGTTTTTCTATTACCCTTCAGAAGACACCACCTTATGGATAGGTGTTAATGGAACGTATGATGATAGAATAGGAGGCGATATTGATAAAATTGAGAACGGTGTAAATGGTATACATCAATATACGGAAGAGAACATTTCTAAACGTATAAGCACACAGGCGCTATACACAACAAAAATAGATTCAATAAGCTCGCTAAACATCAAAAATAGTGTCTCATTTTTTGATCGAGCATTAAATATTCCAGACTTTAGCTTTGAAGGTTCCCAGATAAATACGTTCACAGAAATTTCCTTTGAAAGACACCAATTAAACGCAGATTGGATTTTTGGAGCCAACCTGTACTCTACAGATTTTGACGAAAATGACAGTGCACCATTACAACGGGACCAGCAAGAAATTACCTTTGGTGTATTTGGAAAAAACATCTGTGATTTTTCAGAAAATTGGATTTTGGAAACTGGATTTAGAGCAGATTATGCAAATGACTGGGGCTTCTTTCCGCTTCCAAGAATTTCATTATTATATAAAAACGATGCCAATTTTTCTACAAGATTTGGTGGTGGTTTAGGCTATAAAATACCCGATATATTTACCGAAGAAGCGGAGTTTATCAACTTTGAAAATGTCCTAGCCATAGATAAAGATGCATTAAAAGCAGAACACTCCTATGGCCTTAACATCGATTTTAATTATAAAACACAGTTATTTGATGAAATAGGATTCTCCATAAACCAACTCTTCTATGTCACTGCAATCAGAAATGGCTTGCTATTAAATACAACGGAAGATGCATTTTTTGAATTTGAAAATGCCCCAGATGAAATAGTAAGTAAAGGAGCAGAAACCAATATCAAGTTTTCTTATAAGAATTTTAGATGGTTCTTAAATTACGCGCTTATTGATACGAGGTTGAACTACCTAGAAGGAAAACCTCAAAAACCACTTACCGCAAGACATAATGCCGGAAGTGTATTGATGTACGAATCTGAGAAATGGAGAATAGGCTATGAAACCTTCTACACAGGAAAACAGTTTTTATCAAACGGAACTGAAACAACAGATTTTGTTACCATGGGCTTGTTACTTATGCGAAACTTTAAGTGGGGAAGTACGTTCGTTAATTTTGAAAATTTCACTGACCGAAGACAAAACAGATTTTCACCTTTAGTCTTGCCACCACACGATGACCCTATATTTCCTGAAATTTATGCACCCACAGATGGGTTTATTTTTAGCATAGGCCTAATAATAAAGCCCTTTGGGAATGAAGAAGATTGAGTTATTTTAAATGTGACTAAATAACTAAGCAAAGTAACCAAGGCTATTAAACAGGGTGTTTTTGAAATGAAAACACCCTAAATTGGTGTCGCATTTACATTTAAAACCCTCGCTCATTTTGCAATTGCTCGTAGGCCTCTTGAACTTTTCTAAATTTTTCTTCGGCACCTTTCTGGTAGGCTTCGTCCATGTGTACTAACTTATCAGGGTGGTACTTTTTAACCATGGTTCGGTAGGCTTTTTTAATTTCAGCCTCCGTAGCAGTTCTTTCTATTTCTAAGATTTTGTAAGCACTGTCTGGATTTTTAAAGAACATTGCTTTAATGCTTTCAAAGTCTGCCATTTGGATCGCTAGATAGCCACAAATTTCTCGAATTACATTCACTTCTGAAGTAGAAACAGTGCCATCTGCATTCGCAATACTAAACAAGAAATGTAGTATTTGAAGTCTAGATTCATACCGTGTTCTTGCTCTTAAATGCATCGCGATGCGCTGGGCAGAAACATCTTTCTTCTTTATAACATCATTAAAAACTTTAAATGTGGCGTTGGCCCGTTCTTTACCATAAGCTTGCACAAAATATTGACGCACATAGTCTAACTCGCTCTGGCTTACTTGACCATCTGCTTTTATAACAAAAGAAGAAAGAGATAACAAGTTCAATTCAAAATCTGCTGGGGAAACTTGGTCACCCCTGCTGCGCTGCGGCTGTTGCTGAAAAATATCACCAAACGTGCGCTTTTTACCCCCTTGCCTTTTACTTCCCATTCGGTCTATAAAACTACCAAGGAAAAATCCGGCAATAGCACCCGGAAACCGATAAATCATATAGCCTATAAAGGCGCCTAAAATACTGAACATAAGATATTCGTTCTTTTTAAATTATAATTTTCAAAGATAAGTAAAGGAATTTGGGTAAATGTTACACTATGAAGTCGAAATCCTGCTTAAATATAATTTAAAAAAAAACAACCTGACTCAGCCTCTTTAGTGAAATCTAAACTGAATAAGAAGGTGATAAAATTACTTTAGAATAGTGTTAAAATTTCTTGAAATATGAAAATGAAACTATAGATGTCGTTTATTGTACAATATTTATTGAATATGGCTTAAGGCAATAGTTGTACTTTTTAGATTTTCAAATTGACTACCTTTGTGAAATAATTTTAACTCTAAATAAGAGAGAATATGTATCCAGCAGAATTAGTAAAACCTATGCGCGAAGACCTTACAAAAATTGGCTTTGCAGAATTATATACAGAACAAGATGTAACAAATGCATTAGCAAAAGAAGGAACTACTTTAGTAGTGGTAAATTCGGTTTGTGGATGTGCTGCATCAAATGCACGCCCAGGGGCAAAAATGTCTTTGCAAAACACAAAAACACCCACGAATTTAGTGACTGTTTTTGCAGGTGTTGATCGTGAAGCAGTAGATGCCGCTCGTGCAGAGATGGTGCCTTTTCCTCCATCTTCACCTTGTATGGCATTGTTTAAAAACGGTGCGTTAGTACATATGCTAGAACGTCACCATATTGAAGGTCGTCCTGCAGATATGATTGCAGACAATTTAAAAACGGCGTTTGACGAGTATTGCTAAACTTCGGCTCCGCTCAGGCTGCTAAATATCTTTTCCATAGTGGCTAAAAGCTACAAAGGCAAAAGCTAAGACGGCAGTTATATCCTCAGCAATCTTGCTGTTGTTTTATAAGGAAACAAAATAAAATTTCCATTTTAGTGCTGGATTTATCCTTTACTAAAATGGAATTTTTATTTTTACTGTTATCGGAAATAAAATCAACCTTATAAATGAAACAACTAGCACGTATTCTTAGCTACCCTTTTTCAGTATTATTTTATGTGTTTTTTGGCATTTCGGTTACGGCATTTCAGGCCATCCAATGGGTTTGCTTTAATGTATTTGGATACCAGGCACACAAAAAAAGTGTGGATATCTTGAACTGGCTATTATTGCGTTGTTTGAATGTTTTGGGTACGCGTTTCAGTTTTAAAATTGAAGGAAAACTTCCGCAGCGGGCCCCTGTAATTCTTGTTTCAAACCATCAAAGTATGTGGGATATTCCGCCTATGATATGGTATCTCCGCAAATTACATCTCAAGTTTATTTCTAAAAAAGAATTAGGACACGGTGTTCCTTCTATCTCCTATAATTTAAGACACGGAGGATCTGTTTTGATAGACAGAAAACAACCAGAACGAGCAACCGAACAAATTGTAAAAATTAGTAAATATATATCTAAACACCGTCGCGGAGTAATTATCTTTCCCGAAGGCACTCGCAGCCGAACGGGGGCGCCTAAACCTTTTAAAACCCGCGGACTCTTAACTCTTTTTGAGCAAGTGCAAGAAGGGTATGTGCTGCCTGTGACGGTAAATAATTCTTGGAAATTACAACGCTATGGTTTTTTCCCTATGCCTATTGGAGTTCATTTAAAACATCATGTGCATCCTGCTATTAAAATTTCAGAATACGAACCAAACGAATTAATTTCTAAAATTGAAGAGATTATTACACGGAATATTAATTTTTAATAATGAAGACTACTCGTATTCAAGAAAAAATAATACAGGAGACCGTCACTATCGTTACCTTAGAGCTCTCCAATGCCGAAGGTGGACACGATTGGTTTCATATCGAACGCGTATATAAAAATGCGCTCTTGATTTCGAAAGAAGAAAACGTCGATGTGTTTATTGTTAGTCTCGCGGCGCTATTACACGATATCGCGGACTCCAAATTTCACGGAGGGGATGATAACGCAGGCCCACGCCGAGCGAAAGAAATCTTAATGGAACTGCGTGTAGATCCGGTTATAATAGACCACGTTATCCTTATTGTGGCTAATATTTCTTTTAAAGGAGGAAATGCGATTAAAACCTTTCATTCAAAAGAATTAGAAGTGGTACAAGATGCAGATCGTCTAGACGCTTTGGGAGCGATAGGGATTTCAAGAACCTTTAACTACGGTGGCTTTAAAAACCGTAAAATTTACGATCCTGAAATACGACCTCAACTAGATATGACACCTCAAGAATACCAAGCATCAACAGCACCTACAATTAATCATTTTTACGAAAAGCTCCTGCTCCTCAAAGATAAAATGAATACTGAAAGCGGCAAAAAAATTGCCCAAGAACGACACCATTTTATGGAGCAGTTTCTTGAGCAATTTTATGGGGAATGGGAAGGTAAACTATAACAGGGTTTAATAGATGAATGAATCTAATGTAACTTTCTCCTTTTGATTTTCTAAATTAATTACTTTGATTGTTTTTTGCTCATTCTTCAAGCCATAATTTTGATATAGCGTATATTTTATCAAAGTAGCTGTCATTCCTGTACTTTTCCCTATTGGCTTTACATTTATAAGCCATTTGCCTTTGTCCAAGTCTTCAATTATAAATTCTTTTAAGGCAAAACCATTTTCTATTTCATTTTCTATGACATTCTTACTTTTAAAGTGAGTATGCTTCCAAGTGTAGTATTTTTTGCTAGGGCTTACAAATTGTACTTCAAACTCGGCTAAAGGACTCGTATATTCTAAGACTATACGAACATCCTTCTTAAAATCTAATGCCAATAGCTCATTGGGAATAGTATTGTAATTTATATACCTTTTGTAGTTTGTAATAAGATGTCTATACTCGTTAAAGATGATTGGACGTATAGAGTTGAATTTTACATTGGGTATGGTATTGTTCATCATTTGTTTATACAGTGTTGCAGCTACATTGTAACGTCCCGTACTCGCATATAATCTTGCAACATCACGATACGCTTGGATACTTGTTGGGCGAAGTTCCAGCAGCTCTTCCAGTACATAAGAGGCTTGAAGTAGAAGTTCGTCTTCTTCAAGCTTAAATGCGATGGCCATTAAAACTCTTGGGTTTTCAAGGTTCTGCTTATATAAGTCTGATAAAATTTTATAGCTATAGGAATGCCCCCATCTTCCAAAATAATCTGACATATCAAGATAATACGTTAGCGTAGAAGAGTTGGGTTCTTTACGTTTTTCTTCATAATACCTGAGTGCATCGTCAACATTTGTGTATTTTTCTATCTCATTTACATAGGGTTTTGTAGCGGATGCATTATTTTCTGAAATTGGTAACACCCTCTCGTTATAGTCATTACCTTTTGCCAAGAAGGAAGCGAAATTTGTGCTCTTGGAATTCGTGCTTGGAGAATTTTTTGTAGTAATATACATGATGCCGCCAGCACCCTGAGCGCCATAAGTAATAGTGCCAGCCAAACTCCTTTGTATCGCTACATTTGTAACAAACATAGGATTTATTGTTGCCAATACATTTTGATCTACAAGTATTCCATCTACGATCACTTGCATAGGCACTTTGCTACCCCCTAATGCCCCTCGCATTCGCGTATTGTACACGACTTGCCCTTGAGCGGGATCACCAACTACCTCTACAAACGGAATTTTTCTTGCCACGGTGTACATGTCCATATCAATGCCGCTTATAAAACTATCTCCATGGTTTTCATAAGAATGACCAAGGACATCTTTTCTTTTTTTTACAAAACCTTCTTTAATATATACTTCCGTCTCTTTTTTTTCACTCAAAGTAATGGTCTCGAGTAATTGAGTGTTGGTTTCCAATTGTATTCTAAGGTCTTGTTGTACATTGTTTACAGGCACTACCATTGGATGCTTGAATAATGCATTTATTACCAGTTCATCACCTGGGATTGCCGCAATCCTAAACGTACCATTGCTTATGGTTTCCGTTTCATTAAATGTTCCTTTTATGGTTACTATTGCATTGGCAACTGGCTCATTATCTGGCAATGATGTGATCGTACCAGATACAAATTGTTGTCTTTCTTGAGCTTGAAGACAAGCGGCACAACACAAAAAAAGAATGCAGTTTATCAAATTATTTTTCACGGTAAAAGTTTTATTTATTTGGATACTAAGAAATAACAATCAATAGTTAATACACAAACGAGTCTAAAGTAACCTTATCTATTTGCTTGTCTAAGCGTACTAATTTAATTTGTTTTTTTTCTTTTACTGTACCGTAGTTTTTATAAACGGTGTATTTTAAATAAGGCGGAATACTAATTTCATCTTCAAAACCAGTATACCTAATATTGACTAACCATTTGCCAGACGGAGCATCATCGACAATAAACTCCTCCACTGGAATTTTATAATCACCTTCAGCTCCTTTTGAATTCCAATTATAAAATTTATTTTCAGGATTAACAAACTGAAACTCAAACGGCGCATTTGCATCGCTCCAAGCAAGGGTCATCCGTACATCAACATTAAAACCTACCGCCAACCAATCATTAGGTAATCTTTGATAGTCTATCTTGTTCTTATGAAGCCCTACTAGTCGCTGTAACTCGTTACTAATGGCGGGATATAACTGAGAGAAGTCCACGCCTAAAATTTTATCACCTAACATATTTATATAAAGCTCTAGGGCTTTATTATACTCCCCATTTTCCTGAAAAACCAAGGCGAGATCTCGATACGACTGCGGATTACCCGGATCCATCGCGACAATACGTTCATAGATTTTTTGTGCTTGCACATTTGCATTTGCACTCTCGTATAAATAAGCCAATACCCTCAAGGCTTTAACATTATTCTTCGCTAAAAGCGCAAAATCATTATGTACTTCAGCAGCCGCACTAACATCTATCCTTTGAAAGTATAGCGCCATATCTACGTAAAAATCTACTTTATTTCGATAGCTGCTTTTTAGCTTTCTGTAATTTTCTAGTTTGATATTGATGCTACGCTCTTTAGTAACATCATCAATATAATCTGTATTAATAGCGTCAAAGCTTAGCTCTGGCAATTGTTCATCATAAATATTGTTTTTTATTCTAAGGTCTGGCCTATGCGCTGTCGTTGCATATCCTGTATTTGCTTTAGTTGTAATTAAAAGCGCACCACCAAATGCCTGACTCCCATATCTAATTGTGGAAGCAGCCCCTTTAAGAGCGGTAATATTTGTAATGGTTTGTGGGTCTATATTATTTAAGGTGCTTTGTGAAACGATGCCTCCATCAAGAACAATCATAATTTCAGACTTAACAATGGCCCCTAAACTCCTTTGAAAGAATAGTTTATTAGTCCTAGGATCTAAAAGTACACCCGGTATTTTTAGAGCAACTTGATTAAAACTTAAATCTGCTGGTGAAACAAATTTTGAAAGTTGATCCTCCACAGCATAGCCTACAGATTTTCTGTCCTTGTCACCATAAGCTTTTGTCACTAATCTCTTTTTCTCTTTTTCTTCAGCCAAGACGACCTCATTTAAAATCACAAACTTTGCGATAAGTTCTATTTTATAGAAATCTTCTTCTGTTATTAAAACAATTTTTGGGCGCATCCCTAGGTGTTTAATTTCGAGGACATCACCATCAGCAACATTCACTTTAAACGTTCCATCTATAGTTGTAAGAACTTCATTTAAATCGCCCTGCTTGATAATACTTACACCTTGTAATGGAATGTTATTGACTGAAATTAAACCCCGTATTTCTCTCTCTGCAAAATATTGCGTATTGTCTTGTTGTAGCGCTATAACTTCTTCTTCATATACCTTCGTTGACGCTTTAATTCCATTTTCGTCTAAAAATTGCTTGCGGATATTCGGGTTGTTTCTTGTGGTTATAATAACTGCACCGCCAGCACTAATACTCACACGCTCTACTACTAAAGGACTCACCGTTGCGACACTAACATAAAAACCATCTACAATAACCGTCATATAAGACTTGCCTCCTCCTTTTTTTAAATATAACGTTCTCATGCCACTAGAATCTTCATCAAAACCTATTCTTGGATGGGTTGATCGTAACATTTCATAAATATCCATTCCAGCCCTATTTAAATCTTTTTTATAAAACACAAATTTGATGTCGTGTTTTATACCATTTATGACTTCCATTCTTGTTTCTGGTATAAAATGATCGTAAGGGGGTAGGGGTTTTTCCGCTTTTTCCGTGAGTATTACCTCTTCTAAAATTTCGTTTTTAGGCACCAGATTGATTGTTAACTCACTTGCGTCTTCAATAACAACTGTTTTAGGGTACATACCCAGATGTTTTATCTCTAATATATCGCCTTGTGATGCATTTATTGAAAATTGTCCCTCTCCATTGGTTTCTACTTCTTTTAAACTGCCTAAGAGCAATACGCTCGCGCCTTTTAATATGGAACCATTTACCCTTACGGTCCCTGACACTTTATTCTTTTGAAAGTAGTTGTCATTTAGTGGGTTTGTGTTTAAAACAGGTACGTTTTCAGCATAAATATTATTGGTTCTTCTCGTAATCCCTAAACTATTAAATTTTTTATCAATACTATCTGGATGTAATCTTGTCGTAACAACTATTCTTGCGGCACAGGCTAAGACACTTCCATAAGCGTGGTATACAGAGATATGCTCAATTTGAGAAATCAAGATTAACTCTGGTGTTGTTTCAACTCCATCTACATAAAACTTAGTACACCTTCCCTTTACGGCTGTCATAATTCTGCCGCTATCATTATTTGAAACAATTCCAAATCTTCCATTTATTAGATCTGAAATATTGACCGCGTTGGACTTAAAGTCTTCTTTGTAAATAGAACGAATGGGTACTGTTCTTCCTTCAACCACATCTAACTGTTTCTTTTCATTGAAGTTATAAGCCGGCTTATCTACTTTTTTTGAAAGTTGGACTTCTTCTAAAACTTCGGTTTTAGGCAGGAGTGTTATCCTGTATTCTTTTTCCTTAGTGGCCTCTAAATCCATTGGAAACATCCCTAAATGTCTTATTATTATGACGTCACCAGATATTGCTGGTAATGTAAATTCTCCTTTAGCATTTGTCACATACTCTTTAAGGCTTCCTAACCTCATTAAGGTTGCATTTTGAATGGCCATTCCGTTTGCTTCTACTATTCCCGTAATAAATGTTTCTTTAGGTATCGAGTCTTCTTGCGCCTGTTGTTTTTGCGGCGAAAAATAATTTCCAGAAGTATAGGCACAAAGTTTTTCAAAATAGGCTGCATCATCTTTATTTTGATTTGTCCGTATCACGTGAACAGGTGTTTTTTGATTCACGTTAAAAGTTCCAAATGACGGTTTGTTTGCAGCAACGATTACTACCTCGTCAGCATCTGCAAATGATACTAAATCATAGTCTGAGACTCCTTCATAAGAAATAGCATTAAGCAAGCCATATAAATCTAATTCAAAGCTAGCCGAAACGGTAAGTGTTTCTGAAGCTATAATTTTAGAATTAAAAGCAATAAATGAAACTTGAGCAATCGCATTTTCACGAATATAGTTGATTAAAAAGTTAGATTCCTTTTTAATATTGCGGTGCCCATTTGCTTTTGAGGCATCCCAGAAAACTTGGATTTTATGAGCTTTTTTCGAAGCAACACTTGGCAAATTATTCGATTTTTCTAAATAAACAACCCCACGATTATTCATCAAGGTTCTAATGTCATCTGCATTATTTGAGAGCGTTTTATAGCCTCTAGCCGAAACTTTTAATGTGCTTTGCTCACTCAGTATTTTATGATATTTACGATATACAAATTTTCCCAGTTCATTGGTGATTTCTCCCACACCCTGACCTGTGACCCCTACTTTAGCATTAGGTATTGGAGTATTCGTAGCTTTATCTAAAACCGCACCTCTAAAAACAGTTTGGCTTATAGCGCCTTGACTTATAAAAAATAGGGCAAGCAATGTGATTATTCCTGTTAATTTTTTCATGGTTTTTTATTTAAAATTTAATACACAAACGAATCCAAGGTCACTTTATCTAGCTGTTTATCCAATCGCACTAGTTTGACTGTTTTAGACTCTTTAGTAGTTCCAAAATCTTTATAAAGTGTATACTTTAGATAGGGTGGAATACTAATTTCATCTTCAAAACCAGTATGCCTAATATTGACTAACCATTTGCCAGACGGAGCATCATCGACAATAAACTCCTCCACTGGAATTTTATAATCACCTTCAGCTCCTTTTGAATTCCAATTATAAAATTTATTTTCAGGATTAACAAACTGAAACTCAAACAGCGCATTTGCATCGCTCCAAGCAAGGGTCATCCGTACATCAACATTAAAACCTACCGCCAACCAATCATTAGGTAATCTTTGATAGTCTATCTTGTTCTTATGAAGCCCTACTAGTCGCTGTAACTCGTTACTAATGGCGGGATATAACTGAGAGAAGTCCACGCCTAAAATTTTATCACCTAACATATTTATATAAAGCTCCAAGGCTTTATTATACTCCCCATTTTCCTGAAAAACCAAGGCGAGATCTCGATACGACTGCGGATTACCCGGATCCATCGCGACAATACGTTCATAGATTTTTTGTGCTTGCACATTTGCATTTGCACTCTCGTATAAATAAGCCAATACCCTCAAGGCTTTAACATTATTCTTCGCTAAAAGCGCAAAATCGTTACGTACTTCAGTAGCCGCACTAACATCTATCCTTTGAAAGTATAGCGCCATATCTACGTAAAATTCTACTTTATTTAGATAGCTATTTTTTAGCTTTCTGTAATTTTCTAGTTTGATTTTTGTGCTTTTCGCTACACTAATTTCGCTTAAGTAATCAGCCTCTATTTTATCAAAGGTAAGTGTTTGTAGCACCTCATTATAACTGTTATTTTTGGCGCTAATACCATTTAGCGCTAACATTTGTTTTTGAATGTCTGGATTATTTCTGGTAGTGAAAATAATTTGTGATCTACTGTGGTCTGGACTTAAATATACACTTGAGCGTATTATCGTTGCCGGATCTAAATTATCTACATCTCGTTCTACGCCGTCAACAAAGCATCTTAAAGGCTGTTTAAGGTGCATAAACTTTAAGCGTCCATACTGTACTCCTATTCGTATAGGGCCAATACGCCCCCCTATTAGCTGAAAAACGTTCCGTGCTCCTTTATAAAAATCATCTTTTTTATTAACGAATGAGACAGGATATTTTTTACCATTAATATATTCTACACTTTTAATTGGATCAAAATAATCATAGGTTACTGGTTTTCTAATCTCCTCTTTTAGTAAAACCTCATCCAATATTTCGGTTTTATTTTGAAGTTCTATCTCATAATGCTTCTCATTAGTAATGACGAGTGTTTTAGCGTACATTCCTAAATATTTTATAGTAATTACGTCTCCAGATTTTGCTGGTATTAAAAATGCCCCTTCAGTATCGGTTATATATTCTTTCAAGCTTCCGAGCTTCATCAAACTTGCATTTTCGATTGGAGAGCCACTTGCAAAAATTATTCCAGATATAGCAGTTTCATTAATTAATATATCTTCTTCAAACCTGTTATTTTGTGGTGCATAATAATTGCCAGAAGTATACCCACAAAGTTTTTTGAAGTATTCTAAATCCTCCGGGTTTTGATTTGTTCTTATAACGTGAACGGGTTTGTTTTGGTTAAGATCAAAAGTTCCAAATGCTGGTTTGTTAGCTGCAATTAAAAAAACGCATGGACGTCCTTTACTGAAATAAGATCGTAATCTGAAACACCTTTATAAGAAATCGTAGTTAGTAAAGCCCTTAAATCTTTCCCTATAGCTGTTGTTACTTTTAGTTCCTCTGAAATTCTTATTTTGTTATTGAATACAATAAATGACACATCCTGAATCTCATTATCTAAAATATAATCGACTAAGAAATTAAGCTCTTTAGTAACGTCTCTGTAACCGTTTGCTTTTGAAGCGTCCCAAAAAACCTGTACACTATTGATTGATTCTTCAAAGTCGTTTGCCAAAATTTCTGACTTTTCAATATAAATAACACCCCGATTGTTCATTAGAGCCCTAATGTCTTGAGCATCGTTTGTAAGGGTTGTATACCCCTGTGCTGAAACTATCAAAGTACTATTGTTATCCAGAACTTTATGATATTTACGGTAGGTAAAATTCCCTTGGTCGTTTGTAGTTTCTCCCACACCCTGTCCAGTAATACCTACCTTAGCATTTGGTACCGGTACATTGTTAGCGCTATCTAAAACTACACCTCTAAAAACGGTTTGGCTTATGGCGGTTTGACCTATAAAAAATAGGGCAAGGCACACAATCGATCGAGTAAATTGTTTCATTCCTCTTTATTTATAATTAATACACAAACGAATCTACCGTTATCTTCTTTTCATACTTGCTTAAATCTATAAGCTTGATCGTTTTAGTTTCATCAGGCTTGCCATAGTTTCTATATAAAGTATACTTTATAAAAGTGGCATTTTTAGTTTCTTTTCCACCTAGGGGGTTAACATTTATGAGCCATTTTCCTGGTGTTGGGTTGTTCAAAACAAACTCTTTTGATGCAATGCCATCTTTTATTTCTGCAGCCACCTCTTCTCCATTTTCAAACACTGTATGCGAATACATGAAATAATTATTATCTGGATCTACAAACTGAAGTTCAAAATCTGTCGCAGCATCATTCCAGTCAAAAACCATTCTAATATCTTGGCTCAAATAATTCGTTAACACCTCATTGGGCAGCTCTTGGAAGTTGATTTTAGATTTGTGGAGAGACACTAGTTGTCTTGTCTCACTGTTGATTATTTCGGCTACAGCGGTAAAGTCTATTTCAGGAATCTGGTTGTACATCATTTTTGCGTATAGATCTCCCGCTTCCTTGTATTCCTTTATTTGTTTTAAACTTCTAGCATAATCAAGGTATGATTGTACGTCACGATTATTTACACTTAATAGCCGATTATATATTTTATGGGCATCCTTATAGTTGCCTAATTTTTCATATTGGTACGCTAACGTTTTTAGTGCTTTAGAGTTATCAGGAGCTAAATGAGCAATAGTAGAAACTACTCCTTTTGCAAAATCAAGGTCTTTGGACTGGAAATATGATGAAGCTTCTATCAAGTAGCTTATACTTGGAGTGCCTATGGTTTGTAATTGATTTGCATACCTTTTTTTTGCAGCGTTTACATCGGCGGTATTTTCTAATGCTAGGAGCAAGTCAGACTTTGGGTTTGTTGCCTGAGCAATTTCAATAGTGGTCGTCTTTTCATTATACTTAGGCCTTTTTGTAAGTTCTTTTTTAGGCTTTGCTTGAGTAAGATTGCGATCATAATCCTCTGGTTTCTTTAGTTCAACTACAATGGCTCCATAAGCCGCTGATTGCCCATATCTCACTGTAGAACCGGCAGTGCTTAACACAACAATACTTTTAATTGTTTGCATATCCATTGGCGGTGGAAACTGCCCTCTATTTTGATCAAAAATCATATCATCCACAACAATTGCAGGATAGCTTATGCCTTCATTTAAAAATGAATCTCTCATTGTTTTTCTGATCGCATATCCTGTACCAACAAGGATAACCCCTGGAAGTCGAATCAATACGTCAGACCAATATAAATGTATGGGGAGTATATCTTTTTCTGTAAATCTTCTAATTGTTGAAAAGCCTACACTCCCTCTTTTCTTTTTTCCAAAAGGCGTATCAACAATTTCAGCTCCGACATCTATTTTCCCTTTTAGTTTCACCTCATTTAATACCACAACGTTATCTTCTAAAGGAATGTGCAATTTTTTTATGCGCGAAACAATAGTGTCCTTTCTATATCTCCCAAACGCTTTAACCGATAAAATATCATCTTTTTGAGCATCTATAACGTACCTGCCATTTGGACCTGTCGTGGCCTGAACGAAAGTGTCTTTTATTTCTACTGTTGCGTCCTGAACCGGACCGTTTTCGTCATAGATAACGCCATAAACAAATCCACGCTTATCCTTGGTATCTAGTGGATTATAACTATTCTTATCCTCGATATCATTTAAAAGAAAGTCCAACCCTGCTTTAATACTTGATTTGTCCAAATTTATATAATGTCCACCGCTATAAATGGCGGCATTTTGTAAAGATTGGTGGTTGGCATTCGTTAAGCTATTGACCGTAAATATTGGAGCACTAATTTCTGGTTCTAAGGAACTTAAAACACTCTTCCCATTTGTAAAAAGTAATACTGCCTCCACTTCTTTATTCTTTTCTCGTACTATTTGTGAATAGTCTGTCGCACCCAAATAATAACTGTCTTCTAAATAGGAAACAATTGCTTCAGAGTCTCCATCTACACATTCAAAAGTTTTCAAAATATGTTCTCCATTGTTAAATTTAATTACCTCAACATTTACATTAACAAGTTTTTTTAAATATTTAGAAAGTAACTTGAGTTCATCTTTGGTATTCCTTTCTTGTAATGCCATAGAAGTATCCCAAAACACTTGTATCTTTTCTGGCTTTTTTCGAGCTACGGTAGTAATATTAAACTGTTTTGAATAAGAGCTAATAAGATTATAGCTTATCCCAATATCTTCGTAGGCTCGCCAAGTATCCTGACTTAGTTTTTTTGTGAAAGAAAGCCCTCCATAAGGACTTGCCGAAACCGAAAAGTAGATGATATCCCCATAAATCTCAACCAGTTCTAAACTCACAACAATGTTTTTATCGACCACAATATTATAGTCTTTTAAAGGGATTGTTTCAACACCCTTCTTTTTAGATATCACGTGAAAGATATTTTGATACAACAGTTCTTTTCCCGGAAAACCTCTATGATAATCATAGATTTTAACTCTAACCAATAAACTGTCTGAAAGGTTTTCTTGAATATTAAAACTAAGATCGTGCAATAAGGTATTGCGATGATTGATGTTTACTTTAGTCGCAATTTCTCCCCCCAAGCCTTCAATATCTCTCCAATAACCTCCCCTAGATTTTGCGTAGGCAGTCTTTCCTAATCTTTCAAATTCTCGCTTTTCAGAAGTCAGCAATACTTCCGCTAGACCATATTCTTTTGGCACTAAAGAAATGGCAAACTCATACGAGTTTAACTCCTTGAGCTCATAGAAATAAATAATCTTAGTCTCGTATCCAATTGAGGAGATTTGAAGAATATCATCACCTGTTATTCTATTAGTTTTATAATTTAATTTAAAGTTGCCGAAGGAATCACTCACAGTTCCAATACCCCTATCCAAAAAACCAACATTCACAAACTCTACTGGCAGATTTGTTTTAGCATCAATAATTTTTGCAGCAAGAGTATTGTATTCTTGTGCAGCTAAAAAACTTGTACTTGTAAGAAACAAAAGAAGGAGATACCTTTTTTTCATAGCATTGAAATATAGTTAAACGTAGCATCTAAAATGTACCTTAAAATACAAAAATAGTTTCTTCATACCTACAAAACATGGTCGTGTTTTATGAAAACAGACCTGTACTACAAGTATTAACCTTTTAATAAATTATAGCAAAAGAGCGATGCAAAAGCTGCGGTTGTGATTCTTAAATCTTCCATCTTCATAAATTATTTGATTGCGCGGAGGATGGAATGCCCAGATTATTTATCCTCATTTGATTTTGATTTGTTGAGAGGCATTTCATCTGTTTAGCTTTTAAAGTGAATTAAAAATACTTAGTGAAATTCCAATAATAGTTGTTACGAATGTTACCATGATTTGTTTGTTTTAGAAGGTTAGTTTGATAAGTAGGTAAATAATCACACCCGTAATGACTCCTACCCCAAATTTTACTGCTTGAATTTTCTTTTTAGTATCCATTGTTTTCATAAGAAGAATTATTATAGTTTTCTATTTATTTTGGTGTGGAACAATTGATTTGTTTTGATGCTGCAAACATCTGGCATAAAAAACCTTTAAAAAAAAGAAGCCTTCCCATTTTTAGAAAAATAGGGCAGACCTCAAAACTTGTCGCATCTTTATTTTATTGGGCCAAAGGATTTTCTTCAGAAATTTCAAAAACAAAAAAACCACCTTCCCTAAATTTATAAATTTGGGTTTGAAAAGATATTTTCTTATTTAAAAGAAGTGTTTGAGAAGTGAAAAATACTAGAATAGTCTCTCTCTCTCTCTCTCTCTCTCTCTCTCTCTCTCTCTCTCTCTTTTGTGGGTTTTTCACAAAGATACTCGACGTTGTAAAGAGACTCCCCTAGAAAAATCGCACCCATTAATAGATCGCACCGAAATCGAAAATCACACACTTGTGCCGAGCGTAGTGGAAGTATCTAAAATTTCTTAAGTAATATTCTTGATGTTTTTAATGTAAAATGAAGGATTTAGTCCAGTATCTTTTTTGAAGTATTTGGTAAAACTATCAGCACTTTTATAACCTACTTCTTCTGCGATTGCTTGAATAGAATAGCATCTAAAAAAGACATCATTTTTTAGACGTATAATGGCATAGTTAATTCGCAAGTCATTAATGTAGGTGCTAAAATTTTTACCGTAATGCGAGTTAATAACCTTTGAAAGGTAAGACGTGTTTGTGTTAATTTTCTTCGCTACATTATAAGAGTTACATTCTTGTTTTAAGAAATATTCTTTCTCTTCTAACGTTTTAAGCCCCTCAAGGATTTGTTTGGTAACCTCTTCTGACACGTCATTGCTTGCTTTTTCTTCTAGCAATTCATCCTTGGTGTCAATAATTTCAGAAGGCGTATTTGCCGCTTTTATCTTTGAAAGGAGTGCTTCAAATTTTGCTTCATCTGTCTTTTTATTTTTGTAAAATTTCAGCAGTAAAAACAGTAGGGTTAATATAACGACAGCTCCTCCTAACAATAAATAATTAAGGTGAGATTGGCTCTTTTCTTTTTCAGCCTTTATATGTTCTATGTCATCTTTAAATTTTTTTCGCTCCTTTTCCAAAAGAGAACTTGACACATCTGCAGACATCTTTGAGTGCTCTTTTTCTGTGTTAAGGTATTTTTCAAAATAATAGCTTGCTTTTTCAAAATCACCAGTCTCTTTAAAGGCTTCCGCTAGAACCTTATAATAATTTGACATATACCCTTCTTCCTCGGGTGACACTTCATAATCTCTCAAACCTTGCATTAACGTTCTACTAGCCTGTTCAAAATCACCTTCTTTTGAAGCTAAATTTCCATAACGAAGTGCCATTCTCAGGGAAGTTAAAGTCCCCTCGATCATTGGACAATATTTTTCGCTATTTATCAAGTACTTTCTTGCCTTCTTATATTTTTTCTCTTCTAATGAAATATAATACTTACTGTAATAATATTTACGCAGATAGCAACTATCAAAATCCTTGCTAAAACTTTTAATTAAGGCTGAGTAATGTTTAGCAGAATCTATTTTGTTTAATTCCAAGTAGCTCTTTGAAATATTATAATGAATATCACTTAAGAGTCGTGACTTAAAAGAGCTTGTATAATTAGAATCAATAGGGTGGTTGGCTATAATTTTAAGTATGTTCTTTTCAATTTCTAAAGACTTTCTGTAATCCCCATTAATTTTATGCACATAAGATAAATTACTCAACGCCATTTGAGCACTAATATCGTCACCTTCATTTTCGGAAATTTGTAAAGCTAAATTAAAGTACCGTATCGCTTCTTTTAGGTCGGGGATACTCATTTGTATCGTACCCGCCACAATATGTGCACGCGCTTCAAATTTAAGCGCTTTATACTCCTTGGCAAAGAAGAGTAGTTTTTCAAATTGTTCATTTGCTTCTTCAAGATTTCTATGGCTATAGTGAATCCAAATAATAGCTTCCATACCCATATATTCCTCTTCTTTGTTATATTCCCTTTTTCCTTTCAAAATATAAGCCTCTGCAGCGCCAATAGACTTTTGCAAATCACTAAACATATATTTATTAATAGAGTCTCTAATAGTATCAAAAGAATACTTTGAAAGACCTTCCGTTGTTTGAGAGAATCCAGCGGGAATTAAGGCAAAGCTGAAAAGAAAAAGTAAAATATTTTTCATGAATTTAGGAGCAATCAAGAACCAAAGATACCGATTAAAACAGACGCGTTTGCGGATTCTTCAACTGAAAGTACTGACTAGAATATGAGGGTTTTCAAAACTTCTGATTTGCCAATGTTATTGTTTTGAAGATTTCATAAACTTCCTACTGTAGTATTTTTTAGCTAAAAACTGAATTACCGCAATAAAAAGTAAAGGGTCCAGCAACCTCGTAATAAGCTGCAAAAAGGCATGTAAAAAAGGCAATAGCACTGCGAAAAGCAAGTCAAAGATATTCAAACCAAAAAGCTTATTCTCAAATAGAGTGATGTCCCTAGAAATCAATAAATAAAACTTCCACTAAATTACTGTCACCATAAAACTAACAAAAAAAACTTATAAAGTCAGGAACAAGATACCGCAAGGTAGGTCCAAAACATCTTTCTTGATATACCTGATACAATGGTAACTCAATATCTAGAACTAATAAAGTAATGGCAATAGAACAGACGGCATCATTAAAAATAAAAACACACCCTTTTGGAAAGATGTGTTTTTTAGCATGCTCAAAGCTAGTTATTTTCCTTCAAAAACTGGTTTTCTCTTATTCAAAAATGCCTGCGTACCTTCAACAAAATCTTCTGTTCCAAAACAATTTCCAAATTCTGAAATTTCAGTTTCAAAACCATTTACTCCATCCTCAAAACCGGCATTTATTGCTGCAATAGCAGCGCCGATTGCCACTGGAGAATTACGCTTTATCTTTCCTGCAATTTTTTCGACCAATGGAACAAGTTCTTCTAATGAAGTTACATGATTAACAAGCCCATATTGTAAGGCTTGATTCGCATCAATCATTCCTGCAGTCATAATTAGTTCCATCGCACGGCCTTTGCCTACTAATTGTGGTAAACGCTGAGTGCCGCCATAGCCAGGAATTACTCCTAAAGAAACTTCAGGCAAACCCATTTTTGCATTGTCACTAGCCACCCTAAAATGCGCTGCCATAGCCAATTCTAATCCGCCTCCTAAGGCAAAACCATTTACTGCAGCTATTACGGGTGTTCTTAAATTCGCAACAAAATCAAACAACTTGGCTTGACCTTCCGCAGCTAATCTTCCACCTTCCGCAACATCAAAATCTGCAAATTCGCTAATATCTGCACCTGCAACAAACGCTTTTTCTCCACTTCCAATAATGATGATTACTTTGGTATCATAATCTTCGTTAGCAGCATTAAAAGCTTCGTGTAATTCTTGAATGGTTTCAGAATTAAGCGCATTTAGTTTTGAAGGTCTATTAATGGTGATGGTTGTAATACCATCTTGAGTTGTTGAAAGGATATTATTGTAGCTCATGATCTCTATTTTTAAACCACAAAGCTACTGTTTTTAGTTAAGATTGCTTTGGGAATTTAACAGTAAAAATGGTTTCTTCTCCCTGTTGAGAACTAAGAGAAATAACACCTCCAAAGGTTTCAACAATATTCTTCACCATCGCTAAGCCTAGCCCCATTCCACTATTTTTAGTAGTAAATTTAGGCTCAAAAACTTTTTCCTTGTACTCTTGAGAAATTCCAACCCCGTTATCTTTTACTTCGATAACAACATCATTTTCTTGTAAAAAAACGCGCACCTCAATTTTAGGGTTTTCAGGATTCTTTTGCTGAATAGCCTGCGTACTATTTTTAACAAGGTTTGTAACTACTCTAATAAGCTGCGTTCTATCAAAACGCGCTATGATTTCCTCTTCTTTACTTTCAAAATAAATATAATCTTCGTTAAATATATCTAGGGCTAGTTTTGTAATCTTAACAACATTGAGCGTTTCTTCTTTTTGAGCTGGCATTTGTGCATAATTGGAAAATGCAGATGCTATAGAGCTCATCGTGTCTATTTGCTGGATTAAAATATTACTGTATTCATTAACTTTATCATTAATTTCTGGATCTTCTGGATCAAACTTTCGTTGAAAACTTTGCACCGTCAAACGCATCGGGGTCAAAGGGTTTTTAATCTCATGTGCTACTTGTTTTGCCATTTCGCGCCAAGCAGCTTCCCGTTCATTAGTAGCAAGTTTTGCCGCACTTACTTCAAGCTCATCAATCATCCCATTGTATGCTTTTACCAGATTGGTAATTTCCTCTGTTGTGTTTTCAACCTCAATTCGTTTATTTCGCTTATCAAATCTTGTTTCTATAATTTTTTGACTTATCGAATTAAGAGATTTCGTTATATACTTTGAAAGAAAATAGGCCAAGGTAATGGCTAACAAAAGCATAAACAAATAAGTAAACGCAAGTCTCGTCAAGTTTTCTCGCAATTCCTTTTTAATAAATCCGTCGTCCTCGATATAAGGAAGGTTTAAAATAGCCAATGGTTTAAAATACTTATCGGTTACATAGGTATAGGAAGACTGATAATTTTCACCATTCTCCTCAAATTCCTGAACAAAAGATTTGTCTGCCGAAGTGTTAAGTTCATTTAAAACCAGCGCAGATAAACAGGTTTTTGTAGTGTCTTTTATAAAAGAAGCTCTCGACTTTGTGAGCAACGAACCCTCCAAATCATATAAGTAAATTTCCAAGCTATGAATCCGTTTTATTTTATAAATCTCTTTCTTAAAAATAAGTGGGAGGTATACCGTTTCAACTGGAAATGTAGTTTCGTCTAAAACATCTGAAATATGCTTCATGACGTTTTCTTGCTTGCGCTCCAGTCTATCGTGGTGGTAATCTTCAGCTTCTTCGCGATATTGATACACCGTTACAGCAGCCATCAATATAGACGCCAGCACAACTAGCACTAACATTGAAATAAAAATACGGTTGCGTAAAGATTGTGTGTAGAATTTCAAATTTTTCTAAGTTTTCTGCAGAACTATTAATGATTGGAAGATAGCAATAATTAAACCAAGTTTTTAATTGGAATGAGGAAAGACGGCTTCGTTGAAGGAAGAAAGAAAATACTCAGAAGAACTTATAGAATATGGAGGCTTAACAAAGGAGGAAATTCAAAACTGTTATTCTATGATTTCAAAATGCAGTCGATACGATAACTTTTCTGATTCCGATTCCAGTTTTCTACTTTTTCTCTCTAATTCGTTTATACATTTTAACCCCTAGCATTAAAATAACTGAAAAAAGAACAATGCCCAGCGTTCCATAGATCCAATCCACAGCATGTTTTAAAATTACTAAAAACACTACCGAAAATAATATAAGCGTAGCGCCTTCATTAAACAAACGCATCCAGTTTGAAGAATGTTTGTACGCACCATTATAATGTGATTTAAAAATTAAGTGACACTTTATATGATAGAAAATAAGTGCGACTACAAATCCTAACTTAACTTGCATCCAAGCATCTGTAATCCAGAAAGGGCGCAATACTAATAACCAGATTGCAAAACCAGTAGCCAAAATCATAGATGGCCAAGTGATTATATACCACAAGCGTTTGGTCATAATTTTGTATTGCTCACTTAAAATTTCTCGTGCTGGACTTTCTTTTGATTGTGCTTCAATTTGATACACAAAAAGACGAACAATATAAAATAAGCCCGCAAACCAAGTGATAACGAAAATTAAGTGAAGGGATTTTATGTAATTGTATTCCATTATGCAAATATAGTCGCCCCTTCGATACATTTTTTCATAAAAGCCTAGCTTTTATCAAAAACACTTAGGATCTTTTGATTCTCCGATGCAATTAACCTTGTTAATTTATTAATTATAAAAAGTTTCGTAGGTGGTTTTCATTTTGCCTCAATAAAGCAAAATGAAAGTTATATCAAAGGACTATTTTTCAATAAATAAATAATTCAGTTGTTTGCTATTAAATGCAGTATTAAAGGTTTTAATTTCTTCTGAAACTAATTGGTCAAACCTATTTAGTTCTTCATTTATCCTCTGTGTCAGGTCGTCTTTAACCGCAACGTCTTGCATTGTTGGTGGAAAATCATCCATACCTACTAAGCTATTTAAATGTGCCAATTTATTAGTTAACCTAATTGGAAAATTTAAAGGGTCTTGGCCACTACGGTTCTTCGTTTGGTACAATGCTTTTTCAATTTCCGAAAACTGTTTGCTCAAGGTATCGGCTTTTTCAACCAACTCTTTTACCTCATCATTGTCTTTATATTGTTTTTGAAATGCTTGCAATTGCTCATTGATGTTACGTATTTTCTTAATGGATTTGTGTGCTTTATCTACTGTTGCATTTACTTCTGTAATAAAATCAAATTGCTTTTGCATTCCTGCAATATCTGTTTCGGCGTTTCTATCTGCCAAAATTTTAAACGTTTGTAATAGTGGTTGCTCTCCTTCTACTTCTAAAACCACTTTATACTGTCCCGGAACAGCCTGCGGTGCAGATGTGCTTGCCCACCAAAGAATCATTCCCTTTAATCGTTCAGCATCTTTACCACGCATATTCCAATTGTGATAATTTGCTCCATCCTTAACTTTCAACACAGCGATATCCTTTTCTTTATCCTCTTTAGTACTGAACTTTTTAATCGTGTCCCCGGCCATTGATGTATAGCTCAAACTCACCTTTTTATCTTTACTATCTTTCAAGTTAAAATAAACCATTACCCCACTTGGATGGTTAGTGCCTTCAGTTAACGAACCTTTCCTCGACGTTCCTCCCATGCGGTAGCTGTCTTTTGGTTTAAAAAGAAATCTATCAGCTCCGTTCGGGGATTTTTTTGCATCTGCTAATTGATGTAGTACGCTTAAATCATCTAAGATCCATAAACTTCTACCTTGGGTTGCCACAATCAAGTTACCATCTTTTAATGCCAGATCTGTGATAGGAACAATAGGTAAGTTTAGTTGAAATGGTTTCCAATTAGCACCGTCATCAAAAGAAACATACATTCCCGTTTCTGTTCCTGCATACAACAATCCTTGTTGTCTCGGGTCTTCTCTAATTACTCTTGTGAAATGCTCATCGGCAATACCGTTGGTGATTTTCTTCCACGATTTTCCATAATCTGTGGTTTTGTACAAATAGGGTGCAAAGTCCCCAGTCTTATATTTTGTTCCTGCCACATAACAAGTTCCTGCCTCAAAAATGGAAGGCTCCACACTATTGATCATCATCCAATCTGGCATTCCCTTTGGGCTAACATTATCCCAATCTGCCCCATCATTTCTAGACACTTGAATTAAACCATCGTCACTTCCCGTCCATAAAACCCCTTGTTTTAAAGGGCTCTCGGCCGCAGCAAATATGGTGCTATAATACTCCACAGATGTATTGTCCTGTGTAATAGGACCTCCAGAAGACTTCTGTTTTTCAGGATCGTTTCTGGTTAAATCTGGGCTTATTACTTTCCATTCTTCCCCTTCATTTATAGTGAAATGTAAATGATTGGAAGCAGTATATAATTTCTTCGGATTATGAGGTGAAAAAAATATTGGGAAATTCCATTGAAAACGATATTTCATGTCTTCTACACCATGACCCATTGGATTGTCTGGCCATACACTAATGCTTCGCACCGTGTTTTTATCATGATTGTATCGGGTTAAAAACCCATCATAACTTCCGCCGTAAACAATATCATTGTTCATAGGATCTATCGCTATATGGGCACTTTCACCACCAGCGGTAGATTCCCAATCTGAATCATCTATATTCCAACCTTCGGTTCTATGAGGTATTCTTATGGTAGAATTATCTTGTTGCGCTGCATAAATTCGATACGGGAACGCATTATCTGTAGTCACTCTATAAAATTGTGAAGTAGGCTGATTGTGATAGGTACTCCAAGTCTCACCTCCATCATACGTTATTTGAGCGCCACCGTCATCACCAATAATCATACGGTTGGGATCTTCTGGAGCAATCCATAAATCGTGATGATCTCCGTGTGGTGCATTGTAGGTTTCATAGCTTTTACCTCCATCGGTACTTTTGTGATAGCGCACGTTTAAAACATACATTACATCTTCATCCTTAGAGTCTGCATAAATGCGTGTGTAATACCATGCACGTTGCCTTAGCTTGCGTTCATCATTTATTTTCTTCCAAGTCTCTCCGCCATCATCACTGCGATATACACCGCCTTCTTTTTCGTTTTCAACAAGTACCCAAACGCGTTCGCTATTGGCTGGGGAAACAGTCACTCCTATAATTCCTAAAGTACCTTCTGCAAAACCTTCGTTTATTGAAATTTCTTTCCAAGTTTCTCCACTATCAGTACTTTTCCAAAGCGCAGAACCATCACCACCGCTACTTAGGCTGTATGGTGTTCGACGCACATTCCAAGTAGATGCGTATAAAATTCGAGGATTGTTTGGGTCCATTATTAAATCTACCGCTCCGGCATCTTCATTGACAAACAAGGTTTTTCGCCAAGTCTTTCCGCCATCGGTGCTTTTATAAACACCTCTCTCTTGAGTAGGTTTGTAGAGGTTTCCCATTACCCCCGCAAAAACAATATTATAATCTGTAGGGTGTACTACAATTCTTGGAACGTGACGGCTCTTTTTTAATCCCGCTTGCGTCCAAGTTTTCCCCGCATTTTCAGATTTCCAAATTCCGTAGCCAGAGGAAACGTTACCGCGCACTGTTTTTTCTCCTCCACCCACATAAATGACATTGGGATCACTTTTTGCTACTTCTATAGCACCAATAGAACCTCCAAAAAAACCATCAGAGATATTCGTCCAGCTTCTACCACCGTTTTTTGTTTCCCAAATTCCACCACCAGTACTTCCGAAATAATATAAGTTAGGTTTTCCAGGAACTCCGGTTACTGCAGCACTACGTCCACCACGAAAAGGGCCCACTAGACGATATTCCATCGCATCATAAAGCGCTTCGTCGTATTCTTGGGCGACTAATGGTTTATGGAGGCTACTAAAAAATGTAACTGTAAATAGCAGTATTGAGATTTTGATAGATTTCATTGCTTAGTTTTTTATAAGTTTTTTGATTGTTTGATTTTCGCCTGATTGAAGCTTTAAAAAATATACTCCCGTGGTAAAATTAGAAACTGAAACAGCACTATTAGAATGTACTCCTTGTTTAATGATTTTGCCTGACATATCTATAATGGCATATGAATCTACGATATTTTCAGGATCATAAATATGAAGTGTATTCAGTACTGGATTTGGATATAATTTGATAGCAGACCATACATTTTCTTGAGTACTTAATAATTCATCTCTAAAATGTGATCCAAATCCAGGAAGTGATTCATAGTATAAAAAATCATCAAAATGTACTGCATAAATTGGGTTCTCATATAGAAGATCGTATAAAGTTCTTGTGCAGCCAGGATTTAGATCATTTATATTACTCGGAATTAAAAAAAAATCAACAACAAAGTCCTCGCCGTATTCAAATTGTCCTAATATCTCTCCACAATTATCTATTCCTTCAAAAGTAAAATCTGGATTAATAGTTAGTCTTGGCACATCTGGACCTGTAAAGTACTGAGAGTCGCCCAAGTCCGTATCTTGTTGATACAAATACCAAGTTCCAAATAAGGTGTCGTCTGGTGTTGGCGGTTCATTGCCAAAATAAGCCACCGCGTTGTCTGGGCCGGTCAATCGCAATGATTTTAACCCCAAACTAAAAGTGTCATAGTCATATTCTAGTGTTTTTAAATCGAAGTCCATGTTAGTTAAAAAATCAAAGAAATAATGGTTTTCGTAATAGCAGTTAGGCAAATCACAACTCAAAAGTGTAATATTTGCGGAAGTAAACTGAAAAAAAAATCCTGAGGAACTAAAGGATATTTCTCCCTCAAAACCATTTTCTACCCCATTGGCTAAAATTGTATAGTTGCCATTATCTTCAGAAAAAATTAAATTGAAATTTTCGCCCTGAGGCACATATAATCTCTCATTATTGACCCTGAGATATTTTAAATACCATGTCTCTTCAAGCATTCCTGGTTCTTGGGCGTTTCCTAAAGAAAAAGACAGAAAGATTAATAAGGATATTAGTTTTTTCACGACTGCGGTTGTTGAATACTAAAGATACCCAAAAAAACTATGTTTCCAAAAGATCTTTCTTCACAGAATTGTTCAAATAATACCCAGTTACTAGCGTAGAAAGAACATCGGCAATTGGGAAAGAAATCCACACACCAAAAACACCATAGTAATTAGGAAGTATCAAAACCAACGGAATTAAAAAGAATCCTTGTTTGGTCAAACTCAATAATAATGCAGGAACTACCCTTCCGATTGCTTGAAAATAGGACCCTCCAATTAGCTGAATCACAATCACTGGTGTCGCTGCAAAAACCCAACGCAATGCATCTGGCGTTCTCTTTAAAAGCTGGGCGCTGTCTGCTAAGCTTCCTGCTTCTTGGCCACCACGATCGCTTATAAAAATGGAAACAAATTCTTCCGAAAAAATCATTATTCCAGCAAAAATAAGCAAGGCCAAAATACCTGAATACATAATAGATTTATTAATGGCCTCCCGAACACGCCCATATTTATTAGCTCCAAAATTATAGCCTGCAATAGGCATAAAACCTTGGTTTACGCCAATCACTGGGAAGAGCGCAAACATTAAAACACGGCTAATAATACCATAACTCGCCACGTCAATAGCATCTCCAGTATTTATTAGAACATTATTGAGTAAAATGGTAAGGACTGCAATAACTCCTTGTCTTGCCAGAGTCACAAAACTAAGCCCACTAATTTCTGAAACTATTTTCTTTTTGAGTTTTAAGCAATGAAATGAAATTCGCAATTCACTCTTAAAAACGAAAAACCATAAAATGAAACTAAAGCATATAGCATAGCTAATAAAGGTTGCCCATGCAGCTCCAGCCATCCCCATATTCAAGACATTAATCAAAACATAATCCATCCCAATGTTTCCTATGGCAGGCAGCATCATGGCGTACATAGCAAACTTCGGTTTACCTTCAGCACGTATCACACTGTTGCCCATCATGCACATGGCCAGCATAACAATTCCGTAGAGAACAATGCGATAATAGGTTAATGCTAAATCTCTAAAACTATCGTCAGCACCAAAAAAGTCAATTAAAAAATCTTGGAAAACTAGTCCCAAAAATGCCAAGATTCCTGACGTTAAAAAGGTAAGTGTTATTTGGTTTCCAAAAACGCGCAGTGCCTTATCATCATCATTAGCACCTAAGGCCCTTGAAAGCACAGAACTTCCGCCAATACCCACAGCAAGACCAATCGCTGCGATAAAAAATGTAACTGGAATAACAACCGTAATGGCAGAAATTGCCAAAGGCCCTATCCATCTTCCTACAAAGATGGTGTCTACAATCATATTAAGAGACATCACTAAAATACCAATAGAAGCAGGTACGGCTTGTTTTACTAGCAAGCTACTAATTGAAGCAGTGCCTAGTGAATCTGAGTTTTTTTTCAAAAGATTTATTGTGATTTAGTTGCGTTTTCTAATCGCTGTCATTTTTACAATTTTAGTGTCTTCCACTTCATAAATCAACACAATTTCAAAAGGGTCACTGCTACCACTTGCTCCAGTAATGTATTCGTGATCTATCACTTTTTTATCAAATACTGTACGTTTTAATATTTTTGAATGAAGGTTGGGTGATGCCTTAAAATATGGTTCATAAATAGCCCTTACTTCATTAATTCCAGAAGCGGTTTGCTTTGAATCTTTAAAATTGTGCATCGCAATATCATCAGAAAAAAAGGACATAAACAGCTCGATATCGTGGGCGTTGTATGCATCTAAATTGGCCTGTACTATTTTTTCTGCATTGTTTTCCTGCGCTATCATTGCTGTAGTTGAAATAAAAATTATACCACTTAGTACTATTGCTTTTACATTCATTCTATGTTTTTTTGATGAAACATTGTGGCGGAAAACCCCTTTAACTCTCATTTAATTGGGAGAAAACGGCTATCAGGTAGCCACAGTTAATAAGATATTTGACCCTTGAGGATTATCTAAAATCGAATAATTATTTTATTGTAGATACCTCGCAAAACCAATTGGTGAGGTGCTAGGCAATTGCCTTATCCAAATCAATAATTCGCCACTCCTCCACCATATTAGCGAGTACTTGCGCAAATTCATCTCGATCATTCAAGCAAGGGATTACTGAAAATTCTTTTCCTCCTACTTCGTGAAAAATTTCTTCACCTTCCATCGCTATTTCTTCTAAAGTTTCCAAACAATCACTTACAAATGCCGGAGTAACAACCACCATTTTTTTAACGCCTGCTTTTCCCATTCTTTCAATAGTTCTGTCTGTGTACGGCTGTAACCAAGGATCAAAGCCTAATCTAGATTGGAATGTTGTAGAATAGGTTCCGTTTTTCAAGCCTAGATACTTTGCAACGTTTACAGTCACCATTTCACATTGATGGCGGTAACAAAATTCGTGTTGCTCACTGCCTTTTTTAAAGCAGCACTTCCCATCCATTTTGCAGTTGCCTTTCGTCACATCACTTTTTCTAATATGTCTCTCTGGGATTCCGTGATAACTGAATAATAGATGGTCATAATCCAGTTCCTTTAATTTTTCTCCTATACTTTCAGATAGTACTTTTATATAATCTGGTCTTTTACCAAAGGAAGCCGTGCGCGTAATTTTTACCTGCGGAAAATATTCAGCAACAAGTTCATCGATTCTTACATCAATCGTCTCCGTAGTAGCCATTGCAAACTGCGGATATAAAGGGATTGTTTTAATTTCAGTACACCCTTGATCTACTAATTCTTGTATCCCCTTTTTCAAGGTCATAGCCCCGTACCTCATTGCTAAGCCAACCGGTATATTTAGTTTAGACTGCACCTTTTTTTGCAATCTTTCAGAGAGTACAATCAGCGGCGAACCCTCTTCCCACCATATTTTAGCGTACGCTTCGGCAGCTTTTTTAGGCCGTGTGTTTAAAACAATACCGCGTACTAATAAGATACGCGCCCATCTAGGAACGTCAATTACTCTAGGATCCATTAAGAATTCATCGAGATATTTTCTTACGTCTTTGGGGTTAGTGCTGTCGGGCGAACCGAGGTTTACGAGAAGAACTCCTTTTTTATTCATGCAATTCTATAATTTCTTTTTGCTCTATCAGTTTCCCTAATAGCTTCTAAGAACAAAAATACTGCTAATTCGTTTGTATAAAAAGAAGATGTAATAGATTAACAAAATGATATAATTATCGCAGCCTTTTGTTTGAAGAATTAATTGAAGAACTCGTTAATTACCCGATTAATTTCCCCTCAAAGGAAACACACTGCTGGAAAAAAATACGAAACAACAAGTGTTTTATTTAACTAAGTTAAGCCGAGTTCTCCCCCCTTTGAAGAGGAGATAGAGAACCCGCACCGGGGTGTTACAGGATGATTTTACGCAAACTAGTTAAAAAGAGAACTCGATATCAAGAGCTCAATCCCATCACAAACTTCTTAGGCGTAGTACCAAACTTCTTCTTAAATGCAGCAATAAAATGGCTCGACGTGCTATAACCAACTTTGAGTCCCACTTCATTTACATTGTGCGCACCTGTTGCCAGCAATTGGCGCGAAACTTCCATTTTGTAATCAAAGAGAAAACTAAAAACGGAGTCTCCATAAATCTGTTTAAAACCTTCTTTTAGCTTGTTTATTGGTAGTTGTATTTCGTCTGCCAGCTCTTGCAATGTTGGTGGTTCTGCCATCCTAGATAAGATGATTGTTTTTGCCTTTTTTATTTTTGCCACATTTGTTTCATCCACTAAAAAAGGGCATTGTTCCACATCCACATCTTCCTCACGATTAAAATATAAACTCAATAATTCATAAGCCTTTCCTTTAAAATATAACGGCTTTACTGAAGGGTGCAAATTATAATTCATTAGTTGATTGAGCACAATTGCCATGGAAGGAGAAACAGGAGCATCTTTATAGTATTTGCGCCCTTTATTTTCTTCGCTTAAGAATGAAATATAACTAGCCTCATTGGAAAACAAGGTGTGAAATTTCTGAATAGGAAGTAATACTGAAATAACCCAAGAATTTGCTGCTACAAGTATTTCAATAGGTAAATCTCGTTCTGGATTATATAACAATAACGAGCTTTCCTCTTGAATGGGTAAGCGGTAATTTCCGTTATTAAAACTGAAAGAGCCGCTGCCTTTTACGCAAAAATGGAATTGAATATAATTGGAGTTTACATCTCTTTTAAAAAGCTGATTATCAGTAGTTTCATTATTGAATTTTAAAATAAAAAAACCGTCTTCAATCAAGGTTTCATTATAAGTACCTTGAGCGATACTTTCTGAAAATTGCGCATGTTCTGAATTCTTCATTTATTTAGAATTATTATAAATAAGCAATAGCCTATTGTTTAGCAAAGATACGTATTTATTGGTTTTCCAATGGATTTGAGAGTTTTATGAGATTTTATAACCAGTAACGACACATTTGATACCGCTTGCGTTACTTTTTAGTATATACAAGATATATTTTTGCAGTCTGATTCTTTTGTTGAATCATAAATCGAATTTTGTTTGGAAAAAAGTAACGCTATATGTATTCAACACAATAAACGTCCAGGGGCTTTAAAAGAAGCTCTATACGTTATTGGATTAAATTATAAAAAGGCAGACGCGACCATTAGAGGGAATTTCAGTATTTCTCAAGACCATCAAAAAGCTATTTTAAAATCAGCTCGAGAGCTCGGTATTTCTTCCTTAAATATTATTTCTACTTGCAATAGAACCGAATTATATGGTTTTGCAGCCCACCCAACTATTTTAGTGAAATTACTTTGTGACCATACCCAAGGGACCATAGCAGAGTTCAACATGGTTTCCTATACTTTTAAAAATAAAAATGCTGTTTCGCATCTTTTCAAAATGGGAACGGGTTTAGACAGTCAAATATTAGGTGACTTTGAAATTATAAGTCAGTTAAGAACCAGTTTACGTCTTTCAAAAAAGGCGGGATTACTTAACGCCTATATGGAACGCCTTGGAAATGCGGTAATCCAAGCAAGCAAGCGCATAAAAAACGAAACTGAAATTTCAACAGGTGCTACTTCTGTAAGTTTTGCAGCAGTGCAATACATAATGGCTAGAGTGCCTTATGTTTCTGAAAAGAAAATCCTCCTTTTTGGGATTGGAAAAATAGGGCGCAATACCTGCGAAAACCTCATCAAGCACACAAAAAATGAGCATATTACACTCATTAACAGAACCAAAGTAAAAGCAGAAGAAATTGCCGGAAAGTTTAATCTAGTCGTTAAAGATTATTCAAACATACAAAGTGAAATTGCGAGCAGCGATATCTTGATTGTTGCCACTGGAGCGCAAAAGCCTACGATAAGTAAAGAATTATTATATCTTAAAAAGCCCCTTTTAATTTTAGATCTTTCGATTCCTAAAAATGTTTCGGAATCTGTTAGAGAAAACCCCAACGTAACCTTGATTCACTTAGACGAATTGTCTAAAGTAACAGATGCGACTTTAGAACATCGTCAATCTCAAATTCCATTAGCCGAAGCTATTATTGAAGAGGTGGCTTTAGAATTTAGAACTTGGGCAAAAAACCGAACATTTGCTCCTACCATTAAAGCCCTAAAATCAAAGCTGTCTGAAATTAAGGTTGGTGAAATTGACAATCAACGCAGAAAAATTTCAGACTTTAATGAAGAACAAGCTGAAATTATAAGCGATCGTATTATTCAAAAAATTACGACACATTTTGCAAACCATTTAAAAGATGCCAATGGTTCAGCGCAAGAAAAAGCAGCAATGATTCGTGAGGTATTTCAGTTAAACGAAAGCAACGATGGATAAAGTCATTCGCATTGGAACACGCGACAGTCAATTAGCGTTATGGCAAGCGAACGCTGTTAAAAGTAAACTTGAAGCTTTAGGATATAAAACCGAACTTGTTCCAGTAAAATCAACCGGTGACCTAGTACTAGACAAGCCTTTATATGAAATGGGAATCACTGGTATTTTTACAAAAACCTTAGATATTGCTATGCTCAATGGCACTGTAGACATTGCTGTTCATAGCATGAAAGATGTTCCTACGGCATTGCCAAAAGGAATCATTCAATCTGCTGTTTTAGAACGCGCTGCAACACAAGATGTTTTAGTAGCCAATAAACCCATTGACTATTCAAAACCCTGCATTATTGCGACGGGAAGTTTAAGAAGAAAAGCACAATGGCTTCATAAATATCCGCACCACACTGTTATTGATTTACGCGGAAATGTACAAACGAGATTAAAAAAACTGAAAGATAATAATTGGGATGGGGCCATCTTCGCCAAAGCTGGTTTAGAACGTTTGAGATATTTAACAAACTATTTGAGCGAAGAAAAAATCGAAAGCATATCCTTTAGCGGGGTTGGGAAGGACTTAGATTGGATGCTACCAGCACCTGCTCAAGGCGCTATGGTAATCGTAACATTGAAAAATGACGATTTTTGTACACAGGCTATTTCAAAATTAAATCACAAACCTTCAGAAGTTTGTACTGAAATAGAACGTGATTTTTTAAAAACATTAGAGGGTGGATGTACTGCCCCAATTGGTGCATTAGCTGAATTTATAGAAAATAAAATTAGATTTAGGGGATGTCTATTTTCTTTGGGCGGAAGCAAAAAATTAGACATCGGTACCAATTTTGATTTTACATCATTTAAAAACAAGGGTACTATTGCTGCAAATGAACTTTTAGAAAATGGTGGTCAGGAATTAATGGAGAAGATCAAGAAAGAGATGGTATGATTTCAATGCTATCAACAAAGAAACTTGAATCGAAGCAACGAAGTCTGTTTGTTGATGCCGGTTTTAATCTCGTTGAGTATGACGCTATTGCTATCGAGTACTTAGATTTCGCAACACCAAACAACATTGAAAACACCATTTTTACAAGTCAAAATGGGGTTCAATCAATTCTAAATTCAGAATTCAGAATTCAGAATTGTTTTTGCGTTGGTCAAAAAACAGCAGCATTATTAGAAGGAAACGGACTAAATGTTGTAAAAATGGCCAGAAATTCGGCAGAATTGGGTGATTTTATAGTAAAAAACCATCAAAACGAGTCATTCCATTATTTCTGTGGAGCGCAACGAAAATCCGAATTGCCCAATACCCTAAAAGCTTTAAATATTGAATTTTTAGAAGTAAAAACATATAAAACGAACCTAAAACCCCGCAAATTTGATCAAAAATGGAACGGAATCCTGTTTTTTAGTCCAAGCGGTGTGGAGAGTTATTTTAAATTGAATTCCTCCCTTGGGGGGAGTCCAGAGCGGTGTTCCAGTAGAACTTCGGTTGGGCTGGAAACGATTCCGCAACAAGTGCGGTGTGACCAACCATTGGTATTTTGTATTGGTGAAACAACGGCCGACGCTGCAAGAAATCACAGTAAAAATATTGTTATTGCAAATGAAACATCAGTCGAGAGTGTGATTGAAAAAGCAGTTGAAATTTTAAATAAATAACTTTGAGCCACTGACCTTTAGCTTATAGTAGCCCTTAGAAATGAGCGATTGTACAAATCTAGAAGAACAGGAATGAAATTGTGAAGCAAGTATAGGCACTTTCAGAAAAGCTTCCCAGCGATTAAAACTTTGGTTTAAAGAGTCAAATTACCCGTACCTTCAAATATTGCAGAAGGATGCATTAGAAGTAGCGAGATCGAATTTAATCGTTTTCTAGAAATAGCAATGGAATCTTTGTTTGAAGTAGAAACACAATTAATAATTTGTGCGGAACTAGGCTTTTTAAGTAAAAATGACCCGACCGAGCTAAATAATTTAATAAATACTGAGGCAAAAATGGTCAATGCATTGATGAACAAAATAAAAAATAGCTAGAAGCAGTGGTCTTTTTAGTTCGATGAATTAATTAAAAGCGAGCCCGAAGCTAAAGGTTAAAAGCCAATAACAATAACGAGCTGAAGGCCAGTGGCCAAAAGCTAAAGTCAAATTATGATAAAAAACGACCTATTTTTAAAAGCCTTAAAAGGTGAAACTGTAGACCGTCCTCCTGTTTGGATGATGCGTCAAGCCGGGAGATACCTTCCAGAGTTTATGGAAATAAAGGCTAAGTATGATTTCTTTACACGTTGTCAAACTCCAGAATTAGCAAGCGAAATTACCATACAGCCCATTCGAAGATATGGGATGGATGCCGCTATTTTATTTTGTGATATTTTAGTCATTCCGCAGGCGATGAATATTCAGGTAGAGATGAAACCAGGAATTGGTCCTTGGTTGCCTAATCCTATTCGTTCTCAAAAAGATTTAGACAGCGTGATTGTTCCAGATATTCACGATACTTTGGGATATGTGATGGATGCAATTAAAATGACAAAAGAAAAACTAAATGATGAAATACCCCTCATCGGTTTTGCTGGGAGCCCCTGGACTATTTTATGCTACTGCGTGCAAGGACAAGGAAGCAAAAACTTTGATAAAGCAAAGGAGTTTTGTTTTACGCAACCCCTCGCAGCACACGAATTACTGCAAAAAATTACAGATACCACCATTCTCTACCTTAAAGAAAAAGTGAAAGCTGGAGTTAATGCAGTGCAACTATTTGATAGTTGGGGCGGAATGTTATCCCCAGTTGATTATCAAGAATTCTCGTGGCAATATATGCAGCAAATTATAGATGCATTAAAGGATGATGCGCCTGTTATAGCTTTTGGAAAAGGGTGCTGGTTTGCCTTAGATACCATGGCAAAAAGTGGTGCTAGTGCCTTGGGTGTTGATTGGACTTGTTCCGCAAGAAATGCGCGTTATTTATCTGGCGGAAATATTACATTACAAGGTAATTTTGACCCAACCAGACTCTTTAGCCCACCCGCAGAAATCAAGAAAATGGTAAAACAGATGATTGATGATTTCGGGAAAGACAAATACATCGTAAACTTGGGTCATGGTATATTACCTAATATTCCTATAGAAAACGCAGGGGCTTTCATTCAAGCTGTAAAGGAATACAAAGTAGAATCGTGAAGTTCTGGACACGCATAATGGGTTTGAATATTGGGCAGCTTTGGCAGCTTTCGCTTTTGTTTTTGAAAAATCTGTTCTTAGTTTTTCCAACACTAAAAGCAACCAAAAAAACCTTTGCAATTTGCAATGATTTATTTGGACAAGAACATCAAAAAAGTAATCGCGCCAATGCCTTTAGACATATAATTTGGAATATTTTAATTTGTAAAAATTCGATGCAAATACTTAAAAACAAACAAAAAAGTGTGTTTTGGGCGCAAAAGTTGACAGATTTGTATGAAAAAGTGACTCAAAATGAAGTGCTCGACGAAGCTATGGATTTGCACAATAATGCGGTAGGAAGGATGTACTTTCTCAATCTTATAGACAAGAGCGAAGCAGAAATTATTGATTATGTAATGACGAAAATGAAAAACGCACAAAAAGTAACCGCTATTCAAGAAATGTCTCGTTTTAAAACGTCTTTGGTATATATAGAATAATTAAAACCAGTACAGAAATACTATTTTAAAATACATTAATGATTAAGGCTATTTTCCAAGGAATAAAATCGTACGCTAGCTCATTTAAATTAATGAGTCAACTAGGGCTTTGGAAATACTTTGCAATACCCATTTTAATTAGTCTTATTGTTGCAAGTAGTATAGGATTTATATCTTGGGGTTTGAGCGATGATATTGGCTTTTATATTTCAAAAATTTGGTTCTGGGAATGGGGTTCAGAAACGTTTAGAAGTATTAGTAATGTGCTGGGTGGGATTTCCGTAATTGCATTGGGTCTTATCGTTTATAGACATACAATAATGGCAATTAGTGCTCCTTTTATGAGTCCTGTTTCAGAAAAAATAGAACAGCATTTATTGGGGAATACCTATAGCCACAGAGACTCCTCTCAAATTTCTCAGCTTTTGCGCGGCATCAGAATAAATGGCAGGAACCTAGTATTTGAGCTATTATTGACTATCCCTTTGTTATTAATAAGTTTGATTCCCGTATTGAACATCATCTCGTTAGTCCTCATTTACCTATTACAGTCGTATTATGCAGGTTTTGGTAACATGGATTATACGTTAGAACGTCATTTTAATTATTCTGAAAGCATCAAATTCGTTAAGAGAAATAGAGGAACTGCTATTGGCAATGGAATGGTTTTTATGACCTTGTTATTAATTCCCGTTATAGGAATTATTATCGTTTTACCTCTTTCGGTTACCGCGTCTACTACCGAAACAATTCGTTTATTAAATCAAAAAAATGTAAATGAAAGATAAATTTGTAAACTACATTAGACAGCTTCAAAATAACATCACTTCAAAACTAGAAGATATTGATGGCAAGGCTACTTTTAAAGAGGATCTATGGAAACGCCCAGAAGGTGGCGGCGGTCGCACCAGAGTTATCGAAAATGGAAATGTCTTCGAAAAAGGAGGGGTAAACACTAGTGAAGTCTATGGAAAACTACCTGAAAGTATGCAGCAATACTTTGGGGTAAAAGACGCCAATTTTTTTGCCTGTGGACTCAGCCTGGTATTACATCCTTCAAACCCAATGGTGCCAACAGTGCACGCAAATTGGCGGTATTTCGAAATGTACAACCAAGAGGGCGAGATTGTAGACCAATGGTTTGGGGGCGGGCAAGATTTGACACCCTATTATCTATTTGAAGAAGATGCAATTCACTTTCATAAAACCTGTAAAACGGCCTGTGACAAACACAATCTTGATTTTTATCCAAAATATAAAAGCCGTTGTGATGAATATTTTTATAATACACATCGTGAAGAAGGCCGCGGAATAGGAGGTTTATTTTTTGATTACCTCAAAGCAACAGCCGCTATGAGTATGCAAGATTGGTATAACTTTGTGAGTGAAGTGGGTGATAGTTTTCTAGATGCATATAGCCCCATTGCTGAAAAGAGAAAAGAGCTGCCGTATAACGACGCTCAAAAAAATTGGCAAGAAATACGTCGCGGGCGTTATGTAGAGTTTAATTTAGTACACGATAAAGGAACGCTTTTCGGTCTAAAGACAAATGGTAGAATTGAAAGTATATTAATGAGTTTACCGCCTCACGTGCAATGGGTGTATGACCATCAACCAGGCGCTGGGAGTGAGGAAGAAAAATTGGTTGAGGCATTAAAAAACCCTGTGGATTGGGTTAAATAATCTTCGATGTATGCTGTTAGATGTATCTTTTAAACCTAACATTATTTATCGAAAAATTTAAAATTAAAACGATGTTAAAAAGAAATAGAAGACTAAGAAAAAGCGAAGCAATAAGAAGCCTTGTACGCGAAACTAGTATCTCTCCAAACGATTTTATAGTACCCTTATTTGTAGTTGAAGGTAAGGGGGTAGAAGAAGAAATTGCATCGATGCCTAATTATTATAGATATAGTTTAGACACCCTTAAAACCGAAATCAAAGAACTATGGGCTATGGGATTAAAGTCGGTGTTGCTTTTTGTTAAAGTACCGTATAATTTAAAGGATAATGAAGGAAAAGAAGCCCTAAATCCTGACGGGTTAATGCAAAAAGCTATTAAAACCGTTAAGGATACCTGTCCAGAAATGATTGTTATGACCGATGTAGCTTTAGACCCTTATTCTCAATATGGACACGATGGTATTGTTGCAAAGGGAGAAATTATAAACGACCCTACAAATAGTTTTCTTGCAAAAATGGGATTGAGCCATGCGCAAGCTGGAGCAGATATTGTGGCTCCTAGTGATATGATGGATGGCCGTATTTTAGCAATGCGCACTTTGTTAGAAGACGAAGGGTTTCACAACACAGGTATTATGAGTTATAGTGCTAAATATGCTTCTGCATTTTATGGGCCTTTTCGTGATGCTTTAGACAGTGCTCCTGTTGATCTCCAGGATATACCAAAAGATAAGACAACATACCAGATGGATCCTGCAAATAGAAACGAAGCAGTGAAAGAAACATTAATGGATATAGCCGAAGGAGCAGACATTGTTATGGTGAAACCGGGTTTATGTTATTTAGATATTGTTAGAGACATTAGTAACGTTGTAGATGTTCCCGTTGCTGTGTATCAAGTAAGTGGTGAATATGCTATGCTAAAAGCGGCTGCTGAAAGAGGGTGGCTAGATCACGACGCGGTAATGATGGAACAAATTTTGAGTATCAAAAGAGCTGGCGCTACTATGATTGCAAGTTATTTTGCTAAGGACGTCGTGAAGCTATTAAATTAATTGCAAGACCACGTTTCTCATCATCGCGGGCAGCTTATTGTATATTTAAATCTTAAAGCAGTGGAACCGCCTAATTTTGTGGGGTGGTAACGCTATTTTGACTACATTTTTAAGCCACGTTCGAAATATTAACAATTCGTCTTGAAAAGGACGTTTTGAAGCACTATCGCTGCTTTGCAGCTACAAAAACCACGAAAGATCTTGTTAGCAATTTGTTGAACGTGGCTTTTGCAATGAGCGCAGTTAATGATCCTGCATCTAACTGTCAATATGCTTCCAAAAATTTAAAATATCTTTAATATTCAAAACCTCTACAATAACTTATCTTGCAAAAAAAATCTTTAGATGGGCTTATTACTACTTTACGCAGTACTTTCTATTTTCTTTTCGTTTTTATGCTCTATTCTCGAGGCAGCATTATTGAGTTTTACACCCAACTTTATAAGAGTGAAAACTGCTGAAGGCAAAGGATACGCACAAACGCTGGCAAACTTTAAAAAAAACATTGACGAACCACTTATTGCTATTCTAACAATTAATACAATTGCACACACGGTAGGTGCTATTTTAGTAGGTGTTCAAGCGGAGAGCCTTCCTTATAAGGTTGATGTTTTCGGAGTGAATATGGTAGGGATTGTTTCGGCAGTTATGACCATGTTAATCTTGATTCTTTCAGAAATTATTCCAAAAACTATTGGAGCAACCTATTGGAAAAGTTTGGGCGGTTTTACAGCAACAACTCTTAACTTAATTATATTCCCGCTCAAGTATACTGGGATTATTTGGTTACTCACACTTACTACAAAATTAATAGGAAAATCTGCCCACGTTAGCACCATGAGCCGTGAAGAGTTTTTAGCAATTACAGATGCTGCAGAACAAGATGGTATGTTTGAAGAAAACGAGAGTACTGTAATTAAAAATCTTCTTGTTTTTAAATCGGTGATGGCTAAAGATGTGATGACCCCTTTTCCTGTTGTTGAAATGGAAAATGAAGAAACGACACTCTCAAAATTTCACGAGGGCCATAAGAATTTAAAATTTTCAAGAATTCCCGTTTTTAAAGATAAATCTCACAACGTCACTGGCTTTGTATTGAAAGACGAGGTCCTAGAACAAATTGTTGAACAACAGGGAGATAAAGCCTTGGCAGACATAAAGCGCGAGATAGCCATAGTAGATGCTAAAAAACCCATTCCAGAATTGTTCGATACCTTTTTAAAACAACGAACTCATATCGCATTAGTGGTTGATGAGTTTGGAAATACCATTGGTGTCGTAACGATGGAAGATATTATAGAAACACTTTTAGGTCTTGAAATTATGGACGAAAGTGATACCATTGAAGATATGCAAGCTACTGCAAGAAAAAACTGGGAGCGCCGTGCAAAACGAATGGGGATAAATTTACAAGATGACAAAAGTGATCCTTCTAAAAATTCCCAGTAAATGCAAACAACTATTTGTGAAACACCTATTGGTAATTTAGTTGTTGAAGGAGACGAGCTTGGTGTTTCTTTAATTATTTTCAGTGACGATTCAGAGCTAAGAGAGACAAAAGAATGTCCAAAATTTTTGGAAGCAAGTAAACGTCAGCTTAAAGAATATTTTACTGGTGAGCGAAAAACATTTGATCTTAAGTTAAACCCTAAAGGCACCCATTTTCAGCATAATGTTTGGTCAGCATTGCAAACCATTCCTTTTGGGAAAACAAAAAGTTACCAGCAAATGGCAAATCAACTTGGTAAGCCTAAAGTAATACGCGCCGCAGCATTTGCAAATGGGAAAAACCCAATCTCTATTATAATTCCTTGCCATAGCGCAATAGGAAGCGACGGTTCTTTAACAGGATATGCTGGAGGTTTGCATCGCAAAAAATGGCTTTTGGAATTTGAAAGTCCCGCACAATAAGTAAAATTATTTTAACTTTATAGAATGAAATATTTAAAATGGTTGTTTGGGTTTTTGCTGTTACTAATTGTGTTTGCCTATATTACAGATTATAACTACATATTTAAAGGCGTTCGCGTTGTTTATTTAACAGGGCATACAACGGCATTTATAGCCGATGCGAAGTATTTTGAAAATGACACCATCCCCGCAAGCGCAAATCCGCAAGCTTGGCCACTGCATAAAAACTATAATACCCTTATTGAAACAGAAAGGCTAAAAACAACCAACGAAGATTTGGGTACCGTTGCCTTGCTTGTAATTAAAAACGACAGTATTCTATTTGAAAAATACGCTGAAGGATATAGTGCAACTTCTCGAACCAATAGTTTCTCTATGGCTAAAAGTATCACAACCATACTCTTGGGAGCCGCTATAAAAGACGGGTATATAAGTAGCTTAAATCAACCTGTTCGAGATTTTTATCCGCAATTTGAACCCGAACGTTATGAGTTTGAAATTAGGACTCTTACCAAGGATAAAGTTCCTTATATGACCGTTGGCGATTTGTCCTCTATGGCTTCCGGGCTTAATTGGGAAGAGTCTTACACATCCCCTTTTAGCGTTACAGCACGCTCTTATTATGATGATAATCTTGCCGAAACGATATTGGGCCTTAAGGTCATTCAAGAACCTGGAAAACATTTTGAATACCTTAGCGGAAACACTCAATTGCTGGGAATGACAATAGAGAAAGCTACCAACAAAAAAATTGCAGCGTATCTTCAAGAATCTTTATATGAGCCAATGGGTTTTGAACAGCCCGCAACATGGCAAGTAGATGATGCCGAAAATAGATTGGCAAAAACCTATTGTTGTATTGCAAGCAGCGCGAGAGATTTTGCACGTTTTGGGAGGCTTTTTAAAAACTTCGGAAACTGGAATGGGCAACAAATTATAGACAGTAGCTTTGTTGCAAAAGCCATAAAACCACGCTTTGAAAATAGCCCAGAATATGGGTATGGATTTTGGATAAGCAATTATATGGATAAGGATATATTTGTAATGCGAGGGATCCTTGGGCAATATGTAATTACCATTCCTGAAGACAATCTCATTATAGTGCGTCTAGGACATCAACGTGGCAGCAAAAAAGGTAAACCGTTTAGTGATGACTTCTATACCTATGTTTCTGAAGTATTTAAGATGCTGAAATAAAGTATTTTGTTATTTTTAGCATTCGGGAAATTATAAAAAAAACATTATGCTGAAACGAATAAACTTAGAACACATCCTTTTTCTAGATATTGAAACCGTACCTCAGCACGAGAATTATAGTGATTTAGAGGATGCTGAGAAACTGCTATGGGAATCCAAAACTAAATACCAACGAAAAGAAGAATTTACACCCGAAGCGTTTTATGACCGTGCAGGTATTTGGGCAGAATTTGGCACCATTGTTTGTATCTCCGTCGGCTATTTTAAAATGATTGGGGAAGAAAGGCAGCTTAGAGTAAAATCCTTTTACGGCGACGAGACTGCATTGTTAAAAGACTTTAAAAATCTATTAGAAACTCATTTTAATAAAACACCACACGTATTGTGTGCTCATAACGGGAAAGAATTTGATTTTCCATACATCGCAAGAAGAATGATTATTCAAGGGATTGACCTTCCCTTTAAACTAAATCTCTTTGGTAAAAAGCCCTGGGAAGTACCGCATCTTGATACCCTAGAATTATGGAAGTTTGGGGACTATAAGACATTTACTTCTCTCAAGTTAATGGCTCATGTGCTCGGCATTCCTTCGCCTAAAGATGACATAGACGGCAGTCAAGTTCGCGATGTCTTTTATAAAGAGAATGATATTGATAGGATCATAATCTATTGCGAAAAAGACACCATTACCGTTGCACAGATTATTCTTCGATTACGTAATGAGAGATTGCTAGATGCTAATGAGATTAAAACCATTTAAAAATGTAATTTTTACAAAATATTGTCCTTTAATTTAGTTTAACTTTATCAGCTGTTTTCAAAACTTTTATCCTCACTATGCTATTAAAAATAGATGCTTTATCCGTTGCTTTCGGAAATTCAAAAGACAATATTGAAGTTTTACATTCCATTTCATTTAATATAGCTCAAAATGAAATTGTAGGAATTGTAGGTGAATCTGGCAGTGGAAAATCTGTTACATCTATGGCTATATTGGGACTTTTGCCTAAAAATAATTGCGAAATTACTGGCGAAATTCTATTTCAGGAAAAAGACTTGTTACTCACTAAATCTAGAGATTTACAAAAAATACGAGGCAATGAAATCTCTATGATTTTTCAAGAACCTATGAGTGCTTTAAATCCTTCTTTACGGTGTGGTTTTCAGGTTGCTGAAATTTTAAAACACCATAAAAATTATTCAAATTCCGAAGCAAAAAAAGAAACACTATCCCTATTTAACAAAGTAAAACTTCCCAGACCCGATGAACTTTTTAACAGCTATCCACATCAATTAAGCGGTGGACAAATGCAACGTGTAATGATAGCCATGGCGATTGCTTGCAAGCCTAAATTATTAATTGCAGATGAACCAACAACTGCATTAGATGTTACGGTTCAAAAAGAAATTTTGCACTTGCTCAAAGAACTACAAGTTGAAACCGGAATGAGCATTATATTTATTTCACACGATTTAGCCTTGGTTTCAGAAATTGCAGATAAAGTAGTTGTAATGTACCAAGGTAATATTATTGAAAAAGGATCTGTAAAGCAAATTTTTGATGCCCCAGCAAAAGAGTATACAAAAGCGCTGCTATTATCCCGCCCTACCTTATCAGAACGTTTAGAAACACTTCCTACAATTGCTTCAATAGCTGATGGAACTTTTGAAAAGAAAATCATTACCGCACAACAACGGGCATCTACGCACAAGCAATTGTACACACAAGCTCCTATTCTACAAGTACTGAATATCGAAAAAACCTATTACAGTACGAGTGGTTTTTTCCAAAAACATAAGGAGGTTAAGGCAGTAGACGATGTTAGCTTTTCGGTTTTTGAAGGAGAAACATTAGGTTTGGTTGGGGAATCCGGCTGTGGCAAATCTACCTTAGGAAAGGTGATTCTTCAATTAGAAAAGGCAAGTGCTGGAAGGGTTTTATATCGCGGACAGGATTTGTCCAAACTATCAAAATCACAACTGCGAAAATTGCGAAAAGAAATACAACTCGTTTTCCAAGACCCTTACTCTTCATTAAATCCAAGGAAAATTATTGGTGAAGCTATTGTGGAACCAATGGGTGTTCACGGCATTGGCAGTAGTGCTAAATCTCGAAAAGAAAAAGTTATGACTCTTCTTGAGCGTGTAGGATTAGACAGCTCATTTTTCTACAGATATCCCCACGAGCTTTCAGGAGGACAGCGTCAACGTATTGGAATAGCCCGCACTATTGCTATAGAACCCAAGGTTATCATTTGCGATGAAAGTGTTTCAGCATTAGATATTTCAGTACAGGCACAAGTTCTTAATTTACTTAATGAGCTTAAAGAAGATTATAAATTTACCTATATTTTTATTTCCCACGATCTCGCCGTAGTCAAATATATGGCAGATCAGCTATTGGTAATGAATGCAGGAAAGGTTGAAGCGCTTGGGGATGCAGATGAAATTTATGCAAATCCTATTAGCGACTATACTAAAAAGTTGATAGATGCTATCCCTGGAGGATCTTCCAAATAACTTTTTTATGGAACCAACTTAATAAGAAACCCCATCCTTATTGAAAGAATGGGGCTTTTTTATATAAATGTGTTGTGGGTTTCTATTCTTTTATAAACCTTTTTTCGATTGTCGTGCTTCCATCATTTAATTCTAAGATGTAGATGCCACTAGATATATTTTGGACACTAATTATATCATTTTCCAAGGTCCCTTTTGCTATTTGTTGCCCAATAATATTGTAGATTGAATAGGTCAGAACCGCTACTTGGTTCATCGTCTTTACGTTTAGAATACTGTTTGCCGGGTTTGGATATATTAAAAAGTCTAAGCCATTAACAAGGGGGTTCTCATTTGCTAAAACAGAGGCTCTACGGATAGGGAAAACACCTTCTACAGTATCTCTTGAAACATTTGCACTAATAATAACTTGATCCACATATAACGCTCCAATCTCACTATCTATTTTGCTTCTGAATCGAAACGCTGATTCCCTAGAAAAAATATATTCAGTATTGTCTAAAGTTATACTAACATTATAAAACTGTTCATCATTAAAAGTAACGTCTTGATATAACTCCCCTATAATTTCCCATTTAGAACCGGTGTATATTTCAATAAAAATACCATCCTTATAGCGCAAACCTGTTTGATGAAAATAAAAATTTATATTAACATTTTCATAATTCTGAAGCGGTACTCTCTTACCTAAAAATATTCTTGGCCTGTTTTGTCTAAATTCTACTGAATATAATCCTTCAAAGGAATAATCGGCCCCTTTATACCTGCTTATACTATTATTATTATTATTTGAAGACCTCCAACCATCCCAGCCACTCTCAAAATAACCTTCACCCAAAATAACTGGCTCCCCAAAATCTGTTGTTATAAGCACCTCATTACTTAAAGCAGAGGGATTACCAGAGGGGTCAATAGCTCTTACATAATAAGAATACTCCGTATTTGGTTCAAGTCCTTCTATAGTCGTATTCTCTTCAGAAACCGAAGTTATAAAGCTACCATCTTGATACACGAAATACTCAACATTACCAGAATTATCTATTGAAGCATTCCAATCTAACTCCACAGTGCTATCTGTAATATTTAAGGCAGACAAAGATGAAGGGGTACTTGGTGCCTCAGTATCTGTAATGTTTACTGTATAATCTTCTACTTCACCAAAAGCAAAAACTTCGCACGGATCCGGGATATCAAAATATTTAAAAGATACACGCATTCTTGTAGGACCTAAAGGAGCATCTACAGGAACTACAAATGAACCGCTAACTAGTGTTTCTTGGGAAGGGTCTTTACTCCAAACCAACTCTCCTGGATCATCAAAATCAAAATCTTGATTATAATCTATCCAAACGGCATAGCCTTCATCAAAAACTGTTCCATTGAATATTGGGGTTATCGTTATAGTGTAGGATTCTGATAGAGTCAAATCTGTAAAAACTGTTTCACTAAAATTTGAATAGTAATCACCTACTGAACTATAATCAATAGTATTTAGTTGAACTCTAGAAATGTATTCATATAAAATACTCCGTCCATAAGAGAGGCAATATTCACCTGGATCATCAACTCCCAGGGTTCTAATATTTAAAGTTTCACTTGGTAATGATATGTTTCCTTCTAAATCTCTAGCTATTACATAATAACTATATGTAGTGTCTAGATCCAAAAATATTGGGTTAATTGAGGTGTCTGCTATAGTAGCAATAAGAGTCGTACCCCCATATACATCATATTCTGTTACACCAACATTATCTGTGGCTTGATCCCAATTTAATTCTAAGGAACTTACAGTAATATTAGTGGCAGTTAAGTTTAATGGAGTCGAAGGTGGCTCCATATCTACATATTCTCCAAGGTTAACGGTGTAATCTTCCACTTCGCCAAAATAAAAAGATTCGCAAGAAGTTGGAACTGCATTATATTGCATAGAAACACGCATTCTGGTTTGACCATAAGTAACTCCAGATGGAATTGTAAAAGTTCCTTCATTAGGCGTGTCCTGTGAGGGCTCTTTTGACCATACCAATTCAGACACATCATCAAAATCTAGATCGTTATTATAGTCTATCCATACAGCGTAGCCTTCACTATAAATAATATCAACCCAAGTTGGTGTTACACTTATAGTATAGGTTTGACCCTCAAATAAATCTGTTGAAATAGCTGTGAAATCTGAATAAAATTGGGCGCCACTAGTATTGTCGAAAGTATTTAATTGTACTCTTGAAATATACTCATCATTTACATTTGAGCTTGTGGATGAACAATATCCGCCTGCTGTTGAACTTAAAGTAGTAATATTTATACTATTACTTTCTGTGGTATTACCAGCAGCATCCCTTGCGCTAACATAAAATGTATAGTTTGTATTTTCTGTAAGACCTGTTGCTGTGTAATCAATACCGCTTGACGTAACCATTAAATTATCGTCTTGGTACACGTCATATCCCGCAATGGCTACATTATCTGTGGATGCTATCCAATTAAGGTCTACCGTTGTTTGAGTAATATTTGACCCTGTTAAAGGACTTGGATTTGTTGGTGCCTCCGTATCAGGTGCTGGAAGGGTTGAAAAAGCAGACGTATTACTTCTTGTTGACTCATTTCCAGCAGCATCCCTAGCTTTTACATAAAAAACATAGCCAGTTGCTGAGCTAAGTCCTGTAACTAAATACCCTGTTGAAGTGGTTGAAATTAATAACATATCGTCTTGATATAGATCATACGCTACAACCCCTACATTATCCGTTGAGGGATTCCAAGAAAAGTTTGCCGTTGTTTGTGTAATACTAGAAACCAATAAAGAAGTTGGAACTGTTGGCGCCTCATTATCAACATTATCAACCACATCTAAAACGACCGTATAATCTTCAACTTCTCCATAATTTAAAATTTGACAAGGCGAAAGAGGGGTACCATTGTATCTCATAGAAACACGCATTCTCGTTGCCCCCACATTAACATTATCTGGAATTGTAAATGTTCCATTATTCGATGTATCCTGAGAAGGAGCTTTACTCCAAACTAGTTCTCCAGCATCATCAAAATCAAAATCATTATTATAATCTATCCATACTGCATAGCCTTCATCATAAATAGTTCCAGTCCAAGTTGGCGTAACGGATATAGTATAGGTCTCACCTTCATCTAGATCTGTTGAGATACTGGTAAAATCAGAATAAAGTTGTGCGTCACTATTATTGTCAATAGTATTCAATGTGACGTTAGAAATATATTCATCGCTTATATCTAAACTTGCTGAATCACAATAAACAGGTATAGGCGCGACTGTAGTAATCGTAATCGTATTACTGAAACCAGAAAGATTGCCAGCAGCGTCTTTTGCGCGAACCTTAAAGGCGTATGCTGTATTTGGGGAAAGTCCTGAAATAGTAATATCTATTCCTGAAACCGTTGTAAAATAAACATCATCTCTAAAAAGATCATAACCTATAACGCTTGTATTATCTGTTGACGCAACCCAGCTTAAATCAACCTCAGTATCGGTCACATTTGAACCTGTTAGCGCAGCAGGCGTAGTTGGGACTTCAGTATCTGCAATTACATTTCCTAAACCTGTTAGGATTATTGAGAAGTTTTGACTTCCTCCACTCAATGATCCTTTATGAGTAACCGTAATTGTATAAGTACCTGCTGGTACGCTAATATCAACACGTTCATAGTTATCTTTTGTATTGTCTCCTTTTCCGTTCGTAGTAATTCCTGTTAAACGCCAAGGATTAAAGGTAGTGCCTCCTTGAGTGACACGAATATCTAAATCATTCACTAATGACGCGATAGGAGAATTCGTTGCTGAATTGACAACCCCAGGTACATCTGTCCAAGAAATGGAAGCCATCAAGTCATTAATACCATCAGAGTCCGCCGTCGTCGTATAGCTTTGTCCTGAACTTAGTGTCAATTCTTCTATTCTTGAAGCGACACCGTTTTCCGAAATAGTTTCAGCTGCCAGCTTTGCGTTTAACAATCCCCAACCATACACGGCATCAGGACCAGCTGGACCAGCATCGTCGGCCGTATGCAATGCTAACCCTTTTAAAGTTGCTGAACGCATAAAACTTGCATTGGTGACATTATAATGCTGTTGTAATAACAGTAAAGAACCAGTAACGTTTGGAGACGCCATCGAAGTTCCTGTGATACTCGCATAGGCCGTGTCACTGCTTGCATAAGTAGAGTATAAGTCAGTACCATTACCTGTGATATCTGGTTTGATTCTAAGATCATCTGTAGGGCCTTCACTACTTGAGCTATTGATCGAAACACTAATTAAATCCCCATTATTTGCAATAGTGGCATCTTGTGCGTTTGCGACTACCATATTATTTTTAGAAGTAGCGTGACCAGTAAGCTTATCATATGCCGAATTTCCATTTAAAGGAGACCCATTATGATTTGTATTTCCGTCGTTACCGGCTGCGACTACCATTAAGTAATATGGGGCATTGTACATTACATTGTCCCAATCCCTAGAATCTTGAATATAAGCGCCAAACCATTGATCTGGCACTTGGTCTGATCTAAAACCATAACTGTGATTTGAAACCAGCATTCCACTTGCCGCTGCTGAAGTAGCTTCAGATATATCATTATTCCACATATATCCCCTAACCCTTGATTTTGGTGCCATTCCTTTTGCATCGGGTTGTACTCCAGATGCTGCAATAGTGCCTGTTACGTGAGCTGCGTGAAAATTTAGTTGTAATCCTCCTTCTGAGCCTGTATCTTGTATTGTAACCCTATTAGTTCCTCCAGCACCGTCATATTCTTGGTGAGATACTCTTGCGTGACCACCATCCCAAACATAAGCAGTCATATCTTGACCATCAAGACTCAGGCCCAAACTTCCTCCTATGTTTAAATGGTTTGTTCTAGTTGATCTTGCAGCATCTACATTATAAGTGCTATAATAAATAGGACTTCCGTCATCTGCAAATCGTTGTAATTCTGCAAATCCTCCATCTTCAAGGTTTACACGAACAGGTATGTTTTGAGCACTAGCAATCTGAATTGCCTCCTGTTTCTGTGATTGATACTTCTCATTAAAGTCTGTAGCGAGTGTGTTTAATCGTGAAATATTTGATTTGCTCTGAATAAGTTGACGCTCAACTGTTGTTTGAGCAATCATAATTCCACCAAAAAAAAGCAATAAAAATGAAAGCTGTTTATCTAACAAAATAATCTTCAATTTCATAAAATCTAATTTAATTTTAAAAAGGCCTAGCAAATATAATTAAAGTATGACAGGACCCCAATAGAGCGCCTGGTCTATCTCCTACAATTTATAAATAACAGGAGGCTTTTTAACTATATATCGGCTTTTGGGGTAAAAAAACTGTCTAGCGGAATAACTTTATGGCATAAAAAAGCCCGTTCTAACCTCACAAAGAACGGGCTAAACCTTATCTGTATCGTAGCAGATCCGGGGCTAATCTATTATTTTATCTATTTAAGAAGGAACACTTTTTTAGCAATAAATAAAAAAGTGTTAATCAAAAAAACAGTACTTCTAACTTTATTATGAACCATTTGCATAGTAGGCTATTCCTTTAGTTCGGGAATGCAAATATAGATTTATAATTGCTTATAAATAGATTAAATACATATTTTTTCGATGAAGTACATAAAACTTTAACGTTTTTAACCTAAAAATCTGTTTTTTATCGATTTTTTAATGTTTTACGCCTTTCTTAGTGTTGTAGAAAGCACATTGTGCATAGTATAATAATTGCGCCCATAGCTCGAGCAACTATCTTCAACAAGTTGTTTTAATTCTTGATTTGTCATTTTAATCACAAAGGCCTCCTCTGCATTGGCAAACAGATGGTCACGGCCGTTATAATCTGTCTTTTTTCACGGTGAGATTTGTTTCCTTTCCTTTCCTTTTCTTTTAAGATGCTCTTCATTTTCATAAAGCTATCTTTATCAGCACATAAGCTCTAGTGCAAACAATAATAGAGGAGAGTTATAGCTTCCACAACTAGTATAGGTATAGGAAGTCAAGCCGTGTTTTAAAGATACTATTGTCAGTCCCTCGCGTCTAAAATTTCATTTCTGGAATATCACCCTCAATTATCAAGTCGCCTTGAGTGGCTGCTATGATTTCAGCAACACTAACCCCTGGTGCACGCTCTAAGAGCTTAAACTTACCATCAACAACTTCAAGTACGGCTAGATTGCTAACTACTTTTTTTACACACGCAACACCCGTTAGCGGAAGACTACACTCCTTTAATACCTTAGATTCTCCTGCACGGTTTGTATGCATCATTGCTACAATTATGTTTTCAGCGCTTGCTACAAGATCCATGGCGCCTCCCATTCCTTTTACCATTTTACCAGGTATTTTCCAATTAGCGATGTCTCCTTGCTGAGAAACTTCCATAGCACCTAAAATTGTTAAATCTACGTGTTGCCCACGGATCATGGCAAAACTTGTTGCCGAATCAAATAACGAAGCTCCTTTTAAAGCGGTAATTGTTTGTTTCCCAGCATTAATCATATCTGGATCTTCTTCCCCTTCAAAAGGAAAAGGTCCCATTCCTAAAATACCATTTTCACTTTGAAATTCTACTTCAATATCTTCACGTACAAAGTTTGCTACTAAAGTGGGAATGCCTATTCCTAAGTTTACATAGTACCCGTCTTTTACTTCTTTTGCTATTCTTTGTGCTATTTGTTCTTTGTTTAACATAATTTGATGATTTGTGAATTTGATGATTTGGAAATATCACCAACTATCTGTTCTTTTTACTAGCGCTAATAATTTTGGAAATAATCCTATTAATAGATGTTATATTTGATTTCATAGAAGGAGGTACATCAGGATAATGTTTAGACTCGTCACATAATTGTAGCCAATAATCTGTCTCATCACCTTCTTTTGCCGCTATTTTAAACTTATGAATAAAGTCTGCAGAACTTTCTGCATTTTGAGTTTCCCGAGTATTCGCACCAATAGACGTTCCACTTCTAAATAATTGTGAAGCCATTTGAAATTTACGTAACGAACGAAGGTTTTCTGTAAACTCAATAATCTCCAATGAAAATTCGAATGTCTTATTTACGATTAGATTGTCTTTGTCATTTCTCATATAAATAGTACTTCAGAAATATTCAATTAATATGCACATTCCCATCTTCAAATTTTCAAATTCACCAATCTTCAAATCATTTTTTCCTCACCGTTAACTGCTCTATTCTCTTCTCGTATTTCTCTCCTTGAAAAATTCGTTTTACAAATATTCCAGGTACGTGAATGTGGTTTGGATCTAATTCGCCTGCTGGCACTAATTCCTCAACCTCAGCGACCGTAATTGTAGCCGCGCCTGCCATATTGGGGTTAAAATTTCTCGCTGTTCCTTTAAAAACTAAATTACCAGCCGTGTCTCCTTTCCAAGCTTTTACAAATGCAAAATCTGCTTTAAAAGCGTGTTCTAGCAAATGCATTTTACCATTAAATTCTTTTGATTCTTTGCCTTCACCCACCTCGGTACCATACCCTGCCGGAGTGTAAAATGCAGGAATTCCACTTTTTGCTGCTTGGCATCTCTGTGCTAATGTTCCCTGCGGAATTAACTCAACATCCAATTCTCCACTCAACATCTGCCTTTCAAACTCAGCGTTCTCTCCAACATAAGAAGAAATCATCTTTTTGATTTGATGTTTCTGTAATAGTTGCCCTAATCCAAAATCGTCCACACCTGCATTATTTGAAATACAGGTTACGTCCATTACATTTAGTTTAACCAATTGAGCAATGGCGTTTTCGGGGATTCCGCTAAGACCGAAACCTCCTAGCATAAAAGTCATTCCGTCTTTTACTCCTTTGCAGGCTTCCGTCACGTTTGCGACTGTTTTATTAATCATCGTACCTAAATTTTTCATAAAAATACTCAAAAGTGAGGAGTCTTGAGTGGTGAGCGATGAGTTTTTGTAAGTAAAAAACCTAACAGGTCTTTGAGACCTGTTAGGTTTAAATGTTTAATGTTTTTTTTAACTATTGCTTTACAACCTGACAAATTCCCGTACCCTGCTCCGTGGTAACTTTTACAAAATACATTCCTGTAGCTAAAGCGGAAACGTCTACGTGCTTTTTATCTTCTGAAATTTTAGCTATTTGTAGTTGTTGTCCTAAAGTATTTACAATACTCACCTCGTTAATAGCATAAGCTGTTTGAATGTTAATTTCTGTTGTTGCAGGATTTGGATATAAAACAACATCACTTATAACCGAATCACTTACATAAAGAACATCTACATAGGTAGTTGAAGTAACATTCGTTAAAATGGGGGGATTAAAATCAAAATAAATATCGGCGCGATTGTTTACTTCATCGCCAAGAACGATACCTGAACGTGGTTTTATTTTAAAGGTTATATAGCCATTACTTCCCTCTGGGTCATTAATTTCTGCGGGGAGATTGATGTTGTCAAAAATAAAATTTATCTGCCCGTCAATAAGGGTTGTTTCCATTGCATGGCTGGCAGTTAAGACTCTAAAAGTTGAAAAATCTAACAAATCATCCAGCACATCTACCACGCGCACATTAATGGCAGAGGCAGTTCCTAAATTTTGAAAGCGCACGATATAATGTAAATACTGGTCTGCGTCCTCAATTAACACTTGACTTCCTTGAATACACCTTTTATCATTGGGATCAAAAGAGTTCACGATTTCCTGCGGAAAATAAAATTCATTATCATCTGGTGTTGCATCGCCTGCCGTAGGATTTATGGTTGCAGTAAATGCTAGCAAATATCCGCTTTCATTTATGGGCGGTTGGTCTAATAAAAACGTTGCCATAACACTGCCTTGTTGAAAAGGAGCTAAAGTGCCCACATTAAAAGTGAGTGTGCTACTAGTTTGATTTGTTGGACTGGGTGTTGACTCCACAAAATCTATTTGCGGGTCACTAAAAGCAAGTGTTACCTCACCTGTTAAGGTTGTGGTGCCCACATTTTCATAGACAATTTCATAAAATGCCTCAAAACCAGGTCTAGCTTCTGAGACAGGAAACATAGCAACCGTTAAATCGTTTGCGGTGGTATTGGGTACTACACAAAAATTTGCGGTTTGGGTTTGGTCAAAACCTACAAAGGTGTTAGTTGCGGTTGCTGGGTTGGTGTCAAAATATGGTGATAAACCTAGGACTTGGGTGGTATAGGTGTTTTCTGAAACCGTAATCCCATACCCTCCATTGGCAACGGTAGTATTGGCAAAATTACTCGTGCCGTCTGTGGCATTTACAAGATAACCATCAATACCATAGGCACCTACACCGCAATTGTTGCCATTGGCATCATAGTTTACAGTGCCCTCTATACGGTTTAACTCCCCATCTGCCAAGGAGCAATCTGTAACAAAACTAGTAAAGGGTGGGATTTGCCAATTTTGGGCGGCTGCCTCATTTATATCATCTACGCAGATGAAATTTAGGTTGGGGTTGTTGTTTGCCTGAATGTATAATTCTGAAAGTGTTGTGTTTTTTACATTGATGGATTCAAGATTTAGTGAGCCATTAGTCGGAATAAATCTTATATTTGGATTGCTTGAAAAATCTAAGCTTTCAAACTGCGAACCAACAAGTATAGCTCTTTCTAACAATGTATTGTTTGAAAAATCAATCTCTGTAAATGTAGAATACAGACACTCTAAATAGTCTAAAACAGTAAGATTACTTAAATCAATCATATTCATATCTAAATAATTGATCCTTAAATCTTCTATTAAATCATTATTTGATAAATCAATAGTATCAATTAAGGTGTTGCTTATATTTAAATTTATCAAATTAGGATTATTTGATAAATCAAGAGTTGAAATTTGACTGCTATCAAGCCTTATTAATTCTAAATTGCCATTATTTGATAAGTCAATATCAGTTAAATTGGTTTCAAACAATATTAACAATTCTAAATTTATGTTATTACTAACATCAATAGCTGCAACTTCACATCTATTAAAATAGAAAATCTCTAACGCAATCAAGTTAGAGATATCCACGTTCGTTATATTATTTATTGAAATGCCAAATGTTTTCAAAGCGTTATTTTGAGAAACATCTATACTTGATAAATTATTATTGGTTAAAACCAGATATTCTAAATTCAATAAATTTGAAACATTGATATTATTTAAATTTCCACTCCGAATTTGCAAATATTCTATATTATCATTGCCTGACACATCTATTTCTGTTAATAAGCTTTCGGTTATCCTTATTTTTCTCAATGTAGGTGTAGCAGGCAATTCTATACTCTGTAATAGAGGTGTTTCAAAGTTTCCTGTAAAACTGAAATCTTCTAAATTATTAAATTGCGACAGATCCAATGTTGTAATAAAATCAGAACTTATATAAATTTCTTCTAAATTATTCGTTGTTGGAAATGTGATTGATGTTAATTGCCTTTCACTTAAATAAAGAAAATCTAATGCTGCTAAGGCGCTTATCTCTATATCTGTATATAAATTCCCATAACTGTAAAGGTTTCTTAAATTTATGAATGCTTCCAAGCCGGTTAAATCACTAATATTTTCATCACCTAAATTTAATTGTACATTAGCCAAAGCCTCTGCCTCAATTACTTGTATTTCACCATCGCCATTGGTGTCTATTACATAGCTATTATAATTTACCAATGTATTCTTAAAATTAGCATCAGGAATATTGACAATTTGAGAAAAGGACGTAAACGAAAAACAAAGGCAAGCGCAAAGAAAGAGTAGTCTAGTCATAGCAGGTTTTTTTAAAAAATACTTGTAAAGAAAAAAAAAACGGAGGAAGCCTGTTAATTGTGTAGAATGTTTAAAATTAGTTTGTTATTCTTGGGTTTTTTTAATGTTATGTGACCCTGAGCCTGTCAAAGGGCCTTGTTTTACGTAGCTTTAATCCTGCTAAACTTGCGGGTCTTCGACAGGCTCAGACTGACAAAAAAATAGCAAAAAAAATGCTTCAAAATTTCTTTTGAAGCATTTTTGATTTCAACACTAAAATTTCCGAAGCAAGAAAAATCGTTTCGTGTATCGTGTAACGTAGCGGTCGTGCGTCTACCCACACGCAGTATTAAAAATCAAATTCATCTGGCACCTCATCTGTAGGTCCATTTTCATCTTTCCATTTATCGCAATCAGTGGCTATCTCTATTTTTTCAGGTTTTTTGAATTCCCCCTCTGAAACTCCTAATTCCTTATTAGCATAACACTTTTTCATATACAATGCCCAAACTGGTAGCGCCATAGTTGCGCCCTGCCCATAGGCAGTAGAACTAAAGTGAACCGAACGATCTTCCCCTCCTACCCAAACTCCAGTAACTAAATTTGGAACCATGCCCATAAACCAACCGTCACTATTATTTTGAGTAGTTCCAGTCTTTCCAGCAATAGGGTTTTTAAACACATATGGATACCCTGTTACTGCATTTGCATATACTCCGTTTTTTGCCACCCACGTGCGTCGTAAACGAGCACCTGAACCTGACTGTGTTACTCCTTCTAGAAGGCTCACAGTAACATAAGCTGTTTCGCTACTAATAACATCTTTTGTCTCTGGCGTGTTTTGATATAATACCGTTCCATTTTTGTCTTCAATTCTTGAAATTAACGTTGGTTTTACATACACACCCTCATTTGCAAATGTGCTATAAGCCCCAACCATTTCATAGAGAGACAAATCTGCTGTACCTAAAGCTAATGAGGGTACTGGAACAATGTTTTTTGTTTCTACTCCCATTTTACCTACTAACTCAATCACAGGTTCTACCCCAACACGATCAATTAACCTTGCGGTAATAGTATTTATCGATTTTGCCAGCGCTTCCTTTAAAGTAAGCATTCCTCCATAGTTTCCGCTTGCGTTTTTAGGGCACCAATCTTTTGTATTACCCCGTTTTCCCGCCGGAATACAATAGGGTGTGTTAGGCAATGTATCACAAGGAGACATATGCATCTGGTCTATAACGGTTGCGTACACAAAAGGTTTAAATGTAGAGCCAATTTGTCGCCTACCCGTTGTTACCATATCATATTTAAAATGCTTGTAATTAATACCTCCAACGTAGGCTCGTACCTCTCCAGTTTGAGGCTCCATAGACATAAGCGATCCTTGTAAATACCGTTTATAATACCTAATAGAATCTCTCGGAGTCATTATCGTGTCTTTATCTCCAGCCCATGAAAAAACACGCATTTTTGCTTTCTTGTTGAAACTTGCGCGAATTTCTTCTTCCGATTTTCCTCGATCGCTCATGATTCTCCAACGCTCGCTTCGTCGGATAGCATTATTCATTATTTTTTCAATTTCCTCCTCGGTTACATCTCTAAAGGGAGTTATTTTATTCTTTTTATTTTGTTTGTTAAATTCCTTCTGCAAATTTGCAATGTGTGCATCCATAGATTCTTCTGCATAGGTCTGCATTCTAGAATCTATCGTTGTGTATACTTTTAACCCATCTCTATAAATGTTAAAATTAGTCCCGTCACTACGTGGATGATTCTTTGTCCAATCTGCCATAAATGCTCGGGCATATTCTCTAAAATAGGTGGCGATACCTTCTACATGTCCTTGTGGTGTGTAGCTAAATTCTAAGGGAAGCGCCTGCAGACTATCCTTAACCTGCCCACTTATAAAATCATACTTTGCCATTTGAGCCAACACCACATTCCTTCGGTTTTTTACACCTTCTGGATTGCGAAGGGGATTGTACAAGGAAGAGTTTTTAAACATTCCTACAAGCATCGCAGATTCTGATGTGTTTAATGCTGACGGTGGTTTATCAAAATAAATATTACTCGCAGATTCAATTCCAATGGCTTGATTTAAGAAATCATACTCATTAAAATACATCGTAAGAATTTCATCTTTGGTATAACGGCGCTCTAAACGCGTAGCTATAATCCATTCTTTTATTTTTTGAAGGCCGCGTTCAATTTTATTTTTTGAAGCTTGATCAGTAAATAATTGTTTGGCAAGTTGCTGAGAAATCGTACTTGCACCTCCTTTGCTTCCCAAAAAAACAGCAGCTCTTAACGTCCCGCGCATATCGATTCCACTGTGATCGTAAAACCTAATATCTTCAGTTGCTATTAATGCCTTTATTAAATGATCTGGTAATTCTTCAAACAGAACTGGAGTGCGGTTTTCTTTATAAAATTTACCGAGTACCTTACCATCAACAGCAATGATTTCAGTTGCTAAATTTTTTTCAGGATTTTCTAAACTCGTTTCATCTGGAAGGCTTCCAAAGACCCCAAAAGACGCCAATAAAAACAATAACAATACAGCACCTATGCCGCTAAAAATGAATAACCAAAAAATACGTGTTGGAGTATATGTACGCTTCTTCTTTTTCTGAGGAGTGGTTTGTTTTTTTGCCATACTGTATTGCTTTCAATTGAAAGCTGCATTTTAAATTTTAATGCAATATCTTACTTTCTTGTAGTAAAAACCCCCTAAAAGAGAATTCGTATTCATTTTAATAGTAACCGTCTTGAATTCAAAATTATTCGAAAAGCGAAGCGTTATTCTATCTTTTCAATACTATATCCTACATTACTAATCCCTGTTAAGCTCGAAACCCCTTGCACATCGCCATTGTCACGAACTGCCTGTTCCACAGTTAGTTGATACTCTCCCAATTCTTTAAAAATAAAATTTTCTTTATAATAAAGCTTGCTTTCTTTTACTGAACCTATTCCATTTCCCAACCAACTTCCATCTGGCTTTGCCATTTTATATTCTATCGTATCTACAACCGTTTTACCGTGAGGATATTTTAGTGTAGCAATCAAATAAAGATTACTAAAAGGGTATTCATTTGTGTTTCTAACAGTAAAAAAAAGATGGTACGAATTAATGCTATCCATAACGGGCATTGAAAATTCAACTTTATTGACAGATTGCCAAGTATCATTTGTAATGGATACCGTATCACCGGCAACGGTGATATCATCGCAAGCAGTAAGCAAAATTAATAATAGAACGATTGAACAAATAGGTCTCATTTACTTTGAGGTATTTCGGTTCCTATTTCTATTGTTATTGGGTTTTTTATTTGCAATACCACTACCAGAGGTCTTTCCACCTGTGCTCTTCCCATTTTGGTTATTACGATTACGCGGTGGTCTTCCTCCTTTATCTTCTGAAGCTCCTGCCGTTGCCGGTTTGCGCTTACGGTTGTTGCGTTTCTTTTTATTTCTTTGCCCTTTTGGCGCATCAAAACGAGTTAAACTATCTTGACCTACAACGTTATTAAATAACTCGGTAGTATCTATTTTAACTTCTTCAACATATTCTTCCAGACTTGTAACGGTATTCCCTTTCTTGTTAATGGCAATTATTTCGTTTACTTTATCTAGGTCCAATTCATGCCAATTCATTCCTTCCTTTTCGTAAGCGAACCAAAGCAATCCTTTAAAAATATCTGTCTTTTGACAAACTGCTGTTCCTTTTTCGGTCTTTAATTTTACATCGCTACGCGGAAAATCTTTGAGGGCATCAAGATAGGTGTCCAATTCAAAATTAAGACAACACTTTAATTTACCACATTGTCCCGCTAACTTTTGAGGATTAAGCGAAAGCTGCTGGTAACGTGCCGCAGAGGTATTTACAGATCTAAAATCTGTTAACCAAGTAGAACAACATAGTTCTCTACCACAACTACCAATACCACCAAGTCTTGCGGCTTCTTGTCTAAAGCCCACTTGTTTCATTTCTATACGGCTGTTGAAGGTGCGGGCAAACTCTTTAATGAGTTCTCTAAAATCTACACGTTCCTCTGCGGTGTAATAGAAAATTACTTTACTGGCATCTCCTTGAAATTCTACATCACTAATCTTCATTCGCAATCCTATACGAATTGCTATTTCGCGAGAGCGTTTTTGAATATCGGCTTCACGATCTCTTACGCCTTGCCATACATCAATATCCCTTTGGCTTGCTTTTCTATATATTTTAGGAAGTTTAGTTGCGTCAGGGTTTTCCTTCTTCTTCTTCATCTGCACCCTAACCAATTCTCCTGTTAAGGTTACTTGTCCAATATCGTGGCCCGTTTCTGCGTGGGTGGCAACTACATCGCCGATGCTTAAAGAAAGTTTATCTTCGTTTTGATAAAAGTGTTTGCGGCCGTTTTTAAAGCGAACTTCTACTCCAGTATAAGGAGTCATATTCGCTGGAAGCGCCATATTGGAAAGCCAATCAAAAACAGTTAATTTATTACAACCATCAGTCCCGCAAGTTCCATTGTTTTTGCAGCCTTTTGGTTGTCCGTCAGCGCCTGAAGCACAGCTAGTACAGCCCATAATTTACATATATATATTGAGGAGTATTTGACTTGAATGTCTACTAAATACGAATCAAAGTGATTAATTTCCACTTCATAAATCCTATACAAATTCTTCACAAGCCTCCACTGCAATAGCGTAAGTGGCTTCGGGTGATCTAACAGACGATATTTTCAATTCAACTTCACTCTCGAAAAATTAAACATTAATTCTAACACGTAAAGGTACTTTTTTTAATTCTGAATCTTGAATTATGAATTCACAATTGTAATCACTTCTTAAATTTAAGCTTTTCAGAACGTCCTTTTTTGAAAATTTTATTGCTATTGTTTGTTCCTTCTCGCAACTTTTTTTGTTCTTCATATGACATCTGAATTACTTCTTGGCAATCTGAAGAGCAGCATGCCTCCATTTTAGTTTTACAATCTTCACATTGTATAAACAACAAATGGCAAGCTTCGTTTGCACAATTAGTGTGGGCATCACAAGCAGCGCCACATTGATGGCATTGTGCAATTATATCTTTAGTAATTCGCTCACCGCGGCGGCGGTCAAAGACAAAGTTTTTGCCAATAAATTTATTTTCTAAGCCTTTATTTTCTACTTGGCGCGCATACTCAATAATACCACCTTCCAACTGAAAAACATTTTTAAATCCTTTGTGTTTATAATACGCACTCGCCTTTTCGCATCGTATCCCGCCAGTACAATACATCACTAATTTTTTGTCGTCTTTGTGGTCTTTGAGTTGGTCTTCGATAACATCTAGTGAATCTCTAAAGGTGTCCACGTCTGGCGTTATTGCATTTTTAAAATGTCCTATCTCGCTTTCATAATGGTTACGCATATCCACAAGTACCGTGTCAGGGTCTTCAATAAGTTCATTAAATTTTGAAGCATCCAGATGAACTCCTTTGTTTCGGACGTCAAACGATTCATCATTTAATCCGTCGGCTACAATCTTATTGCGAACTTTCACCTTCAGTTTTAAAAAGGACTTTAAGTCATGTTCAACAGCAATATTAAGGCGTACTTTTTCAAGGAAACAAATGCCGTCAAGGAACGATTTAAATTCAGCAAAGGTATTTGCGGGAACCGAAAGTTGTGCGTTAATCCCTTCTTTGGCTATATAAATTCGACCTAAGACATTAAGTTCGTCCCAAGCAATAAACAAGTGATTCCTAAATAATTCTGGGTTGCCAATTTTGGCATATTGATAAAAAGAGAGCGTTAACCGGTCTTCACCGGCTTCTTCGAGCAAAGTGGCTCGCTCTTTCGCGCTTAAGGTATTGTACAGTTGCATGCTATACTTTTTAAGGATAAAAGATTGTTTTTAAAGGAACAAAAATAAGATGTTTTTTAAAAGAGCATCAAATTTTCTAGTGTGATTTAAAAAAAAAATGTAGCTTTAGCTGAAAACTATATTATGAAAAATTTTATAAATGTGTTGCTTTTAATCTTTGTAACGCAAGGATATGCTCAAGACCCTCAATTAATTGATAATAACTGGTACATACAATCACTGGTTATTGATGGTGTTAACATTCCAGAACCTCTACCCCAAGGCGGCACATCGAATTTTAATACTGATCCTAATTCCATTCAATTTGGATATTGTGATGCTTATGAAACGATGATTTCTTACACAGGTGACGATGGATTTGAACTGCCTGTAGATTCTCCACTTATATTATTGGGATTTTGTACAAACCAAATCATTATAAATTTTGGTTTTGCTTTTCAAAGTATCTATTATGAAAATGAAGCGCTAAATCCATTTACCTATACCATTACCGATAACGGTGACACTAAAACGTTGTTAGTAACTAATGGCATTGGTAATCAAGCAATTTATGGAAGCGAACCAACGATGGATATAGCTGATAATAGTGTCTTGAGTGTCTCAATATATCCTAATCCTACAAGCAACTATTTAAACATTACCCTTCGTAATGCAAACCAAGCAAACGTACATATTTTCAATATTTTAGGCAAAGGGGTTGCGGCTGTTTCTATGGAAAATGTAACTGCTAAAATACCTGTTAACGCATTAAAAGCAGGGGTCTATTTTGTTGTGATTACTTTGGAAGATGGACAAAAGCAAACTGTAAAATTTATTAAAAAATAAGTCACTTTAATTTCGAAACAAACTGTTTCAACTTCCCTCGGTTTCCGCGTTCTAGAATTTCAACCCTATTGAAAGTTAATTCTAAATCGTCTTCGAGATATTTATAAAGTGATTTTTTGATTTTGTTTTCTTCCGTTATACTTAGTTTTTCTTCAGAAACGTAGGTTATTTTAAAAGCATCGATTGCAAGTTGTTCGATCACGAATTCTTTTACATTCCCATCGTCTTCGATCACATTTTTTGTGACGTAATAAAATGTAAGGCCTGGCACATTTTTACCGTTTTTTAGTTTTGCCACGTCATTTGTGCGGCCTATTAAAGTTTTAAAGGCTGGTTTTTTAAAGGTGCTCATTTCAGTAAAACTTCCTGTATCTCCTATGTCATAACGAATCAAAGGATGTGCTTTATTGAAAAGAGAAGTAATGACAATGCGTCCCGAGGTTCCATTGGGTACCGCGCGATTATTTTTATCTAAAACCTCTACAAAAAGTGTTTCGCTATTTACTACAAATTCGCCTTCAGGGTTAGTAAATGCAATTAAGTCGAGTTCGCTTGCTCCATACTCGTTAATAACAGGCACACCAAAAACTTGCTCCATTAATTGTTTGTCTGTTTCAAACAACATTTCACTAGTAACTACACAGTGTTTTAGTGTGGGACAGATTTCTATTAAAAGAATATTTTGTTTTCTTAAATACTTAGCAAATAATACAATAGCGCTAGTATATCCATTTATATAACAAAACTTCTTCTGCCTAAAGTGCTGAAGGAATTGCGCCATTTTTTCCTCGGAAAGATCAAAAATGGGAAATCGATATCTGCTGCTCAACAAATCTTTTAATCGTTCTTTTCGATACCCAAAACCACCCAAGGGAATCCCATAAAAACGAGCTTGCAATGAATGGTTAAAATCGATTCCAAACCATCCAAACCGATCCATTATTTCTGCCCAAGTAAGCGCATGGCACCATTTGTCCTTAGCAAAAATAAAAGGGTGCCCGCTGGAACCCGATGTTCTGTTTACGTAACTGTTTTTTGAAGTATAGCCGTTTGAAAGCCGTTCTTGTAATGGATGCTGTAAATCTGCCTTTGTTAAAACCGGGATTTCTTCCCAAGGAAGATTTCTTCGGTTGTTGATTAGTTTGTTGTAATAAGGATTGTTCTCTGCGTGATAACGAACAATAGCTTCACGCTCTCTCATAACAAATTCTTCATATTCCGCATTAGGAATTGCTTTGATCTCTTTCAATTTCTTACGCGCTTCCTTTATAGGAAAACCACTATATTTTAATGTGAGGTTAAAAAGCTTCATTCAGAAAATTTCAAAAAATAAAGATAGTTAAAAGAAGAAAGAAACACTTGCAAAAAACACCAACCTCAACCCCTTCGCAGTGAAGATGGTTCTAGTTCTTCCTAAAAAACCGAAAACCAAGTCTCCCCCCGAGAGAAGATATAGAGAGCTGTTACCAATTTGCTGTTTTATGAATACTTTAATGAAAACACTGTTAGTAAAAGATCATAAGAAACTCGAATGAAAAGGTAAGAAGATAGTACTTTTGCTGGCAACAATTTTGTATAAAATGAACATACTTATCCTTGGCTCAGGCGGCCGTGAACATACTTTTGCATACCAAATCGCAAAAAGCAACCATTGTAAAAATCTTTTTGTAGCTCCAGGAAATGCCGGAACTGCAGCAATTGCGACCAATATTGCTTTAAGCGTAACAGATTTTACTGCTATTGAAAATTTTGTGGTAGAAAAAGACATTAATATGGTAGTCGTTGGCCCCGAAGATCCGTTAGTGCTAGGGATCGCAAACCATTTTAAAGACACCCCTCGTTTACAAGATGTAATGCTAATTGGCCCTTCAAAAAAAGGTGCTTTGCTTGAAGGAAGTAAAGAACGCGCAAAGGAGTTTATGCTGCAACACAAGATCCCAACAGCGGCGTATAAAAGTTTTACAAAAGAAAGTCTAACTGCTGGAAAAGCATTTTTAGAAACACTTAAAGCTCCCTATGTTTTAAAAGCAGACGGACTTGCGGCAGGAAAAGGAGTGCTTATTATTAAGGACCTCAACGAAGCTAAAGAAGCCTTGGGTAAAATGCTTGGGGGACAGTTTGGCGATGCAAGTAATACTGTTGTTATTGAAGAATTTTTAGATGGTATAGAATTAAGTGTCTTTGTTTTAACTGATGGTAAAAACTATAAAATTCTTCCTACTGCGAAAGACTACAAACGTATTGGTGAAGGTGACACAGGTCTAAATACAGGCGGAATGGGCGCCATCTCTCCAGTTCCTTTTGCAGATGCAACTCTTTTAGAAAAAATAGAAGAGCGCATTGTAAAACCAACAATTAATGGTCTTAAAAAAGAAAAAATAGACTACAAAGGCTTTGTGTTTATTGGATTGATAAAAGTGGGAGATGAGCCTTATGTGATTGAATATAATGTGCGAATGGGCGACCCAGAAACCGAAGTGGTTTTGCCAAGGATAAAAACAGATCTTGTTGATGTTTTTAAAGCTACTTACGAGCAAAGTCTAGACACACTAAACTTTGAACTCGACGAAAAAGCAGCTGCTACCATCATGGTGGTTTCTGGTGGATACCCTGAAGCTTATGAAAAAGGGAAAATAATTACTGGACTCGAAACCATAAAAGACAGCATCGTTTTTCACGCAGGAACAGCGATAAGTGACGGTACCTTAGTAACTAACGGAGGTCGCGTTATCGCTGTCACATCCTTAGACCTTGATTACAAAAAAGCAATAAAAAAATCGTATCAAAACATAGAAAAACTACATTTTGATACGATGTATTATAGGAAAGATATTGGTTTTGATTTAGAGTAACCTCAAAATCAAAACCCGTTTCTAATTGTATTTATCGCCACCCAAAAAAGAGTGGGATGTAGAAGAGGTATCTTCCTCATTGTTGTTATTAAATTTTTTGAGCTGCAGCATCCAGTAAACAAATGCTACTGCACATATTAACATAAAAAACCAATTAAGAATATTTGCAGCGGCCCAATTTTCAAGTTCCAAAGCGCGTAACGCATCAAATGGAGCAAAAAGCACACCTACAGCAAAATCTTGAATTGCATAAAAAATATCTCGTAAAGCCATATCTTTATCTTTAAGAATGCAAAAATATAAAAACCCGCACGAATGCTCACATCTTTTTTTGGTAAATCTTCTCCTATCAATTACCTATTATTAAGTGCATTGGTTACTATTGGGTTTTTTGTGAATACTTTTTCTGAGCAGGCACCCCCATTTTCAGTCGAAACTTTACCTCAAATCATCGGTGTTTTGCTGCTTTCGATTTTTGCTATGCTATTACTTGACTTTATTATCCGCAAAAACAATGTGACTCTTAATAATACGTACGCTGTTTTTATTTTTACCGTATTTACATTTTTAGCCCCACAATTTTATCAATCTCCTTTAGTGCTTCTTTCCAATGTGTTTTTATTACTTGCAACACGCCGAATTCTGAGCCTTAACAACGAAAAAAATATTGAAAAGAAAATCTTTGACGCTGCCATATACATTACGCTTGCTTCAATGTGTTACTTCTGGTCTATACTTTTCTTTTTAATATTGTTTATCGCTATTGTTAGGAAAACTTCAGTGATTTTTAGGCATTTCATCATTCCGTTTATCGGAATTATAACGGTATTTGTAGTCGCTACTACCTTTCAATTTCTGATTAACGATTCTTTTAATTGGTTTTATGAATGGCTGGAACCTATTGATTTTAGTCTTCATAGTTACAACGACATCAAATTATTAATCCCTGCTTTTTTGTTTGTCTGTCTAGCAATCTGGATGGGGCTTTACCGTTTTGGGAAACTAAAAATGTTGTCAAAAAAAGAAAAACCTTCAGCAGGCACCATGCTTTTTATTGTAATAATTACATTGTGTATAACCCTGGCAAGTCCGCAAAAAAATGGAGCGGAATTAATTTTCCTCTTTGCTCCCATTGCAATGATAACTACAAATTATGTCGAAATAAGTCCCAGCAAAGAGCGCAGCGTTTTTAATGAAATACTGTTGTGGTGCATTGTTTTGATTGCTCTAACAATTCATTTTTTATAATGAAATTTCCTCTTGAATTCTTAGAGGCGCAATTAAAAAAACGGCTTTCGTATCGTTATAAATGGGGGCGAAAACAAAGTGACGAATGGGACCGTTTTACTTCCTTTATTTATGACACGCCTGTTTGGGAAGAATTTATTGTAAAGCTGAAAAGTGCGATTATAAGGCTTGATGCAGACAAAGGCGAACTGTTTGATTATGCAGGAAACAGGTGGTTTAACTTTTGGAGCGCGATGGCAGTCGAAACCATATTTAGTGAAATGGAAGGGGTCAACCCAGCAAAAAATAGCCGTGACACCGAAAAAGATTTTTTCATTGACGGAATTCCTTTTGATCACAAAACCTCTGTATTTCCAAAACATTTGGGAACTAATATTACTTCAGCAAAAGCTAACAAAGCCGACCTTGTTACTTGGTTTTACGAAAATCAAAGTGTTGAAAAAAGGCTTCATTTTAAAAACAGGTTGTTTATCGTAGTGTTTGATCAAAACGGCGAGCACTGGAAATTAAAGGCAGAAATAAGCCTCCTCAGAAAAGAAATACATAGGTATCTTGCAACTTATCAAAAAGAACAATTAATTACTAGTATTTTTGCTGAAGACTCCCAAGCATTAAGCGATATAATCTGGGTAATACGATGAATTATATAGGCTCAAAAAACAAACTTTCCTCTTTTATTTTTGACACAGTAACAGGTGTTACTGGGGGTGACATTTCTAAAAAAATATTTTGTGATCTCTTTGCAGGAACGAGCATCATAGGTCAAACCTTCAAACCACACGTGCAGCAAGTTATTTCAAATGATGTTGAGTTTTACAGCTATGTACTTAACAGAAATTACATAGGTAATAACACTGCCTTAGATGCTGAAGGTTATTTAAACACCCTCAACAATCTTGCGCCAATAAAGGGGTTTATCTTTCAAAATTATGCAGAAGGAGGAAGCGCAGGTCGAAACTATTTTACAGCACAGAACGCACAAAAAATAGACGCAGCAAGACAGCAAATTGAAACCTGGAAAACTTCAGCAGCACTAACAGATGATCTTTATTATTTGTTGGTGGCTTCTCTTTTAGAAAGTGCAGACAGGGTTGCTAACACCGCTTCGGTTTATGGCGCCTATTTAAAGCAGATTAAAGCTTCCGCAGCAAAAGAAATAAAGATTACCGCAGCAAATTTTATTGAGACGAAAACTTCCCATCATGTTTTTCAGCAGGATAGTAACCTGTTAATTTCTAAAATTGAAGGCGATATTCTTTATATGGACCCACCCTATAATGCACGGCAATACGGTGCTAATTATCATCTTCTCAATACTATTGCAAAATATGATACCTTTGCCCCAAAAGGAAAAACAGGGCTTCGGGAGTATTATAAAAGTGATTATTGTAAGCGTGGTGAGGTCTTAAAATCTTTTACTGAAGTAATCGAAAAAGCACAATTTAAATACATTTTTCTGAGTTACAATAATGAAGGGTTAATGAGTCAAAATAATGTTAAAGAGGTTATGGAACGTTTCGGAAAATATGACGTCGCCACAACAAAATACCAACGTTTTAAAGCAGACAAAACTCAAAATCGAAATCATAAAGCAGATAGCACCATTGAATACCTGCACATTCTTGAAAAAATATAAAACCAAATTATGAATTTTACAGATATAGCAAACCAGATTTTTATTGAAGTGATTGTAAAATACCATCACCTTAATACCGTAGATCAACCTTTTGAAAACCCGTATGACAAAGAAAATGAAACACTGGAGCATTTGTTGTTTAGAAAATGCTGGATAGATACTGTGCAATGGCATTATGAAGATATTATTCGCGACCCAAATATTGATCCTGTTTCAGCATTAACATTAAAACGAAAAATAGACGCTTCCAACCAAGACAGAACAGATATGGTGGAATATATTGACAGCTATTTTCTCGAGCAATATCAAGACACCTCAACCAATGAGGATGCAACCATTAACACAGAAAGTCCAGCTTGGGGAGTAGATAGATTGTCTATTCTTGCACTGAAAGTATACCACATGAACGAGGAAGCTACCCGTGCAGATGCAAGTGCAACGCATAGAGAAGCGTGTCAAACAAAACTAAATGTGCTTTTAGAACAACGTGTAGATTTGAGTAAGGCCATTGACCAATTGTTACAGGATATTAAAGGAGGTCGTAAATACATGAAAGTGTATAAGCAAATGAAAATGTACAATGACGACGAGCTTAATCCTGTTTTAAGACAGAAAAAATAAGTCCCCACCCAACCTCACCGAAAGGTAGGCGTTTAAAAACAAAATGAAAACCGCACCACACATCCTCGTCATTCGTCTATCGGCTATGGGAGATGTTGCCATGTTGGTTCCTGTGCTGTGGGTGCTAGCACAGACCTATCCCGAGTTAAAAATAACCGTCCTCACGAAGCCGTTTTTCAACCCTTTATTCAATGGAATTCCCAATATTTCAATTCTAACTGCAGAGGTGTATACAAGGCATAAAGGTTTCGGAATAATCTCACTAGCTTCTGAAGCAGCAGCGCTTAAACTTACCGCGGTTGCAGATGTACACAATGTACTTCGATCTAAAATAATTCGGTTTTTATTGTGGATTAGAGGTGTCAAAATATCCCCAATCGATAAAGGCCGAGGTGAAAAAAAGTTGCTCACAAATGCAAACGGAGCTGAAATAAAACCAATTAAATCAACACATCAGCGCTATGCAGCTGTTTTTGGAAACCTGGGCTATCCTATTAATTTAAAAGAACACATCGCTCCCAAACCAAAACAACTCAGTTCTAAACTACAAGAGCTGGTAGGTACAAAACCAAGAAAATTAATTGGCATAGCACCCTTTGCAGCGCACGAGGGAAAAATGTATCCGCTTTCCTTTATGAAACGTGTTATTGAAGATCTTAACAAAACCAATTCCTATCAAATTTTCTTATTTGGGGGAGGCAAAAAAGAAATTACTAAGCTCAATAAACTAGCATTTGGTTTTGAAACGGTAAGCAATATTGCGGGACAGCTTACATTTGAAGAAGAACTGGCACTTATTTCAAACTTAGACATCATGCTTTCAATGGATAGTGGCAATGGGCATCTCGCAGCAATGTATGGCATTCCAGTGATTACACTCTGGGGCGTAACGCATCCATATACCGGATTTAGGCCCTTTAACCAACCCAACGAAAACCAAATAATTAGCAATCGAGATAAGTATCCTTTAATACCGACTTCGGTTTATGGCAATAAACTACCGAAAGGCTATGAAAAAGTTATGGAATCTATCCCGCCAGAGCTTGTTGTAGAAAAAGTATTAAAGACTCTTTAATGTTGGATTATATATTTCAATAATAGTTCCGAATCCTATTTTTCGTTCTCCTTCTTGTACCTCAAAACTTAGCCCAGCATACAAGGTATTTGAAAAAGCAGAAGTCCCCATTATCCTAATAGTTGCAATTACACTTTCGCCTGGGAGCGCTATTTCAGTATCCATAAAATCAATAGTTGATGTTGCTATATTCGCTTCATCTTCAAATTTAATAAATGGTCTATAGCCAGAATGTGCAGCCGTCTTTCTCCCACCCTCTTTTCTCGTTAAAAAAGTCAAAGAAGCACGAAAATCACCTTCACTATTTCCTTCTTCGGAGGCTAGTGGGATGCTAGACATCATCATAGTCTACAAAAACCTCAGCCGTGGTAGGATGTGCTTGACAAGTAAGTATAAATCCATCTGCAATTTCGCTATCGGTTAAAATTTGATTTTTACCCATTTCCGCTTTTCCTTTTGTAATACGTGCAATGCAAGTACTACAAATTCCGCCTTGACAGGAGTAAGGTGCGTCCAAATCATTTTCTAACGCAGCTTCTAAAATAGACTTGTTTTGAGGCATTACAAACGTTTTTTCCTCATCGTCTAAAAGTATCGTAACGGTAGTATTTCCTTCGTGATTGTTTACTAACAAACCTTCTTCTGAACTCGTAAACAATTCAAAATGAATTATTTTTTCATTGGTTCCATTCTCTTTTAAGGTGGAAGAAACAGCATCAATCATAGGCTCAGGTCCACACAAATAAAAGGCATCAAAGATGGTGTCCTTAAATTGATTTTTTATGTAATAGTTCACAATTCCACGGTCTATACGACCAAAACGTGCCCCGTCTTCTCTGCTTCGGCTGTATATGTTTTCTAAAAAGAAACGACCCGAGAAATCTTGTTTTAGTTTTGATAGTTCATCATAGAACATGGCGTCTTCTTTTGTTTGATTTCCGTAGACCAAAAGAAAGGTGCTTTGAGGTTCTTCGTTAAGGGCTGCAGTAATAATGGAAAGTACTGGGGTAATTCCGCTTCCTGCCGCAAAAGCGGCGTAATTATGTGTGTTTTTTGCATCCGGTTGCAAGATAAATTTACCCTGCGGAAGCATGACCTCAAGCACATCACCTTCTTTTAAGCTGTCATTTGCAAATACCGAAAAAGAGCCGTCAACTACTTTTTTAATCCCAACCGAAAATGAGGTGTTGGAAGGCGCAGTACAAATAGAATAAGCCCGACGGACCTCTTTACCGTCCACCATATGCTTTATGGTAATATATTGGCCCGCGGTAAAATTAAATTCCGATTTTAAATTGGCAGGAATTTCAAAAGTAACCACGACCGCATTTGCCGTATCTTTTTTTATTTGTGAAACTTTCAAAGAATGAAAATCGCTCATAGATTTATTTTTTTACAAAAATAGGCAAGTTAACTGTTTGTGTTGATTGTTTTTTTAATTAAAAAGGCTATATTTAGATTCTCCTCGGTAATCTTTAAACTCTTTTTTTTATGAAAAATCCAGGAACCCTTTTATTTACCACCCCCCCCCCCATCAATTTTTACGCCTTTTAACTATTCTGTTTGTGTTTTTATGTAGCACAATAATGTTTTCTCAGAATCGTAAAGGATATTATATTGAAATGAAACCCAATGTTGATTTAGGAACTATAAATAAAACAGTAAATCCAGATCAGACAATTTCGATTACAACCGCAATAAATAGTTTTTCTAATTTAGTAAATTCAAAAAATGTTTATGAATTTAAACAGGCTTTTCCAGGAATTTCCTCAGAAAGATTGCAACGAGTTTTTTATATAGAATTTCCAGAAAATGAAACAGTACAGGCGTTTTCTCAACAAGTAGAAATCGAAAATTTTATTGAAATAGAGAAACCCGATTTGCTTTTTGATTTCCCAAATGATTATGTTGAATTACCAACTTTGCAAGCTGGTCCAGATGAGTTATTCGATAATACCTCACTAGAAATAATAAAAGCACCACTAGCTTGGACAGTAACACAAGGAGACCCTAATATTTTAGTAGGTGTCATTGATTCTAAGTTTGATTTGACCCATCCTGATTTGCAAAATAAAATAGCAATTAACCTTGACAATCCAAATAATAACGACCCAAACTTTCACGGCACTCAAGTTGCTAATTTAGTGGCAGGAGACACTAATAATGGTGTTGGAATCGCTAGCATTGGTTATAATACAAGACTTGTTACAGCAGATGTCTATAATAATGTCCTAAGGGTGTGGGAAGTCGCTCAAATTCCAGGTGTAAAAGTTATTAATTGTAGTTGGGCAAGTAGCGTCTACAATGAAATTGATGAAATATTATATCAAAAAATTAGAGATGATTTAGGGGTTTTAGTTGTAGCGGCTTCAGGCAACAATAAGTCTTGGGAAGTGCCAAATGCATATATGTACCCTGCATCTTACCATTCTGTCATGTCTGTGACTAGCGTAGGCAGTAGATATAATATTGGAGAATTTTATCCTCAAAATCAATGGACAAATTCTTGGAAAGATGTTCACGAATATAGAAACGTTGGTGCAGATGTTAGAACGCATAACCATAACGACAAAGTAGATGTAAGTTCACCTGCACAGATGATGATTCTTGCAGGAGATAATTACAATAGTCCAGATGTAATCGATGGGTATTTTCTTGGTACGGGAACCTCTGGAGCGGCTCCTATGGTATCAGGGCTAGCAGCACTTATTTACGCCATAAACCCAAATTTCACTCCCCAAAAAGTTAGAGCTATTATTCGAGAAACCACTGATGACATTTACCATATCCCGAACAACCAAAATTATATAGGACAACTAGGTACTGGAAGGATAAACGCATTCAGAGCCGTTAAAAAAGCCTCTTGTATTATGAATCCATCCGATGATTTGGATCTAGCGATGCAAAATTCTAGGATAGATGGATTCCAAGAGCCTGATCTTGAAACCGAGTATCTTTGGGAGAGCAAAGATATTTCGGTTCGTAATCAAAGTGATGGAACCTATATAAAGACACATGAAAACCCAGTATACAGCGCTAATTCGCCCAATTATGCTTATGTAAGAATAACTAATAACAGTTGTGAGACATCAAATGGTTCTGACAATGCCAAACTTTATTGGGCAAAAGCAAATACAGAATTAACGTGGCCATTACATTGGACTGGTAATTTAACGGTCCCAAACCCTGATGATCCCAATAGTCCAATTTTAATGGGAGATGAAATTGGAGTGCAATCCATACCTTTTCTAGAGCCTGGCGAATCTACAATAATAGAATTTCCTTGGTTCGTTCCCAATCCTGAAGATTATGAAAGTATCGATAATGAACAACCATGGCATTTTTGTTTGCTTGCACGTATTGAATCTACCCAAGATCCAATGACATTTACTGAAATCGCAAATGTTACAGAAAATGTTAAAAACAATAATAATATTGCTTGGAAAAACACAACCATTAATAATATTATAACCAACTCCTCAAGTAATATTAGCGGTGTTGTTGGCGTAGGTAATTCTTTAACAACGGCAAGGACTTCTTATTTGGAGTTTGTGACAGACACCATAGCCAATGTAACTCCTCTATACGATGCAGCCGAAGTTTTAATAGAAATGGACAGTAGAATTTATAATGGTTGGCAAACTGGCGGGAGTGTTGAGTCAAACTTTAAACAGACTAAAATCTCTAGTCATAAAATTGTAAATGGTCAAAAACCTGTGTTAGACAATATCGTTTTACCTGCTGACACATACAACATTATTAATGTCTCTTTTAATTTTTTGACCGATAAAAAAGACAATCGACAACATTATACATTTAGAGTCATACATCGAGATGCTATAACAGATGAAATTATTGGAGGAGAAACTTATGAAATAAATAAATACCCAAGACCCACATTTCAGGCAGATGCGGGTGGTGATGAAGAAATAGAAAAGGATGAATCGGTGACCATCACAGCAGCTCAAATAAACGAAGCAGCAATTTATAATTGGTATGATCCTGACGGCAACTTAGTATATACAGGAAGGCATTTGACGGTTTCTCCTAATATAACAAAAACATATACGCTAGAAATTATATCAGACCGAGATGGCTATAAAGATTATGATGAAATTGAAATAAAGGTAAATCCCTATAAAATTGAAAGTTTGGTGCCCAACCCAACCTCAAATTTAGTTACTATTAATTATGACGCAGACGAAGCTAGTTCTGCTTATTTGATGATAGTAGGAACTCAAAATAACACTTCTAATAATTATATATTAAACCCTCAAGAAACGTTCATTTCTTTAGATGTTTCTACTTATGAAAGCGGCATCTATGCTATTGCATTAGTTTGTGATGGGGTAATTGTTGGTTCTAAAAATCTATATAAAAATTAAAACTTTTAATCATGAAAAAATCAATATATATTCTATTAATTTTAATTAGTTCAAATATACTAGCTCAAGACCCACAACTCATTGACACTCCTTGGTATTTAAGGAATGTTGTAATTAGTAGTAATGATAATTTTCCTACAACAACTGCAACTTTATTTTTTCAAAATAATGACCCCGATTACAGTATATCTTTAGCTATGTGCCAAAACTTTCTTAGTAATGCTGTCTTTTTTGAATCAACAAACTCAACATTTAGCGTACTAACAGGAGGCTGGATTGACGGAGGATTTGATTGTGGAAATCCAGACGACATTAACTATGAGTCATTATATTATGGATTCTATATAGATAATGAAACTACGCCATTTACATATGAAATAACCCCAGACGGAGGTGATTTATCCCTTGTCGTTACAGCTCAAAATGGAGATCGTGCTATTTATGGTAACACGGTATTAGGCACAAATGATTTAAATGGGAGTTCATTTTCAATATATCCAAATCCTACTGCAGAAATCTTAACAATAGATTTTTCAGAGACTACATTTAATAGTACTGAATATCTCATTTTTAATAGTAGAGGTAAAGCTGTTGTGCGAGCTGATATTTCAGGTTTAAATTCGCATACAATAGCTGTGGAAAATTTGAGTGCTGGTATTTATTTTATTACAATTAAAACGAAGGATGGCACTCAGTTTACAAAACGATTTGTCAAAAAGTAATCTTTTGTTTTTTTACAATATAGAACCCTGAAACAATTTTGCTTCAGGGTTTTGTTTTTATACAAAGTATTCAAGTATACTTTCATTTTAGTACTTTTGAATTCTAATCGAATCAAAAATGGGACTACGTTCAAAATTTAAAAAATACAAGCTTCACAAAAGGTTACCTATGGAAACATACATTCCAAAAAAGTTTTCGAAACCTGAGAAAATGATTCCTGTGGTTACTGCCTGGGCTGGTTTAGAAGAAATTATTGAAGATATCTTGGACCGTTTTGATATTGGGAGAGATGCTTGTATTGAGTTTGGCGTTGAGTTTGGATATTCTTCGGTCGTGTTTTCAAATTATTTTAAACAAGTCACTGGTGTAGATGTTTTTATTGGTGATGAACATACAGATTTTAAAGGCGATCATTTTCAAGATACCAAAGACCGCCTTTCAGAATATAAAAACATTAGTCTTAACAAAGCAGATTATAAAGACTGGATTAAAAAAGACGAAACACAGTATGACTTTTCACACGTAGACATTGTGCATAATTATGCTGAGACTTTTGAATGTGGTTTATGGGCTGCGCAGCATAGCACATGTACTATTTTTCACGATACCGAAAGTTTCCCAGAAGTACGCCGTGCCGTAATAGACATTGCAAAAGTAGCTGGCAAAAACGTTTATAATTACCCTCATTGCAATGGTTTAGGCATCATCGTTTGAGCAAAATACTACTCATAGCGCCCTACTCATTTGGCTATACTCAATATATTTATGAAGCCATCGCTAAATATGATTCAGTCAGCGCTGAAATCATTTATTTAGACGTTCCTACTTTTTCATACAAGAATTTTTTTCATCATTTACAAAATGTGATTTCGAAAATTTTCTTTGGGAAAAATCTAAAAAAAACATTTGTTGCCAACCGAATTAAAAACCAAATTCAGGTTTTAGGGAAACAAGATTTGATCTTTATCATTAGGCCAGATGCTTTGGATAATACTACTTTAACTTTCCTTAAAAATGCTACCCAAAAGCTAGATGCTTATTATTGGGATAGTACAAGGCGATTTCCAAGAATGGCGAAAATTATTCCATTTTTTGACACGATTTACAGCTATGACAAAGAAGATGTTGCGCGTTATGATTTAAAGTTTTTGACCAATTATATTTTCCATTCTGAAGTAAAATCACCCAAAACAAAATATCAATTCTTTAATATTTCAACGGTTGATTATAGATTGCCACTACTAGAAAAAACAACTGAGTATATAAGCTCGAAAGGCTGGACGCATCGTATTTTTGTTTACAACAGAAGCCCAATAGAAACAAAGCACGTCAAATTACTAACTACTCAGAAAAACGTAAAAGAATCCCTACAACTTATGGCTGCCTGCGACATTGTGGTTGAAATACAAAGAGAGGAGCAAACAGGATTGTCCTTTAGGGCTTTTGAAGCGATGGGGCTAGAAAAAAAATTAATTACTACTAACAAGGATATCGTAAACTACGATTTTTACCATCCTCAGAATATATTGGTATTGGACCTTGAAGACATTCAAATTCCTGATGATTTTGTGACAAGCCCTTATCTTTCGGTAGATGAAAAAATACTTTCAAAATATCGTTTAGAAAATTGGGTGAAACCTGTTTTTAAAATAGCGTCTGCCCGATGTTTTTTTTAATCTATACTACTTAAATCTTCACGCGAAGCCATCTATATTTCTCTATAAAAATAGCTTGAATTTCATTTTTTAAAGCAATTTTCAATCCAATAGTAAAAATAAGCCTACTTTTACCCTCCATTTTTATTAGTTAAGTATACTAAAACCGATGGTTTTTAGTTACTATAACATATTAATCTAGCATATTTTGAAACGAATACATTATATTACTCTTCTTCTTCTTTCTGTAGTACTAATAACGGCTTGTTCAAGAAAAAAGAATACTTTCTTAAATCGCAACCTCCATGCGGTTTCAACCGAGTATAACACCTTGTTTAATGGCAACAATGCATTTGATAATGGTAAGGAGGGTCTAGCCCTTGGTTATCAGGACAACTACTACGAAATTTTACCAGTAGAAAGAATTGAAGTAGAAGACGAAGCACAATTAGACACAGATGGCAAAGACCCTAATTTTAACAGAGCCGAAGAAAAAGCTGTAAAAGCAATTCAAAAGCACTCTATGTTTATCAACCGGCAAGAATATAATCCTCAAATTGATGAGGCGTATATCCTATTAGGAAAAGCTCGTTATTATGACAACCGTTTTATCCCTGCGCTCGATGCCTTTAATTTTATACTGGATAAATATGCCACTAGTAACAATGTAAACAACGCAAAGATTTGGAAAGCTAAGACAAACATTAGGCTAAAGAATGAGGAATATGCCATAGAGAACCTAACGGAGATGTTAGCCGAAGAGGAGCTAGAGGATACCGTTATAGCAGATGCCAATGCGATGTTAGCCCAAGCAATGATTAATCTAGATTCTATTCCACAAGCGCTTCCTTACATAAAGATTGCTTCAGAATATGTAAAAGACAATGAATTAAAAGGAAGATATGCCTTTATTAAAGCACAGATTTACAATCGCCTTGAAATGAAAGATAGCGCTAATATGGCGTTTGATGAAGTTATCGAACTTAACAGGAAAACTGCACGGGTTTACAGAATTAATGCTTTTATTGGGAAGGCAAAGAATTTTGATTATGAAAAAGAGGACCTCATTATATTTTTAGAATTACTACAAGATTTAGAAAAAGACCGCGAAAACAGACCGTACTTAGTTAAAGTGTACAATTCTTTTGGAGATTATTATATCAATATTGGTAATGATTCTTTAGCGGTAGTCAATTATAACAAATCCATTAGAGCATTTAGTAACGATCGTACGCTTCAATCCATAAACTATCAAACGCTCGCCGAAATGAATTTTGACGATGCATTGTACAAAAACGCTGGCGCATATTATGATAGCACACTGACCAATTTAACTGAAAACACAAGACAATGGAGGCGTATGACAAAGAAGCGTGAAAATCTTGATGACGTTATCAAATATGAAGACATTGCAACTAACAATGATAGCATCCTGCGCATAGCAAATATGAGCGAAGATGATCGTCTTGCATTTTTTACTGAATATACCAATGAACTCAAAGCCCAAGCAATTGCAGATAGCATTGCTTTTGCTAAACAAGAGCGCAAAGGAGGCAGCGGTGTTAACAACAATGAGTTTTTTAACGCTGGAGGCAATAGAAACGCTGGGCCTAACGCTGGAGGTGGGAAATTCTACTTTTATAATCCTTCTACGGTAGCATATGGTAAATTAACCTTTCAGAAAAACTGGGGAAATCGAGAACTCATTGATAATTGGAGGCTTTCTGAGAAAACACTAAATAGTATTCGTGAAGAGGAAGAAGCTATTGAAAAAGTAGCCTCTATTTCAGATTCTGAAATTTTTGATCCACAAACCTATTTAGCAACAGTTCCTACTGATGAAAGGGTATTAGATAGTTTAACCCAAGACCGAGATTTTGCATATTACCAATTAGGACTTATTTATAAAGAGAAGTTTAAAGAATATGACCTTGCAGCAAACAGATTAGAATCATTATTGGGCTTTCAACCTACAGAACGCTTGGTCCTTCCTGCAAAATATAACTTATATAAAATCTATGGCCAGATAGAAAAGGAGTCACTTGCCTTAAAATATAAAAATGATATTTTGAGCAATCATAGTGATTCTCGCTATGCTGAAATTCTTCGTAATCCAAATTCACAATTAGCAAGTGACGCATCGAGTCCTGAGTTTAAGTACAATGCTTTGTATAAAGAATTTGAGGGAGGAAAATACGATGATGTCATTAAAAAAAGTGACGAATACATCACTTTATATAATGGCAACGAGATTGTCCCAAAATTAGAACTTCTAAAAGTAACGGCATTGGCTAGGCGGGATGGTTACCGAGCCTATAAAAAAGGACTCAACTTTGTTTCTTTAACCTATCCAAATAGCGAAGAAGGGAAACAAGCACAATTTATTTATTCTAATGTAATTCCCGCCTTAAAGTTTAATGAATTTGTTGCTGATGCTGATGGGACTAATTTTAAATTGGTGTATCAATTTAGCACAACCGAAAAGGCAAGTGCTGAAAGTTTAAAAACACAGTTGGACAATGCGATTAAACATTACAGCTACGATCAAAAAATGAATACGTCATTAGATTATTACACCCCTAATGTTATACTTGTTGTTGTTCATGGTTTAGATAGTAAGTGGGGCGCTGAAGGTTTTGGAGCGAAGCTAGCCGCGCCAACTAGAGAATCTAAATTACCCAGTATTTCAAGAGGTTATTTTGGAACTTCTACAGAAAACTATAAAATTATACAAATTCATAAAAACCTCACAGATTATCTAAACAAAGGGGTTATCGAACCTAAAACAGACACTCCTCAAAAAAAATAACATGTTTTTAGACAAAAAAAATTATAAATCAAATCAAAATAATAATGAACCCGGTTCTAATCAAAACAGAATCAACGAAGGCACAATCATTAAGGGAGATATAGATTCCAAAGGATTTTTAAGGATAGATGGTATTATTGAAGGAAATATAACCACGACGTCCAAAGTGGTTATAGGAAAAAATGGTAAAGTCATAGGCACCTTAGCTTGTGACCAAGCAGATATCGAAGGCTTCTTTGAAGGAACTTTGAGAGTGACAAATTTGTTAACATTGCGCGCCAATGCAAAAATTAATGGTGATGCCTTAGTTGGCAAACTATCTGTTGAGCCTGGTGCAATGTTTAACGCTACGTGTTCCATGGAAAGAAAAGAAACTGCGAATACAGTCAATAAGAGCACAGAAAACTATTTTGATCGTTCAAAACGGTCACAAAAACCACACCCCGAACAACTTAATTAAACCCGTTTTATGCCAGAAGAGAATAAGAACAGTGGTATAAAAAGATGGGCAATACTTTCAGCTATTGCTATCCAAATGGGGGTCATCATTTTTTTATTTGTACAATTAGGTAAGTGGTTAGATGCTAACTACAGTGATGGTAAAACTTTCCTCATAATATGTACCTTATCTGGTGTAGCACTTTCTCTTTACCTCGTCTTAAATCAAGCTAACAGGCTTAACAAATAATCTATATGAAAAGAAGCACGCCCTTTTTATTAGGGCTATTTATTATTTTGTGTTTCACCTTTGGCTTACATTTATTAGTATTGTCTTTACTAGAACTTCCTCTTTTCGAAAATAGAATTATTCCTTCTTATTTAATAAATTACCTCTTAGCCGTGTTGCTATTTGTGCTAATCCAATCAAACATAAATAAGCAATCCAATAACACAGCGTACATTTTTATGTTGGGAAGCGGAATTAAATTTGTTGTTTTTTTCACTGTATTTTATCCTTTTTATCAAGAAGATGGCACGATGGAGAAAACTGAATTTGCCGCATTCTTCGTTCCCTATGCAACCTGTTTAATCGTTGAAGTACTATTTCTTTCAAAACAACTTAACAATCAGACCTATTCTGAATAATATTTGTTGAAAAACACCTGATAATTTTCGCACAAAAAAAAGAGATAAAATAGTTTTTTCTTTTTCTAGAATGTCTGTAGTTTTGCACCGATTTTAAAGACGTCTTTAAATTGTCTAAAAATGCAACGAAAAACAGTGGTTAGATTACTTTCAATTCTCTTTTTAGTTTCTTCATTTACAATGACGGCTAAAACCCCTGAGCAATCTGGGGAAACAAAAGCAGACAGAAAACAAGAAGTTAAAGATTATGTAGCGCATCACTTGCTTGATTCGCACGATTTTGGATTGTTTTCTTACACAGATGACGCAACCGGTAAAGTTCACCACGTTGGATTTGCATTACCCGTCATTCTATGGGATGATGGCTTAAAAGTGTTTTCTTCCTCTAAATTTCATCACGGTGAAACTGTTGCTGAAGTAGATGGGAAGTTCTACAAGGTAGACCATGCTAAAATTTATGAAACAGACGCTGCTGGAACAATCACCTATGATAAAGACCAACATCCAACAAATTCAAAACCTTTAGACTTTTCCATTACTAAAGGGGTCTTTATGATTCTTATGACAGCCCTATTAATGTTCTTCTTATTTAGAGGACTTGCAAATAGCTATGCAAAAAATGGAAATATAGCCAAAGGAACTGGACGTTTGTTCGAACCTATCATTACCTATATTAGAGATGACATTGCTATTGCAAACATCGGGCCTGTTAAGTATAAAAAATATATGCCCTTCTTATTGACGGTGTTCTTTTTTATCTGGTTTCTGAATATGTTTGGTTTAACTCCTCTAGGGGTTAACGTTACTGGAAACATCGCAATCACAACAGCATTAGCAATCATTGTATTCTTAATCACAACATTTACAGGAACAAAAGATTACTGGAGGCACATTTTTGATCCCCTAGGGGACGGAATGCCTTGGGCTGGTAAAATATTTATTTATATCATTTTAGTTCCTATTGAAATCTTAGGCCTATTTATAAAGCCCTTTGCCTTATTAATTCGTTTGTATGCAAACATGACAGCAGGTCACGTAGTATTAGGAAGTTTATTAGGATTAATTTACATATTTCAAACCTGGATAGGTGGAACGCTATCTTTTGGATTGGCGTTTGCCATCTCACTGATTGAAATATTAGTAGCCTTACTACAGGCATACATCTTTACGATGTTAGCAGCCTTATATTTTGGTTTTGCTAGTGAAACGCATGAGCACACAGAGGATCACGAAGGAGAAATTGCGCATTTATAAAAAAGACAGCGGTCTCCTCTAGCATAGGCAAGAGGTTTTTTATACAGAGTGTTTAATTTTTAAATTTATATATTATGACAATTCCAATGATTGTACAAGCAGGTGGTACAGTGATACCAACTATTATCGGAGCAGGATTAGCAGTAATCGGTGCCGGTATTGGTATCGGGATGATTGGTGGGAAAGCTATGGAAGCTATCGCACGTCAGCCAGAAGCCTACGGTAAGATTCAAACAGCAATGCTTATTGCAGCAGCGCTTATTGAAGGTATTGGTTTCGCAGCGATTTTCGCAGGGTAATCAAAAAAGATAACATATCGCTGCAACGGTTGGTTGCAGGGATATGTTTCTATTTAAATTAAACAGTTTTTCTTAAAACCTGCCTGCGGCAGGTAGGAATAAATAAAGTATAACCAAATAGATCTCCGCTTTCGCGGACACTAAAGATGGAAAAATTAATAAATGAATTTTCGGTAGGGCTTTTCTTTTGGCAAACAGTCGTATTTGTACTATTACTTTTATTGCTTAGAAAATTTGCTTGGAAGCCAATTCTTAACGCAGTAAATGAAAGAGAACAAGGGATCAGAGATGCCTTGGACAGTGCTGAAAAAGCTAAGTTAGAAATGCAAAACCTACAAGCTGATAACGAAAAATTATTACAAGAAGCTAGAATAGAACGCGAAGCTATGATGAAGGACGCTCGTGAAATGAAAGCGAAAATGATAACAGATGCAAAAGAAGAAGCGCAAGCTGAAGCAAGCAAAACTATCGTAAATGCACAAGCCACTATTGAAGCTGAAAAGAAAGCAGCAATTGCAGAACTTAAAAGTACTGTTGCGATTCTCTCCGTTGAAATAGCTGAAAAAATGTTGAAGAGCGAGTTGTCTAACAAAGAGAAGCAACTTGAGTTAGTGAACTCTATGTTGAACGACGCCAAGCTTAATTAAGAAATAAAAGTATCCGCTGCGGTTAGTGAGCGGAGCCCAAACGAATGTTGAATCAAAATAACTATCAAAGGTTATTGATCGAAGTCGAAATATGAGTAGAGCAGCCATACGATATGCAAAAGCAGTTTTAGATCAAGCAAACGAAGCTAATATTAGCGAGATTGTTTTTGATGATATGAAATCTGTCCAGGCTACTATCGCTGGAAGCAAAGAATTACGTACTGTTCTTCAAAGCCCAGTGATTAATGGAGATGACAAAAAGCAAGCATTGCTTAGTATCTTTAAAGGAAATAGCGAAATAACAAAAAGCCTTATCCAAATTTTAACATCAAACAAACGAATTGGTTTATTAAGTGGTGTTGCTTCTAGCTATATCAACTTATACAACGAAGGTAAAGGTGTTAAACTTGGGCACGTTACAACTGCAGTTCCACTTTCGGCAGATCTTGAAAAGCAAGTCTTAGCTAAAGTAAAAGAAATGACAGGAAGCGATTTAGTTACTTTAGAAAATAAAGTAGACGAATCGATCATAGGAGGTTTTATACTTCGAGTTGGAGATTTACAATACAACGCAAGTATTGCAAATCAACTTGGAAACTTAAAAAGAGAATTTAGCAAATCACTATAGTCCGCTGCTAAGACTTTGGACTGCGATGGTTTTTGAATTGATAAATATGCCGGATTTTTAGTATTTCGGTATAAAGAAAATAAAAAGTACAATTATAAAGAAAGGTAATTGGCGCACCATAAACGGCAAACCACGAACCACAAACATTCATAAAATGGCAGAAGTTAAACCAGCTGAAGTTTCAGCAATCTTAAAACAACAACTTACCGGTTTTGAAGCAACAGCTTCTCTTGATGAGGTCGGAACTGTATTAACGGTAGGTGATGGTATTGCACGTGTATACGGGCTTGCTAACGCTCAATACGGTGAGTTAGTAGCGTTTGAAAACGGTATGGAAGGTATCGTTCTTAACCTTGAAGAAGATAACGTAGGGGTTGTATTATTAGGGCCTTCGAGAGGTGTTTCTGAAGGTGCAACGGTAAAGCGCACGCAACGTATCGCATCTATCGAAGTAGGTGAAGGTGTTGTAGGCCGTGTAGTCAATACATTGGGTGCTCCTATAGATGGTAAAGGGCCTATTGAAGGGAAAACTTACAAGATGCCACTAGAGCGTAAAGCGCCAGGGGTTATTTATCGTGAGCCAGTAACAGAGCCTTTACAAACCGGCATCAAGTCTATTGATGCGATGATTCCAGTAGGAAGAGGGCAACGTGAACTTGTTATTGGTGACCGTCAAACAGGAAAGTCTACTGTTTGTATCGATACCATATTAAACCAAAAAGAATTTTACGATGCAGGAGAACCAGTATTCTGTATATATGTTGCTATTGGCCAAAAAGCCTCTACGGTTGCAAACATTGCAAAAGTACTGGACGAAGCTGGAGCTTTAGCATACACCACTATTGTAGCTGCAAACGCATCTGACCCTGCTCCTATGCAGGTATATGCTCCTTTTGCAGGTGCGGCCATTGGTGAATACTTTAGAGATACAGGTCGTCCTGCGTTAATTGTGTTTGATGATTTATCTAAGCAAGCAGTTGCCTACCGTGAGGTGTCACTTTTATTGCGTCGCCCACCGGGACGTGAGGCGTATCCTGGGGATGTATTCTTCTTGCACTCAAGATTATTAGAGCGTGCGGCAAAAGTTATTAATGATGATAAGATTGCTTCAGAAATGAACGATCTTCCAGAATCATTAAGACCAATCGTTAAAGGTGGTGGATCACTAACTGCATTACCAATTATCGAAACACAAGCGGGTGATGTATCGGCCTATATCCCTACAAACGTAATTTCTATTACAGATGGACAAATTTTCTTAGATGGAGATTTATTCAACTCTGGTGTACGTCCAGCGATTAACGTGGGTATCTCGGTATCTCGTGTGGGTGGTAACGCACAAATTAAGTCGATGAAAAAAGTATCAGGTACCTTAAAACTAGATCAAGCGGCTTTCCGTGAATTGGAAGCGTTTGCAAAGTTTGGTTCTGATCTTGATGCAGCGACTTTAAATGTAATTGAAAAAGGAAGGCGTAACGTTGAAATCCTAAAGCAAAACGAAAATACGCCATTTACGGTGGAAGATCAAATTGCGATTATCTATGCAGGTTCTAAAAACTTACTTAGAAACGTGCCAGTAAATAAAGTGAAGGAGTTCGAAAGAGATTACCTAGAGCTTTTAAATGCGAAACACAGGGGAATGCTCGACACACTTAAATCTGGTAAGTTAACAGACGAAGTAATCGACACTTTAACAACTGTAGCCGCAGATTTATCTGCAAAATATAAAGCGTAAATTAAATTTACATTCCCCTAGCCTTTTAAACTTGGCTGGGGAGATGTTAAGCCGAAGTGTTATAAATTATAACTAATAAGAAATGGCGAACTTAAAGGAAATTAGAAACAGAATATCATCCGTTAGTTCAACGATGCAAATTACGAGTGCCATGAAAATGGTGTCTGCTGCTAAGTTGAAAAAAGCGCAAGATGCGATTACGGCAATGCGACCTTATTCTGAAAAATTGACCGAGTTATTACAAAACTTAAGTGCAACATTGGATGCAGATTCTGGAAGTAGTTTCAGCGAGCAGCGTGAAGTGCGTAAAGTACTAGTAGTAGCCATTACTTCAAATAGAGGTCTTGCAGGAGCTTTTAATAGTAATATTATTAAAGCATCTAAAGTACTTGCAAATGAAACCTATGCTGGAAAGCAAGTTGATTTTGTTACTATCGGAAAAAAAGGAAATGATATCCTTAAAAAGGATGGCACTATTGTAGCACACCATGCTGCAATATTTGATGATCTTACCTTTGATGCTTCGTCCGCTATTGCTGAAATGTTAATGGAGCAATTTACTGCCGGAGCATATGATAAAATTGTTTTGGTCTACAATAATTTCAAGAATGCAGCAACGCAAATTGTAATGACTGAGCAGTTTTTGCCAATTTTACCTCCTGCTGCAACCGAAACAACAAACACAGCAGACTATATTTTTGAACCTTCAAAAGAAACGATAGTTGAAGGATTAATCCCTAAAAGTCTTAAAACACAATTGTTTAAAGGTATTAGAGACAGTGTTGCAAGTGAGCACGGAGCGCGTATGACTGCCATGCACAAAGCAACAGACAATGCAACCGAGATGCGTGACGCACTTAAACTACAATACAACAAAGCACGTCAAGCCTCTATTACAAACGAAATTTTAGAAATCGTTGGTGGTGCAGAAGCCTTAGCAGGATAGCTTCAATATAATTTTAAAAAAGGGTGCCGCTTTATTAAAATAACTCAGTTACCCTTATTAATTCAGAATATTTAAACCCTTCGGATCTTGGTGATCTGAGGGGTTTTTTCTTTTATGATCCCTTCACAAACGTTGTAATCTTTGGTAACTTTGTGAAATAATTTGTAAAAATCTGAATCATGAAGTTCAAACTTCTCCCGTTATTCTTACTGGTAACATTACTCACAATAGGTCAAAACGAAAAAGGGGACTGGAATATTTCTATCTCTGCTTCACCCTATCCCACTCAAACGGATGGGCAAGATGATTTTGGTTTCCTAGGGCTCGCTGGAATGGAGTTTTTTGTCTCAGAAAAGGTTTCTTTAGGAGGATCCTTTTTTACCTCAGATAATAGTGCCCTACAAAATGATAGCAATGTCACTATAAAAAGTTATGGCTTTGTACCCTCATTACAGTACTACTTCATTAACAAGGCAAAATGGAATGTTTACGGTCACGCTGGCTATGGTTTTGGTTTAGATGATGATTCACGAGGAGGCACAAACGGAAATGCGTTGCGAGTATACAGCGTAGGACCAGGAGCTCATTATATCCTGAATGATAAATTAAACGTAAAGTTCTTTTTCCCGTATTTTAATACAAGAAACAAAACACTAGCCGTCAATGCCGCAGATGGAATTGCAGTATTTTTAGGAATCGTATTCAAACTTTAACCAAGCTATGTATTCAAAAAAACGACTCTATTTGGCCTTATCCTTACTTTGTATTGCATTGCTTTTAAGTTGTGGAGGGGCCAAGAAAAAAACAGAAGCCGTGAAAATAACACAAAATCCACCCTTTTCGGTTTCCAAAGCTTTCTTTCAAAAATGGGGAGGCGGTGTCCAAAGCAGTGGAAGCGGTATTAATCTACAAATAACATTTAATGCATTACCCAAAACGATTACTATTAAAAAAATCTACTTTAAAGGTATGGTTGCAGAAGCTATCGTTTTAAACCTTCCACAAACAACCTATACCGCTCATTACAGAAATCAACGACGACCTGATATTATAATGGATAATGATCCAATTAAAGAAGCGGTAAACACTCCAACTACTAGATTTCCTTTTATGTTAGAAGAGAACGAAGCGGTCGTTAGTTACGTAAAAGAGGGTGATTTATATTACGCGAAGGTTTTGAACATTGCTGAAAAGCCTATGATTGCTTACCCTGAGCAGAAAAAAGATTGAAATACATATGAAAACGTTATAAATATATCGTAATTTTAATATTCAATAATAGCCTTATTTTATGAAACTCCGCGTGCTACTTATTTCTATAATCTCAGGATGTTTTCTTTTAGGCTGTGCTGGTTCTCAATTAAAAACACCAAAGTATAAGCTTTCTAAGAAGCCTCCATTTTCAATTACTGATACATATTCTCAAAAATGGAATAAAAACGAACAAGGCGAACAAAAAGGAACTGATCTCTATTTTAAATTAGCTTCTTTAAGAAGCCTAACTACCAAAGTTTATTTTCAACAAGTATTTTACGATCAAAAAGTAGCACAAGTTCAAAAAACTGCTCCATTTAGAGTTCATTATTCTGACGGCACAGATCGGTTTATGGGAAGTTTTACGAGTGATTCTATATATATTTCTAAACGTGATAGTTTATTACCATCTTTGAAAAAGGGATTCTATGTTAGTAAAAAGAACCCTTTCGATTTAAAAGACAGTGAAGCTATTGTTAGCCTTGTCTATGAAGGCAGTCTTCAATTTTATAAGATTAAAGGCTTAATTGAAAAACGTTCTTTAATTGAATAATGGTAGGATTCGTTAAGAGATCTACTTCATCTTTATCGCTAATAAACAAATAGGCATTGAGCGTTTTTAAAAAGCTTTTCCAACAAACTTTTATCTATGGCCTTGCCACGGTATTACCACGTGCCTTAGCCATTGTTTTAGTTCCCTTATATACAAATGTGATGGAGCCATCAGAGTTTGGGGTTTATGCCACCTTAATGTCCTATATTATTTTAGGAAATGTGGTCTTGAGCTATGGGATGGAAACGGCATTCTTTAGATTCATAAACAAACGTCCCAAAGAAAAAAAACAGGTCCAATCCACGGCATTAACGTCTGTCTTTATTTCCTCTATTTCATTTTTTCTTATCGCCTATTTTTTACGAAAAGAAATAGGAAGTTTAATAGAATTTGACACGCGCTACGTTACATATGCCTTGCTTATTTTAGTATTGGATGCTTTGGCCATCATCCCTTTTGTCTGGTTTAGAGCCAATCAAAAACCAATGGATTATGCTGTAATTAAGATTGTGAATGTTTGCATTAATTTGGGTTGTAATTTGTTCTTCTTTCTAGTGCTACCCAAACTCATTACTACAAACCCTAACTCCATTTGGGAGTCCATGCACCTCAGCGAAAACAAAGTGCTTTATGTGTTTATTGCTAATATAATAGCGAGCGGAGCTACCTTACTTTTTATTCTTCCTCAATACTTTAAAATTGGTTTTGGCTTCCATAAAGCAATATGCCTTGAGATGCTCAAATATGCATTTCCTGTTTTAATTGCAGGGATTGCATTCTCCATAAACGAAGCATTTGATAAAATTTTATTGGCATATCTCCTCCCTGACGACATTGCAAAAACGGAAGTTGGAGTCTATGCCGCATGCTATAAACTTGGGGTTTTTATGACACTTTTTGCCACTGCCTTTAGATTGGGGATAGAGCCTTTTTTCTTTACCCATGCAAAAGAAAAAAATGCAAAGGAGACCTATGCGTTGATCACGAAGTACTTTTCCATTTTAGGCTGCATCATATTTCTATTTGTGATGGTGTATGTAGACTTTTTCAAAGAACTATTAATTCAGGATGAGGCCTATTGGGTCGCGCTCTCTGTGGTGCCATTTATATTGTTAGCCAATCTTTGTTTAGGGATCTACCATAACCTTTCCGTCTGGTATAAAGTAACCGATCGCACTCGTTTTGGGGCTTATATTTCAGTTGTTGGCGCATTGATAACTTTGGGGCTTAATTTTGTACTCATCCCAATTATAAGTTATAAAGGTTCTGCAATTGCCACCTTGGCGGCATATGCAACAATGATGTGTTTGTCATATTACTTCGGGAAGAAATACTATCCAGTTCCCTATTCGGTTAAAAAAATAGGTGGTTATCTATTATTAGCCATCCTATTTTCAGGCCTTTCATTTTATGTTTTTGACCGAAATTTAATCATAGGAACTGTCTTATTATTGGTATTTTTGATAATCGTTGTCTTTTCAGAAAAAAAAGAAGTCGCAAAAATATTAAAAATGTAAAACCCTTCCGCATACTGAGCGGAGTCGAAGTATGACCCAGATAAAAATAATCAACAAATCATCTCACCCCATCCCGAGCTATGAAACAATTGCTTCTGCCGGAATGGACATTAGGGCTAATGTGACTGAATCTTCTACTTTAAGACCGCTCCAACGTGCGATTGTAAAAACAGGTTTGTTTATTGAGTTACCTGTAGGCTTCGAAGCACAAGTTAGACCAAGAAGTGGTCTGGCCGCAAAAAAAGGAATTACGGTTCTAAACAGTCCAGGAACCATAGATGCAGATTATCGTGGAGAAATTGGCATTATTTTAGTTAATTTGAGTAACGAAGATTTTACCATTGAAAATGGCGAACGTATTGCACAGTTAGTTATCGCAAAACACGAAAGAGCCGTGTTTGAAGAAGTAGAAGTGCTTAGCAAAACGCATCGTGGTGAAGGGGGTTTTGGGAGTACTGGAGTTAAATAACGACATAAGAACGAAGAAAAAAACCACATAGCTACACATGAAAATAATAGTCCCAATGGCAGGCCGCGGCAGCCGCCTTCGCCCGCACAGTTTAACAGTGCCAAAACCATTAATTCCAGTTGCTGGAAAACCTATTGTGCATCGTCTCGTTGCAGATATCGCTGGTGTTTTAAACCAAGATATTGAAGAAATAGCCTTCATTCTGGGTGATCCTGCATTCTTTGGCGATGATGTAGTAGAAAGCCTAAAAGAACTTGCAATATCGCTAGGAGCAAAGCCCAGTATTTACCGTCAATTAGACCCAAAAGGTACTGGTCATGCCATTATGTGTGCAGAGCCTTCATTGAGTGGTCCAGCAGTAATAGCCTATGCCGACACATTGATTAGAGCAGATTTTGATTTAGACAAAGAAGCAGATGCCGTTATTTGGACAAAGAAGGTGGATAATCCTTCGGCATATGGCGTGGTTAATCTAAATGAAAAAGACGAAATCATCGAGCTCGTAGAAAAACCAGAAACCTTTGTAAGTGATCAAGCCGTTATTGGAATTTACTATTTCAAAGATGCTTCGGTATTGAAGAACCAACTTCAGTATGTTTTAGACAACAACATTATTAATGGTGGCGAATATCAAATTAACGATGGGATTAAAAGAATGATGGCTGACGGAAAAACATTCAAAACAGGTACCGTGAGCGAATGGATGGACTGCGGAAATAAAGAAGTAACCGTAGAAACAAATAGAAGAATGCTAGGCTTTTTAGCGGAAGCAAATGAACCGCTCGTTTCAGATACCGTACGCCTAGAAAACTCAGAAATTATCGAACCCTGTTTTATTGGGGAGGACGTTGTGCTTAAGAATAGTGTGATAGGTCCTTTTGCTTCCATCGGAAAAGGCACAGTAATTGAAGATAGCACCATAAAAAACAGTATTATACAAACACAAACAACAATTAAGAATGCTATTTTAGACAATGCAATGATTGGAAATCACGCCCATTTTGACGGTAAGTTTACCAATGTAAGTATCGGCGATTATAGCCAATTAAAATAAAGGAATTTTTCCTTCAACTGCAGCCGAAGGGTTTTTCTAAATACAAACTTTAAAGACAGGCCTCTACTGCAATGAGCCATACCACTACATTGAAAATTTTATTTCCATATATATTTCTATTTTCAGGACTCCTTTTTTCTGTCGCTATTTCTGCGCAAGAAGAAGAACCCACAGATGATTTAGGCAATTTGACCGATGCATTTCAAGAGCATTTTTTCGAAGCTCTTAAGCAGAAATCCATTGAAAACTATGAGCTTGCTATTGCAGCTTTAGAAAAAGCTAAGAAGACGGCAAATGAGGACCCCCAATTTATTGCAGTCGTCGAGTATGAAATGGCAAAAAACTTCATGGAATTACAGAAATACCCTTCTGCAGAAGAAAATTTAGATAAGGTAATCGCCCAGAACCCAGATCGTATTGATGTCCTAGAAACACTGTATGATTTATATTACTTACAGCGCAATTATGATAAAGCGATCCTATTGGTTAAAAAACTAATCGTAAATGATGAAGATTATAAAGAAGACTTAGCAAATTTATATACCCGCACAAAGCAATATGACAAAGCTCTCGTAATTCTTGACGAACTGGAAGAATCTTGGGGAGAAAGTGTGTATCGCAATGTGCTAAGAAATCAAATCTATAGGGCAACAGGGAATACCGATAGGGCCATCTATTCTTTAGAAGAAAAGGTTGATAAAAACCCTAAAAATGAAAAAGACTACCTCAGCCTTATTTATTTATACAGCGAAGAAGGGAATACTAAAAAAGCTTATGATACTGCCTTAGAACTATTAAGAAACAACCCTAAGAATGAGCTCGTCCACGTTGCGCTTTACAAATTTTACTTGGATGACAATAAAACCGAAGAAGCCGTTGCATCTATGGATATAGTATTTAAATCTAAAACTATCGATACAGAAATACAGTATAAGGTTTTAGGTGATTTTTTACAATTTGTAACTGAAAATCCATCCTATGAGCATCAATTAGATAATGTAATCTCTACCTTTTCAGCAGAAGGAAAGACTAAGGTCTATGAAAAGCTAGGGGGATATTATATGACAAAGGCAAACAAAGAAATTGCTTTAAAATTCTATGAAAAAGGCATAGCCAATGATCCAGATAATTTTAGTTTATTAAAAAAAACCTTACTATTACAACTTGATTTTTCTAAATATGAAGAAGCTAAAAAACTTAGTAATAATGCACTAGAAGTTTTCCCAGCACAAGCTTTGTTGTATCTTTTAAATGGTGTTGCAAACAATAATTTACTAGCGTTTGATTCCGCTATCGAATCTTTAGAAGCGGGTTTGGACTATCTAATAGATGATTCTAAAATGGAAAAAGACTTTTACATACAATTGGTTAATGCATACACTGCAAAAGGAGATGCAAAAAAAGCAAATGAGTACACTAAAAAAGCACAAGCAATACTACTAGACAATTAATATATGCAAATTAAAATCCTCTCATCATTGCTGGTTGTTGCTTTATTTTCCTCCTGCGGAAGTACAAAGCTGGTGGAAGGCAGCGCCAATGCAAACAATGCACTTTCAACAAAAAAAATAATAGCTGCCCATAAAGGAGCGTCTCAAGATTTTACTACGCTTGCGGCCAGAATGCAAGTAAAATATAGCGACCCAAAACAGTCGCAAAGTATTACCACCAGCGTACGAATGGAGAAAGACAAAGCCATCTGGATTAAAGCTTCTATAATTGGTATTACACTAGCAAAAGTTTTAATCACCCCTAATGAAGTAGGTTTTTATGAATCTATTGGGCGTACTTATTTTAAAGGCGATTTTGCATTATTAAGTGACTTTTTAGGAACCGAAATTAACTTTCAACAGGCACAAGCAATTTTTCTAGGACAGTCTATCATTCCCTTAAATCAAGGAAAAATCACTTCACGTGTAGAAAGCAATAAATATGAACTCGTTCCTGCCAAACAAGATGCACGTTTTTTATTGAGTCTTTTATTAAATCCTGATACCTTCTTAGTACATCAAGAACAAATATCACAACCCCAAGAAAACCGAAATCTCGTGGTTGCTTACGGACCTTATCAAAAGATTTCATCCTCTTTTTATCCTACTAAAATTCATGTTGAAGCTACAGAAGATCAAGACACAACAACGGTGGATATAAAATATAAAAAGATTGACCTCAATGTTTCGCTAAGTTTTCCGTTTACTATTCCAGATGGCTATAAACAAATGAAGCTAAAATAACATGGCAGTACGCAAATCACTTTTATGTATCCTAATTTTTTGTTTGGGGACTGCGTTTGCCCAAGCGCAATCTAAAAAGCAACAGCAACTAGAAGAGCAGCGACAAAATATTCTTAGTGATATTCAAAAAATAAACAACCTCCTTTTTAAAACAAGAGGGGAACGAAAAACGGTGCTAACCGAAGTTGAAGATATAAATCAACGCATTAGCGCTCAAGAAAACCTTATAAGAATAACGAACAAGCAAGCAAACCTATTAACGCGGGAAATCAATGAAAATCAATCTCAGATTTCGACCCTTCGAGAGGAGTTAACTGCATTAAAAGAAGACTATGCGGCAATGGTCAGAAAATCGTACAAGAGTAAATCGCAGCAAAGCCGAGTCATGTTCTTAATGTCCTCTACCACATTTTTACAAGCCTATAAGCGGGTTCAGTATATGAAACAATATGCGAATTATCGTAAAAAACAAGGGGAGAGTATTAAAAGTAAAACCGAACAATTACAGGGGTTCAACAAAGATTTAATTACACAACGCAAACAAAAAGACCTCCTTATAGCCGAAAACAAAAAAACAAAAACAAAACTATCTCAAGAGAAAAAGAATCAAGTAGCACTAGTCGCTTCCCTTAGAAAAGACGAAGGGAACTTCACAAAACAGATTCGAAGCAAACAACGCGAAGCAGATAAAATTAACGGCGAAATCAGAAAAATGATCCGTGATGCCATTGCAGCGGCTAATAGAGAAGCCGCAAAAAGAGCCGCTACTAAAAATGCTAAAAAACCAATTGCAAAAGTTTCAAACGAAGCATTTGCTTTGACTCCGGAGGCAACTGCGCTTGCTAAAAGCTTTAAAAATAATAAGGGCAAACTAATCTGGCCGGTTGAAAAAGGGGTAGTAGTAAATAAGTACGGAAAACGGCAACACCCGCAATTTCCTAATGTAACGCAAAACTTTCACAGTGTTGAAATAGCGACTGCAAAAGACGCAAGGGCACGTGCCGTATTTAATGGCACTGTCTTAGGCGTCGTACAAATAAAAAATGCCAACAAAGTAGTAATGGTAGCGCACGGAGAATATATTACCATTTACAAAAACCTCGCGACGGTAAGCGTTCAAAAAGGAGATAAAGTAAGCGCCAAACAAGAGCTAGGAACCGTCTTCACACATCCCATAACTGGTAAAACCGTCGTTAAATTTGCGGTGTATAAAAACACTACAGAGATGAACCCTAGTGATTGGGTATATAGGATGTAATCTGTTAAAGTTTCGTCTTTTAGATTACTCCTCAAACAAGGCTTTTAACTCAGTAGCCTCAGCAGGCTTTATTTTTCCTGCTAATAGTAAGCTCAATTGCCTTCTTCTTAGTGCTGCGTCAAAACGTTCTTTTTCTAATTTGGTTTCTGGTTTTAAGCAAGGTACCGGCATTGGATTGCCCGATTCGTTAACAGCAACAAAGGTATAGATACCTTCATTTGCTTTGCTTTTTATGCCGCTTTCACGGTCTTCAATCCAAACATCCATAAATACCTCCATAGAGCTCTTAAATGCTCTCGACACGTGTGCCTCTACCGTAACAACGCTTCCCAAAGGAATCATTTTATTAAACGCTACGTGGTTTACCGAAGCGGTCACTACAATGCGACGACTGTGTCTTCTCGCGGCAATACTTGCAGCCCTATCCATACGTGCTAACAATTCGCCTCCAAACATGTTCCCAATAGGATTGGTTTCACTTGGTAAGACTAAATCCGTTATAACTGTGCGCGACTCGCGGGGAGTTTTAGAATCCATTTTCAAATTTTTTTGTAAAGGTACAGGAGTTTGAAATTTCTGAAAGAGAGAACGCGTTAAATAAAGCAAAAAAGAAAACTACCGGATTGTAATTTATGTAGACAATCAACCTCAGCATCTAAAGAAAATTATTACAGCTTTTTAACCAGCAACCAAGCGTCACTATTTTCGGTACGCTTAATAGTACGCAAGTTCTTTAGCGCTTGAAGTCTATCATTGTGACTCGAATATACTACTTGATGAAGCCCATATTTATTCTTGCCAATCATTGCAGGAACATATCCTTTCTCTTTTAATTGCCCCATTTTCTTGTCGGCATTAGCGGCTTCTCTAAAAGCTCCGGCAACAATATGGTAATTGCCTGTTTGTTTTTTAAGAGGAATCGTAATTGTAGGCAACGGACTATTCATAATGAAAGTCGCTTCTTGAATTTGGTTTTGAACTTTAGTAGTAGCCTTTTGTTTTTGTACAAGATTATATTGTTGCACATTTCCTTCGTGCAATTTCATGCCTCCCAATCCCGCAACAGCCAATGCAACAACTCCAACCGCAACATATTTTAAATACGGTCTTCGCGCACGCGGAGCGAATAACAAGACCGCTTCTTCTGCAGTGTCTTCTAACGCAATCGCAGCTTCCCGATACACTTTTCCAGCAACAAAGGTTGTGAGTCCAAATGACGCAGTATTAAAGTTTTCAGCATTTGCAGGCTCAAATTGTATGGTCTGCTCTGTATTTAAGGTGAATTTCCCTATTTTAAAGAGCATTACTTCTTCTCCTAGTGCTAACTTTTTTGAGCAACTACTCGCAAAATCTCTTACCTTTTGCAATGCAAGCTCATAAGATTCCCCTTGAACAGTCGCGATGTAATTGGCTAGCAAACCATCGTTAGTTTGCAGCTGTCTATTAAAAGAAACCGTTTTTAAAGGAGGTGTAAAAGTATGGTTTTCAGCATTCAAATTTGCCGAATTGTACTGCGTCAAGAATGCGCCAAAGCCAGGAATGATTACACATTCGTAGCGATACAGTAAATCTTGGATGTAGGTAGACACTTGCATACAACAAATATACTTTTTTTTGCTTTTATGCTTGTTTAAGGGCAAACAACTTATTAACAAAGGCTTCTAGGGAGTCAATTGAAATAGGAAGTAGGGTATTTTACTTCTGTTAAAGACTGTTTTTGTGAAGGTTAAAATTTAAATGTTTGCCAAAAAATAATTCATTTTTAATTTGAATTTTATTTCAGAACACTATCTTTAGGTATGCTTTCTAAAACTGAATTAAAATACACGCTCGCCCTTCAAAGAGTTCCAAACTTAGGAGATGCTTCAGCAAAAAAATTACTTCACAAGGTTGGCAGTGCCGAAGGTGTTTTTAAAGAAAAACAAGCGACGCTCTTAAAAATTGACGGTATTGGAGCCTTCAAATTAAAGAGCTTAAGAAATACTAGCTTATTTGATGAGGCCGAGGCCGAAATTAATTTTATCGATCAAGAAAAACTTTCATATTCCTATTTTAAGGACAATGACTACCCAGAAAAACTGAAACACTGCTTGGACGGGCCTATATTATTTTTTCACGAAGGCACTATTGACCTCGAGAAAAAAAGAATTTTGAGTATCGTTGGTGCTCGAAAAGTAACTACTTACGGAACAAGTTTTTGTCAAAAGCTCATTGAAGAATTAGCGCCACTTAATCCAGTAATTGTATCTGGGTTTGCCTATGGAGTAGATATTTGTGCGCATAGAGCAGCCATGGATAATGGTTTACAAACCATTGGGTGTATGGCGCATGGATTTAATCAAGTGTATCCAAAAGTGCACAAGAAATATGTTTCAAAAGTTCAAGAGAATGGTGGATTTATTTCTGAATTTTGGAGCAGTGATGCTTTTGACCGAAGTAACTTTTTGAAACGCAATCGAATTATTGCTGGGATTAGCGAAGCCACCATTGTAATAGAAAGTGCTGAAAAAGGTGGAAGTCTCATAACCGCAGATATTGCAAATAGCTACAATAGAGAGGTTTTTGCCGTGCCTGGACGAGCAACAGATAGTCAAAGTGTGGGATGTAATAATCTTATAAAAACAAATCAAGCAAGAGTGGTGACCTCTGCTGCAGACGTAATTTATATGTTAGGATGGGACATTTCTTCAGCTAGAAAAAAAACACAGCAAACCAGTCTTTTTGTAGAAATGAATGACCAAGAAAAAGTGGTTTTCAATTATCTAAAGGAAAAAGAGAAAGTGTTATTGGACGTGATTGCTATTGATTGCAACTTGCCAACCTACAAATTGGCGTCGCTCCTTTTAGGATTAGAAATGAAAGGTGTTGTGCGACCACTTCCAGGTAAACTATTTCAACTCGTTTAGTAGCCTAACTTTTCTCGAACTCTTTGCAACACTGTATCAGCAACACTAGCTGCCTTTTCTGCACCCACTGTTAATGCAGCGTCCAATTCTTTTAAGTTATTCATATAATAATTGTAACGTTCGCGCGGGGCTTCGTATTTTTCTAATATACACTCTAAAAGCCCAAGCTTTGCGTGGCCGAAACCAAAATTTCCGCCTAAATATTTCGCTCTCATTGCCTTGGTTTCGGCTGGTGTTGCCAGCAGTTCGTATAATGCAAAAACATTACAAGTATCAGGATTTTTTGGTTCTTCAAGCGGTGTGCTATCTGTTTCAATGCTCATTACCTGTTTTTTCAATTGCTTTTGGGGCAAGAAGATATTGATTGTATTTTCGCGTGACTTACTCATTTTTAAACCGTCTGTTCCTGGAATAAGCATGGTGTCTTTTTGCACCGTTGCCTCTGGCATCACAAAAGTTTCACCTACTTGAGCATGGAACCTTGAGGCTACATCACGAGTCATTTCTATGTGTTGTAACTGGTCTTTACCAACAGGAATAAATTCTGCATCATACAACAAGATGTCCGCAGCCATTAACATCGGATAAGTAAATAAGCCCGCGTTTACATCATCCATCCTATCTGCTTTATCCTTAAAGCTATGTGCTAATGACAATCTTTTAAAAGGGAAAAAGCAGCTCAAGTACCAAGACAACTCAGTTACTTGTGGTATGTCACTCTGACGATAAAAAACAGTTTTTTCAACATCTAATCCAAATGCTAACCAAGCGGCAGCAGTACTATAGGTATTATTACTTAATACAACAGCGTCTTTTATTTGCGTAAGCGTATGCAGGTTTGCAATAAAAAGAAAACTATCATTCTCCGGTTTATTCGCCATCTCAATAGCCGGTAAAATAGCCCCTAAAATATTTCCTAAATGAGGGGTTCCTGTGCTTTGGATTCCTGTAAGTATTCTGGGCATGGTCTAATTTTAATATGCTGTTATCAAACTAAAACTAGGTACAAGATTGCTTCAATCTATTTTTAGTTTATTATTTATTAGCAAAGTTACTGCTTTTAGCCTATTTGCATTATCGAAATAGGTATTTTTGACTGATCATGAGATATTTAATGTGTCCATTTTTTGTACTGTACCGTTTGTGGTTTTATACCTTACTCACAGTTCCTATTTTAATCATGTTCCCTTTTCTGTTGTTGTCATCAGCAAAGCAGGGATGGTATCCTTATTTTTTTAAATTAGCGCGTATTTGGGCCACTATTATCCTTGTTGGGATGGGGTTCGTTCCCATTATTAAACGCGATACTGTATATAAAAAAGGACATAGTTACTTGTTTGTTTCTAATCATACCTCTATGACAGACATTATGTTAATGTTATACATAACAAAGAATCCGTTTGTATTTGTTGGAAAGAAAGAACTTGGAAAAATTCCGATTTTTGGATTTTTCTATAAACGGACCTGCATTCTCGTTGATCGCAAAAACCCAAGAAGTAGAGTCGATGTTTTTGAGAGTGCACAACAACGCCTTAAACAAGGATTGAGCGTTTGTATTTTCCCTGAAGGAGGTGTTCCAGATGATATGGATTTAGTACTTGACACCTTTAAAGATGGTGCATTTAGACTTGCTATAGAACATCAAATACCAATTGCTCCGGTAACGTTTCACGATAATAAAAAGCGTTTTTCCTATAGATTTTTTAGTGGAAGCCCTGGAAAAATGCGTGTGAAAATTCACGAATTTATTGCAACTTCAAATTCTAAACTGGAAAATAAACGAACGTTAAAAAACAGTACACGAGATGTTATTCTGAGAGAACTAGAACATCCAACAGTATAAATATTGCTTGAATCCTAAAAAAAAACCGTCTTATGGCGATAAGACGGTTTTTACGATCATTTTAGTTCGAGCGATACACTCAAACCCAATTAAAAAAATACCCATCCCTAAAACTTAAAGCTAAATCCTGTGTAAACCCCTAAAATATACGGTTGGTAACTCACACTACTATCTGTATATGGATTAAGCTGGTATTTGAACATAGGCTCAACATTAAACTTAAACTTCTTTGAAAACTTGTAATCAAATCCTAATCCAACATTTGTTGAAAAACTAACGTTGGTAAGATTGTTTGCTTCTCCCAATGTCTCATTGAATGATCCTGCTGAAACACTAACCTCGTTATCCCCTAGGAAAAACGTACTTACCCCACCTATTAGACTCACCCCTAATTTAGAATTAAACAAAGCATATTTTAATTCTAATGGTACTTCGTAGTAGTTAATGTTTTGATTGACAAATACATCGCCGTTTGTGGATTTAAGAGACACATTATCAAGACCACCGCCACTATTTTGAGCTGCAAATGTGCCCCGGTCTAGTGGTATGGTAACAATTTGAGAACGGTTATAGTCAACATTCTTTAACGCTGATGAGACAGGTCCTTCTCCAAGTTCTAGACCTCCAGTGCTGTAACTCACATCTACTGTACTAATTCCAGAACGGATACTAAGACGCTCACTAATCGCATAACTAACACCCACTCCATAACTGAAGTTAACATCTGCACTTTTCGAATTGTCTGAAAAAGATGCATCAATCGAAGATCCTTCGCTTAAACTATTGTAATATACCGGCGCAAAGTTAGGGGCAACCTCCCAGCGATTATCAACCTTGGGTTTTAATTGTGCAATTGCCTCTTCATGTTTTATTTTTTCTTGCTCCTGAATCGCATCAAAAATTGATGTTGTCACGGGATTGATAACTTCATTTGTGTTCTCAGTGTCTTTTACATTGACTTCTTCATTAGCAATAACTGTTTTCATTTTTGAAGTGTCAACGGGCTGAACAATCAACGCCTTATCTGGTTTAGTAGATTGAGTGTTTATTGGTGTTTTTGAAGATTCTTTTATCGTATTAACGTTGGTACTAGCAACCCCTTCTTTGATTGTATTTGCTGAACTTTCTTTCAAGTTTGAAGATTGTTGGGTGTTGTAATCTGAAACACTCGAAGGCTTCTCTCTTTTATCACCAATAGTATTCGCGACTGCATTTGACGTTTGTTCTGAGGGGTTTACAAATCTTTCCTTGTTCGAAGAAACCGCTTCATTTACATTTGATTCTTCTCTAACCATTTTTGAAATTGCTTCATTCGCTTTAAACGTGGATAGTTGTTGTTGTGTCTTTTCAACCTTGTCTTTTGTCGTATTTAAAGTTGGATGTTCTACCGCAATATTCTTGGTTGTCTCCGGTGCTTTGTCCTTTGTTTTAATTTTTAATAGTGGTTGTTTAATGGTCTCGTCTTGCGGCTGATCTGTTTCTTCATTAACCAGAACAAGTGAGTCCTTTACATTGAATATTGCGTTCCCAACAGTAAACAACAAAGCCAGTAAAGCCGCTACCCCAGCAACCCTCCACCATAGTGGAATAACTTTGCGGTCTTGCTTTTTCTGGTTAAGCCGAGCTTCAATATTATCCCAAACACGAGCAGGTGGGGATACTTCCAAATTTTGGAAACGCTCTTTAAAAAGTTCATCTATGTGCTTCTTGTTTTTCATATATGGTAACCGTTGGAACGGAAATACCGGTAATTAAAATTCTATTTTTTAAACGCTACTACTTTTATTTTTAAAATTCCTCTTGCCCTCGCTAGATTAGATTTAGACGTACCGTCACTAATTCCTAACATCTCGGCTATCTCTTTATGAGAATACCCATCCATTACATACATGGTAAACACAAGTCTATAACGCTCTGGGAGTTCCTGAATTATTTTTAATAAAAAATCCAACGGAAATCCCTCATCAAATACCTCCTCTTCACCTACATCTTCAATCTGAGACTCCTCTTTTATCTCAAATACCCTTTTCTTCCTATATTTTTGAAGCACTGTATTGACAGTCACTCTCTTAATCCAACCTTCAAAAGAACCCTTTTCTTTAAACTGTTCTACTTTAGTAAAGATGGTAATGAATGCATCTTGTAAATTATCCTCAGCTTCGGTACGGTTGGGAGAATACCTCAAGCAAATTCCAAACAAAACACCGCTATAGCGTTTGTATAGTTCACTTTGAGCATTTGCCTCTTTCCTTTTACATCCTTGTATGAGTGCTTCTAAAGTCAAAAAAATGGAGTGCCTAGGTTGGTTAGTATCTTGCGTTTTTCTTTGCTTAAAGTAATTCACAACACAAACTTCCCAAGGTTTCTACTATTATTAGATGCCTGAAAATGAAATAGGTTGCGTATTGGAATAAAAATAAATGCACCATTTAAGATACATTCAAAATTATTGGTAAAGTTAAAGGTTAATTATTTAAAGCAAATTATAGCGCTGCTATTTACTTTAAATAATTAACCTTTTAAGAAGTAGTATAAAACACAATACCCCAATGGATAGCACAAGTGCTTATTGAATATATTAATTGTTTAATGCCTTGATATTGTCTTTAATCTTAACTTCTAATTCATCCATTAGTTCTGGATTGTCCAATAAAAGAGCTTTCACGGCATCTCTACCTTGTCCTAATTTTGTTTCATCGTAACTAAACCAAGACCCAGCTTTTTTGATGATTTCAAAATCAACCCCCAAATCTATAATCTCCCCTACCTTTGAAATTCCTTTCCCGTACATAATGTCAAATTCAGCTTTTTTAAACGGCGGTGCTACCTTGTTTTTTACCACTTTGACACGGGTTTTATTACCCAATACATTGCTATTTGTATCCTTAATTTGTGTAGAACGACGAATGTCTAATCGCACCGATGCATAAAATTTTAATGCATTACCTCCCGTAGTCGTTTCAGGATTACCGAACATTACACCAATTTTCTCACGCAACTGATTAATAAATATAACCGTACAATTCGTTTTGCTAATAGATCCTGTGAGTTTACGTAATGCTTGAGACATTAATCTTGCGTGAAGACCCATTTTACTATCTCCCATTTCTCCTTCAATTTCACTTTTAGGTGTTAAAGCAGCAACAGAATCTATAACAATGATATCAATTGCCCCAGACCTAATAAGATTGTCTGTGATTTCTAATGCTTGCTCCCCATTATCAGGCTGTGATATAATTAAATTTTCAATGTCGACACCAAGGCTTTCAGCATAATACCTGTCAAAGGCATGTTCCGCATCAATAAATGCTGCAATGCCACCCTTTTTTTGAGCTTCAGCAATTGCGTGAATCGTCAAGGTTGTTTTACCGGAAGATTCTGGTCCATAAATTTCAATAACTCTTCCCCTTGGGTATCCTCCAACACCTAAAGCAACATCTAGGCCTAAAGAGCCAGTGGGTATCGTGTCAATTTCTACAACAGGAGCATCACCCATTTTCATTACGGTTCCTTTACCGTATGTTTTGTCAAGTTTATCTAGGGTTAATTTTAATGCCTTTAATTTTGCTTCCTTCTCTTTATTTTCTGCCATAATATTGACCACGTTTGTGGGTACCTATTAATTAATTCAGTTTATTTATAAGATTGCTAAATTAGCAATAATTTGGAAAATTCACAAGGGATTATTGGAATTATTCCAAAATTAGTACTTCTCGATATTTTTTGGACGTACCAGAAAATACTCCCAAAAAAACCAAATTAGGCTTTTTATAGACTTCCATTTTGAATACCCTAAGTAGCTTCGATAAAATAGATAGTTGTACCTTATAAGGTGTAACTTACTGGAACTCATACTGCCATCATGAACTCTATAATATGCTAAGTCTTCTTGAATACCAATAGCTGGTTTCCCGCTAATTTTTAATGCCTCTAGCCAGACGGCCCAATCTTGGCGTTTACGAATATTTGGCGCCATAATTTTTCCCAATGTTGAAGCGTTGTATATTCCTGTCAGGTTTCCTACATAGTTGTTTTTGTGTTGCTTTTTATAGCTAAGGATTGGTAACGCTTTAATTCTTTTATGAAGTGGGTTTCCTTCTTCGTCAATCTGTAAATAATTGGTTAGGCAAACGTCACAGGTATTTTTTTCCATTACCCTAATTTGCTTCATCAATTTTTCTGGATGCCATAAATCATCTGCGTCTAAAAAAGCAATGTATTTTCCTTTTGCTAATTGAGTAGCCCAATTTCTGGACTTCGCCGCACCTTGGTTTGTTTTATTTGCAACAAAATAAATTCTTTTGTCTGCACGAGCCAATTTTTCTGTAATTAAAACAGAATCATCTGTCGAATAATCATCAACGACTATATGCTCCCAATTAGAATAGGTTTGTTCTCTAACTGACTGTATTGATTTTGCAATATAAGAAGCTGCATTATATAATGGTGTAATCACAGAGACCAGCGGCTGATCTTCGATTTTAATATGCTTTATCTTCTCCTTGTAATGCATTGTAAATTGTTTGAAACACCACTTTTAAATCCATAATCAAAGACCAATTTTCTAGATAAAAGATGTCAAATTTTACTCTATTAATAATATCCTCATCAGACTCAACTTCACCCCGATAGCCACTTACCTGCGCAAGGCCTGTAATTCCCGGTTTAATAAAGTGACGCACCATAAATTTATCTATGCGTTCTGCATACATATGTGTGTGACTCACCATATGCGGGCGAGGGCCCACAACAGACATCTCCCCTTTTAAGACATTAATAAATTGAGGTAACTCATCCATACTTGTCTTCCTAATAACTTTACCTACTCTTGTTATTCTTACATCACCCTTTTTTACCTGATGTAAATGTGCCGTAGGATTGGGTTTCATGGAGCGAAACTTGTAACAATAAAATTCTTTGTAATCGAGACCATTTCTCCTTTGTTTAAAAAACACAGGGCCTTTAGATTCTAACTTAATCAAAATCGCTAAAATTGGGATAAGCCACGAGAGAACTCCAACAATAACCATAAGCGACATAACAATGTCAAAAGCTCTTTTAATAAATTTATTGAAAGGTTCATCAATTGGTATTTTCCGAAGAGAAAGTATCGGTAAATATCCATAATAAGTAAAATCTAAACGCTTGCCATAAATCTCTTTATTATCTGGTAGAAATTTTAAAATTTTTAAATTATTATCAGAAAACCCAATGAGTTTCCCCATCTCTTCATCTGTTAAATCTGCTACTGAAGCATATATTTCATCTATATCATTTTTTAGAATATATTCAAAGCTCTCTTCGATTTTGACTTGACCTTCTCCGTGAATTTTAAATGATTTGTGAAGGTTATAACCAAACTCAGCGTTTTTTGTAAAGAAGTTCGCTAATTCCTGAGTCTTTTCATTGAGTCCAACAATCACCACATTTCGCACATTACCTCCTAATATTCTTCGGTACTTTTTAAGCAAATAATAAATTGAAATTTTAATTGCTGAAATAATCCCCATTGTTAAAAAAACATACCTAAAGATGGTACCAGGCTCTTGTTCCATCTCCGTATAATAGCCATAAAAAGCAAAAACAATAAGCAGAAAAAGCATTGTTTGCTTTGCAACAAGGGAAAGAATTTTTATAAACTGAGTAAAACGATATATCTCATAAAAGCGGAGCACTACCGTAGATATAACCCAGACAATTGAAACGAAAATTATATAATTAATAAACTCTACACCGCCACCAAAGAATAGGTATGCTAAAAAATGAATGACCCCTAAATCTATCGCATAGGCAATAGGCCTTAGAAACCCCGAATATCTCCCTCTCTTAAATATCATCTATGCCCTATTGTGTTTTGAAAAGTCTTTGTGTTCACTTTTAAAAAGTTCTTCTTTTGTTAGATTCTTAAAATACTCAAACGTTATTTTCATGCCTTCTTGTCTAGAAACCTTGGGTTCCCACCCCAAAATCTCCCTCGCTAAGGTAATGTCTGGCTCACGTTGCAAAGGATCGTCCTTTGGAAGCTCTTTATATATTATTTTTTGATCTGTACCCGTAAGTTTTATGATTTCATTTGCAAAGTCTAAAATGGTAATTTCCTCTGGATTCCCAATATTTACTGGATCTGAATAATCACTCAATAAAAGTCTATACAATCCATCAACCTGATCGTCTACATAGCAAAATGATCGTGTTTGCATTCCATCTCCAAAAACGGTTAAATCTTCTCCTCTAAGTGATTGCCCAATAAACGCTGGTATTACACGACCGTCATTAAGGCGCATTCGTGGTCCATAGGTATTAAAGATGCGAGCAATACGGGTTTCTAGGCCGTGAAATCTATGGTATGCCATCGTGATAGATTCTTGAAAACGTTTTGCTTCGTCGTAAACGCCACGAGGACCAATAGTATTAACGTTGCCGTAATAGGTTTCTTTTTGAGGATGTACGAGTGGGTCTCCGTATACTTCAGAGGTTGACGCAATTAATATTCGAGCATCTTTCTCTTTAGCCAAACCTAATAAATTGTGAGTTCCTAAAGACCCAACTTTTAAGGTTTGAATGGGTATTTTTAAATAATCTATAGGACTCGCAGGAGATGCAAAATGAAGTATATAATCCACGTTTCCAGGAACGTGAACAAAAGTAGTAACATCATGATGGTAAAACTCAAAGTTTTCTAACTTAAAAAGATGCTCAAGATTTCGCTTATCACCAGTAATAAGATTGTCCATAGCGATAACCTTATAGCCTTCTTTGATAAACTTATCGCATAAATGTGATCCTAAAAACCCTGCTGCTCCTGTAATGAGTACTGTTTTTCTCATGCTTGTTTATTGATTCGCACACCGTAAAATTTATTGTTCTTTTAAACTGCTTATACACCAACTTCTTTCCTCCCAATAGAGATATACCCAAAGCCGGCATCTCCCATATCTTCTAAATTGTATAGGTTTCTACCATCAAAGATGATTGGATTGTTAAGTAGTTGCTTTGCTTTGTCAAAATCGAGTGTTCTAAAAATGCTCCATTCGGTACAAATTAATAGTGCGTCTGCATTTTCTAAGGCGTCGTACATCGCTTCAGCATATATTAAATTAGCACCAAATCGCTTCTTTATATTAGGCATTGCCTCTGGATCAAACACTTGTAGTTTGGCTCCTTTTTCAAGTAATTCTTTCATCATATATAGGGAAGGCGCCTCGCGTATATCATCTGTTTCAGGCTTGAAAGCCAAACCCCAAATAGCAATTGTTTTTCCTTTTAGATTTCCTTTAAAATAAGATTCAATCTTTGGAAGTAAAATTGTCTTTTGTGTATTATTAACATCAATTACAGCTTCTAATATCTTGAAGTCATAATTTTGATCACTCCCTGCTTTTTGTAATGCTTTTACATCTTTAGGAAAACAGGATCCTCCGTAGCCAATTCCTGGAAACAGGAAGCGCTTGCCAATTCTAGAATCTGTACCCATCCCAACGCGCACTTTATCAACATCTGCGCCCACTTTTTCGCAGTAGTTCGCTATCTCGTTCATAAAAGTAATCTTGGTTGCTAAGAAACTGTTTGCGGCATATTTAGTAAGCTCCGCACTTTTTTCATCCATTATTATGATTGGATTTCCTGAGCGAACAAAAGGGCTGTATAGCTTCCTCATTAGCGCAGTAGCTCTTTCACTGCTGGACCCAACTACGATGCGCTCTGGCTTTAAGAAATCATCTACCGCAAAACCCTCTCTTAAAAATTCTGGGTTTGAGACTACATCAAATTCACACCCCGCGTTTTTGGCAATAATTGCATGTACTTTTTCTGCTGTACCAACGGGTACCGTACTTTTATCTACAATTACTTTATAGCTTTTTATTTTTTGTCCTATTTCTTCGCTCACCCCTAAAACGTAGCGTAAGTCTGCACTACCGTCTTCGTCTTCAGGGGTTGGCAGTGCCAAAAACACAATTTCGCCGTGTTCAAGTCCTTCCTCTAATGAAGTTGTAAATGTGAGTCTCCCTGCGTTGATGTTTCGGTCAAAAATAACATCCAAGTGTGGTTCGTAGATTGGCACAATACCTTGCTGCATTTTACCAACCTTTTCTGCATCAATGTCAACACAAACTACTTCGTTACCTGTTTCAGCAAGACATGTTCCTGTGACTAATCCAACATATCCTGTTCCTACAACTGTTATTTTCATTTTACTTCCTGCTGTATTTTTAATTAGTGGCTTTTTAACTTTTATACTAGAAAACATCCCATTCCAATGGCTTCTCTAGGCATCTTCAAAAGGAAAGGGTTAAAAATCTATTTTGACGAGAAATTTGTAGCTCATTTTTTCCTTTCCACAAAAATACATTTTGCTAGTTGTTTTTCAATTCTTTGTTATCATTCATTTTTAAATACGTACTATTTGCTAAAAGAATAATAAGCATCAACCCAATGTAATACGATCCAATCTGGCGATGAAAAACATTTTCGACCAGACAGTACAAACAGAATAACACGAGCATTGCTGTCTGAAAATAATTGTTGCGATTATAGAAGAACAAAGCCACTATAAGTCCAATAAATAAAAGGAGCCCAATAACACCTTCACTTATTAAAATATCTAAAAACTGATTGTGAGTATTGTAACTTTGATCGATAAATCTATCTTTAGTTTCACCTTCTTGCATAGTATTTGTGTAACAGGCAACCAGGTTTTCTTTTGTACGATCTAATCCAATTCCCGTTGCGGTAATTCCTTGATCTTGGAGAATCTTCCAACTACAGCTCCAAGTGGTATAGCGTGTATCGAGAATTTGTGTATTCTTTATTGTATTTATAATGGTCTCTTTATAGCTGCTCGTATTCGCATCTTCTTTTTGAGTTTGATATTTGAACAAAAACAATGCTGCCATTAATAGAACAAGTACCCCTGCCGTAGTTGCCAATCTCAACACCCTTTTCTTTCCGTAGCATTGCCTTAGTAATAGCATTGCAATGAGTGCCAATGCCGCAATTTTTGAAACCACTAAAAACACAAAGAGGACATTTACTATGATGGCACCTAGATAATATCTATTGTTTGGATGGTATTTTTTACGCATTGCATAGTACGAGAATAAAACGCTTAAAACACTTATCATCCCTAAATACAACCTATCAATCAAGAGCGCCTCAATGGTCATTTGTGAATCCCAAAACTCAAAACCCTCGACGGTGTTTGCTGAATAAATAATACTAACTATCGAAATTAAGATCGCGGCAATGGAAGAGGCTATTATTGCCTTTTGAACTTTTCTATCGTGCTGAACGGGCAAATACAAAACGACTAACCCGATGGCTAGCCCCATTTTTTTTATGCTGTTAATATCCCCATCTATTGTTTGAGAAAAAACACTGTTTAAAAGGGTATATAAAAAGAAAACCAATAAAATAAAAAACGGCACTTTATTGATTTTAAAAAAATGCTCCCGCTTTATAATAGAGGGAAATGTGATCACTAAAATGAGAAACAAAATATTGGGCAACGCACGCACATACTCATCAAAAGGAATGATGAGAAACAGGAGCATAAATGCAAATGGGTAAATGGCGGCAAGGATAATCTTCATAGTAAAACTTGCGGTTGTTTATTTCCTTCGAAAGATAATGAGAATATGACAATTTGATTAGCTGCGCTTCAACTTTTCTTTTAAAACCAAATACATAAATGTGGTGTTCCCTACTAAATAGCGTTTCCACATGCGCTTGGGTTCTTGAGCAAATCTATAAAACCACTCCAAACCAGCATTTTGCATCCATACTGGGGCTCGTTTTGTTTTGCCTGAAATTACATCAAAGCTTCCGCCAACGCCCATTATTAAGTTAATATTCTTTAAGGCTTTGCGATGTTTGTATAAAAAATTTTCTTTAATTGGAGAGGTAATTGCTACAAACAAGAGTTGTGCACCACTATCACTTATTTGTTTTGCAATCCCAACCTCGTCTTCTTTTTTGAAATAGCCGTTGCGATAACCTGCAATTATATTTGGGTTGTGTTTTTGTTGATAAATTTTTACCGTTTCTGAAACCACTTCTTCTTTAGCTCCAAACAGAAAAATTTTATAGTCTTTTTTGTGGGCCATTTCAACCAAGTTTTCCATTAAATCAATGCCGGCTACGCGCTCTTTTAATGGTTTTCCTAAAAATTTACTTGCCCATACTACAGCCTGACCGTCAGCATTAATAATATCACTATTATTGACACTTTGTCTAAGCTGCGCGTCTTTTTGCATTGCCACCATTTTACCTGCGTTCACGACAACGTGGTGGATTTGCTTTTTCTCTTGAATTGCTTTATGAATAAGATCCAGGGTTTGCTCCATTGACAGATTGTGAATGGTTGTATTGAGTATGCTTATAATGGTCATTTCTATTGGGTGTTCCCTTAAAAAAACTTGGTGTCCAAAAATACAATAAAGAACACAATGGATAGTAAAACTTAAACACATTTGTTTCCAAGATAATAGTGTCAAAACCTCACAATATTTTATTGTTTAAATTCTTTAAACCAATAATAAAAATATTTCTTTTTCTTTATTTATCCCATTTTTGTGAGCTTTTACAACTTTTGCTACTTCATCTACATCAAAATATGACGAAAACTGCGAGGTTGTCTTGGTAAGTAATTGCAGTATTTGATCATTATATGTTTCAAACCACACTTTTGTTGGATAATTGAATCCTTAAAGTGGTTGCTTATTTGGGTATATAACAATTAATAGATCTTATAATGTTTTCTTCACCCAACGACTATAAATCTCTCTCAGGCTGATAGATTATTAAGGGTCTAGTTGAAAAAGTCTTCCGATTATAATTATTAGAATACCAAGTGGAACTAAATTAATATTTAATGCGTTTTGAAAGACTAATACAAGGTTCTTCAACTATTTTATAAAACAACCAGGAAATTACAATTATGGGTATGACGGATAATAAAATTAATATGGTTCGGGTTGAATCATCCTTAACATGAGGTATTATTAATTTTGAAAAACCTCCACCTAGAGGAACGTGTAAAAGGTACATTGAGAAACTAATTTTCCCTAAAAATAGAAAAATTTTAGGGCTTTTTTTCATCAGAAATAAGACAATAGTTGCAAATAAAATAGCAAGAATAACACCTAGCTTAAATTCAGTAAAACACAAACCAATAATAAGTATGTTTATTAAGACATATGAATACTTGCTAATTAAATTTTCCTTTAGTTGAAATATCGTTATTCCAACTATAAACACTGGAAAATATTGAAAAATTAAACTTCCATAATGGAGATATGTCCCTTTTATTAAAATAAGAAATATAGCCCAACATAAAATCGTAACTACTAATAGAAATAACGTGTTAAGCAGCTTTTTATTTCCTACAAATGCCGGATAAATCAAACCTATTAAAAGATAATATTGAAACTCTATACCCAATGACCAATAGACAGGGTTAATCCAGTTTTCTGATGCCACAAAGCTTATGAGGTATCCCAAATGCAAAATAAAATTTGAAAAATCCACATTATATTCTCCCCATCCCCAATATATATCTGGAAGTCTACTTAAGATGATATAGATTGACGCGGTAAAAAAAATAGATAAAACAAATACAGGCTCTATTCGAATAATTCTTTTAAAGAAAAATGATTTGAAATTTGAAATTTTGAAATTTGATTTATACATTGAATATGGAATAATATATCCAGAGATAACAAAAAAGACAAATACTCCAAATTCACCTCCACCTCTGAAAGTGTTATAAACAATGCCTTCTGGATCTAAAAACCCTTTAGTATGAGTTATATGAAATAACACAACAGATAACGATGCTATACCCCTCAAAAAATCAATAGATTCTAGTCTTTTAGTTTTTAATTTATTCATTTATTCATTTAATTTTTTTGAGACTCTAAGATTTTTTCTCGAATTACTAATAAGTAAATTGCTAATGAAGCATTCTCAAAAAAATTGCCAGATAAAAATACTATAAATACAAAAAGTAAAATAAAATACAAACTAGTATTAGTGCATTTAAAAGTGATGTAGCTTTTTGCATAAAAATATAAATATAGCAGACCCCCTATTATGCCCCAAAAAAGAAAAACATCAATAAAGCCTAATTGAGATCTAATCTGTAAATCTGTTATTCCTCCCAAAATATAATGTATGGTGGCCCAATATTCTTGGATATATGGAAGGGTTATTTCTACTAATAAATTATCTCTATATGATAGTATGGAAGAGATCAAGCCGTCTTCAACCCTAATTTTGTTAAATAATCCAAACTTAAAAAAGAATACGTATGCTGCCAAAGCGACGGTTGTAACTAGCGCCAATAGAAGTAGCGGCGCCTTCTTTTTTTTAATTGAAATGAAATGTATTACAAAGGAGGCTACTACCACAAAAATAGCAACATACCCAACTTTAGTGCCCAGCAAAAAGGTGCATACAATTGTAAATAGAACTAGTGGTTTTTTAAAGAACTGTCTTTTGTGTTTTACCAACAAATAAAAAAGTGCAGTAGCATAAAAATAGGATCCTGTGGCAGAGGTTATTAATAGCCCATTAAATCCAAATCTTGATCCTCTATAGGTTGAAAATAAATTGATGTCAAACAATAATCCCACAAGAATTAAACAACTATTTATTAAGAGTATTGTTTCAAACATCTTAAAGCCAAGTACTCTTGCTTTAACATTATTTTTATGATGATTAAAATAAAAGAATAGAAGTAAAGGAAATAGCAATTTGACATAGTTTGTAAGGATTTCAAATCTAAATCCATCTTTCAAAAAAAATTGACCAATTACCACAAAACAGCAGAGCAGGGCAATCTTTAACAATTGTTTTTTTTCTTGGATGAGCGCTACTGTAAAGAAAATTAAAACGCCCAGTTTTATATATTTAGCTGCCTGTGATTTATCCTGAAAAAACACGATTGAAACTTTACCATACGCTTCAGAAATGAAAAAAAGTAATAATAGCGAAGAAAGCAAATAAGTATTAAAATGTTGTTTTAACTCCATGTGGCTAATCCTTTAGGTTTATATAAGACAACACTGATCCAAACAGCCCCACAAAAGTTATTCCTGCATTCAATGCAAGATAATTTTCAAATAAACAAACGACTGTAATTATTACAAAAAAGAAAATGGTTAGTGCGCGTTTTTTGAGCACAGCATAATAAAGGTTCGTCATTAAATATATTAGAAATAATAGTAGGCCTAAAGCCCCATATTCAAGACTTACAGACAAATACATGTTATGCGAATCATACCTTTTTTTTGCAGATGAAAGAAGACCGTCTTCTATAAATTGTTTGTTCAAAACTGTTTTCTCCATTTTGGTCCCATAACCAAATATGGGCTTTTCTTTAATGACTTGTACTGCAGATTTCCATCTTGCAATACGAGAATCTGCTTTTGTGTTTAGATTATAGTTTGAATCTTTTTGATCTGACAGCTCCCAAGAAAGCTCTTTTGTCATTCTAGTTACAATGAATGTTTCTGACAACAAATAGTGTGAAAAAAAGCCTCCAGCACCTATCGCGGCTATCATTATAAAAAACAATAAAAATTTCTTTTTTAGATACCATTGTCTTAGTAGTACCAGCATAGTAGTGCCTATTAACAATGCATATAATAAAAATACTACTCTAGAATTTAGAAAAAGAATGCCTAGAGATAATATGGCAATCATCACCATAACTAATACTCTTCTGTATTTTGAAAACTTTTTGAAGTGAGTTAATAAGATCGCTATTGCGAGCAATGCATAGGTTCCCAAATAAGTAGGGTGAATTCCTAATGGCTTCGTAAAACTATAATAGGTATAGTAGTAGTTTAAAAGCTCATCATCAATAAGTAAAAAAGGTCTTGTCGCATAATAACCATAAAAATTAAAACTCAATAGCACTAAAAAAGTAAGAACACAACCCAAAATAATACCACGAAACAATTCTTTTTTAATAGTTTGTAATGAATCTTTATTGTAAAATAACAAAATAATGGGACACAGTAAAAAGGAAATACTTTTAGCTATTTTACTAGAGCCAATTAACAGTGGATCACTATACAATAGACCAATAATACTAATTATAAACAAAGGAAGCAGTGTATAATACAGCAGCTTATAATTAATGTTTTGTAGCTTACTTTTATTAAAAAAAACTAGTCCAAAAGCGCTGGCAAAAAAAAGAATTAAAAAAACATTGCTAATTTTAATAGACAAGGGTAAAAAAAAAGCAGTTAAAAAAGCACCGTATAGATGGCTCTTTTGCAGTGTTATGGTTTTTTTTAATAATGATGTCATCTAGTAGGTCTACAATATGTTTTGAGCAATGAAATTAGCAACCACATTCCCAATATCATTTAAAGCTTCTTGGTTATAGTGTACAGGATCTTTTAGCCAGTCTAATTCAATAAAATCTTTTGTTTTATTATAACCAATGTACGTGTTTGGCAACGATGCCGCAACTCTTTGTTGAGTTTCTCTCACCAAGCCATTACCAACATCACAAGATTCACAAGTTGCGTGTCTCCCCGTTTCAATAATAACAAAAGAAAAAGTTGGCCCATATTTATTTGTGTACCGGTTTATTAGATTTATTAACCCCAATTCATATTGTTGAACGGTGATAACACCCTCACCAATAGCTAGACCGTCGTTTTCTCCTTGTGACCATACCAATACTATGTTTGTGCTTTCTGCATTTGCATTAGGAAGGGTGTCTATTGCAAAATCTATCTTAAGTAAGCTATTGCTTAAAAGGTCTCCACCATCGCTCCAATTTACACCTTCAATTGTTTCTGCCGCCGGCACTAACGAACTGCCTCCTCTTGCTGTTTGCACTACATAAACCTCTTCACCAGTTAACTCTAAATAGGAATAGGCTAATGAAGGCGCAAAGCTACCTGTAAATGCTTTTTGAAAGCCTAATTCATTTTGTCCTCCAGGGTCTTCAAGTGTTATATAAGACCCAAGGATTGACGTATATTCATAACAAGGGAAGTCTCTTATTATAGAGTCTTCTGAGTCTCCAACACCCGCTGCGTTACTTTGGCCCGCAATAATAAATAAGGTTGTTTGATTTATATTAATTTCTTCTAAAATATCCTCATCCGTAGCGCAACTAATTAGAAAAACTGCCGTCAATAAAACTAAAATATGTTTCATCCTCTTTTTTTTATAAATTTTGCGGGTACTCCACCTACAATAGTATACGGTACTACATCTTTAGTAACTACAGCCCCTGCAGCAACAATAGCTCCTTTACCAATAGTAACACCGGGCATGATAATTACATTACGAGCCAACCAAACATCATCTTGTATCTGGGGTGGTTGAGACTCCGTATCTCCTTGTGCTACAATGGGTATGTCAATGCGTTCGTGATGATGGCTAACACTTAAGATGGCTACGTTGGGAGCAACAAGAACATTGTTTCCAATAGTCGCGGCTTGGATAAAAACATTTTCATTGATTCGGCAGTTGTACCCTATTGTGAGTCCTTTGGTATTAGAAAGGTATACATTAGGTTCTACCTTACTAGTATGGTCATTTGGCATTATTTTCAAAACCTTAGAAAGGTACCAAACCCTCCATCTGCTGGTAAAACCAAGATATCTAGAATGAGGGAGCTTTGAAAAAAAGATATAATAAAAAACAAGTGCTATTTTTTTTAACATAAGGGTTTAAGATGGTTAAACAACTTTTTTGTTACAGTATTGCTTTCATATTCTTGGGCAGTAGCAATAGCGTTTTTTTGTAATTTTATTTTAGCTTCCGCTTCAAGTGCTACATATGCTTTTATTTTTTGTGATAGGGCACTTGCATTATTAGGCTCAAATAAAAAACCATTTTCGCCCTCTTTAATATAGGCAGAGGGCGCTCCTATATTGCTTCCTATTACTGGGAGACCACAAGCCATAGCCTCAAGACCCACTAAACCAAGACTCTCATTCAATAACGTTGGAAAAACAAAAACATGCTGGTCCGCATAAATTTTTGATATTTCGTTCTGGGCTAACAACCCTAAAAAGGTAACTTCCTGCTGCAATTTTAATTCTTGAATTAGGGATTCCATTTCCTTTTCTTTATTGCCCTGTCCAATAATTGTTGCTGTTACATGATACCCCTCAATTATTAATAATGATATACTTCGCAAAAACACATCCCAGCCTTTACCGCTGTCTATTCTAGATGTAAGTACTAGCTTTAGGTTGCTTTTTGATGCTATAGTTTCATTCTTGATCGACCTAAAAATATCAAGATTAATTCCTCCTGACGGATATACCACTACTTTCTTAAAATCCTTTTCGAGATACCCTTTCTTTAAAATTTCAGAAAAATAGAAGGACGGCACCACTATCAGTTTGCAGGCAAGTAGCGCTTTTTTGTTGAGTTTACCTACTAAAGAATTAGTGCTGAATTCTGAAATATCTGAACCATGAATATTAACCACAATAGTTTTCTTAAAAAGTGTTCCCAGCATAATAATCAAGGGAGCGTTGTGCGACAAATAATGAACGTAAATAAAATCTGCTTTCGAGAAAACACCTTGATAAATAACTTTTGTATAATAGTATGCGTATCTCAGTGTTTTTTTGGCAGGATTGGATGTTTTTCCTTTAATCACTACCATATTCGTGAAATTAGCTCCTTGAGACTCTAGTTTTTCTTTAAAATTTTTCACAAATACACCAAACAGCCCATCTTTTTTTGAGGGGTACATATTTGAAAGTAGTAATATATTCATCATTTAAGATTTTAAAGGTTCACTTTCTTTATAATACATCAACCCAAATAAAATACCCACAAAAGCAGCTGCCATGCCTGAACTAAATACATGTCCTGCTAAGGTTGAAATGGCAAACAAAAAGACCACCATAAAAAAAACTAAATTGGAATATGGTCGAGAAGTGTTTTTAGAAAACCTGAGTGCCTGAAAGCATAAAAACACTAATACCGCTAGAAATAATACAAGTCCTACAAAACCGTAACCGAAAAATATATCTGCTATGTCCATTTCTACAACTTTCTCATTACTAATTAACTCATAATTATAATTTCCAACTCCAATTAGCTTTTCGACAAAATCATATTGCCTAACATAATTGTGACATGCATCTTCTAAAAACACATTTCTGTTTGACAAAATAAATGTCCAAAAATCGAATTTTTCTGAAAAGTACACTAAACGTATATAAAAAGTGGTTCCTTGAATAAACCTCCAGGATCCAAATATTGCCAAAGGAACTACAACCCCTAGGGAAAATAGTATAAAAATCATCTTTTTTAAGTCTAATCTTAAAGAGGGTCGTTTGAGCGGAATTAATAAAAAAAGCAACATTATACCAACAACTCCTGTTTTTGAACTTACCGTTAAGCCTGCAAACAATGTCACTGCCCATAAAACAAAATAGTATTTTTTTTTATTTTGATTCCAAAGATTAAAAGCTAGTACAGCACTGAGTATGATGAGCAGAACAGATATCTCATTTCCCGCAAAAAAGAAGCCCTTACTTCCTATGTTTCCAAATTCATACATTGGATATCCCAAACCAACGTACTTCAAAAATATATTAAACACCAGCACTATATAAGAAAATAGAACCACCTTCCTTAGTTTTTTAATCGCAGTTGCTTTTTCTCTTTTAATGTAGTCTACGATATACATGAAACAAAAAAGCGGCATCAAATACTTTGAAATTTTTATTAAATCCAGTAATAAAAATGATGCTGAATTCTGTTTAAATATTTGATAAATAGTAGGCAATAGCAGTGCGGTTAAAAAAAAGAGTGACACCAGTAATAGCCGCCAACGAAAAATGAAAATAAAAAATATGAAAAATAAAATTCCTGTTTTATATAATTGGCCAATGCTAATTGGCAACGATACTCCATTTTTTAATAAGAACCCATTAAGCATATCAACAGGCAATAACCAAAACATCAAAAAGATGATAATTCTATCTATGTATTTTAGTTTTAGCAATTATAAATTCTTTTTTAAATAAGATTCTGCACTAAATAATAAACCAATTAATAGAACAAAATACGTTAATAAGTTCGTAGAAACTGCTCCAATCAAGCCATATTTTGGCAATAATGTAAAAATAAGCCCTATGTTAATAAATGCCACACACAAGACCACATAAAAACGCTGCTTTTGCTTACCAAGAACTACTAATATCATTTCATAGTTGGTAAACATAAATCGTATTAAAATGGCTCCTAATACGATTCCAAATGCAAGTGTGGTATTGTCATTTATAGGAACTTTAATAATTCCGAATAAAAAATCTTTAAGCATATAAAACGCAAAAACAAACATAAACCCCACCGCCAAGCTATAGCCTTGGATTTTTCTAAAAGTTAAAATAAACAATGTGCTTTTCAGATTTTTAATGTAGTTGAGCATCACTTGAGAAAAAGAAACTGTAATTAAAAGTAATGGGGCAATGACAACAAACAGTGCTCTATAGTAACCATAAGTTGCTGTATCTAATAAATAAAATAAAAGCAACATTCCTGATTGAGCATAAAACGCTGTGGTCATCTCTTGAAGACCAAAATACGTTCTTTCAGTAAATGCATTTGAAATTCTACGTACTCCTCTCCTTACAGAAATACTTTTAAAAGCAGTCACTATCCTTTTTGAAGAAAATACAGTAAGTAAAAAGACCAAGCTGTTAATACCAATTAATAATATAAAAACAAAAGAAATATCTTTCCTAGCGTTTGGGATAAAAAAAAGATAAGCAACAAACCCAATTAAAAAAAGGAAGAAGACCGCATAAGCCTTTAACTCAATTAAAAATTTTCCTAGGCCTTTGTAGTAGGAAAAAAGGCTAATATTTAAAGACAGTATAAAGCCCAAAGCAATGCCATATCCGTAATACTCCCAACCTTTAATGTCGCTTATAAAAAAATCTAAAAGAAGGTAGAGTAAAAGAAGTAGTCCCGTTAGTATAAACGAAATCACGAATGAATCAAATAACTTTTTGATGCCTCCTTCTTGATCTTCAACTTCGTTAATTAAATACGTTGGGCTTCCAAAAGGTAGTACCGCTAAAAGTATGTTTGAAATACTATAAATAAATGAAAAGAGTGCATACGAAGTAATGTCTAATACATTGATTAATGCAATATTAAAGACCCAACGTGAACCAAACTGTAATCCTTGAGAGGCGTTGTTTGTAATAATATTTTGAAAAAAGTGACTAGTTTTCATAAAAGCACGATTTACAAACTTTAAAGTTTAATATTTTTAAGATAAATCATTTTATCTCCTAAGACGCCTTTATAACCTTCTCGGTTAAAAATAAAAACATGAAAACTATCCATTCTCTTTATTTTTGTTTCAATAGCTGTTCTAATATATTTATGATTATTAATCGTTTCTAAAATAGGCTGGAAAGACCATATAATATGGTTTTTATCTTTTGGCTTGTATTCTTTTGTTGGATACACAACCATCCCTAAACTATAAGCTTCGATAGAATCTTTTATAGCTTCATTTCCTAATAGATACACAAAATCATAATGGGTGGAATCTTTTTTGAAAAAGGCTAGTTTTTGTATAGGATATCCTGCAATAAGTTGATCATCAATATTTCTTATCTTATAGTAATTTTCTAAACCATTTTCTAGAGATTCTTGATATGTTTCGTTTGAACAACCAAGGCATAACAGCAATATGATAACGAAATATAAATTCATTTTTGGAACAATTATAAGTTTGATGTCCATTCCTCTACTTCTTTAAGTAAATACTCAAATTCTTGAGTTCTATCAAAATTAAAATCTAGCTCTCGTAATGCTATAATGTTATCATTAGTAGCATTAAAAACCAGTTTTAATTTTTGAGCTTTAACTTCTTCGAATATTTTATAGTGGGTAATGAAAGTCTCAAAATTACCCGTTTTATTATATCCTGTTACCGCATCCTTTATGTTCTTACTTATAAATTGTTGAACATATTCCCAAGTTTTTGAAGTCTCATTGTAAGCATACAATTTAAAACTTACATCTTTACTTTGTTCAGAAATATGAAAAAGAGTGATTGCTTTAAAGTCCGTTCTTATTTCGCCTAAATCAATTAATAGTTCTGCTTTTTTATGTGAGCTCCAATAATTACCAAAAGCCCAAAAGCCATTGGTTAAATTTTGTGTCCCATACTTCTCACAATCAATACAAAAACTTGCATCAATATTTTTGATTTTTGGTGTTTTAAGATCGTAGCGAGTTCCGGTTCTAAAAGTGCCTCTGTCAGATTCAAAGAACCTTTTAGCATATTCTTTAAAAATAATTTTTTTAGTAATTGTATAATAAAACAACAATTGTATGATATGTTCTTCGTGATAATGTTCTTTTGAAACTTCGTTTTTCCAATCTGCTAAACTGTATCGAGAAGTATATTTAGCATCATAATCTTCTAGATGATTAATAAGAGTCTCGACTCCCGCTGCAAAAATTTTTTCTGCAAAAACCGAATTTAACTTCTTTGCAACATTACGAACCCCTGTAAGTCCATACATGGTGCCGTTAAGTACCCTTGATGGTTTTTTTGTAGGATACTCTTCAAACCAAAGTTCATCACTATCCCAAGGTCTCATAAACCCTCCATTTTCTATAGGCACTATATATCCTTTAAGTGCTTTTTCGATAAGCTTCTTATACTTGATCTCTTTGGTTAAAAGATAGGCTTCCAAACAAGATTCTAATAATAACCCTTGACTAAACACAGACGGCCAACCTGGATCTAATCTATATAATGGAGCGGCTTCACTAAAATACCAAAACCCATAATGCTCTGTTTCATAAAAGTTATTCTCTATCCAATCCATTTGATCGAAAAAAACTTTTTTCGCAGCTTTTGATTTTGTTTCCTTATACTTTTTTATTGCTCTCAACGCAATCTTACCAATTGATGTAGGGTGATATTTGTTGTTCTGTATAAAAACACCATTATCATCTAGTGTCGCAACATTGAAAGCTTCTTCTGGGTTGAGATTAGGGAAAAATGAAATTGTATCACTAGCTAAGTCTTCAAACATTAAAGGTTGTGAGATATCAAATGTAGACCCATCATTAAAGACAACACTATTTTCTTTATAGGTGTTGGAAAACCTTGTTTTTACATATTCATTTAATCTTGTTCTATCTAACCTTGAGCTGTCATTTTTAGTAAGCATTATTTTTTCAGAATCTATTTTTAAGTTTGTGTTCTGCTCTTTTTTACAACTATATGATAGACCCAGAAGGACAAAAAGGACGATAATTTTTTTCATTTTAATTATTTTATAAAATTTTCTACAAATGTTGAGGAATATTCTTTTCTAAAAGACTCGTATATTTTATGTTCTTTTACCCAAACATCTTCATTGGATCTATCTTCTAAATCAAAATTTGCATTTATATATTTAGCTAAAAAAGAACTCGCTTTGATACTACCAAAAGTATTTAAATGAGACGTGTCTTTAAAATCCTTGATGGTAAGATTCATTTGCGCATAATAATCATTTAAATTAAGAACGGATACCCCTTTAGATTGGCAATATGCTTCTAATTGATTAAAAAAATCATAATTAAAAAAAAGCTTGGCTCTAGGGTCTGGAGAAGAAACAACAAATAGTTCTGCCCCTGTAGTCTTGGCTATTTTAAAAAAGCTCTCTATATCTTTTTTTGCCTGATCGCTAATCATATTCCTAGTGGTGTCTACAACCTTTTTTGCGATACTAAAGCCTTTATGTTTTTCTAAGTTTATATCATCTATTATTAGCTTTGAACCTAAAAAACCCCCATAATAAAAGTTTTCTTTTTGATTTATATATCGCCTCCTAGACAAATCAAAATATTTCTTTTTATTCCATTCTTCATGGTTTCTGACTAATGGAAAATATACTGACATATATTCATCAAGGTCATACACTCTCTTTGTTTTTTTCCATTTTTTTTCAGAAAAATTGGAAACAAAGTCCATGGCTCTTAAATGATATCCCTTATCAGGGTCAGTTTCAATGGATGTTAATGTAGACGGATATATTTCTAATATAATTAATTTAGGAGTGTTATATTTTAACGATTCTTCGAGCACAATATCTGTGAGTTGCATTTTTAATCCATCAGAACCAAGATTATAGCTTATCGTTTTGCACACATCATTAAGTATTAACGGGTTGAAAGCAGTGTACGCATGTGAGCTACCATAAATTACAACATCGACATTTGTTTTGCGAGCTAGTTCTATATAATCTTGGGTTGTATTTACATAGTAGTGTCTAGATGCAAAAACCTTGTTTAAATAGATGAAAAACCCAATAAGTATTGCTAAAAAGAATGAAATATGTAGGGTTTTCTTTTTCATTATTAAAATTGAAAATAAATAAATTCTGAAACACTATCGTTGCCATAAATACCGAAAACAACAATCGTGTAAATGACAGATACATAAACGAAGCTGCGCAGAAAAAATGGCGCTCTATTCAACAATTTAATAGCATTGTACCTTCTGTGCAGCGCATCAAAAAGGAGTAATAAGACAATTGTTATTAAAGCTAGGTTAAACTCATGAGAGACCAGGCCTAATTGATAAAAGTCTTTAAAATCTGGAGTGATGTTAAAAAGATTTGATACTATAAAAATACTGTCTGAATAACTATTGGCTCTAAAAAAGATCCAAGCAAAACAAACAATGATAAATGTAAAAGTTGTGAAGAATACTCCATTAAAAACCGTGTTTCTTTTAACAATCAAGCCATAATTTGTAGCGGCTTTTTCTGCAACAATAAAGCATCCGTGTATAAAACCCCAAATCACAAATGTTATAGCCGCTCCATGCCATAAACCGCTCACTACAAAAACAATAAACAAATTTAGGTATACTCTATATTCACTTTTTCTGCTGCCTCCCAAAGGTATATATACATAGTCTCTAAACCATGTTGATAATGAAATATGCCATCTACGCCAAAAATCTGTAATAGAACGAGCAAAATAAGGAGTGTCAAAGTTTTTCATTAAATCAAATCCCAAAGCTCTAGAAAGACCAATTGCTATATCGCTATAACCAGAAAAATCACAATAAATTTGAAATGCAAAAAAGACTGTGGCTATTATTAAATCTTGACCACCGTGATCTGTTGGATTATTATAAACTTGGTTTACAACAATGGCCAATCTATCCGCAATTACCATTTTTTTAAATAGTCCAAAAGCTATTAATAATAACCCACTCTTTACGGCGTCGTATTTAAATATATATGTTTTATGAAACTGAGGCAATAGATGGGAAGCTCTTTCTATAGGTCCAGCTACTAATTGAGGAAAAAATGCCACGAACGTAAAAAACGACAATGCATCTTTTGTTGGTTCTATTTTTTTTCTATAGATATCTAGCGTATAACTTAGCGTCTGAAAGGTGTAGAAGCTTATCCCAACTGGTAAAATAATATTTAAAGTGTAGTCGTCAATAACAGCTCCAAATAGTCTAAAAGAACTAATAAAGGAGTCTATAAAGAAATTGGTGTATTTAAAATAAGCTAATAAACCTAAATTTACTACAAGGCTTGTTATCAAAAATCCTTTTCTTACCGCCTCGTTTGTAGTTGCGTGTATTTTTTTACCAATACTAAAATCAACTACCGAGCTAAAAGCTATTAGAAATAAAAACCTCCAATCCCACCATCCATAAAACAAATAACTGGAACCCAGAAGAAATATATTTCTTAAGGTAAGTTTTTTCGCAACCAACCAATAAACTACAAAGAATATTGGAAAGAATATTGCAAAATCTAAAGAGTTAAAAAGCATCTTTTGTTTTAAATTAATTTACTGGAACCCGATCCTTTTTATTCGCCCAAACCTTATCAAAGCTAACTACTTTCCTTTTTGTTTCATCTGCCTGATAATTACAATTCCACCATCCATATTTGTAGATACCTAATTTTAAGTACATTCTATAGTTTTTGTAGGTGTTTTTGCCTTTAATACTATGCATTTTAACTCCATCTCTCCAAACTTCCACAATGCCTCTTCTGTCTTTAGTGGAGAGTTTTATATGAACTTTCCAGTCGATCCATTTGTTCTTTTCCACGGGGCCTAAATCATACGATTCCGGTTTCCCTCCATTAATATTAGTAATGCCAAAATAGAATCTATCTTTAAGTATAGAAAGTACAATTGGAGGAGACACGACCCCTTCTCCTGATAAATGAAATTGAGAAACAATGGTTCCGTTATTTACTGTCTCTAGCTCGTAATCTTTGTCTAAAAGCATTTTAAAACCAAACCAATGGTCTCTGTTAGCCTTATATAAACTTTGCTCTGAGGGACCCGTAATCGCAATTTCATTACGTTTCATGTGCACATCCCAGTCATAGATGTACTTTTTTAATGGGCTGTCTGTACTACAATCTGTGCAATAAAGGTTTTTTGATGGATTAAATTTTGCTTCAAGGACAGCATCTTCAATTACATTATTGTTTCGCCTATCATCACAGGCGTATTTAGAATAAAATTTTGGAGAGATTTTATTTAATTCAAAACGTAAAATTTTATTTCCCTTTTGAAAAGGGTCTTCTACAATTTTTGTGCTTTTATAGAGCTCTACAGAGTCCATTTTACCATTTTCATTAATATCAACATCTCTTATAGCGTGGTTGGTTCGCCAAATAGCGCCATTTGATTTATTCTGAAACAGATTATCTATTTCCTCAAAACTATCGTAATTAAAATCCTCAAAAAAGTAGGTTTGTGAAAAGCTAGTCGCACTTACAAAAACGAATATCCCTATTAAATACTTTTTCATATTGTGATTATTTTAATCCTACAAAATCAATAATAATCTTGTTTTCCGATTTAGTCAGGTTTTTAAATTCACTATGTGCTACTAAAAATACAATAATATCTGCTTTTTCAACGGCATCATCAATAGCATATATTTTTTGCGCCTTCGTGCTTTCTATGTTTGGTTCTACTCTCAATACCCTATGGTTTAAGACCTCTAGCTGTTCTGTAAGGTATAAAGCTGGAGACTCTCTTAAATCATCGATGTCTGGTTTAAAGGCTAACCCCATACAAGCAATAATAGCATCTCTATTGTGCGCTATTTTAAATTGCAATGCTTGATTTTTTACCTTTTCAATGGCCCATTCAGTTTTATAATTGTTTACTTCCCGAGCAGTACGTATTACCTTACTCTGTTCAGGAAAAGCAGCTACTATAAACCAAGGGTCTACCGCAATACAATGTCCTCCAACCCCTGTGCCTGGACGTAATATATTTACCCTTGGATGTTTATTTGCTAATGCTATCATGTCCCAAACGTTAATCTCTGCTTTGTCACAAATCATAGAAAGCTCATTCGCAAAAGCGATTTGATTATCTCTAGAAGCGTTTTCTACCAATTTTACCATTTCTGCAGTCCTTGCATTCGTTGGGTGCAGTTCCCCAACAACAAAGTGTTTGTAGAATGAAATTGCTTTTTGTGTGGATGCATCGTCAATACCACCTATAGCCCTGTCATTATGTTTGAGTTCGTGAAGCACATTCCCAGGAAGCACTCGTTCTGGACAGTAAGCTACGTATATTTCATTTTCTAATTCAGGTCTTTCAATAAGAATAGTGTCTAACATTTTTTGAGTTGTCCCAACTGGACTCGTTGACTCTAAAATAACCAAAGCCCCTTTTGTTAAAGTAGGTATGATGCTTTTTGTTGCAGAAAGGACGTAAGACAAGTCTGGAACGTGATCTCCTTTAAATGGAGTAGGTACCGCTATTAGATAAACGTCAGCGACTACAGGTGCGGTAGCGGCTTTCAAATACCTCTTTTTAACCACGTAATGGACCAACCCGTCTAAGTCTGGCTCTACAATGTGTATTTCGCCTCTATTTATAGTGTCCACGACGTTTTGAGAAATGTCAACTCCAGTGACACTCAATCCTCTACTTGATATCAATGCTGCAGTTGGAAGTCCTATATACCCCAAACCCATCATTACCACACTTGGCTTGTTTTCCATATTATAATGCTTTAATAAAATCGAGTATTCTTTTAGAGGCTTTACCGTCTCCATAAGGATTATGCAACATACTCATTTGCTGGTAGTATTCCTGGTTATCTAATAATTCTTGGGTTTTTGAAACAATAGCATTTTTATCTGTTCCAACCAGTATAACAGTACCCTGCTCTACGGCCTCAGGCCTTTCTGTAGTTGTTCTAGTTACTAATACCGGTTTGCCAAGGCTAGGAGCCTCTTCTTGTATCCCACCACTATCTGTTATAATAATATGGCTTTTCTCCATTATCCATATAAAAGCAGGGTATGCGAGTGGACTAATTAATTGTATGTTTTCAATATTTGATAACATTTCGTGCACAGGACCTTTTACATTGGGGTTTAAATGAACCGGATAGATAATTTCAACTTCTGGATTATTGTGAGCAATTGTTTTCAGCGCGCTACAAATATTTACAAGTCCTTGACCATGGTTTTCTCTTCTATGACCTGTAACAAGTATTATTTTTTTCTCAGTGTCCTGCTCATTATTCTGAAATTCTAAAAGCTTTTTTAAACTTTCAATTTCTTCATCTTTAAAATTGGAAGTATTTACTTTTTCAATTCCGAAGAGAAGTGCGTCTATAACTGTGTTTCCAGTTACTAAAATGTTATCTTCTTTAGTGTTTTCGGCTAAAAGATTTTTTTTGGAAAGCTCGGTGGGTGCAAAATGATAGTCTGCAATCTTACCTGTTAGCTGGCGGTTAAACTCTTCCGGAAATGGATATTGCCTATCGAATGTGCGTAAACCAGCTTCTACGTGGCATATTTTTGCTCCGCTATAAAAAGCTGCTATCCCAACAGCCATAGAGGTTGTGGTATCACCGTGTACATAAACGTAGTCTGGCTTAACTTCATCCAGTACAGGTTTCATGCCTTCTATAATAGTTGCTGTTAGGGTATAAAGATTTTGATTAGGACGCATTAAATCTAAATCATAATCTGGAACGATTTCAAAGAATTCAAGAACTTGATCTAGCATTTCACGGTGCTGCGCGGTAACGCAAACAATCGTTTCAAAGTTTTCATTCTTCAAAAAAGCCTTTACCAAAGGAGCCATTTTTATAGCTTCTGGGCGGGTTCCGAAGACCAATAGATTTTTTTTCTTCATTATATTCAATATCAAAAATAATTCGTAATTCAGTTGTACTTGTTCAGTAAGTTATTCAGAATTCGCGTATCGTCTAAGATTTTTGATTAAGTGAAGAAAAAAGAAGAATGCAGAAAATAGAAAAACTAACAATACTGGATATCTCACTTTATTCGAAAAGCTAAGAAAGCGTTCGTTCGTTAAATTGTAATCGGCATTTATTAGTTTTATAGGTTTTGTATAATCTAATTGCGCCGTTTTCAGTACCACAAGGTTCGCTAAAACTTGCCTTTTTTTATCAATTAACTCGTGTTGATCGTTATTTGTAACTACTTCTATTGAAGATGGTGCGCTATTGAAAGTCGCACTCGCCTTTATCAAAGTGTCTATCTGAGTTAAGATTTTATAATATTCCTTTATTTCAAAATCTTTCGTTTCCTTGAATATTTTTTCATAAGCGCTGAAATGATCATTGTCATTTAAAAATTTTATTAAATCGCTAACAACCTTTTCTGAAGAGTCATTACTCTCTATTGAGACAGACATTCTATGATATTTGTAGTATTTGCTGTTTGCAAATTCTTCCACATAATCTGTAAAATCTTGCTTTTCTGAAAGAATACTGAAGATGTCTATATTCGCTCGCGACTTGGATAGAAAGTTATACAAATCTACGATTGGCTCAATTTTAATGTTTTTCAATCTCTTAAAGTTGGCGCCTAGAATCTGCTTCATATAGATAGTATCGCCAGCGCTTATTTTTTGGTTTACTGCTTTTACCTTGTCATAGAGATAATCTACACTTTCAAAATTAGGGATTACAATCAATTCATTATTGTAGGTTTTTTCGGCGGTAGAATCTTTATAATATCCATAAGCGAAACCTACAATTATTAGTA